>NZ_JAUOSD010000001.1:0-582182 GCF_030548265.1 Marinovum sp. 2_MG-2023 | reverse complement strand
TGAAGACTCCGCGCCCGGCGCGCTTGCGTCAGACGCGGAAGCCGAATACCCAGATTCAACCTGCAGACTCTCATTATGAATGAGGGACCAGCAGGGGGCAGGTCAATCGCAAAGCCCCTACCCTACCTGTTACACTGGAAAATGCTCGCATTCAGCTCGAAGACGCCAATGCCACCGCCAACCCTTCTCACCGACACCAACGGCGCTTGAAGGCCTGTGCCCTCGGTATCACCGTTGCTTGCCCGCCGCGTGCCCGCGATGTGGTTGATCGTATGTTCTGGGGGCACGGCGTGTTCTATCGCGCTGACACAAACAGCTATGCGTTCGATTATAACCAATCAAAGGTCGGCCATGAGCTGAAAAATTGGCTTCCAGCCCAGCTTCAACACGTTCTTCAATGCATTGCTTCTGGGCGATAACGATGCGCGCTACCTGCCACAGATCCGCGAACAAGCGATTGCACAACGGCGCCCGATGTTCATGCGATACGACGGTGAACCTGTCGCTTACGGGTGGTTCGGGCGAGCCTGGAATGAAGCCATCGGATCATCAAGTCATTTGGCGCGCACATTGCTGCAAACCTTCCTCGCCGATCTTGGCGAACCTGGTCTTGCATACGGAAGAGATGCCATAGGCCACCGCGGTCACCGCCACCTTTTCAAATGCCGTGATGAGCACACCAAGAAGATTTCGGCATCAAAGGCCTCAGATGCCTTTTCGTCCCGCGCAGCAAACCTTTCACCAGACGACATATCGGACCTCTTTTGAAATGAAACATCCAACACAAGTCATTGAACAAAAACAACCACCTGAGCTGGCAAAAAACGCCTCAGCCATTTCAGGTCATCTTAAAACGGTAGAGACATTTCACGATATTGAAAATGCGCTCTGTGCCGCGACAAGGACCGGCACCCCCTGTATCGCCGATCGGCAGCACCGGGCAATAGACTTCCGGATTTTGGAACGCCTTTTGGGGGATCTTGACCACCCTGTCAGAACCTTCAGCATGGTACTCTCGGATGACTGGTCTGAGGTCCCTGACGAGATCAAGGATCGGATCCCCGGTAACGCAAGGAACAATCACATGCGCCTTATCGCCGCATTCAAGCGTGCAATCGGATTTTATCGGCCCGATCTTGACCCCTGGTCAGCCTTACAAGTGCTCGCGGACGTCGAAATGGCAAAGACATCACCCTCTTTGGGACGGGTAAAGGCACTTGCCAAAGAAGGTGATTTGAGCCCGGTAGAGTTGAACAACAAATGGATCGAGCAACAACTCACCGACTTGACACAGCAAAACGAAGCCGAAATCCGCGGAATTTTCCTTTTCCTTGTTAGGCTGTCGAAAAAACCAGCAGTACGGGCCTCAGGCCTCCTTCAGGGCGATCTCAAACTTCCCCCGACCAATAGGCAGAAGCGCCGCTCAACCGAACTTCCCGGATGGTTGCAAACCATCTATGGCAAAGTCGACCGCCCGACCCAAAATGCCTTGGACCGGATATGGCTCACTGTTGAACGTCTCAATCTCACCGCAAAGTGTCCGCGGGACATCCTGAGCTTGATTAACGAAGGAAAGCTGTCACACAGCACAGCGAACCAAGTCGAGCCCATCACGATAAATACATGGAATGGTTACGCGCAAAAAGCCCGAAGGGTTCTATGAGTCGGATCACTTCTTGTCATCCTCACCGTAGCTGTGGCGCCGAGCAATCGGTGAAAGTTCATATAAGCGTCTGCCCATATTTTTGACACTAAGCCATTTACATTACTAAACTTCTGAAGCGCGATCATTTAGCATAAACCATTGTACATAAGGCCAAATATGATACGCTTAGGGCGAAGCATTTTGATTTTGGACCTTACGCCGCCGTGAGTCTTCATGAAAACACGCACGACAGGAACAAGCTCGCAGATCTGGCAAAAGAAAACCCCGATATGCTTTTCCACCTGCACGTTGGGCCCACCGCGTTGTCAGAGGTTAAGGCAAAATCTACGGCCATGGGCCTCAATGACACCGAAATCGAAGCTGTTCGCGGCATGCATCTTGCTATCGCATTGGACGAATATGCTGACATGTATCACATCGGTCGCCTGTATAGCGTTCCCTCACGCCAAGAACTTCAATTAAACATGAACAAAGGCGAATCTTTCTGGCGCGGCTTCCAAATCGCCCGTGGCGAGATCGTCCTCAAAAGCGGCTTTCGCAGCAATATCCAGAATGAGGAAAGACTGGCAAGTTGGATGTACGCCAAATCATTGAATTACGCCTGTGCGATGGAGGGTTTTGCTTTTGGGGCTTCGACCGATATGTCGGGCACACAGGCAATCCTGAGCCAGATTCTTGGGACCGATGATCATGCGTCATATTCCCCTTCCACATATCTCGAATCCATCAGCGATCTGGTAGCTGCCATTGAGCGGTCAGATCAGTCGTACTTCATGGCAACGTGAGCCCCCCTGGCAGAGATGTTTAGGGCTTCCGCCAGTGACCTGCTTGAGATGCACTTTTGCCATAGGTTCTTTCGTCGCAATCATGGTCGTTGTGCTCGCTACCTTTTCAGCAAACCGTAGCATGGGCTGCTTCGCCAAATTTATTATTCAAGACAAAGCACTACACCCTTGAAGTAACCTTTGATGGAAAATAGCATCAAAGCTTGGGCTAAGGCTTATAAAATATTTGAGGAAAAATTTGGTGTTTCAAACATTTAGCGAACAATTGGGCCTTTTCCTCAAGAATGGTATCATCTCTGTTGCAGAGGCGCTGACTCTCTCCGACAGCCGCCCTGGTCAGATTGCAGGTGTGATCATTTTTGCCACCATCATATTTGCGATTTTGTACTTTATTCGATCGAGCCGCCAATTAGGCGCCATTACATTGCTGGACCAAAAAGTCAGAGCTTTTGAGAGCATTCCAGAATTTGCCGATGGTCACTCGGAACTCATCCATGAACTCCGAAATGACTATCGGAGAAAAGGCCCACGGGAAACGGTTTGGGAAGCTTTCGACGAGTTTAATGAAACCATCGTACACGATGATGTAGACGGCCCCCTGAGGCTGCGTAACTCGATCCGCCCAGCATCATTCCTAAACGTCGATGACTTGGGGTTTGGTCCGGGGGTTTTCCGCATATTACCGAATACATTGGTCTCAGCTGGTTTGCTGCTGACATTCTTAGGTCTCGTTGCGGCCTTGCACCAGTTTTCGCAATCAATGAACGCCGGGACAGGTGGAATGGATAGGGCGATGCAGGACTTTATGCAAATTGCCTCTGCTAAGTTTGTTATGTCGCTTGTGGGCCTGTTCTGCTCGATCTTATTCACGTTCCTGCTTCGCGCACGTCAAAACAAGATGGATGCAGCCCTGCATCGCCTTTGTATCGGTATAGAACGACGTCTCGTGTTCGTCAGCTTGGAGGACATCGGATTTCGTCAGCTGCGCGCAGCAACCGAACAACGCGAACATTTGCGCGAGATCGGCATGGGAATGGTCGCGGAACTTCAAAAGCCCCTTGAGGCTCTGCCGGAACAAATCACAAGTGCTATCGCGGACAGGATGGACCCAATTTTTGACCGTGTCACCTCCATGGGCACAAGCAGCATGGAAGGAATGGTCGGAGATCTCTCTCAACAGCTCTCCCACTCTGTCGGGAACGCGTTGACCCGCGCGAGTGAGTCTTTGGGTGAGGCGACCGACCGCATAGGTTTGATGGTCGATAGAATGAGCTCAACTAACACTCAGGCTGGCGACGGGCTGAAGGATGCGCTGGATCAGATGGCACGCGCGATGGCCGAAATGCGCAGCGAAGTGGCTGCCAGCGGGCGCACCGCATCGGAAGCCATGAACGAAGGGGCAGATCGCCTGCTTTCCGTCATGAATGACACGTTGGAAGGCATACGCGACAACACCGGTCAGGGAGCGGAAGCTATGCGCACTGCCGCTGAACAAATGCGGGCCGCCGCCGAAGGATTCCGCGACACCTTGGCCAGCGCCAGCGAAGAAAGCAGCCAGGCCGCGCGAGACCGCATGGCTCAAACCAGCGCAGAGGCTGGTCAAGCAATTGAAGGCGTCAGCAAAAGCTTGGTGGACAGCTTTCATCAGACCAGCACGGATATTGCAAAGCTTGGTTCCGAAATGGGTGGTGTCATAGGCGAAGAACTTTTGTCGCGGCTCGATACGATCAGCACACGGCTGGAGACCATGGCCGAAGCAGTACAGCGCGGAGCGGCCGGTGCCCAAAGTGCGGCGCAGGGCATGAACACGGGCGCAGACGCGATACACGGCGCATCCGAAGGGTTCCGCAGTGCAAGCCAAAGCCTCGTGTCTGCGGTCGATCCGATCCGTGCTTCACAAGAACGCGTAGAAACAACCCTGCGGAGGGTTGGTGACCTGGTTGAAACTGTCTCAGAGACGCTGATGCAAAACTCAGCTTCCGTCGCTGAAAATGCCACACATGTTCTGGATACTGCCCAGACCGCCCTTGGGAACGAACGGGAAGGTATCCGCCGCGCACTTGAGGCGACACATGCCGCAATGTCACAGCTTTCCAGCGAAGCAGAGAAGCTTGACCAAATCGATGAAATGCTTGGCCGTGCGCTGACAGAGTACAATTCGCAACTGGAAGCTGCTCTCGGGTCGGCGCAAGATCACGTTGGGCAAATGCGTGATGCCCTTGCTCCTGGACTGGACACCCTCAAGAGTGTCGTTGAACAAGCCGAAGCCTTCCTTCCTGCACAGCGGCAGCGTCGAACATGAGAGCGCAGGCAAAGCGCATACGTCACGAAGAGGAAGAAGAAAGCGCCTTCGTATCAATGACCGACATGACGGTCGGGTTCCTATTCATCATGATGATTTTGCTTGCATTTTTCGCAAGCCAGGCCGGCGATCCAGATGCGGTTTCAAAGATTGAATACGACCGAGTTGTTGAAGCGCGAGATAGCTGGCAACAGATAGCCGAAACACGCGAACAAACCATTGAACGGCTTGATGCACAGCTCGCAAAGCTCTTGCGGGAAAAAAGGCAATTGGAGGCTCTGGTCCTGCAGCTGTCCGCCAACCTCACAACCGCAGAAACGCGGATCAAAAACCTCGAAGAGCGTCTCCGGCAGTTGATCGCAGAGATTGAGCAAAAAGATGCCGAGATCGATCAACTCCGGCAGGAGCTTGCCGAATTAAAACAGATTGACCCACTTGAGGCATATCTGGCGCAGGTAACTCAGACGAGGCGTAAGGTGCTGACGCAACTACGGGACGCAATCAAGGCTGATTTCCCTGACTTACAAGTCGAATTGAGCGAAGAATCCGACGCGTTGCGCTTTCAGGGGGAGGGCCTTTTTGCCTCCGGCCGGTCAGATTTGGCCCGCGATAGACGCGAAATCGTCGCCCGGCTCGCGCAGCGGCTGAATGAGGTACTGCCCTGTTTTACAATTGGTCAAGCATCGCAATTTGATCGCACATGTAACTCCGGATTTGTTATGATTGAGGCCGTCCAAATTGAAGGTCATACTGACAATGTTGGAACAGATCGGCTAAACCGTACGCTGTCAGCGGCACGCGCCAACAACACTTTCTTCGCCATGACACAAGCAGCCCAGGGGGTTATGGAGCACCTAAACCTGAAGAGTCAGCCCGTTCTTTCAGTCGCCGCATATGGGCCCGATCGCCCTGTCGCGCCCAACGACACACAGGAAGGCCGGGCAACCAACCGCCGGATTGACCTTCGCTTTATTATGGTGACGCCACAGGATACCGACGGGATAGAAGTAGTACGAGAGGCGCTGGAAAACGTCGTGCTCCAGCCATGAACGCCCCTGAGACAAACCGCCCCCGCGAATCGACGCGAGCCTTACTGCAACGAGGCCAATCTTTCCGCACACGAGCCCTGCCACCGCTCGGTCAGATCAAGCGCTCCGTCGACAACATCCTGAACCGCTGGCCCGATGCTGTTCGAACCCCGGAGGATCGGGATCGCGAAAAGCTGGCCAAAAATATGCGATTGCGTGTCTCTGAGTGGAACTGGGAAAACATTACCACCCAGAGGGTAATCTCGGCTGCGGTTGCTGTCTTTGACAAGGAACGCTGCAATCGGCCCGACCTAAGCGACGTGCGTGAATTTTACTTCGATGAAATCGCCACTCGTGAACCAGGGGCCTTTCTTGACGGCATGGTGGGTGTCTATCTGGACAGTTTCACGGTTGGCGCAGACCACACCCGCGATCTTGCAAGAACCCTGTCTGCCCGCGGCAGCGACTTGGGAGGGCGGCATCGGAAGTTAATAACTGCCCTACCCCAAGTATTCACACCTGATGCTGCGCCGAGAGGTTTGGCGCAACTCATGCTTGAAACAGACGATGCATATGCCAAACTTCAATCCATCGGATTGAGCAGTCCCCACACCTCTGGTCTGGCCAAAGCCGCACAAAAGCTCTTTGTGAAATCTCTTGCGCCCGATCTCGCAAATACTTCAGCCCGTCATAAACTTTTTAACTGGCTGACCCCGCAAAATGGGCCAGTACTGCAAGCAGGTGCCGGTCCTGCGGTTGAGGCCCTATTGTCAGTCTGGCGCACAAAAACGCCCCCCGATGCCCTGCGCAATGAACTAAGCGAAGCAATCATCGCCGCATGGAATGACCCGCGCCTGCATACTGGAGGCATTTGGTCTGGCTTTGACCCGGAGCTGCGCGCCATTCTGTTACGATGGTTGACCCATCAGGACATGAAGTTCTTCTGTAATATGGTTACGGCAACTCAGAATAATCATATGTGGCCCCCTCGCCGAGATTTTTGGTTACAGCTATTCGATGACAAAATGATCGATGAGGCATGGGTGGCTTTTGGATCGGCAGCACGTCGCTATGCTCAGCAAAACCTTATACGGCAAGGAGATGCGAGCATGAATACCCGCTTCGGCCGCCAAATGGACCGAGGGGGAAATACTTCCCTCTTGATCATGAGGATTGGCAACAAGATCGTGGTCGACGGATGCCATAACTACAGAACGCATATATTTCGGATAGATGACCCTAAGGCACCAAAATTATACGAAAACTTTCAGCCTTACTACTGCGACAGGATCATGCATGCCGCTACAAATTCACGATCGCATCACCCTATCCCGCGCTGGAAAGAATGGGTTCTAAAACATGTCTAATGCCCCCCTGCAAAGAATCTCTGATAACAACATCGAGATCCGCTTTCCGGAGCAGAAACACGGCATCCTTTCACGCTTGATCTCAGCACCAACCGCACGCAGCTTTACAGATCTTGCCCCCGAAGATCGCAACCTTCTGTTTGCGATAGGTGATTTGCGTGCTTGGGAGGACGCGCACCCAGAAGATGTTGAAATCGCAGACGATCACCTGCGCATCTCCCATGATGCTGCGGCCCAACTTTCTGCACCGTCTGCCGAGGCCCTCGGCCTTCCTGCAACTGTGGATCTGATGCTGAAAACCGATGTGACAGGCGTATTGGGACGACCTGATTTTCGGCTTCACTATGAATGGTCTCGTGAGGGCCGGCGCGAAATCCCCAAAAGAACCGGCGCAATTTTGCACACGTCAAATGGACCACGCCGCCTCCCCCTTTGGATGAAGCGCGCTCTGGATCTGGCTGATACATTTGATGCGACGCAGCCCGTTGAACAGCACTGGCGGGCGCTGGCCGATTTTCGCCGCGCTATTGAACCCGAAGACGTTATTGAAAGCGAAATGCCCGCCAACAAGGAAATGGCAGGCCTTTCTATGACAGCCTTTCTGCGGGGACTTGAGGTGCGCATCGCGGACAGGTTTTCAGTGTCTCCTGATCCCTCCTTAGGCCAATTTGAAATCGTGCCTTATTCCACAAAACAGCTCGACGATGCGGGGCTCTCGGATGATGATATCTCTGAGCAGAACGCTGAGCTCACCGGCGAAGCTTTGGCAGTATTTCAACACCGCTTGCATGCCCGTGGTGCCAGGTCGGCTTACCAACTTGGCAACAATTCCTACCTGGTGATCGACAAAGGCTCCGCCCCAGTTCTGGAAGAGATGGTTCGCGTGCAGAATGCACCGCGTGAAGAACGGCAGGCTTTCATCGAAAATCCGCGTGCGTTCATCACAGAAGCGGTGAACCGCCACCTTGAACAGACCGAGGGTTTCAAGAACCTTGATGCTGCGGCGCAAGAAGAAATGGTTGAACAGATTGCTGGCCCTGCGCTGATTGAGAGCCGCGAGTATTCTGAACGGGTGACAGGTGTAGTGATCTATCAGCGCTCGCAGGATCAGATTGAGAGCAGCGGAACCACTTGGTTGCCCGAAGCCTTTGCTAAACATTTAGCCGAAGCAATCAAGGCCCTGCCCACCGCAGAACTAAATGACTTGCGCGATCACATGGTCGATGTGTTGGAAACCGGCAAGGATATACCGGCAGAGATCGCTGGCGAAACTGTGCAGATCACGCCAGCCCGTCTTGCAGCGATAAATGGCGAAATCGAACACCGCGAAGCACAGGACGCTCCGGCTGAGAATCCCGAAGCAGCCCCGGAAACCGATGGCCCGATCATCCTTGATACGCTCGACAATTATGACGACCTTTCGTGGGAAGCCAAATTTGCACCGCGTTTTGCAACCGTTCCGCCGAAATTACCCAGCTCGATCCGCACACCCCTGCATCAACACCAATTGGAAAGTTTCGATTGGGCACAAAAGGCTTGGCAAGCAGGGTTGCCCGGGATCCTGAATGCGGATGAACAAGGCCTGGGTAAGACGCTTCAGACGATTGCCTTTCTGACTTGGCTGAAAGAGCACATGAAACAACCAGATGCGGCGAACCGTGGGCCAGTTCTAATTGTGGCGCCTACCTCGCTTTTGCGCAACTGGGAACAGGAGGTTGAACACCATGTTGAAGGACGTGGTTTCGGCTCCCTGATCCGTCTTTATGGCGGGTCACTGGGGTCTCAAAAACGCTGTGATGCGCAGGGAACAGAAACACAATCAGGCCTGCCACTTCTGGATCTCGATTGGTTGGATGAGGCCTTTGACGATGGTCGCGCCCACCGATACTGGCTGCTCACCACCTACACGACACTTGCAAACTATCAGCATTCCTTGGGCAAGATTCCTTTTTCCGCCATCGTCATGGATGAAATTCAGAATATCAAGAACCGCTCAACGCTTGCCTCAAAAGCCGTTGAGGCGATGAATGCCGACTTCCGAATTGGCCTGACCGGTACACCAATTGAAAACGCCGCCATTGATCTATGGACCATCATGGATCGAATCGCGCCTGGGTGCCTTGGCTCTGGCGTTGAGTTTCGCGAGCGCTATGCCGCGCCCGATGCTGAAAACATGGCCGAATTACACGCAAGAGTTTTTAAGGCTCGCGGCTCGATGCCTCCCCTTGGAGTGCGCCGGTTGAAAGAAGAAGTCGCGCGAGACCTGCCCGTTAAACGGCGCTACCTGCACCCACGCCTGATGCCCAAGATTCAGGCAGATGCATATGACCTGGCGCAACTGAAACTGGCCAATGGAGGCCCCGGAGCCGCGTTGAAAATGCTGCACCATATCCGATCAGTTTCGGTGCATCCTGGTGACACGGAAGCCACACCACCTGACCAGTTTATCGCAAAGAGCGCACGTCTCGACGCTGTCATCGACATCCTGCGCAAGATCAAACAAGCAAATGAGCGTGTGTTGGTTTTCATCGAACACCGGGACCTGCAGTTCCGTTTTGGTGAAATCGTGCGTCACATGTTTGGTCTTGAGAAAATTGACGTGATCAATGGCGATACCCCGATCCCTCGCCGGCAAGACATCGTGAACCGCTTTCAACAACATCTGAAGACAGATGGCGGTTTCGATATGTTGATCCTCGGCCCAAAGTCAGCGGGCACAGGGTTGACCCTGACAGCCGCAACCCATGTCATTCACCTATCCCGCTGGTGGAATCCTGCGGTCGAAGAGCAATGTAACGACCGCGTTCACCGCATCGGTCAAACGCAGCCCGTTTCCATTCATATCCCCATGGCACTGCACCCGGAACTGGGTGCTCAAAGCTTTGACAGCCTACTTCAGAGCCTGATGCAACGCAAACGGCGGCTGGCAGAACAGGCGCTTTGGCCTATGGGAGACAACAAAGCAGATGTGACCGGCCTCACGCAGGCAGTGGCACAGCCGAACCGTGGCCAACATGCAGCCATCGCAGACATTATGGTCGAACAGTTCAATCGTGACAGCTTGCCCCCTATCTCCCCTAATTCAGAGGGGACTTACGAAATATTATGAATATGCAAACAGACACAAAAATGGATGTAACCCGCGGACTTATCATCGCCGATCCCTGGATCGGTCTCATTCTTGAAGGTCGCAAAGATTGGGAGATGCGATCACAAGCGACCTCGATACGCGGGTGGTTTGGCCTTATCCAAAAAGGCAGCGGCCATGTCGTTGGCCTTGCCCGCCTTGTAGATTGTGGAAAAGCGCTCATCCCGTCAGAGATGATTGCAAATATCAACCATCATCAAATTCCGGAGGATATGATCCGACGCGGTGAAGTCGCAAAATGGGTCATCCCATGGAAACTCGCGGACATCATTCCTTTGGAGCGCCCTGTCCCCTACCAACATAAGTCAGGCGCGGTCACTTGGGTTGCTTTTTCCTCAGAGGAGACACGAGAACTGAACCGTCTTCGCCATGAGTCTGGAGCTTCATCCAGTTCGGTCATACCAAAGCCAACGCGATCACTGCAAGAAAGCGTAAAGCTCTCTGACGTGGAACGCCCTATTGCGAAGCCCGTCTCTAACAGATCGGCAAATGGTCCTATGCCACCTTTGCCAGAAGGCAGGTTTAGAGTTCTTGGCCGCAGCCGCCTGACAGGTGGAAATGTACGGAACAATCACATCAATCTTTCAAAGTTCTTGAAGGCCTTCCCACAGGACGCGATTGGCGGCAAAAACAAATCTGATGTAGCCCCACGGCAGATTGAGATTGACTGGGGCGGACCACAACCAGTTCTGACCGATGTCGACGGCTCCAAGTCCATCTTCCGAGGACGCGGCTGGGTACGGCGCTTCTTTGCAGCGTCAGGAGCACAAGAAGGTGACTATGTGGTGATTACACAGACCGCCTCCTACAAGGTTTCCCTGCGGCTCGAACGCGCATCCTGACCAAATCGGTATCAATACTGCTACTTCCCTTTTTTGAAGGCCCGCTGGAAATCTTGCGACGAGGCCGCCGCTCCTTACTTGAGAAGTATATGACGATCTTGCTATTCGTTTGCTACTTGACAAAAGGTGTTTTTTTTAGCAATTAAAAACAACAACTTATAAACTGTAGGTCCAATCCATCATCGGGGCGACGGATAGGCGAGCAGCCCTTGAAACTTTTGAGTGTGTCGGGTCTTCCGTCATTTCCGTGTCATACCGTTTTTGCTCATATTGGCCCTTGTACCCCCGATTGGTCACACGAAATGCAGCGGCGCAGATGCGATGGTGAACATCAGAGATGTGCACTCTCGGGGATGGGTCGAAGGCATACCTTGTTCAGAACACCCGGCGCAAGGCGGGGGGCAGTGAAACCCGGCCATTCGACAAGCGAAAGATGCGCAAATGGTCTGCGCGACATTGGGTTTCAGCAGCACGTCCAAACCGCGATCCCGTCGCCCGACCTCGGGCGAGCAGAACCGCCGGATGGAACATCTCGGACACGCCACGCTGATGAACAATCGCACAATGCCAATGCATATCCTGACCGCCTTTGCGGCCTTCTCGACCTGCCGTCAGGCGGAAATGGGCCGGATCACATGGGACGGCGATGTTGCTGACGCCCAGCGCGCCATGGTGCGGCGCATTCCGAAACCGCACCGGCGGGCTATCCGCTGGTGACCTCTGGATCGCCCGCAAGAACGACCGGCATTTCCTGTTTCAAATAGGCAAGGAATGCTTCAAACGCCGGCAGCAACCCCCTGCGCGACGGCATCAACAGGCTGATCTGTGGCCGCCCCGCGGTCCAGCCCGGCAAGACACGCACAAGCGATCCGGCCGCCACCTCTGGTCGGCACACGTAACATGGCAGGGCAACAATCCCCAAGGAAAGCGCCGCAGCGTTTTTGAGCGTTGTCATATCGTCACTGGCAAACCGCACGTGGCACGGGACCGAGGCCGTTTGACCATCGCCGCCCGTCAGCAACCATTGGTGTGTTGCCCTGGGGCGGCCAAGGACAAGGGCCGGGTGATTGGCCAGCATGGCCGGATCCCCCGCCTGATCCCCCGCCAGATCCAAAGTGTCACGATAGTCAGGTGAACAAAACAGATGCCAGTCCACCCGCGCCAGTCGCACCTGCACCAAGCTCGAGTCCGGCAGCCTGTCCATATGCCCCCGGATGGCAATGTCGATGCCGCCCTTGATCAGATCCTCCATCTGGTTTGACGCCCGCTGCTCCACGGTCACGCCGGGATTGTCCTGCAGAAAACGCGGCAGGATCTGATCAAGGCCAAACTGCGCCATCCCGACGGAACAGGACACTGTGACATTGCCCTCTATGGTGTTGGTTTTGCGCCGGACGGCGGTTTCGGCGATCTCGAATCGTGCCAAAGCGTCGCGGGCGTGGCGATAATATTCCTCGCCAATCCGGGTCGAGGTGACGACACGCGATGTGCGCTGCAAGAGACGCACGCCGAGGTCATCCTCCAACTGTCGCACGCGGCGGCTCAGCCGCGATTTCGGAATGTTCAGCGACCGCGCGGCGGCGGAAAACCCGCCCTTTTCAACAACCTGAACAAAAAAGAACGCGTCGTTGAGGTCCATGCCAATCCCCGCCTTATTGTCCCATTAATGGAACGATAGGTTCCGATATTGACCGATTTTCGATCAATTGTCTCGCCCATATTATCAATTCAGCAAAAGCGAGAATTTGACATGAACACCCAACGTATCGACAAACTTGCAGGCGTTCCTTGCGAACCCCATGCACAAAGCGACGGCCGCAAGATCAAGATCAGCGACGGTTTTGAGGCCCGAAGCTATCAGCACGCTGAATTTCAGGGGCTGATGGATCCGTTGATCATGGTGGATCACTTCGTCATGACCCAGCCCACCTTCGGGACACATGCCCATGCCGGGCTTTCGGCGGTGACGGTGATGTTTGAGGACAGCACAGGCGCGTTTCGCAACCGTGACTCGCTTGGCAATGATCTCGATCTGGCGCCCGGTGATCTCTATTGGTTCAAGGCCGCGCGCGGTGCCATTCACAACGAAGCCCCCCGCCCCGGTGCCAGGACCCATGCCTTGCAGGTTTTCGTCAACCTGCCCGCCCGGAACCGGCATGACGCCCCGTCGGCCTTTCACCTTGCGGCCAGCGACATTCCAAAGCTGCCGGGCAAAGACGCCACTGCGCGGCTTGTCCTTGGTGAAAGCGACGGTGTCGCAGGGGCAACCGAGCCGGACATCGCGTTGACCTTGCTCGACATAGAGATGCAGGCCGGGGGACGGCTCACACACCACGGCGACGGCGGCCATCACGCCTGGGTGTTGGCCATCAAAGGCACATCCACCGTGACGTGGAACGCCCGCTCTGCCGAACTGCCCGCCGGCAAGGCCATCGCATTTACCGGTGCCACCGACATTTCGGTGTCCTCAGACACAGGCGCACATGCCGTCCTGTTCCGTGCGCCCCCGCTGCGCCAGACCTTTGTCCAACGCGGCCCGTTTGCAATGGGCACCACGGCAGAGCTTGACGCGGTCGAGGCGGATTATCGCGCCGGTCGCCTTGGATCAATTGACTGACCACCCCCCTGAAGACCAACCTTGAAAGGAGAAGACAATGACCAACCTGAATAATCCAGGGCCCCTGACCCGTGACAATGCCGCTGTCGTGTTTATCGACAATCAGGTCGGCCTGATGACCGGCATCCGCGACTATTCGATCGCGGATATCAAACACAATATCGTCGGTCTGGCCAAGGCGGCAAAGGCCCTCGGCCTGCCGATCGTCACCACCACCACCTCGTCACGGACATTGTGGGGACCCGCCATTCCAGAGCTGCAAGAGGCGCTGCCAGAGCACACATTCATCGACCGGACAACGGTGAACGCATGGGACGATCCCCGGGTGGAAGCGGCCATTCGCGCCACCGGGCGGAGCAAGCTGATCTTTGCTGGTCTGTCGCTCGAAGTCTGCGCCGCATTTCCCGCGATGCGGGCCGTGCGCGAGGGGTTTGAGGCCTATATCGCCGTGGATGCCAGCGGCACGTTCAACATGACAAAGCGTGAAACCGCAATGATGCGGTTGACGCAGGCCGGGGTCGTGGTTGCGGATGGCGCAAGCCTGATGATCGAAATCCTCGCAGACAACGCAAGCGATCAGGCCGGTGATGTCTACAGTGCCCTGGGCATGGATTGGTCAATCCTGGTCGGTCAGGTCCGCGAAAGCGCCTAGCCGATCTGCGCGATCCCCCTGCCTGGGCCTGACACCGCAGTGCGCGCGACATCACGGTCGGGGATCGCGGGTCCAGCCCCATCAAATTCAACTGTCCGCACGACTTTGCCTGACCGCGCTGGGCTGGGCCGCCACTTGGCTTGCTTGACCACGGATTGCCCGGCGCAGGGCGATCTTTCCCGCCAACACACCAAAAAATGCCTTCTGCTCAACATTGGAGATTACCATGACCAACCAACCCATTCTTGTCATCGGCGCGACCGGCAAAACAGGATCGCGCGTCGCCGCGAAACTCGAAGCGAAAGGTCTGGCGGTTCGGCGTGGCGCGCGCCGCTCGGACACCCCGTTCGACTGGGAAGACCGGGCGACATGGGCGCCGATCCTGGACGGCGTGGCCAAAGCCTATGTCACCTATTTCCCGGATCTGGCCTTCCCCGGTGCCATCGAAAAGCTGGAGGCTTTTGCCGAGGTCGCCCTGGGCGCTGGGTTGCAGCACATCGTGTTGCTGTCAGGTCGGGGCGAGCATTTCGCCAGCTTGGGCGAGGATGTGATCCGCAACTCCGGTCTTGGGTTTACCATTGTTCGCGCCGCCTGGTTTGCGCAGAATTTCTCCGAAGGTTATCTGCGCGACCCGATCCTTGGTGGTGTATTGCCCATGCCGGGCGGGGACATCGCAGAGCCGATCATCGACATTGACGATATCGCCGATGTGGTCGTTGCCGCCCTTACCGAAGACGGACATCTGGGCGAGCGGTACGAGGTGACAGGCCCGCGTTTGATGAGCTTTGCCGACATGGCCGCGGTCCTGACCGCCACCCTGGGCCGCCCGATCCAGCATGTTCCCATCAGCTTTGAGGACTTCCACGCCAATGTCGCAGCCGCTGGCGACAGCTTCGTCGCAGACGTTTTCACCACAATCGCAAGGGAAACCCTGGACGGGCGCAACGCCTATACCTCCGACGGGGTCGAGCGTGCCCTGGGGCGCAAACCAAGGGACTTCGCCGCCTTCGCACAGACCGCAATGACCGCCGGCGCCTGGCCAACTGCGGCCTGAACCATCCCCACAACCGGGCGGGTGACAGATGTCACCTGCCCAGATCGCCATAAAGGAGCGCTTTCGATGTCTGCCGTTTTCTTCCTTCTGATCCAGTTCGCCGTTCTCGCCTATGCCTTCGTCGGCGGCGTCTTTCTGGCCTTTTCCGATTTCATCATGCGCGCGCTGGCGATGGCCGGGGGCCACAGTGGTGTTGAGGCGATGCAAGGCATCAACCGAGAGGTCTTTCGCTGGGTGTTCATGGCGCTGTTTCTGGGCATGACCGGGGTGTCCCTGGTCATTGCAGCCTACGGCGCTTTTGCCCTGACCGGTGCGGCAGGCACGCTGATCATGCTTGCCGGTCTGTGCTATCTGATGGGCTGTTTCGGCGTCACTGTCGTCTTCAACGTGCCGATGAACACCGCGTTGGCCGGGATGGAAATGACCGACGCGACAACACTGGACTATTGGCGTCAAACCTATGTCCCGCGCTGGACCTTCTGGAATTCGGTCCGCACCACGGCCTGTGCTGTGTCAGCCGCATTGCTGCTGATCGGGCTTGTCATGTTGATCGGGGGCCAAGCGCAGGCTGTCTGATACCGGTTGACGACCGCCCAACGGCGCTGCGACCATCGCTGAGAAAGGCCGCAAACGCGCTTTGGCTCACGCTTTTCCGGCGTCACGCCGGCGGCGCATGGCCTTGGCGATCGGCCAGATGATCACAAGCACGGTCGCAATCGCCAGTGCCGCAGAGATCGGCCGCGTCAGCAATTCGGTGGCGTCGCCGCGACTGATCAACAGGGCGCGGCGCACGCTTTGTTCCGCCATCGGGCCAAGGATCATGCCAAGGATGACCGGTGCCAGCGGCACATTCACCTTTTCCAGGAAATACCCGGCAAGACCGGCGGCCAGCATCACCCAGAGATCAACAGGGCGGCCGTTGATGACATAAACGCCGACACACATCAGGATCAGGATCGAAGGCACCAGAAGCACCCCCGGCAGGCGCTGAAACTGGGCAAAGACGCGGGTCGCCACGGCACCGCCAAGCGCAAAGATCAAGACCGACGTCAGAAGCATTTCCATCATGAAACCACCGACCAGCACCGGGTTCTGATGGAACAATTGCGGGCCGGGTTGCAGCCCGTGAATGGTCAGCGCGCTGAGCACCAGCGCCGCAACGACATTGCCCGGAATGCCAAGCGCCAGCGCCGGGATCATCGAGGCGGCATTGTCGGCGTTGTTGCCGCATTCCGCCGCCGCCACGCCCTGCGGGTTGCCCTTGCCAAAGCTCGCCGGATCGTCCGAGGCGTTCTTGGCGGCGTTGTAGCTGAGGAATGCCGCGATATTGCCGCCCGCACCTGGCAGGATGCCAACACCGATGCCAATGCCCGAAGCCCGCAGCCAGGTCGGGATCAACGCCCGACGCTCACCGGGTTTGAAGGGCACATCGTTCAACCTGAGCTGCGCGGCTGACAGGCCTTTGAGATCGGCCTTTTCAGCCAATTGCAGCACCGGCGGCAGGGCATAAAGCCCCACCAGCACCACGATCAGGTCGAGCCCACCCAGCAGCCAGGTCTGGTCAAACGTGAACCGCGCCTGCCCCGAGAGATTGTCGATCCCCATCGTGCCAATCAACAGGCCCAGCACGGCGGCCATGATGCCCTTGACCGGGTCAGAGCCGACCATGACACCAACCGAAGCCATGCCAAAAATCGCAATCCAGAAATATTCGGCAGGGCCAAAAAACAGCGTCACCCGTGCCAGCAGCGGCCCGACGGTCATCAGCGCGATGGCGCTGGCGATGCCGCCCACGGCCGACGACCAGCAGGCGATTTTCAGCGCCTTGGCGGCCTCGCCCTTGTCGGCCATCGGGAAGCCGTCAAATGTGGTGGCGATAGAGGCCGGCGTGCCGGGAATGCGCAGCAGGATCGCCGGGATCGCGCCGCCATACATCGACCCGTTGTAGATGCCCGCCACCATGGCCAGCGCCACCAGCGGATCCATCGAATAGGTCAACGGCAGCAGAAGCGCGATGGCCATCACCGGGTTCAACCCCGGCAGCGCGCCGATGAAAACGCCCAGCAGGGTGGCACCGATCATTGCCGTCAGCGGTCCAAACGACAGAACCTGAACAAAGGCTTTGGTGTAAAATTCCATGTCAGGCTCCGGACGCGAAGAAGGACAGAAGGGCCTCGCGCGGCAGCGGCTTTTCCAGCAGCACCGTAAAAACGAGGTAGATCAAGACCATGAACACCAGCGCCACAACCAGCGCATAGACGGCCTGACGAAAGCCCAGCGCCATCGGCAGCGCCAGCATCAAAAGGAAGGAGGCGGTGTAAAACCCCAGCGGCACCACCAGCCCGACATAGAGCGTTGCGATCACCGCCGTGGTGATCATCTTCGCGGGTGCCTCGATCAGCGCCCGCGCCTCTGACCGGCCAGAGCGCACAGCCCTGACCGTGACGGCCCCGCCAAGAAGCGCCAGGATCAGACCAAGCACCATCGGGTAATTCCCGCTGGCCCCGGTGTATTCGGTCGCCATCCAGGCCGCGGCAATGCCAAGGCCGGCAAACAGCAGCCCGAGCACGATATCCTGACGCTTCTCCATGGTTCAGAGACCGAGGTTCTTGGAAACTTCGGCCAGCGCGTCATATTCCGTCTGCAACCGCGCGCCGAGATCTTCGCCCTTCACCACGTTGGGCACTTCACCCTTGGTAGCCAGGAATTCGACGTAGCCGGGATCATTGACCGCCGCGTCGATCACCTCGGCCAGCTTGTCGACGATGGCCTGATCCAGCCCCTTTGGCCCGAGGATGGCCCGCCACAGCAGGGTTTCCTTGTCGCCCAGCCCCAGCGCCGCAAGCCCCGAGGCCCCCGACAGGGCCGGCACATCAGCGGCAGAGGTCACCAGCGGGCACTTGGCCTCGCCGTTTTCGACATAGGGCAGAACGGTCGAGATCGAGCCACCGTAGATGTCCACATGGCCGCCGAGGAAGTTCTGCAAAGTCTCGCCTGCACCGCCGAAGGGAATGGCGATGGCGTCAATGCCCTTGGCCTGAAAGATCCGTTCCGCCGCCAGCTGCATGGTGCCGCCGATACCGTCATTGCCATAGGTGTATTTGCCCGGGTTGGCCGCAAGTTCCGCGAGGAATTCCGCACCCGTCTTGGCCGGGAAATCGGTCTTGACGCAGAGCGTATAGGCGGTTTCCGAGGTCGAGGCGATGGGCGTGAAACTGTCGAGCGCATAGGCCACATTCTGGACCTGCGGCACGGTGGTCAGCGGGCTGTTCCAGGTGGCGAAGAGCGCATAACCGTCCGGTTTGGCCTGCATGAACTGCGACGCCCCGACCGAACCGCCACCGCCGCCGACATTCAGGATCGCGATCGAGGTGCCCAGCTTTTCCTCCAGCAGGATCGCCAGTTTGCGGGCGCTGGTGTCGGTGCCACCGCCGGCGCCGGCCGGGATGGTCAGCTCGATTGCACGCTCGGGATATTCGGCCAATGCCGGGGCGGCCAGCGCCGTGACGGCGGTCAGGCCAAGCAGGATTGTCTTGATTTTCATGGTCTCTCTCCCTTTGGAATTGTGGGTGTCAGCTGATTTCGCTGCGATAGCGGAAGCCCTCGGCGCTGCCGCTGGCGATGCGCCATTCGACGGGCTTGTCTTCGACATCAAAGGCGGTGCGGCAGATCACCGCCAGCGGATCACCCGCCGCGATGCGCAATTGTTGCGCCACCGTGTCCGAGGCACGCCCAAACGACACCTCGTCGGTTGCGCGTTTTACCAGCACGCCGAAATGTTCAAAATAAGTGGGGTAAAGCAGCGGTCCAAAGGCGGTGTCCGGCAGGGTTTCGAACCCGACAAACCGCGTGCGCGGAATATAGATTTCCTCGAACAGCACCGGCTGATCGGACAGGCTGCGCAGGCGGACAATCTTGATCACCTCGCCGGTGCCAAGTGCCGCGGCCGCTTCGGTCGGGGCCTCGGCCGGGGTGCGCAGGATCATCTGGCTCTGTGGGATCGACAGCGGCGCGCCTTCGCTGCCGCGCATCGGGAAGAAGCGGAACAGCGTGGCATTAAAGGATGGTGCCCGCATGTAGGTGCCCGATCCTTGCCGCCGCTCCAAAAGCCCCTCGCCCACCAGCCCGTCAACCGCCTTGCGCACCGTTCCGACGGAAACGTCGAATTCGCGTGCCAATCGTGCCTCGGATGGGATCGGTTGATCCGGTGTCCAGTCGCCCGCAGCAATGCGGGCCGTCAACGTATCGCGCAGCCGGACATAAGCCGGCAACCGTTCGTCTGTTGTCGCGAATCCAGTGCTCATCATCGTCCTCCCGGGAAAGCTTCTAAACGATGTTGACCCATACAGTCAACTAGTCATATATATGAATTGTCTTGGGAGGGCCTCATGATCCAGTTCGACTGTCACGCGCATGTCTATGAAACCGTCACCGCAATCGACGGCGCGAGGTATATTCCCGCCCGACCGGCGCCGCTGGCCGACTGGCTGGGTCATCAACACGCAAACGGGCTAAAGGGCGGTGTGATCGTACAGGTCAGCTTCCTTGGCACCGACAATTCCGAGATGTGTGCAGCGCTTGCCGGTCTGGACCGCGCGCGTTTCGCTGGCGTGGGCGTGGTGCCGCTGGAGGTGGGGGACGCGGAATTGGACCGGCTGATGCGCGCCGGCATGCGCGGGGTGCGCTGGAACCTTGTGCGCGGTGCAGATTTGCCCGATCTGAGCGCGACGCTGACCAGACAATTTCTGACAAAACTGCGTGCCCGCGGCCTGCATCTGGAATTGCACCTCGAAGGTCCGCGCCTTGCGCCGGTCTTACCGGCGCTTGTCGATCAGGGGGTGAATCTGGTGATTGACCACTTCGGCCTGCCCTCCGACCCGGACCCCCGCAATGATCCGATGATCCGGGCGGTTGCCGACCTGCCCGACCGCAGCGCATTGCATTTCAAATTCGCCGCGCATTACCGCACGGGCTTTGACCTTGTGCCGCATGCAACAGAGCTGTTGTCCCAGCTGTCGAGCGATCACATCGTCTGGGGCAGTGACTGGCCCCATACCCAACATGAAAGCCGCGTCGATTATGCCGAGGTGTGCAGGCGCTTCGGGGATTGGGGCGACCTGTCAGACGGGATCGCCGCAAAACGATTGTATGGCATCGGCTGACCGTGGGGCTTGCGAAATCTCCGACCCGCGGGCGAATGGCGCGGCCCATGGACCGACCGGGGGACTTATGCCCCCCTTCGACGCAGCAGCAACAGGATCGGGTCAGCCCATCCGTTCAGAGGCATAAGACCCCGGCGACGCCGGGAAAACCACGGTCTTGTCCCCGTTCAGGAACACCCGGCCATGCACATGGGCGTGGATGGCGCGCGACAGAACCTGTGCTTCGACATCCCGGCCCAACGACACGTAATCTTCGGCGGATTGCGCATGGGTCACACGGGTGGTGTCCTGTTCGATGATCGGACCTTCGTCCAGATCCGCCGTCACATAATGCGACGTCGCCCCGATCAGCTTCACCCCGCGTTCAAACGCCTGTTTATAGGGATTGGCCCCCTTGAACGACGGCAGGAACGAATGGTGGATATTGATGATCCGGCCTGACATCTTCTGGCACATCTGATCCGACAAGATCTGCATGTAACGCGCCAGCACGATCAGCTCTGCACCGGTGTCTTCGACCACCTGCATGATGCGGGCCTCGGCCTCTGGTTTGTTTTCCTTGGTCACCTTGATGCAGTGAAACGGAATATCGGCGTTCACCACGACCTTTTGGTAATCCATGTGATTGGACACCACGGCGACGATATCAATCGGCAAGGCCCCGATGCGCGACCGGTAAAGCAAATCGTTCAGGCAATGACCAAAGCGCGACACCATGATCACCACTTTCTGCTTCACCGCCTCGTCAAAGAAATCCGCCTGCATGCCAAAAGGTTCTGCCACTGCGACAAAGGCCTCTTGCAGTTGCGCAAGCGTCCGGCCCTCTTCCGAATGAAAGCTGATGCGCATGAAAAAATTGCCGGTGCCCGCATCATCGAATTGGGCGCTGTCGATGATGTTGCAACCCTGTTCCGCCAGATAGGCGGAAATGGCGGCAACGATTCCACGCCGCGAGGGGCATTGAACACGAAGGGCAAAGCTGGTCATGACGTCATTCTTCTCGCTTGGGTCCGGTGGGCGTTGCCGCAGACCGGCAGGTTGGTCGATGGTTCCGGACCTAGGCCTGTTGGTCGGGCCTGACAACCACGCAGGCGCGCGATTGATGCCACGCGCACAGGAAACGCGTGGCATTTGCGCAAGTTGTGACCGCGATCGGCCCGCCTGTTTCCTATAGAGGCACCTGACCCGGTTCGCGCAGGGTCAGGGTGCTTTCGGTGTCAAACAGATGCACCGCCTCGGCCGCAAAGTTGAGCGCCACCTTGTCCCCCTGCCGCACGCGGGTCTGACCGGGGTTGTGGACGGTCAACCGGGTGCCATCCGCCAAGGCCCCATAAAGATAACTGTCCGATCCAAGCTGTTCGACCGCCCGCACCTCGAAATGGATCGCGCCCTCATCCGCGGGCTGAAGATCATTGGGCCGCAGGCCAAGTGTCACCCCCTGCCCCGCGCGTTGCGCGAACCCCTTCTGTGGCAAGCGCACAGTTTCGCCCGTGGCGAGCGTCAGCAAGGTCCGGTCGCTGGCATCCACATGGCCGGTCAGGAAATTCATCTTTGGCGACCCGATGAAACCGGCGACAAACAGATTGTGCGGATCGTTGAACAGATCCAGCGGCGCGCCGAATTGCTCCAGCTCGCCCAGGCGCAGCACCGCGATCTTGTCGGCCATGGTCATCGCTTCGACCTGATCATGGGTGACATAAATCATCGTGTTGCCCAGCCGTTTGTGCAGCGCCGAAATCTCGCCCCGCATGTCGACGCGCAATTCGGCATCAAGGTTGGACAGCGGTTCGTCAAACAGGAACACCCGCGGTTCGCGCACCACGGCGCGGCCAATGGCCACCCGCTGGCGCTGACCGCCCGAAAGATCCTTGGGACGGCGATCCAGAAGCTGATCAATCTGCAACATCGCGGATACCGCACCCACCTTTTCGGCAATCTCTGCCTTGGCGGTGTTGATATTTTCCAACCCGAAGCTGAGGTTCTGGCGCACGGTCATATGCGGGTAAAGCGCATAGGATTGAAACACCATGGCAAGACCCCGGTCGGCGGCGGGGATGTCGTTCACCACCTCGCCGCCAATCACGATGTCACCGCCGGAAATCGGCTCCAGCCCGGAAATCATCCGCAGCAATGTGGATTTGCCACAGCCCGACGGGCCGACAAAAACACAGAAATCGCCATGCGGAATATCCAGGTCGATGCCTTTGATCACCTCGACCGGACCATAGGATTTGCGCACGTTGCGCAATTGAATGCCGGCTTGTTGTACTGTCGTGCCGTCCATTATTTGCCTCCTGTCGACGCGATGCCGGTCGCAATGTATTTCTGCAAGAACATGAAGACCGCCGCGATCGGCAGCAATGTCAAAACCGTCATCGCCAGAAGCGACGCCCAGTCGGTCTGCAATTCACCCTGGAACGAGTTCAGCGCAAGCTGGAGGGTGAAGTTTTCGGTGCGTGTCAAAACGATCAACGGCCAAAGGAAATCGTTCCAGCGCCACATGATCGCAAGGATCGCCAGCACCGCAATCGCCGGCGCGCTGAGCGGCACGATAATGCGCCAGAAGATCTTCCATTCCGATGCCTTGTCCATGCGCGCGGCATCCAGAATCTCGTCCGGGATGGTGATCATGTATTGCCTGAGCAGAAACACCCCCGTCGGCGTCGCTGCGCCGGGAATGATCACCCCCCAGAGCGAGTTGAACATGCCCAGTTCCGTCACGATCAGGAACAACGGCACCAGCACAACGGTCTGCGGGATCATCAGCGTGCCAATCACGATCAACAACACCGACGTCCGCCCCCGGAACCGATACTTCGACAGGGCAAAGGCGGCCATGGAATTGACCAGCAGCATCAACAATGTCGCCGTGACGGTGATGAAGGTCGAGTTCCAGAAAAAGCGCAGGAAATTGAAACGTTCGAACAGCTGGGTATAATTTTCGGTGGCGAATTTCACGGATTCAATCGCCACCAGATCCTGCGCCGGCAGCCGAATGCGGGTGCCGGGATCGCTTGGGCGGATCACCTCGGACCGGCCGGCGGCGCGCCGGGTCTGGGCAACGGTTTCACCGGCCACATCCGACTCGGACTCCTCGGACACCATGAACAGGATCAGCGGCTTGTCAAAACCATCGACCATCACGGTTTCCTGCGCATAGGGCAGGAACCGGGGCGGAAAGCGGTCCAGCTCATTGGCGGTCTTGAAGCTGGACATGACCAGCCAGAGCACCGGGCCAAACATCAACAGGATGCCAAGGAAGAGATAGCCATAGGACACCCAATCGGTCCAATGCAGCCGCCCCTTGCCGCGTGTGGCGGTGAGGAACGAGATTATGTTAGCCATCCACATTTCTCCTGTTGGCCCAAAGCTGCACCAGCGTCAGCACGATCAGCACCAGCGCCACCAGAAGCGAGGCAGCAGACGCCAGACCAAACAGACGCGGTGCGCCGGCAAAGCCTTCTTCGTAGATGTACTGAATGATGAATGTCGTCGCCGTGCCCGGACCACCGCCGGTAAAGGCATAAATCTCGTCGAATGTCTGGACGCCCTTGATCAGCGCCAGCACCAGAACCACCAGCATTGTCGGCGACAACAGCGGCAGGGTGATGCGCCGGAAGGTGCGCCATGGTGACGCCCGGTCCATGATCGCGGCGTCGTAAACGTCGCGCGGAATGGCCTGCAACCCGGCCAGCAGGATCAGAGTATAAAACCCCATATGCGCCCAGACCGAAATGAACACCGACCAGCCAAAGGCCCATTGCGCATCCACCAGCCAGTTGATGCCCCCCGCCCCGGTCCAGTCAAGAAAGGCGTTCAAAACACCCTCGCGCTGCAAGATCCATTTCCAGATCAAGGCGACGACAACCGGCGACAACAGCACCGGAAAGAAGAACACAGACCGAAAGAACCCCCGCGCCCGGATATCCCGGTTCAGGATCACAGCGGTCAGCAGCGAAAAGCCGACCATCACCCCGACCTGAAGCACCACAAACCAACAGGTGTTCCAAACCGCGCGCCAGAACTTGTCCTCGCGACAGGAATTGGGGTCGAGAAAATTCGAGCAATCCATCAGGTTTGCGAAATTCCGCGCGCCCACATATGGCCGGTCCGACAACAGCACGTTGTCGCCGCCGGTTGATGCGTAAAACATGTTCAGGATCACTGGCAGGAACGCAAACAGGCCGAACAACAAAAGGTTGGGAAACAGGAACACCCAAGCCAGTTTGTTGATCCCCAACATGCGCTGTAACGCCAGCATCGGGATTTCGATCACGCGCATGATCGGTGTCAGGATGTGCAGCATCGGCCCCTCCGAATTGGTTGGCCCCGCGCACATGTTGCGCGCAGGGCCCTGTCAAGGAAGAGTGCCGCTTACTTGGTTTCGGCCATCGCCGATTCCAGATCAGAGGCCGCGCGTGCCATCGCCTCGGCCACTGTCAGCTCGCCGACAATTGCCTGGCTCAAACGTTCAACCGTGATGCCGAACATCGCGCGGTTGCCCGCATAGCCCTGATAGGCAAAGGCAATTGGCGACACATCCGGCAGCGCCCCGGCAAAGCCGTTCAGCGCAGCCTGTGCGGCGGGCGATGCATTTTCGAATTCGACCCCGGCGGATGCGACACCCAAATGGGCGGGCAGATTGCGGGTGCGTGCCGCAGCTTCGGCATACATTTCTTCCTGCGCAAGGAAGTCGATCACCTTGGCCACGATTTCGGGATGTTCGGTCTGTTCAAACCCGACAACACCCGCGCCACCCGGCATGCCGGAACAGGCGCCTGCCGGACCACAGGGCGAACCGACGACCTGCCAGTCAAAGAAATCGCCAACCTGTTCGTCCATGCGACCGACCTGCCAGGAACCGGAGTAGTAGAACACCACTTCGCCGTTGATGAATTCCTGCGCCGCATCGGCATAGGTCGCACCACCCTGGCTGGCCCAGACATCGCGCGCCATGGTGCCATCTTCGTTCCAGCCGACAAAGGCCTCGGCAAAGGCATCAAAGCCGTCAAAAGATCCGTTGCCTTCGGCGTCAAAGTATTTGGCACCATAGGAAATCGCCGGACCCGCCACGCGGTGGCCCGAACGGTCCATCGCCATCGGGAAATCGGCATCGGTCGCTTCGACAACCGCACGCGATGCGGTGGCCCAATCATCCCATGTCGCGCCTTCGCCCGGCATGTCGACCCCGGCCTGTTCGAACAGGGTGGCGTTCACGAATGGCCCGGTAATGGTCAGCTGGGTGTGCAGGCCATAATATCCCTGACGCTCGCCGACGCGATACCAGTCAAGTGTGCCGCCAAACGAGCTGTCCCAATAGCCGGTGTCGATATACGGCGCGAGATCGAGATAGAATTTGTTCAACCCGCCAAGGTCCGTGACCTTTGCCAGATCCGGGCCGGTTCCAGCGGCCAGCTGCACCGGCAGGTTTTCCAGAATCGCCTGATAAGGCACGACGTCAACCACGACGTCAACGCCTTCGTTTTCGGCTTCAAAACGGCTCAGCAGGTCTTCGTAGACCTCGCATTCATTGCCGTCGGAATAGCACATGAAACGAATTTCCTGGGCCGAAACGGCACCCGCTGCCAGCCCCAGTACCGCCGCTGCGGCGGTTGTTTTCAGGATTGTTGTTTTCTTCATTTTAGGTTCCTCCCATTGGTCCCCGAGCTTGTCGAAATCACTGTCGAAAAATCAAGTGTCACCCTGCGGCATCCACCCCGTATAGCCATCAAAACTTTTGTCCAACGGCAGACGAATAACCTCCTGATTGCGCGCGGATGCATATATCGCGCTCACCAGTTCAATTGAGCTGCGACCCTCGGCCAGGGTCACCGCCCCGGCCCCGTCACCCTGCAACGCATTTGCAATTGCCGCAAGGAATCCTGCGAAGCCTGATGGGCCTTCCCTTACGTCAGACAGCACTGTGTCGACCTGATCCTGGGTCACCGGCGCGCGCGCCGTGAACGTCCAGATGTCCTGGGCCGGTTTATAGGCCGATGTGCCGCTTTCGGCGGTCAGCCCCGCAAAGCAGAAGCGCAGGCGCGTGGTGTCATCGCCCGCCCCCAAAGTGACCGAACTGGTGGCCAGCGCGCCGTTTTGCATTCGAAAACTCAGCGCGGCGCAATCCTCGGTCTCAATCGGGTTCACCCGGGTGTCGGTGGCGGCAAAGACCTCTGCCACTGGGCCAAACACATGGCACAACAGATCATGCGCATGGATCGCGTGGCTAAGAAGCGATCCGCCGGCCTCTCCCTTCCATGTGCCCCGCCAGGGCACGCCATAATAATCTGCGCCGCGATTCCAGTGGGTTTCCAGGCTGGCGACAAACGGCTTGCCCGTCAGCCCGGCATCCATCAACGCGCGCAGCTGGCGCATGGCCTTGCCGAACCGATATTGGAACACCGGAAACACCTGTTTTCCGGCCGCTTCGGCAGCCGCGCCCAGCGCATCCGCTTCGGCCAGCGACCGCACAATCGGCTTTTCACAGATCACATGTTTGCCCGATTGCAGCACCTTGACCGACACGGGAAAATGCAGATGCGGCGGCAGGCAGACATCCACCAGATCGACCGACGGATCGGCCAGAACATTGTTCAGGTCACCTTCGACCCGGATCGTGGCATCGTCACCGGCCACGCCCCGCGCCCGGTCCAGATCCATGTCACACAGGGTCACAACCTGAAAGTCCTGCGGCAGGGCGCGATAGCCTTCCAGATGCTCGGCCCCGATCCCGGCGCCGATAATGGCAACCCGGATCAAGCTTGCGCGCCTTCGGCCATCGCCTGGGCCTGAAGGGCAAGATCACAGACGGTAAACACATGGTCCTGCCGGTTGGCGGTTTCCGTGCGATTGCGAATGTCGTCGATCAACCGGCCAAAGAACGGCAATCCCGCGTCCGATGCATCCATTCGTTCGCAGCGCGTGCCATTGACCAGGATCAAATGATCGGTGCCCTCATGGCCGACATCGACATATTTGCGCAGCTCGATATAGCCTTCGGTGCCAAGGATCGTAAGCCGCCCGTCGCCCCAATTCGGCAAGGCATCCGGCGTGTACCAATCCACGCGGATATAGCCGTGCCCCTTGTCGCTGCGCAGCGCAATTTCGCCAAAATCCTGCATGCCGGGATCATCGGGATTGTTGTAATTGGCGGCGCTGGCCATTGTGACCTCGGCGCTGTCGGAACCGGTGAAAAACAGGAATTGGTCGATCTGGTGGCTGGCGATGTCGGTCAGGATTCCGCCATAGGCGTTGCGATCAAAGAACCAATCCGGCCGCGTGGGCCGGTTGAGCCGATGCGGCCCCATGCCCAGCGTCTGAATCACCCGGCCAATCGCGCCTTCGGCCACCAGTTCGGCAGCACGGGTCACGGCCGGCACTTCGAACCGTTCCGAGAAATTCACCGACCAGATCCGGCCGGTTTCGGCCACCGTGGCGCGCAGCTCGGTCAGTTGGTCCCGCGTGGTGCAGCCCGGTTTGTCGCTCAGCACATCCTTGCCCGCCTGCATCGCCTTGACCGCCCAACCGGCACGGTCACAGGGCACGCCGGCCAACAGGATCAGATCAATACTGTCATCGGCCAAAAGATCCTCGCCACGGGCGGCGCGGGGCACATCGGGAAAGCGTTTGACGAACCCGTCTTCGGTCTCGGGGTGGCCTTCTGTGGTCCAGCCGACAAATTCGGCACCAGCCGCGACCATATTGGCCGACATGCCATAGATGTGGCGGTGGTCGATGCCAATGGCGGCAAAACGAAGCGGGGAAGTCATTGGGAAATCTCCTCAATCTGGCCATTGCGGGCCGAACGCAGGGTTGCGTCAATCAGGTCATGTGCGGCAAGCGCCGCCTCACCGGTCACCACGGGCGCACGGCCCTCGGTCAGGGCGGTGGCGAAATCTTCGATGATGGATTGGTGCCATTCGTGGGTAAAGGCCATCGGGTCCGCACCACCGCCGGTGCTGCCGGCCGCGCCGACCAGTTCTTCGCGGCCATCCCGCCACCGGATCTGCAATTGCCCTGAGGCGAGATGCAGGCTGGCGGCATCAAAATGCAGGGTGATGGACTCTGCCCCGCCCGGAAAGCTTGCGGTGCTGGCCACCATCGACCCGACCGCGCCATTGGTAAATTGCAGACCGGCGGTCACAAAATCCTCTGACTCCATTTGATGGAACCGGCTTGTCGCGGCCATGGCGCGCACTGATGTGACCGGCCCGGCCAGCGACAGCGCAAGGTCAATGGTGTGGATCGCCTGTGAAATCAACACGCCGCCGCCATCGCGGGCATAGGTGCCCCGGCCCGGTTCGTCATAATAGCTTTGATCGCGCCACCACGGCACCGCAATCTCGACCAGACCCAGCGCGCCAAAAGTGCCGGCGGAAATCATCTCTGTTGCCGCGATGGAGGCCGCGCGCATCCGGTGCTGAAACACCACGCCCAGGGTCACACCCGCGGCGCGGCAGATGTCGACCACCTCTCGCGATTCGTCGGCGTTTCGGCCCATCGGCTTTTCCAGAAGGATATGTTTGCCCGCCTCGGCCAGCGGGCGAATGACCTCGGCCCGCACATTGGGCGGCGTCAGGATGATGGCGAAATCGACCTCTGGATCCTGTGCCAGCGACATCACATCCGTGGTCGCGGCAACCGGTGTGCCCATCAAACGCTCGGCTTCGCTGGCCAATGACTGGGCCCGTTCCGGTGCCCGGCCGCAGATCGCCTTCAGCCGCACCGCGTCACTGTCCGCAATGGCAGCGACATGGGTTCTGGCCACCATCCCGGCACCAATTATCACCGCTGTCTTTTGCATCGCATTCCCCCCAGAAACAATCACCGCATCGGCTAGGGTTCATTTGGTGGCATGTGAGCAGGTCGACTGTCAATCACTTGGTATACCAAACTTTGGCACGGGGTGCGGTCCGGCCATCTCTTTCAAAGGTCCGGGCCAATAAAACACAGGTGTTTGAAAGCTTTGTGACGTTTGTGCCGCCCTAGTCGCGCAAGGCCACCCGCAGAAAATCCAGCACGGCGGCGCGCATGGCCGGGGTTTCCTGATGGCCGAAATCCTGTGCCACATGGAACGACAGACGCCCCGGTGCACCCAGTTTGTCAAAGGCGTTTTCGACATCCCGGCGGGCCTGCGCAAAGGCCTCTGGCGGGGTCGACCAATCCTGAAGCCCCACCGCAAATTGCAGCGCACGCGGCGCGGCCAACCCGGCGATCTGGCCGCTGCGCGCCACGGACAACAGCCCCGGAACATTCATATAGATGCCATGCCCGTCATGCGCCCCGCTGTCCACCAGCGTGCCAAGATCGGCAAAGGAACACAGGGCCGATGCGGCGCGAATACGCGGGTCCAGCGCCGCCAGCCACCAGGCAAGCGTGCTACCCATCGAAAAACCCAAAGCGCCAATCCGATCCTGCGCAATCACGGGGTGCGCTGCGAGGTAATCCACGCCGGCGCGCTGTTCCGCCAGCATTTGCCCGAACAGGGTCTGCCCCCGCCAGAAGTGCGCCTTGGCGCGTGCGCCCTCGGCCGGATGCTGCCGCGCGCCGAAACAGGGCATTTCAAGACAGAGCGCCGCAATCCCCAATTGTTGCAGATCCGGCGCATATGGCCCGACCAGCGCCGGGCGCCCCTCGGTCAGCTCGTCCCGGCCCATCTCATAGCGGTTGCCGTGCGCATGGGCATAGATCAGCGCCGGAACCGGCGGATGACCATCGGCGGGACGCAGGAAACGGGCCGGGATGCCCTCGCCTTCTGAATTGGTGAACAACAGATCTTCCAGCAACCAGTCCCGAAACCCCAGCCGCCCCCGCACCGTGACCGATGTGAACCCCGGCCCCGGATACCCCGGCCCCAACAGGGCGGTGATCTGATCACGCAGTTGATCCGGGTCATGAGCTGTCATGGCGTCACCTTGGCTGGGAACATGCCGCGATGATGGCCCGTGCGCCGGGCAACGGCAAGTGCCCCACGAACCGGGCAACGACAAGTGCCGCGCGAACCGGGCAACGGCAAGTGCCGCGCGAACCGGGCAACGGCAAGTGCCGCGCGAACCGGGCAAGGACAAGCGCCGGGCTAACCGGCCATTGCCATGGCGGCGGTCTTCTGGGCCTTTCCGGCGACATAGACTTGATCAATCGCGCGGTCATCGCCCATGATTTGCAGGATGAACAATTCCTCGGAAAGGCTCTCTGCTGCCTCGGCCCGCAGGGCCATTGCATCGGTGGCGCGGCTGTTCAACACCACGACATCGGCCTCGGTCCCGACGTCCAGCGTTCCGATGCGATCCGCCTGCCCCAGCGCCACCGCATTGCCACGGGTGATCCAATGGAACGCCGCCAAAGGGTGCAGTTTCTGGCCCTGCAATTGCAGCACCTTGTAACCTTCGTTCAGGGTTTGCAGCATGGAATAGCTGGTGCCCGCACCAACATCGGTGGCAATCGCCCCGGCAATGCCGCGCCCGCGCAACCCTGCATCGTCATAAAGACCACTGCCAAGAAACAGGTTGGACGTGGGACAAAACACCGGTTTCGCCCCGGTTTCGGCCAACACATCAATTTCGCGCGGTTCCAGATGGATGGAATGCCCCAACAAGGCACGTTCATGCAACAGCCCGTATTTTTCATACACCCCCAGATAGTCCGGCGCGTCGGGGTAGAGCGATTTGGTAAATGCAATCTCGTCGTGGTTCTCGCTCAGATGGGTTTGAAGGTAGCAGTCGGGGTGTTCAGCCACCAGCGCGCCAGCCATTTCCAATTGCTCCGGGGTCGAGGTAATCGCAAACCGCGGGGTGATCGCATAATGGGCCCGGCCCCGCCCGTGCCATCTGTCGATCAGCGCGCGGCTCTCGTCATAGCCCTGTTGCGGGGTGTCGGTCAGCCCCTCTGGCGCATTGCGATCCATCATCACCTTGCCACCGATCATCCGCATGTCGCGGCGCGCGGCCTCGGCGAAATAGGCCTCTGCCGATGTCGGATGCACCGAGCAAAACGCGACGGCGCTGGTGGTGCCATGGGCAATCAACTGGTCATAGAACCGGGTTGCCATCGCCGCGCTATGGGCGGAATCCGCAAATTTGACCTCTGCCGGAAAGGTGTAATTGTTCAGCCAATCCAGAAGCTGCGCCCCCCAGGAGGCAATGACCTGCACCTGCGGAAAATGGATATGGGTGTCGATGAAGCCGGGCAGCAACAGGTTGGGCCGGTGGTCTGTCACCGCGACGCCGGGGGCTGTGGCCGCGACATCGGCAAAATCGCCCATGGCCTCGATGACGCCGCCCGCCATCAGGATCGCGCCATCGGCGAAATAGCTATAGGCGGCGGTGTCGCTCTCATCCGTTGGGACGGCGTGAAAGGTCAGAACCCGGCCACGCAAAAGGGTCTTGGTCATGGTTTGAAGCATCGTGATCGTCCGATTGAAACATGGTTGCGCGGGACATGAGGGGAGAAACCACATGCCCCGCGCCTTGGCGGTCTTGGGGAAAGACCGGTTATTCGGCGGGGGTGCCTTGGCTGTCGCCCAGGGGTAATGCGTCTTCGGCCCGCTTGTTTTTGCCCCGCGTGTCTTCGGCCCCGACGTCGTCGCGGTGAAAGATCGGGTAGATGAACAGAAACGCCGCAACGATCGCATAGCCCATGGACACGCCGTTGAAGTCCGGCCAATGCAGGCTGGCACCGTGGATCACCCCAAAGAGCGACATGATGGCCGCGGCCAGTGCAAAGCCGCCGGCATTGCGGAACCGCCCGTCAATGACGCTGGCCACAATCGCGCCCCAGATCAGCCCGGTCAGGATCGCGCCCTGTGACAGCGCCAGATGCCCCTGATAATGCGCGCCCTGTTGCAGCAAGGCAGCGGTCAGTGCCGGGTCACCCAATTGCGGCAACCCCTCGACCCCCGATGCGCCCAGCGCGCCCATCAGCGAATTCCATTTCACCATCAAAAAGGCCGAGACATGCGGCATCATCGCAAAGGTGACGGCGGCCATATGTTCGGTCTTGACCGAATGCGCGGTGTTGGTGATCAGGCTCAGCGCCACAAACACCAGCACCGGCGCGGCGGCGGCCACCGGGATCAGGTTGTTCAGGAACGCCAGCAGGCCAAAGAACGCCGCCAGCGGGATCACCGCGCCCACACCAATGATATACCCGGCATGTGCGCCCATGCGTTTGTACGCCGGGTGGCCGATATAGGCCGTGGTCGGAAAGGGCGAGCCAAAGACCGCGCCGATCATCGTGCCAACGCCATCGGTGATCTGACAGGTGGCAACGGGGTAATGATCGCCCGCCGCCTCGGCGCTTTCGACGTTGTTCATGGTTTCGATGAAATTATAGATCTGCACCGGCACCAGCACGAGGAACAGTTCCGGGTTGTTAAAGAGGTGCTGGATACCGATGATCAGGTCGCCAAAATAGGGCAGCGGTGGATAAAACCCGACGCCTTCGAAACTAAAGCTCGACTGCCCCAGCGCAATCGCCACTACGGTGCCGATGATCAGCGCCAGAAGACCGGCCGGCATATTCCACGGCAAACGAAACTGCCCGACCAACCCCCAAAGGATGATGATCAAAGAGGCAAATCCGACAAAGGGATTTTCGAAAACGGTGGCCAATGGCACGGTGCCGATGAACACCAGCGCAATCCCGCAGAGCGTGCCCAACATGCCCGCGCGCGGTGTCACCCGTTTCAGCCAGGGACCGACAAGCGCGCCCATCCCGGCAACAATACCGCCCATGAACCCCGCGCCAATGCCGACCTGCCAGGCCAGCACCGGATCATTGGTGGCCCAGTAAATCGGCCCGATCACCCCGAAAAGATAGACAAACATCACCGGCGTTGAAATGCCATAAGGCAGCGCCGTGACATCACGACCGGCCTTTTCCGCCGCGCGTTTGGCCAGCAGCACATAGACCGCGATACCGGCCAGAATGGCCACGCCCGCCCCCGGCACGATACGCCCAAAAACGATCTCGGCCGGCATCTGAAAGACAAACTGACAGATCCCCGCCAGCACCATCAGGTTGATCAGGTTGTCAGTAAAAAGCGCCCAAAATGCGCTGAAATCGCTGCGGTCAAACAGCCTGTAGGTGTAACTCGCATCCCGCATCGGGATCTCCTCCTTGTTGGCATCTGCCGCACCACTCCTCCCGATGCGTCAGATGTTGTGTTACTCTGCCGCGACCTGTGACATGGGCCGTCCCAAAGACCCGTCTGCGCCGGACTGTTGCGCCGTCAACGCCGCAAGCACATCCGCCACCACAAAGGCGGCAATCACCGCCGGTCGCTTGTCACCGCTGCCCCCCGCCCCGATCGGGCAAACCAGGCTGTCGATTTCCAAACCGTCGCATTGATCACGGCACCAATTGCGAAACTTGACCCGTTTTGTGGCGCTGCCGATCAGCCCCACATAGGCCGCATCGCCGCGCTCCAACGCGGCAGAGGCCAAAAGAAAATCCAGCCCGTGATCATGGGTCAGCACAATGAACGCACTGCCCGGCGCGGCCGTCATGATGTCGACCTCCGGGATGGCACTTTGGCGATGTTCGACTTCGGCCTGGCTTTGCGCCAGCTCCTCGCGCCGTTGGTCGATCAGGATGGGTTTCACCGGCAGGTGTTGAAACAGATTGGCCAACGCGCGACCGACATGCCCCGCCCCCAGAATATAGACCGCAGGCTCTGCTGCCTCCTGTGCTCTGGCCCCGGCAATCGCTTCCTGTTTGTCGGCGGCGGACATGCGGTGCAGCGCGACCTCGACCCGCCCGCCGCAGCATTGGCCAATTTCCGGTCCCAAAGGCACATCCAGCACCTGCGCCAGATCCCCGGCCCGCAACAAATCACGCGCCGCATTGATTGCGATATGTTCCAACTGGCCGCCGCCCACAGTGCCAAACAGCCCCTGCGCGGTGACAAACATCTCTGTCCCCGTATCGCGTGGCGATGATCCGCGCACCCGGGTCAGCCGAAGGCGCACCGCAGGCTCATTCGCCAGAAAATGCGCAAGCTTTTCCGCCGTCCGCATCAGCCCCGCCCCCGCAGACGCTCTATCGCCATCAACACCCGTTCCGGCGTGGCAGGCGCGTCCAGACGCGGGCATTCGCGGTATTCTGCAACGCTTGCCACCGCCATCGACAGCGCCTCGAACACGGAAATCCCCAGCATGAACGGCGGCTCGCCCACCGCCTTGGACCGTTTGATCGTGCGTTCGCGGTTGACCGACCATTCGGCCAAATCGACATTGAAAATCCGGGGTCGGTCGCTGGCCAGCGGGATTTTATAGGTCGATGGCGCATGGGTGCGCAGCCGCCCGGCATCGTCCCACCAAAGCTCCTCGGTTGTCAGCCACCCCATGCCCTGGATAAACGCGCCTTCGACCTGGCCCTTGTCCAGAACCGGGTTCAGCGACCGCCCCACGTCATGCAGGATATCCGTCCGCTCGACCCGGTATTCGCCGGTCAGCGTGTCCACCGAAACCTCGGAACAGGCCGCACCATAGGCGTAATAGAAAAACGGCCGCCCCTGCCCCTTGGCACGGTCCCAATGAATATCGGGGGTCTTGTAGAACCCGGCCGCAGACAGATGCACCCGCGCCATATAGGCGGCCTTGACCAATGCGGTGAAGCTGACGATTTCCTCGCCGATCTTGACCTCATTCGGCAGGAACACCACCTCGGCCTCGGCCACGCCCCAGTGTTCCGCCGCAAAGGCCACCAACCGCGCCTTGATCTGATCCGCCGCATCCAGCGCCGCCATACCGTTCAGATCCGATCCCGAAGAGGCGGCGGTGGCCGAAGTATTCGGCACCTTTTCGGTGGTGGTCTTGGTGATCTTGATCCGGTCGAAATCGACCTGGAATGCATCGGCCACCACTTGTGCGACTTTGGTGTTCAACCCCTGCCCCATCTCGGTGCCGCCATGGTTCAGATGGATCGAGCCGTCCGAGTAGACATGGATCAGCGACCCGGCCTGATTGTAATGCGTGGCGGTGAAAGAGATGCCGAATTTCACCGGCGTCAGCGCGATGCCGCGTTTGATGAACCGGCTCTTGGCGTTGGCCTCAACAATCCCGGCCCGGCGGGCGCGGTAGTCTGAGGTATCCGTCAGCTCTGTGATCAGACGGTCGAGGATATTGTCGGTAACCTCCTGATGGTACGGCGTCAGGTTGCGGCCCGCGCCGCCATAGAAATTGGCGATCCGCACATCGAGCGGGTCGCGGCCCAGCTTGTAGGCGATCTCTTCGATCATCCGTTCGGCGGCGACCACGCCCTGCGGCCCGCCAAAACCGCGAAAGGCGGTGTTGGAGACGGTGTTGGTCTTCATCGGGCGCGACGTCAGCCGGACATGCGGATAGAAATAGGCGTTGTCGGCATGAAACAGCGCCCGGTCGGTGACCGGCCCGGACAGATCCGAGGACCAGCCACAGCGCGCGGCGAACTCACCCTGAACCGCCTGAATACGGCCCGCATCGTCGAACGCCACGTCATAGTCGATGACGAAATCATGCCGCTTGCCGGTGGCAGTCATGTCTTGATCGCGGTCGGGACGAATTTTCACCGCGCGATTCCATTTCTTGGCCGCCATCGCCGCGACGCAGGCAAAGAGGTTCATCTGGCTTTCCTTGCCACCAAACCCACCGCCCATACGCCGCACATTGACCGTGACCGCATTGGACGGCACGCCCAACACATGCGCGACCATATGCTGGGCCTCGCTCGGGTGTTGGGTCGAACAATGCACGATCACATCGTCATCCTCACCCGGAATGGCAAAGGCGATATGGCCTTCGAGATACATGTGATCCTGGCCGCCGACGGTCATCCGCCCTTTGATGCGGTTGGGCGCACCGGCAAACCCGGTCGCGACATCGCCGCGTTCCAGCTTCAGCGGGTCGGTGACATGCGGATAACCGGCCTCCTGCGCCTTGATCGGGTCAAGCGCGTGGGGCAGCACGGTGCAGTCGATCACCGCCCGTTCCGCCGCACGCCGCGCCGCATCGCGGCTCTCTGCAATGACGGCAAACAGCGGCTGACCGTGGAATTCGATCTTGTCGGTGGGAAACACAGGTTCGTCATTGCGGCCCGTGGGGCTGATGTCATTTGCACCGGGAATATCGGCGGCGGTCAGCACGCCGATCACGCCGGGGGCGGTGCGCACCGGGTCAAGGTCGATGCCATTGATCCGCGCATGGGCCACATCCGACACACCAAGATAGGCATGCAATGTGCCTACGGGTTCAGGAATATCGTCGCAATATTCCGCCCGCCCGGTCACATGTTTGATCGCGCTGTCGTGGCGCAGGTCAGTATTGACGGCCCCTTGAATTGTCACTTGATCTTTCATGGTCCTACCCTCCCCTTATGCCACGGCCAGCCGGACCGGCGTTTTGCCGGAATGCTCGTGGAAAAACCGGCGCAGCAGGTTGGCAGCGGCCATCGCGCGGTAATCCGACGTGGCACGCCAATCCGTGAGCGGTGTGAAATCCTGTGCCATGTGATCGGCGGCGGCGTCGAATGTCGCCTCGCACCAGGGTTGGCCGATCAAGGCCTCTTCGGTCCTGGCGGCCCTCTTCGGCGTCGCAGCCATACCGCCAAAGGCCAGTCGCGCGACGGTGATGACGCCCTCCTCAATGGTCACGGCGAACCCGGCCGCCACCGAGGAAATATCCTCGTCCCGCCGCTTTGAGATCTTGTAGGCGGCATGCATGTCGCCCGGTTTCGGCAGCGGCACGCGGATTTCGGCGACGAATTCACCCGGCGCACGATCCTGCTTGCCATAGTCGATAAAGAAGTCGGCCAGCGGCAGAACCCGTTGCGCGCCCCCCCGGCGCAGCACCACCTCGGCCCCCATGGCAATCAACACCGGCGGCGTGTCACCAATGGGCGAGCCATTGGCGATATTGCCGCCAATCGTGCCCATGTTGCGCACCTGCCAACCGGCAATACGGTTCCAATATTCGTCCAGATGCGGGAAATGCTCTGCCACCACCGGGCCGAATTCGGAATAGCTGACACCGGCGCCGATGCGAACCTCGGTGTCCGAGACTTCGATCCCCTTCAACCCATCAAGATGGCCGATGAAGATCGCCGGACCGATGGGTTTCAGGAACTTGGTCACCCAAAGCGCCACATCCGTCGCCCCGGCCACAATGGTGGCATCCGGCATCCCGGCATAGACTTCGGCGAAATCATCGACACTGCCGGGCAGGATGGCGCGGTTGTCCTCTGGCCCTGTCACCACCCGGTTGCCATCCTGCATAGCGGTCAGCGCCGCCGTCACCCGGTCGCGTTCCTGCATCAGCAGATCGGCGCTTGGCGTGCCATACCGGCTGACGGCCACCGCAGCGCGGATGATCGGCTCATACCCGGTACAGCGGCAAAGATTGCCCTGAATCGCGGTCTCGACCTGTGCCGGACTTGGCTCCGGCACCTCCATCCACAGCGCATAAAGCGACATGATGAAACCGGGCGTGCAAAAGCCGCACTGGGAGCCGTGGAAATCGACCATCGCCTGTTGCACCGGATGTAATCCGCCCCCTGATCCGCGCAGATGTTCAATCGTGACCACGTGACAGCCATCAAGCGTCGCCAGGAACCGAATGCAGGCATTCACCGCCTCATAGCGCAGCCCATCCGCCGCCAATCGGCCAACCAGAACGGTACAAGCGCCGCAATCGCCCTCGGCGCAGCCCTCTTTGCTGCCGGTCAAACGGCGATTGATCCGAAGGAAGTCCAACAGGGTCTGCGACGCGCCCACATCAGGCAACGAGACCGGTTGGCCGTTCAACAAAAAGTGGATTTCATGGCGTTCCTGCATCTGGCGTCTCCCGCTGGTGTGCTTGGCCTTGCGGTGGTTTTACGCTCATTTTCGTTCAACAAATACGGTCGCAATTGGCAAATACTTTCAACAGATCGTTGATAAACGGCCCGCCTTGGGGGTAGACTTCGGAAACCTTCCGGGAAATTGAGCCACGCCAATGCCTTATGTCGAAAGCCTTCGAGTCTTTGTGCGCGTGGTGGAATTGGGGTCGATCACATCGGGCGGCCGCGATCTTCGCCTGACGCCGGCTGTGGCCAGCAAACGGATCAAGGAGCTGGAAAAACACCTGGGCGTGCGGCTGTTCAATCGCACGACAAGATCGCTGACCCCGACCGAGGTGGGGCGGGTGTTCTACGACCACGCGCGCCAGGCGCTGGCCGCGCTGGAAGACGCCGAAGCGGTGGTGGCAAATTTCTCGGACACACCGCGTGGCGTGATCCGGGTAACAGCACCGCTGGGGGTCGGGCGTCGGATCATTGCGCCACTGGTGCCAAAATTCACCGACCTCTACCCGGAATGCCAGGTTCAAATGCGCCTGTCGGACCGCCAGGTGGACATTCTGGGTGAACGTCTCGACGTCGCGTTCTTTATCGGCATTCCAAAAGAGAGCAACCTCACCCTGCGCAAAATTGCAGAATGCAACCGGGTCCTGTGCGCGGCCCCTGACTATCTGGCGCGCCACGGCACACCGCAAAACGCCGACGCCTTGCTGTCGGCGGATCACAATTGTCTGTTGCTGCGCTATCCCCGCTCACCAGAATATTTCTGGTTGTTGGACACAGCAGACGGACCGCGCAAAATGGATGTGGCCGGCAAATTCGACGCGGACGACACCGATGTGCTGATCAATTGGGCCCTTGCGGGGCAAGGGATTGCAAATGTGCCGCGTTTCCTGATCACGGGCCATCTGACAGCAGGAAATTTATGTGAGGTGCTTCCCGCCACACCGCCGCGTCCCTCAATTTTCGGCTGTCTGTACCCACACCGCCGCTTGCAGGATCCCAAGATCCGCCGATTTGTCGAGTTCATGACCCAGCATTGCAGGTCGGGGATTGCTGATATGGCCCAGACCTACCCGATTTAACGGCCTTTACCCCATTTTGTGATCTCGTCGCGCCGGGGCGCGCCGACAGGCTGGGGGGCTAGCCCCCCAGACCCCCCAGGATATTTTCAAACAGAAGAAGAAACCAACGAGCTACGACTTTCATCTGACCAGAAATATCCCGGGGGTGAGGCCAAAGGCCGAGGGGGCTGGCCCCCTTTTGCAGTTTCGGTGAACATTGTCCCCTGCCCCGTGCCAGGGTCAGCCGGGAATGATCTCGAATTTCACCACGTCCACCATACCGCGGTCGGTGATTTTCAAGGCCGGGATAACCGGTAGTGCAAGAAATGCCAGCTGCAGGAAAGGTTCTTCCAAAACCACGCCAAGCGAGCGCGCGGCGTCGCGCAGCGAGATCAAATGCTGATGCACCACTTCGAAGGGCTCAAGGCTCATGAGTCCCGCCACCGGCAGGGCAAGTTCGGCCAACACCTTCCCCCCTTGCACCACGACGAACCCGCCTTCTATTTCTGACAGGCGATTTGCCGCGATTGCCATGTCGGTATAATCCATGCCAACGCAAGCGATATTGTGGTGATCGTGACAGACGGTCGAGGCAATAGCCCCGTCCTTCATTCCGAAGCCGCGCACGAAACCGGTGGCGATATTGCCGTTTTTGCCATGACGTTCGACCACCGCGATGCGCGCCAGATCGCGCGCGGCGTCTGGGCGTTTGTCGCCGTCTTCGATTGCTATTACCTCTGTCAGGTGTTCGGTGATGATCTTGCCTTCGATAATGCCGATCACATCGGTGGCGCTGCGATTGCCGGTGGCGCGGAAATCGGCGGCGCTGACGCGGGGCGCTTTGACTGAATTGCGCCCCACAACATCGACATGGCCACGGGCCGCAAATGCCGCATCATCAACACGTTGCCCCGCACAGAAAACCATCTGCGCATGGCATCCCTCCAAAGTGTCGATTGCAACGATATCCGCGCGCAGGCCCGGCGCGATCATGCCGCGATCCTTCAGGCCGAAGGCTTCGGCGGCAGACAGCGATCCGGCGCGATAGGCGGCCAGTGGCGGCACGCCGCGTTCGATCAGCCGACGGATCATGTAATCCAGATGGCCATGATCCGCGATGTCCAGAGGATTGCGGTCATCGGTGCACAGGCACATATAGGCGCTGGTCCGTTCGGTCAGCAGCTCTGCCAGCGCCTCGAGATCCTTGGATACCGAGCCTTCGCGGATTAGCACCCGCATGCCTTTTTGCAGCTTTTCGCGCGCCTCTTCCGCCGTGGTCGCCTCATGTTCGGTTCGGATGCCTGCCGCGACATAGGCGTTCAGATCCTTGCCCGAGAGCTGCGGGCAATGGCCGTCAATATGGGCGTTTTCGAACAGGCGCAGTTTGGCCATGGCGCGCGGATCGCGAAAGATCACGCCGGGGTAATTCATGAATTCCGCCAATCCGATAGCAGACGGGTGCCCCATCACCTGGGCCAGATCATCGGCTTCGATCCTGGCGCCCGAGGTCTCCATATCGGTTGAGGGCACGCAGGATGACAGTTGCACGCGAATGTCCATCAGCGTGTGCTCGCTGGCCTTCTGGAAATAGCGTATACCGTCTAGCCCAACGACATTGGCAATTTCATGCGGATCACAAATCGCCGTGGTCACACCGCGCGGGGCAACACAGCGGTCGAATTCAAAGGGGGTGATCAACGAGCTTTCGATATGCAGATGCGTGTCGATGAACCCGGGCACCAACGTCAGGCCCGAGACATCGACCACCTCGCGCCCATCATATTCTGCGCCGATGCCCACGATCCGGTCGCCACAGATCGCCACATCCCCGGTGATGAAGTCACCGGTCACAAGGCAGAACACCTGCCCGCCGCGCAGGACCAGATCCGCCGTTTCATCCCCGCGCGCCTGCGCGATGCGTTGTTCCAGATTGCCCATGGCAGCCCCCTAAGTGATCACTTTGCTGCTGATCATAGGGCGGTGCATGACGGTGTCACCCAGGGAAACGACGGCGCGGCGCAGGGGGAGTCCCGGACATGATCCGGGACCTCATCGAAATTTGGCGAGAGGTCCCGGATCACGTCCGGGACCGCGGCGCAGTTACTTGACCGGGGCCAGTTCGCCGTTGTCGATCTGTTCCTGTTCGATGCTTTCAAACAAGGCTTTGAAATTGCCTTCGCCAAACCCATCGTCGCCTTTGCGCTGGATGAATTCAAAGAAGATCGGGCCGATCACTGTCTTTGAGAAGATCTGCAACAGAATGCGGGTTTCGCCACCGTCGACCACGCCTTCGCCGTCAATCAGAATGCCATGTGTCTTCATTCGATCCAGCGGTTCGTCATGCCCTTTGACCCGATCATAGGACATTTTGTAATAGGTTTCGGGCGGGCCCGGCATGAACTTCACACCTTTGGCCGCAATCGCATCGGTCGCGTCATAGATATCATGTGACCCGACGGCGATATGCTGAATGCCCTCGCCATTGTATTTCTTGAGGTAAGCAACGATCTGGCCAGTTTCGCCGCGATCTTCGTTGATCGGAATGCGGATGCGGCCACAGGGCGATGTCAACGCACGGGAAAACAAGCCGGTGAATTTGCCTTGAATGTCAAAGAACCGGATTTCACGAAAGTTGAACAGATCGCCATAAAAGCCGAACCATTTGTCCATATTGCCCTTGAACACGTTATGGGTCAGGTGATCGAGGTAGTAGAAACCCACGCCGCGCGGCTTGGATTGTGCGATCCAGTTGAAGTCTTCGTTGTAGGGCGAAGTTTCATAATATTGGTCGATGAAATAGATCAGGCTGCCGCCGATGCCCTTGATCGCGGGGACATCCATGGTCTTGTCGTTGCCTTCATAGGGTTCGGCCCCCTTGGCCACCGCATGATCAAACGCACGTTGGGCGTCGACAACACGCCAGCCCATCGACGGCGCACAGGGTCCATGCTCCTCGACAAATTTGGCGGCGAAACTTCCCGGTTCGGCGTTCAGCACATAGGTGATGTCGCCCTGCTGCCAAAGCTCGATCGCCTTGGATTTATGGGTGGCCACATGTTCGTAACCCATGCGGGAAAACAGGTCGCGCAACTCTTGTGGTTCCGGGTGGGCAAATTCGACAAATTCGAAACCGTCAGTGCCGGCGGGGTTTTCCGCGGTGATGGTCGATTTCGGGGCTTCGTGCGGGAACGGTCCCATAGCGCGTCTCCTGATATCCTGTTTTGATATGTGGAGTGTAGCGTTGACCAATCCGGGGATGTGCGCATAATTCGGCATGACCTTTTATAATTTCGCGGCAGAATTACGATTTCTGTCTAAAAGATGCGGGAAATACGCATATGCTCGATTCTTCTGACCGCAAGCTGTTGCGGCTGTTACAGGAAAACGCCCATCTGACCGCCAATGAACTGGGCGAGGCGCTGAACCTGTCGCCAAGTCAGGCCGGGCGGCGCCGTCAAAGGCTGGAGGCCGAGGGATATATCCGGGCTTATGGTGCCAAATTGGATGCCGCGCGGCTTGGGCTTGGGGTGCAGGCCTTTGTGCAGGTCCAATTGGCCAGCCAGCGCCCCGAAGACGGCGAGAGTCTTTCGAGATTGATGCAATCCCAGCCGGAAATTGTCAGCACCTGGACCCTGACCGGAGAGGCGGATTTCCTGCTCCGGGTCTATTGCCGCGATTTGGCGGCGTTGAACCGGCTGATCCATGACGTGTTGCTGCCGCATCGCGCGGTGGCCCGCATCCAGAGCCAGATTGTCATGGATCAGCTGAAACAGGATGCGCCGCTGCCACTTTAGGCAGCTGACGGCACAGATCATGCCAAGCGGGCAATGGCCGCTTGTTCATCCCTGCCCCGCCCTGCACAATGGCCGCAATCAGCAGGAATTTATCTATGGAAAGTTTTCTTTTTCAGGCCACCGTGTTTCTCGCCGCTGCGGTGATCGCCGTGCCAATCGCGTCGCGGTTTGGGTTGGGCTCGGTGTTGGGCTATCTGGCGGCCGGCATCGTGATCGGGCCGATATTCGGCTTTGTCGGCGGTCATGAAACACAGGAATTGCAGCATTTTGCCGAATTCGGCGTTGTGATGATGTTGTTTCTGATCGGTCTGGAACTGGAACCCCGCACCTTATGGGACATGCGTCACAAATTGATAGGGTTGGGCGGGTTGCAAATCACCCTGTCGACCCTGTTGATCATGGGCGGCGCGATGCTTTTGGGATTGGTCTGGCCGGTGGCGCTGGCGGTGGGGTTGATCTTTGCCCTGTCGTCCACCGCAATCGTACTGCAAACCCTGTCGGAAAAAGGGTTGATGCAAACCGGCGGCGGACGGTCCGCGTTTTCCGTGCTCTTGACCCAGGACATCGCGGTCATCCCGATGCTGGCGCTTTTGCCACTGCTGGCGGTCATCCCCCAGGCGGCGATTGCCCCGGACGGCGCGATCATACTGCCCTCGAACGAGGCCAAGACGGCGGCGGAACATTCGATGTCACTGGTCGAGGGGCTGCCGGGGTGGGGTGTGACCCTTGTCACCCTGGGCGCGGTGGCGGCGATCATCCTGGCGGGGATCTACCTTGTGCGGCCGGCGTTCCGCTTTATTCATGCGGCGCGATTGCGCGAATTGAACACCGCCCTCGCCCTGCTGATTGTTGTCGGCATCGGCACCTTGATGATCCTGGTCGGCCTGTCGCCTGCGTTGGGCACCTTTCTGGCGGGGGTTGTGCTGGCGAACTCGGAATTTCGGCACGAGCTGGAAAGCGATATCGAACCGTTCAAGGGCCTGCTGCTGGGGTTGTTTTTCATCACCGTGGGCGCCGGGATCGACTTCCCCACCCTGTTTGATGCCCCGCTGAAAATCCTTGGGTTGACGCTGGCGGTTATTCTGGCCAAGGGCGCGGTGCTTTTCCTGCTGGCGATCCTGTTCAAATTGAAGGGGCGAAACCGTTGGCTGTTCACGCTCAGCCTTGCCCAGGCGGGGGAGTTCGGGTTTGTGCTGATCTCCTTTTCGGTCAACCAGCACATTCTAGCGCCGGAATTGTCGCAAACATTGCTGCTGGTGGTGGCGCTGTCGATGCTGATCACACCGCTGCTGTTCATCCTGTATGAATATCTGTCGCGCCGGATGCACGACGGGGCGGAAACCTATGAAGAGGACGTTATCGACGAAAAAGGTCCGGTGATCATCGCCGGGGTTGGCCGTTTTGGCCAGATCGTCAACCGGTTGGTGCAATCCTCGGGGTTCAAGACCGTGGTGCTCGACAACAACATGAAAACAATCGAGCTGATGCGGCGTTTCGGGTTCAAGGGCTTCTACGGGGATCCCACCCGCCCCGAGCTGTTGCATGCCGCCGGTCTGCGCGAGGCACGGGTGCTGGTGGTGGCCTTGGATAACCCGGCGGCGGCCACCGGGCTTGTCGCGCTGGCGCGCCGCGAACGGCCTGATTTGCATATCATTGCCCGCGCCCGTGATCGCACCCATGCGTTCAAACTCTATCAGGCCGGGGCGAATGACATCGTGCGGGAATTGTTCGATTCCTCGCTGCGGGCGGGACGCTATGTGTTGGAAAACGTCGGGTTGACGGAATACGAGGCCGCAGAGGCGGAAAAGGTGTTCTATCAACATGACCGTCATTCCGTGGCCGAGCTGGCCGCGCTGTGGCGCGATGACATTCCTTCGATTGAGAACGAGCCCTATATCGCCCGCGCCAAGGAGCTGGAGGCCGACCTCGGGGCGCTTCTGTTGGCGCAATTGCAAAAGGATGACGCGGCTTAGGGCCGCGTCCCCCTAACCGGCGGTCAGATGTTGCACCAGAATGACCGATCCCAGCGCGATCAGAATGCTGCCGCCGGTGCCTTCGGCAATACGGCCATACCGTTGGCCAATGAAGCGCCCAAGCAGGACACCGGATGTGCTGGTCACCAGTGTGGCACAGCCAATGGCAGCGGCGACAACCAAGATATTGACGTCCAGAAACGCCAGCGACACCCCAACCACCATCGCATCAATCGAGGTGCCCAAAGCCGTGGCCAGCGTCATCCAGACCGATACCCGTCCCGCGACGGCATACCCCACGGCCCGGGGGCGACAGGCCTGAACCAGCATGTGCAGACCAACCGCCACCAGAAGCACAAACGCGATCCAATGATCAAAGGCCGCGATAAACGGGCTGGCGGATTGGCCCAGCGCCCAACCAATCAACGGCGTCACCGCCTCGACCGCGCCGAATATCGCGCCGGTCCTGAGCGCAAAGCCAAGGCTCGGGCGATTTTCACCCTCTGACCCACCCTCGGTCCCTGCCCCGGATTTTGCGCCTTTTCCCAACGCCGCCACAAAGGCATCCACCGACATCGACAAAGCAAGCACGCCAATTGCAATTGGGGACATTGGTTTTCCTAACCAGCATTGCGGGCAGACGGCACCCTGGGCATTCATCTAAACGCACAGCTTGGAAAAATCAAGAAAATCAAATAGTTACAAATGATTTTCATTCGCAACTTGCCGCAGATGCAAGCATGGAAAAGGCCCGCGCGATCGCTCGCACGGGCCTTGGATAGGATTTTATCAGGTTTCGCAGATCAGGCCGCGCGCGACAAAAGCACCTCATCCACCTGTTTGGCGGCTGCCACTTCGTCGCCACCGGCCACAGCGGCCACTTCGCGTGTCAGACGTTCCAACGCGGCTTCATAAAGCTGACGTTCGGAATAGCTCTGTTCGCGCTGTTCATCGTTGCGGTGCAGGTCGCGCACCACTTCGGCAATGGAAATCAGATCGCCAGAGTTGATCTTTTGCTCGTATTCCTGGGCCCGACGGGACCACATGGCACGTTTGACACGGGCCTTGCCCTTCAGCGTGGTCAGGGCGCGCTCGATCACATCGGGCGAGCTGAGCGAACGCATGCCGATTTCAGTGGCTTTGTTGGTCGGCACGCGCAGGGTCATTTTGTCCTTCTCGAAGGAAATCACAAACAACTCCAACGGGATACCGGCAATTTCTTCCTTGTCGATCGACAGGATCTGGCCCACGCCATGGGCGGGATAGACCACATAGTCGTTCGGGCGGAACTCATTTTTCTTCGATTTGGTCATGCAGTCCTTCCTCGCATGTCCCCATGCATCAAACGACAAAAAAGACCGCACGGGGAACAATCCTCTCCGTGTGCCGGTTTTCTATGAGCCGCTGTCAGCTGATCAGGTGCAGACGAACCTGATCTAAGTGGGGAATGTAAATCATGTACAGGGCAATATGCCACAAAACGGATACGATTTCCAGCATATTAACGCGAATGCCGGGATAGCTGTTGAAAATTCAACAGGTTAGATCGAAAATCCGGGCCCGTTTACCCGGATTTATCGCCTTTGACCGCGAATCATTTCCGTCGGGTCAACCGCCCTCGCCCGGTGCTTCCGAGAAATATTTCTCGAGCTTGCCAGTTTCGCCATCGCGTTCTGCGGCTTCGGGCAATTGGTCTTTCTTGGTGATGATGACCGGCCACAGTTCAGAGTATTTTCGGTTGAATTCCACCCATTTTTCCATGTCCGGCTCGGTGTCCGGGCGGATGGCATCGGCGGGGCATTCCGGTTCACACACACCGCAATCAATACATTCATCCGGGTGAATCACCAACATGTTCTCGCCTTCGTAGAAGCAATCCACCGGGCATACTTCGACACAGTCGGTGTATTTACAGGCGATGCAAGCATCGTTGACGATATAGGTCATGGGGCGTCTCTTTCATGCTGTCGCAGCGGTAGGTAATCCAGCAGGCCGGATCATTCAAGCGGGCGAAGCCGGTTAAGATCGAGGTTTCGCCGATCCCGCTTTGTCGGACGCCCCTTTCCTTCAAATGCCGGATTTCTGGGCGGCTTGTCCTCGGATTTCGGCTCCGGCGGGGACAAATCTTCGTAAAGCGCCTGTGCCTCCGAGGCCGGACCGCGCCGATCACCCAACGTCACAACCCGCACCACCCGGACGCGACGGGCCTGCAGAAATGTCAGAACATCCCCCGGGCTGATGGTGCGGCTGGGTTTGGACACACGAACACCATCAACACGCACCCCCTCGGTCGAGATGATGCGTGCCGCCAATGTCCGTGTCTTGAAAAACCGCGCCTGCCACAGCCATTTGTCCAGGCGCAGTTTGTCGTTTGCGGCCAAAGTCTAACCCTTGTCCTTGAGCCCCATAAGCGCCGCGGCAAAAGGATTGTCCGGGTCGATCCGGTCCTTTTTCTCTGGTCGTGCGCTGAATTTGCGCGGGCCATTGTCGTTTTTCTTGCCGCCATGACGGTCGCCCTTGCGGCCGCCCGCCTTGTGGCCGGGTTTGCCGCCCGGTTTGCCACCGTCGCGCGCGGGGCGTTTGCCACGCGGTTTGCCGTTGGATTTACCATCCTGCGCGCCGGCATCACCGCCCGCGTTGTCGCCACGTCCAGCACCACGATTACGCTCGCCGCCGCGATTGCGATCACCGCGCGGGCGACCCCAACGGAAGGTATAGAACACTTCGACTTCTGGTGCGGCTTTTTCGGCATCAGCGGCCTCGCCCGGGGCGATTTCACCGGCCTCGACATCAACCGTAGCTGCGGTTTCGCGCGCGGCAACCTCGGCCTCTGGCGCGATGTCGGCGACGGTTTCGGCCTCCGGCTCTGCAACGTCTGCTCCGATATCCGGTGCAATGTCCGCAGGCGATTCGGCCAGATCCGGCGCAGCCGCATCCATGATCGGCGCATCTGCGGCCGGGGCGGTGCCCTCGGCGGTGTCTTTGACCGCGACATCTGCGGCTTTCACCTTGCTGCGTTCACCACGCTCGGCCTGATAGCCCAGCCCCATCATCAGATCGGAAAACTGTTCCAGCGTCATGCCGGTGATCGACAGCATGTCCGGTTTTGCTTCGAAACCGCCACGGGTGTCCTCGGATCGCAACATATCCGCCAGACGTTCCAGCATGTCGATGCGAATCGAGCGGGCCCCGGATTTGCGGTAACCCGACATCGTGTCGGCCCCATCCGCCGCACCCACATCGGTTGGCACAGTGACCAGACCGGGCGGCGGTGCTTCGGGGAAAATATCAAGGTTCTGCCACAGCGACCACAGCACCAGACGCAGACGCGTCGGGGCAGGTTTCAGCAGCAGCGGCATGAAGATCGTGAACTGACCGAAACGCACGCGATGTTTGCGCAGCGCGCCACGGGCGTCCTGATCGAGCGCCTTGACGTCATCCGCGACCGTTGCACGCGGCAAAACGCCAAAACCTTCGACCATGCGAAAGGCAAAACCCTTGGCCAACCCGCTCAGCGCCTCGTCACGGCCCAGCGCGACAAGCGGTTCGAACAGCGTCGACACCTTGCGATCAATGAAGTGCTGCAAACGCCGCTGCACCTTCTGTGCCACATCCGGTCCAGCTTCGTCATCGACGAATGCCTTGACCTCGGGCTTCAGCGGATCCGCGCCTTTGACAAGTTTGCCAACCGCCTGATCGCCCCACATCAACCCACCCTGTTCGGTAAAGTCGATTTCGGTATCAGGCGCATTATAGAACCGGTCCGCGCGCAGATGGAAATGCGGGCTCAATGCCTGAAGCGACGCGGTTTTCAGCGTTTTTGCCTCCTGCCCGGTCGCATCTTTGTCCTGCCGGAAGCGGAACCCCTCAAGACGGCCGACGAATTCGCCCTCGACCGTCACTTCACCATTTTCATTCACTTCGGCCAAGAGGGCCTCCTTCTGCTTCAACCGCCGCAACAACACAGATGTGCGCCGATCAACAAATCTTTGGGTCAGGCCGGCATGTAACGCGTCCGACAGCCTGTCTTCTACAGCGCGAGTCTCGCCGCGCCAATGGCTTTCGTCACTGACCCAGCCCTTACGCTGTGCCACATAGGTCCATGTGCGGATATATGCCAATCGTTTCGACAATGTGTCGATATCACCATCAATGCGGTCAATGCGGCGAATTTGCCGCGCCAGCCAATCGTCGGGCATGGTGCCGCCCTGATGCAGGAAGCCGAATATCGACGCCAGAAGCCCGGAATGTTCGGCCGCACTGATGCCGCGAAAATCGGGAATGCGACAAACGTCCCACAGCAATCTGACCGCATCGGGGCTGGATGCGCGGGCAAAGACCTCATCCTCTTGTGCCAGGGTGCGCAGCGCCCGCAGGTCGTCGGATTCGCGTGTGCGCACAAGGATGTCATCCTCGGTCGGGCGTTCCAGCGATGCGATCAACCGGTCGATCGTGCCGAATTCCAGCGCCGCATTGCGCCATTGCAGTTTTTTCAACGGGGTAAAGCGGTGGTCGCAAATCGCATTTGCCACCTCTTCATCCAGCGGCGGCGCTTCGCCGGTAACGCCAAAGGTGCCATCGCGCATCCCGCGCCCTGCCCGCCCGGCGATCTGGGCCAGTTCATTTGGCGCCAGCGCCCGCATCCGTCGCCCGTCAAACTTTGACAGGCCCGAAAACGCAACGTGATGCACATCAAGGTTCAGCCCCATTCCGATGGCATCCGTCGCCACCAGAAAATCAACATCGCCGTTTTGATAAAGTTCCACCTGGGCATTGCGGGTCCGGGGCGACAAGGCCCCCATCACCACCGCTGCACCGCCCTTTTGCCGCCGCAACAGCTCTGCGATGGCATATACATTTTCAACAGAAAACCCGACAATCGCGCTGCGCGGTTGCAGTCTACTTATCTTTTTCGAACCAATATAGCTTAATTGGCTCAGACGGTCGCGGCGGGTGAATTCCACCCCCTTGACCAATGCAGCAATCGGGCCGCGCATGGTTTCGGCCCCAAGGAACAGCGTCTCATGGGTGCCACGCATCCGCAAAAGCCGGTCGGTAAACACATGGCCCCGCTCTGGATCGGCACAAAGCTGAATTTCGTCAATCGCCACGAAATCTGTGCCCATACCCTCGGGCATGGCTTCGACTGTACAGACCCAATATTGGCTGCGCGGCGGCACGATCCGTTCCTCGCCGGTGACCAGCGCGACCACAGAAGGCCCGCGCGCAGCAACGATCTTGTCATAAACCTCGCGTGCGAGCAGGCGCAGCGGCAGGCCGATAATGCCTGTGCGATGCCCCAACATGCGCTCGATTGCGTAATGCGTTTTGCCCGTATTGGTGGGGCCAAGGACCGCAACGGTCCGTCCACTGGTCGCCATCCCGCGTCCTCCGGGTCTTGTTCAGAGATCACGGCCGCGGGCCGCGACCAACAGCCGCTCGACACCCTTTTGCGCTTCTTCATCGTTGGGATGCAAGCGCAAGACCATTTCATATCCGTCCAACGCGCGTTTCTTGTCGCCAAGAGATTCGAAAATCACCGCAAGCCCGCGCAGGGCGGCGAAATGGTCCGGGTTCAACCGCAGCGCCATTTCCAAATCCCCAAGTGACGGGCCAATCAGATCCGCATTGTAATACGCCATGGCCCGCATGTGATAGCCTTCGGCAAAATCCGGCGCATGGTCGATCAGGGCGGTCAAATGTTCAATGGCGGCCGGAAAATCCTGCACATCCATCGCGTCCTGACCGCGTTTCAGCAACAAATCCATCGCGCCAGAGCCAGAGCGCGACCAAAGCCGCGCAATCTCGGCTTCAATCCGCGCAGCTTCGACCGGCTCAGCCTCGCGCAATTGATTCAAAAGCGCGTCAGTTTCCGCCGCTTCGATAACCGAAGGTAGGGAATACATGACTATGAGCGAAAGTGCCGCAACGCTACGTTTGATGTGTTGTCTGATCGTATCCATAGTTATTCCAATGTAACGCGGCGGGATCGAAATACTACCCGCGATCAGACTTAGGAGAACGCAAATGAGTGATGTGGTGACCGCAGCGGTCAAGGCGCTGAACGAAAAGCTCGACGATGGCTTTGACGGCAAAGCAAAATTCGTCATCGATGGCGAGGGATCGATCCTGGTCGATGAAAACGGCGCCAGCGCATCGGACGAGGATGGCGATGTGACCCTGACCGCAGATGCCGACACATTCGAGGCCATTCTTGCCGGTGACCTCGATGCGACCAGCGCCTTCATGAGCGGCAAGCTGACGGTTGATGGCGATATGGGACTGGCCATGCAACTGGGATCGGCCTTGTCCTGATGACACTTTTGCCAGCCCCGTATTTCAGCGACATTGCCCGCGGTCCCGACAACGGCCAATGCTACTGGCTGACCACCGATGACGGAAAACGCATCCGTATCGGCCATTGGTCTGCCGCCGGCACCGCAGAAGGTAAGCCACTGGGAACATATCTTATTTTCCCCGGCCGCACGGAATATGTCGAAAAATACGGGCCGCTGGCAAAAAACCTGACCGCTGTCGGATACGAGGTGATTGCCATCGACTGGCGCGGTCAGGGGTTGTCGGATCGCATGCTGGCCGACGAACGGGTCGGCCATGTGGATGTGTTTGCCGATTATCAACGCGATGTGCAGGCTGTTCTGGCCGCATTGCCCAAACTGGGCGCGCCGAAACCGCTGTATCTGCTGGGTCATTCCATGGGCGGCTGCATTGGCCTGCGCGCCCTGCACAACAAGATTCCGGTTATTGCCGCGGTCTTTACCGGTCCGATGTGGGGCATTCGCATTTCGACCCCGGTGCGCCCCGCCGCATGGGCCGTGGGCTGGACCAGCAAAATTCTGGGCCTCAGCCATCATTACGCGCCCTCGACCGGGGCAGACAGCTATGTCGCCACCGCGCCCTTTGAAGACAATCTTTTGACCACCGACCGCGACATGTTCGATTTCATGCGCGATCAGGTGGTCACCCACCCGGAATTGCAACTGGGCGGACCTTCTCTGCATTGGTTGCATGAGGCGCTGCGCGAATGTCACCAGCTGGCGGCGATGCCCTCGCCCGACCTGCCCTGTCTGACCTTTATCGGCAGCAATGAACGCATTGTCAGCGTGCCGGATATTCAAACCCGCATGTCCAACTGGCCCGGGGGCAAGCTGGAGGTGCTGGAAAATGGCGAACACGAAGTCTTGATGGAGGCCAGGGAAATGCGGGCGCGGATATTCGAACTGACCTGCGCCCATTTCCACGCCGCTTTTGAGCAGGAAAATCAGGTCCGGGTCACGGCGTAACACAATCCGCCACCGGGCGGCGGCGCGCCCTCCCTTGAACCTTGGACCTTGCCGGGCTTATCTGTGGGCAACCAGAACAGAAGGCCAAATTCATGTTGAACCTCCCCTTTCCCGTGCGCGACGCCAATTCCGGTGCGGGCACCCGCGATCTTGGCGATTTGCCGGAATGGGATCTGTCCGATCTCTATGCCGGGGAAGATGCCCCCGAACTGGCCCGCGATCTTGACTGGCTTGCCACGGAATGCGCCAGCTTTGCTGCCGATTACGAAGGCAAGCTGGACGGTCTGGATGCTGCCGAGCTGTTGAAATGCGTGCAGCGCAACGAAAAGATCAGCTCTGTTGCCGGGCGCATCATGTCCTATGCCGGGCTGCGCTATTACCAGCTGACCACCGACGGTGCACGGGCGAAATTCATGTCCGACGCGCAGGAAAAAATCACCAATTTCACCACGCCGCTGGTGTTTTTCACGCTGGAACTGAACCGGCTGGGTGATGATCATTTCGAACGGCTTCTGGCCGAAAGTGGCGATCTGGCGCGCTATGCCCCGGTGTTCCGGCGCATTCGGGCGATGAAACCCTTTCAGCTTTCTGACGAGTTGGAAAAATTCCTGCATGATCTGGGGGTTGTCGGCGATGCCTGGGAACGGTTGTTTGACGAAACCATTGCCGGGCTGACCTTTGAAGTTGACGGCGAAGAGCTGAACATCGAAGGCACGCTGAACCTTTTGACCGAACAGGACCGGTCAAAGCGCGAGGCCGCCAGCGTCGAATTGGCGCGGGTGTTTGCCGAAAACATTCGCATCTTTGCCCGCGTGCACAACACGCAAGCCAAGGAAAAGGAAATCGTCGACCGCTGGCGCAAGATGCCCAGCGCCCAGACCGGTCGCCACCTGTCCAACGATGTCGAGCCAGAGGTCGTCGAAGCGCTGCGCAATGCGGTTGTTGCCGCCTATCCCCGGCTGTCGCACCGCTATTATGCGTTGAAAGCCAAATGGTTGGGCCTGGACCGAATGCAGGTCTGGGACCGCAACGCGCCCCTGCCGATGGAAGAAACCCGCACCGTTGGCTGGGACGAAGCACGCCAAATCGTGACCGAGGCTTATGCCGGATTTGATCCGCGCATGGCGGAATTGGCCGAGCCGTTTTTTGAAAAGGGCTGGATCGACGCGGCGGTAAAACCGGGCAAAGCGCCGGGTGCTTTTGCCCATCCAACCGTGACCGACGTACACCCCTATGTGATGCTGAACTATCTCGGCAAGCCGCGCGATGTGATGACATTGGCGCATGAATTGGGCCATGGCGTGCACCAGCGTCTTGCCGCCGATCAGGGCGAAATGCTGTCCTCTACCCCGCTGACATTGGCGGAAACCGCATCGGTGTTCGGCGAAATGCTGACCTTCCGCAAGATGTTGGAGGGCGCGAAAACGAAAGAGGCCCGCAAGATCCTGTTGGCGGGCAAGGTCGAGGACATGATCAACACCGTGGTGCGCCAGATCGCGTTCTATGACTTTGAATGCAAATTGCACGCGGCGCGCCGGGAAGGTGAACAAACCCCCGACGACATCAATGCGCTCTGGATGTCCGTACAGGCCGAAAGTCTCGGGCCGGTGTTCGACTTCATGGAGGGGTATGAAACCTTCTGGGCCTATATTCCGCATTTCGTGCATTCGCCGTTCTACGTCTATGCCTATGCCTTTGGCGATGGTCTGGTGAACGCACTTTATGCCGCCTATGAGGCCGAGCCGGAGGGGTTCCAGGAGAAGTATTTCGACATGCTGAAGGCCGGCGGATCGAAACATCACAAGGAACTTCTTGCCCCATTTGGCCTTGATGCATCGGACCCTGCTTTCTGGGACAAGGGCCTGTCGATGATCGAAGGTTTCATTGACGAGTTGGAAGCGCTGGAAGACTAGGCGCCAATGATCTGGCGGTTCGGGTAATTGCAGCCCGAGCCGCCAGATTGCGCATAACACATGCTGACATTTGAAAACATCCTGACCGACCGCGGATCGAAATATGCGGTATCCGGGGCGCCCTGTGCGTCGGACGCCGAAGCAAAAGAGCTGCTCAAAGCGCTGAAGACGCAAAAGAAATTCGCCAAGGCGACGCATAATACCTGGGCTGTTCTGCTCGACCACGCGCCCATCAAGAACGACGATGGCGAAAGTGGCGCGGGCAATGTGATCCTGAGGATGCTGGAACGTGATGACATCCGCAACCACCTGGTGATTGTCACGCGATGGTACGGCGGCAAGCATCTGGGCGGGGATCGGTTCCGGCACGTGCAAACCGCGGTACGCCATTACCTTCAGGCGGCGAATTTGCTCTGAAATCTATTGCAGGACAAAGGGTTGTTTCTGCCAATCCCGCAGCGCCTCAATGACCGCTTCGGGCTGTTCCATCGGCGACATATGACCGGCACCTTCGATCACCTTCAGCCGTGCATAGGGGATCAGGGTCGACAGAAATTGATGCCGTTTGACCGGCAGGGCCACGTTTTCCGCGCCACACATCACCATTGCCGGCACTTTGCATTTGCGCATCACCGCTTGTTGATCGCGACGGCGCACTGCGGCACGTGTCTGGCGGGCATAGACCTCTGCCCCCAGGTGCAACCCCATGTCCAACGCCATGGCCCTGACCTCTGCGCTGTCGGGCGAGACAGCAAGACCAGACAATCGCAACTCTTCTTCCAAAGCTTCGACCAAGCGCCCCGTGCGGGCCTTGACAAGCCGCGCCTCGCGCGCGGCGGCCTCTTGTGGCGTTTCGGCCAGGGGGGTTGTGTCCATCAGCGCCACGCGCAACACCCGCTCCGGGGCGCGGCGCATCACTTCCATGGCGACGATGCCGCCAAATCCCAACCCCGCCAAGGCAAATTTGGCGGGCAGCGCCGACATCAAGGCCGACGCGATTTCTTCGACGCGTTCGCCGATTGTCACCGGGGCGACCATCACAGGCGTATCCGCGCTCAGCGCCAGAACCTGCGGCCCGAACACCCGTGCGTCACACATAAAACCTGGTAAAAAGACGAGCGGCTCGCGCATTTCGACCCAAAGGCCCCCAATTTGTCCCCACTATTGCTGTGGGATTTGCGGCCACAATATCGAATGCCCGCGCAAAGGAAAGTGCGGAAACGCGGTCCGGGGCAACCGGGCGGATTGTTGAACATCGCCGTCGGAAACCGCCCAAGAATTCACCCCGCGCGGCCCCGAAATGGCGGAAAATCCTGATAAAGCTGCTGGCGCGTGGATAGCGCCATGTCCGGGACGGCCCCGCGTTTCAATAACGTGCCGCGCGGCGCGATGTAGCTGGAAATCTGCCGCCAGGGCTCTGGCCGCCATGAAATATTGAAGGCGCAGAGTTTTGGAAAGAACCACAGCTCTGAAAACGGCAGGTGATCGTGAATCCACCAAGCAAGATCGCGCCAATCGCGGCCACGATCATACTGGTCGGCAAACCACGGAATGACGATGCTGGCCCCGGCCACCGGAACATCGGGAAAATCCCAGATATGGCATTCCTGGGGATAGTCATTGCGGGCGCAATTCAGTTTGTTTTCGTTGCCATAGCGGTTCAGCTCTGGCGATCTATACCCGGATCGGACCGCGACCCGCCCAAAGGTGTCCTGCATCGGATCCAACAGCGCGTTGCAAAAGGACCGCCCGCGTGAAATCGCCAGATCCGGGTATTCCGGGATATTGGCGATGCCGTGGAAATTGCCGATTTCTGAATACAGAAATTCGCGCATATAAAAATGCTGTCCCAGCCGCACCCGGCCCAACGTTTCCAGGCTCCACATGCTGGTCGGCTTGCGCATCACCCTGCCCTGTGGTGTCGGCCCGGCCCACCGCAATGGCAGGCCGCTCCGGGTCGGGGGTCAGCCATGACCGTTCCAGCGAAACGACCCATCCGCAGCCAAGGGCGAAAACGGGTTATGCGCCACTTCCCAGATGTTGCCTTCTGGATCTGAGAAATACGCGTGATAGCCGCCCCAGAACACCTCTTGCGGCGCTTTCAGGATCGTGGCGCCGGCAGCTTCGGCCCGTTGCACCAGCGCATCCACAGCAGCACGATCCGCCAGATTGTGCCCCAATGTCATCGCGCCATGCCCCAGGCTGGCTTCTGCGACGCCAATATCCTTGGCCAATTCCGCAAGCGGATACAGACCCAATGTCTGACCAATCAGATCAAACGCAATCACGCCCTCCTGTGTTTCAACCCGGCGCCAACCAAGCTGGTCATAAAATGCCGCGACCGCCGCCATGTCGCGCACGCCCAATGTAATCAGCGAAATTCGTTGTTCCATCATGACCCTCATTGATTAACTGAGCGTGAACATATAGCGAACATCATCACAACACCAGTTACAACAGGCTGCCCTGTTCCGGGGGCGCTTTTGCCGGTTTGACCTTGATTTTGGGCTGCGCGCCGATTTTCAAACGCCCATCTGCGAATTCTATTTCCAATCCGGTTGCGTTTTGTGCCGCAGATTTTGTTGTGACAACGCCCGCTTCGCCGCGGACAACCGCATAGCCGCGCGCCAGGGTCGCTTTGTACCCCAATGTTTCACGCAGACGTTCCGCCGCAGCCAGTTGATCCCGCCAGCCAGCCACCTGCCGCTGGGCACTTCCTTCAAAACGTGAAGAAAGCGATGCAAGCCGCTCTTTTTGCGCCCTTAAATCCCGTTCGATTTGCCGCGTAGATACACGAATTGCATTCAATTTTTCGCGTTTCCGGGTGACCGATGCCGCCAGAACCGGCGCCAGTCGGGCCGCCAGTTTTTCGGTGCGTTGTTTGTCATTGCGCAGCATCCGGCGGAGCGACGACAATTGCAAAGCACCGGATTGTTCCGACAGGATCACGCGGCGCCGTTCGACCCCACGCACCAGCGCCACTGGCAGACGCTCGCCCCAGGTGTCCAGCCGCTGGCGCGGCCCCTCGGTCAAAACATCCGGCCGTGGCAGGGCGCGGGACAGATCCCTAAGCCGTTGCTTGCGCTGGGAAACCCCGCCCGTCAGCGCCTGGGTCAAACGACCGCCCTGACCATCCAGCCAAGCAAGAAGTTCCAACCGCACCGGCACCGCCATTTCCGCCGCCGCTGTGGGCGTGGGCGCCCGCCGATCCGACACAAAGTCGATCAGGGTCGTGTCGGTTTCATGCCCAACCGCCGAAATCAACGGAATTTCCGACGCCACAACAGCGCGGGCAACGATTTCTTCGTTGAAGCCCCAAAGATCCTCGATCGAGCCGCCACCACGCGCCACAATCAACAAATCAGGTCGCGGCAAGGCGCCCCCCGGCGTCAGAGCGTTAAAGCCGGCAATGGCCTTGGCCACATCCGGGGCGCATCTTTCGCCTTGAACCGCCACCGGCCAGATCAGCACCTTGCGCGGGAACCTATCGCGCAATCGATGCAGGATATCCCGGATCACCGCGCCACTTGGCGAGGTCACAACCCCAATTATTTCAGGAAGATACGGGATCTCCTTCTTGCGATCCGTCGCAAACAGCCCCTCGGCCTCCAGCGCCTTTTTGCGCTTGTCCAGCATGGCCATCAGGGCCCCGACGCCCGCCGGTTTAATATCCTCGATGACAATCTGATACTTCGATTGCCCGCCAAATGTGGTCACCCGACCAGTGGCCACAACCTCCATGCCTTCTTCCGGCATGGTCGCCAATCGCGCGGCGACACCTTTCCAGATCACACCAGAAATGACCGAACGATCATCCTTCAAATCCAGATAGATATGACCGGATCTTGGCCTGGAGACCCGCCCCACTTCGCCCTTGATGCGAATATGCGAAAACTCGCCCTCGATCACGCGTTTGATCGCGCCAGAGACCTCGGTCACCGAATATTCCGGCGCGTTCCTGCCCTCTTGGGACTCGTCGATCAGGTCTGACATCTCACCTCGCTTGTATCTGCTTGGGCCAGACCCTAAAACGCCGGGCAACAAAGTCCAAGCGGAGACCCCCATGAATATCCTCATCCTCGGCAGTGGCGGGCGCGAACATGCCCTCGCCTGGGCGGCCCTTCAGAACCCGAAATGCGACAAGCTGATTGTGGCACCCGGCAATGCCGGCATTGCGCAAATCGCCACCTGTGCATCGATGGATATCGAAAACGCCGGGGCGGTTTTGGCGCTGGTCGAGGCCGAGACAATCGACTTTGTGATTGTCGGCCCGGAGGCGCCACTGGCGGCAGGAGTGGCGGACCGGCTGCGGGATGCAGGTTTGCTGGTGTTCGGCCCCTCGCAAGAGGCGGCGCGGCTTGAAGCCTCGAAGAAATTCACCAAGGAAATCTGTGACGCGGCCAATGCCCCAACCGCAGCTTATGGCCATTTCACCGACCCGGATCGCGCCAAGGATTACATCCGCGCCCAGGGTGCCCCGATTGTGGTAAAGGCCGATGGCCTTGCGGCGGGCAAAGGCGTGATTGTGGCGATGGACGAAGCCACGGCACTGGATGCGATCGACGATATGTTTGGCGGCGCATTCGGCGCGGCCGGGGCCGAAGTGGTGATCGAAGAATTCATGGACGGCGAAGAGGCCAGCTTTTTCGTGCTCTGCGATGGCAAGACCGCCCTGGCCATTGGCACCGCACAGGATCACAAGCGCGTCGGCGAAGGGGACACCGGGCCGAACACGGGCGGCATGGGCGCCTATTCCCCTGCCCCGGTCCTGACAGAAGCGCTTCAGAAACAGGCGCTTGATGAAATCATCAATCCGACATTGGCCGAAATGGCGCGGCGCGGGACGCCGTATCAGGGCGTGCTCTATGCCGGGCTGATGATCAAGGATGGGCAGGCGCGTCTGGTCGAATACAACGTGCGGTTCGGCGATCCCGAATGTCAGGCCCTGATGCTGCGCCTGGGGGCTCAGGCGCTGGACCTGATGCATGCCGCAGCCGAGGAACGGTTGCATGAGGCACAGGTGACCTGGGGCGATGATCACGCGATCACGGTGGTTCTGGCCAGCAATGGCTATCCCGGCGCTTATGAAAAAGGGAGCGTTATCAAAGGGCTGGAGGCACTGCCCGAGGATAGCAGCAATATGGTGTTCCACGCTGGCACCACCGCGGTCGACGGCGCGATCACAGCAACCGGCGGCCGGGTTCTGAACGTGACTGCGCGCGGGGCCACGCTGGACGAGGCGCGCAAGCGGGCCTATGCGATGATCGACGGCATTGATTGGCCAGAAGGCTTCTATCGCAAGGACATCGGCTGGCGCGCGCTTTGACCTCAGGGGGCACCCTGGGGCTGCCAGTCACGAGGCCCCGGGTCAGGCCCGGGGCCGGTCCACAGCTGGATCACATGTGTCCAGCACTGCCCCGGACTTGATCCGGGGCCTCCCGGACCACATGAAACGGACCACGTGCAAGTGGCCTAGAATGGTTTGGTGACCACCACCCAAAGGATGGCGATCACGCCCAGCACACTGATTTCATTGAATATCCGCAGGAACCGGTCACTTTCGCGGAATTCACCGTGCCTTGCGCGGGCCACCATGCGACCGGTCATCACATAATGGGCGACCAGCAGGGACACCAGTCCCAGTTTTGCCCACACCCAAAGCGGAAAATCCCAGCTCACACCCAGCCACAGCCCGGTGATCAGGGCAACAACGCCAAGGCCCGCCGAAAACCGGTAGAGCCGAAATGTCAGATCACCGGTGGGCCCAGGCGCGCCAAGCTGCGCCCATTCCCGTTTCCAGAAGATCAATGCGCGCGGCACGGCAAAGATCGACGTCATCCACCCCATCACGCAGAGCAGATGTATGATCTTGACCCAATCCATGCCGTTCAGCCCCGTATCAGATCAGGTCATGCCCAACGCTTCTTTGTACATTTCTAACACCGCTTCTTCTTCGGCGATGTCGTCCTTGTCGCGTTTGCGCAGCGCGATCACCTTGCGGATCACCTTGGTGTCGTATCCACGCGCCTTGGCTTCGGCCATCACTTCTTTTTGCTGTTCGGCGATGTCTTTCTTTTCCTGATCCAGCCGCTCGAATCGCTCGATGAACTGGCGCAGTTCGCCTGCGGTCACTTTGTAGCTGTCGGGAATTTCGTTTTCGGTCACGTCCATGGATGCTCTCCTGCCTTTTGCAACGTAGCTAGCTTTGCCGCGCCCGTACCGCAAGACCCTTGCGATGACGGGCCGCTTCGATTACCGAACCGGCGAAGGCAGTAAGGGGTTTCATCATGGATTGGCTGGTCTGGGGCGGCGCGTTGGTGTCGGTTGTCGGTGTCGTCGGATTGATCTGGTGCATCACAACCGTGATGCGTGCCAAAAAATCGGCACTGTCGGAAGAGGCCATGCGCGCCGTGATGCACAAAGTCCTGCCGCGCAATCTGGCGGCCCTGTTCCTGTCGGTGATCGGGCTGATGATGGTGATTCTCGGAATTTCATTCGGGTGATGGGCGACGTGCCCGGCCCCGACCGGACACATCAATCAGATTTCAGGCCGACCGCCCTGGTCAAGCGCAGGAACCTGCGCCAAAGCGGCGGTGTCTAGACCGGCAGATTGTCAAACTGTGCCTCGACGGCATCGTCGATGCGGTCTTGTTCGGCACGCGCACAGCGGGGGTCGGACACGCGGACCCCCTCACTATCAGCTTTGCGTTGCAGTTCGAGCCGATGCTGGCGCAGCACCTGACGGTCCGCGACACCGCTGGCCGCGATCTGTGCGTCAATATCAGCAAAAAGGCGTTGGTATTGTGATCTATGCATCTTGGTCCTCCCCTGTCCAAGATCCTAACAGCATCTGAGATTCGGGGAACCCGGCAATACAAGCTCAGGTTGCGTTTTTTCGGATAATTGAAGCGCCGCACAAACCGCGCTGAAAAATTCGGCACTATGCCCTGCCCCGCCTCAATCAGCATCAAATTGCGAGTTTTCTGCCATCGACCTTCGGGGCGGCGCGGGCAGAATTTTGCCACTTGATACATATTCAGATATTGCTATATGAATATTGAAACGGCGGCGCCCTCATCAGGGGGCCGGAGTCTGGATCATAGTCATCGGGGATTACACCACATGCAGGCAGATTGGATTTGGGGGCTGATCGGCGGCTTGCTGATTGGCACAGGTGGTGCGGTCTACCTCTTGGGGAATGGTCGCATCATGGGGGCCAGCGGCATCATCGGCGGTCTTGTCGACGGCAGCGGCCGGGCAACGGCGCTGGAACGGTTGATTCTCCTCGCTGGAGTGGTGTTGGCCCCGATCGGCATTCTGGCGTTCACCGGCCCGGCGCAATCCCATTTGACTGGTAATCCGGTCATCCTGATTGCCGCCGGTCTACTTGTCGGTGTCGGCACCAGATTGGCCAATGGCTGCACCTCGGGCCATGGTGTCTGTGGTATTTCGCGCCTGTCGCTGCGCGGCATTGTCGCGACTGTGTTTTATATCGCGGCCGGCGGGATCACCGTCGTCCTGTTCCGTCATATCCTGGGGGTCATTTGATGCGCAATTTCCTGGCATTTATCGCGGGTGGGCTGTTTGGCGCCGGACTGTTGGTGTCGGGCATGACCGACACGGCCAAGGTCCAGGGCTGGTTGGATGTATTTGGCGATTGGGATCCGACCCTGGCCTTTGTGATGGGCGGCGCGATTGTCCCGATGGCGGTGGCCTGGCGGCTGACATCCGGCCGTATCCCCTTGGTTGGAGGGGCATTTCCACCGCCACCGGACCAAAAACTGGGGCGCAATCTGGTGATTGGGTCGGTGTTGTTCGGGATGGGATGGGGGCTGGTCGGGCTCTGCCCCGGCCCGGTCGTCGCCTCGTTGGGATTTGGCAATTGGGGCCATTACCTGTTTCTTGCCGCGATGATTGTCGGCATGATCTTGGCCCCGGGACTGCGGTCACAACTGGACAGATCGGCCCGCGCAGCCTAAGGAGATATTATGGATATCAGGCATATTGACGAGACATATCATGTCTCCCCCCAGATCGCGCTCGAAGACCCTGCGGCCATTGCCGCCGCCGGGTTCAAAGGCATTATCTGCAACCGGCCCGACACCGAAGTGCCACCAGCGATTGCAGCAGAAAACATGCGCAACGCGGCCGAGGCCGAGGGGCTGGTGTTTCACGTTCTGCCGCTGACTCATCAGACCATGACGCCCGACAATATCGCGCTGCAAATGCAATTGGTGGCCGAGATTGACGGCCCGGTTCTGGCCTATTGCGCCTCGGGCACGCGCTGCACGGTTATCTGGTCAATGGCCAAGGCGATGGACGGCGCGATGAGCCCGGACGACATCCTGGCCAAGGCGGCAGCGGCGGGCTATGCGCTGGACGGATTGCGCCCACAGCTGGAACTTCTGAGCCAGAGCTAGGCCAACCACAAATGCCCAAATCCAATGCGGAGCCGCTAGCCAAGCGGTTCATTGGGCTTGGGCAAATCTCCGATTGGCAGCGCCCCTTCCCCCGCATCAAATGGCGGTAACGGACCGGGTCCGGCAACCGGATCGTCGAAATCCAACGGCGGAAGATCGGGCAAGGTTTCCGGCAAATTACGCTCTGGCTCGTTCCCGATCGGCGGATGAGAGATCTGTGCAGGCGGCGCAATTTCGGCTGGCGATGGCGCGGGGGCCGCTGTGGTCATCCCGGACGTAGTGGTCGTGCCTTCGGCCTTGGCGCTTTTGCTCTGTTCGACCATCAACTGCGCAGCCGCCTCGGGGGCCGTGCCAGAGAACCGAACAGCCCAGTGATCCCCCAAACGCCCCAAGCGCGCTTTGCCAACCATTTTCCCGTCGACCGCCCGCAATTCCGCGCGGTCCATAAACATCTCGTCAAGCGGCAACACATCCCCCGCCCGCAACGATCCGGCCCGCGACAAGGGAAGGCTCAGCCGCCCGGCGACCACCCGCATTTCCGCCGGGATCGCTAGAAAGGCCTCCTCTGGCGTGTCACGCGGCGTTTTGACCGGCGCCTCGGGCTTGGCCGTGAACGGCAGCAACAACAGCAAATCCCCGCTCCGCCGCCCAAGCGCCACATCCAGCGTCACCCGAATCAACCGGAATTGTGGTGATTCCAGCGCCAGCACCAACGCCCGGCCATCTTCGGCCATTGCACCAAACCGATAGCCAATCAGCCAGCTATTGTCCTTGCCCTCGATCGTGTCGCCGACACCTTCCACGGCATCACCATCCGCATCCTGACAAAGCGCCACATCGACCCGTTCCAGCGCGGCATCCAGCCAAGGCGCCACCATGGCGGCATCCGTGGGCGTCAACCGCCGGTCACTGACCGCAAGGTTAGACACCGTTCCCATGGTTTGCACCTCGATCAACGAGGTCACCAAAGCCCGGTCCATGCCCACCGCCCCACGCGCGCCATCCGGCCCGTCCAGAAGCGCCAGCAACATATCAGGCGGCAGCGCCTGACCCAGCCCCTCAAGCCCGGTGTCGGAAATTTTCAGGTCACTGACCTGTAACGGCAGGTCAAGCAATTGTGCCGCCGCCCGAGCAAGCCCCAGCCGCAGCGCACGCGCCGGGGACATGATGCGCGTTTCCTGTTCCCTGCGTGCAGCAGAGGCCAGATCGCTCAGCAAATTTTTGCGCTGTGTGTCCGCCATAGATCCCGGTCAGCAATGGGCCGGTCTGGCCCGTTAAGCATACAGAACGATCTATGAGGTCAATTGGTTACCATAGGCTTACCGCTTGCCGTATCTCCTGATCGGGTTGACGGCAATGTCACGCGAAAATGGGTTTTCCCCTCACCCGGAACATAATCAATTGCCCCTCCCAAACGATCCATGATCTGGCGGCAAATCGACAGCCCAAGCCCCGCACCGCCCGCCCGCTGCGGGCTGACACGGGAAAATTTTTCGAAAATCAGATCGCGGGCCTCCGGTGGAATGCCACTGCCATTATCGACGAAATCCACCTGCACCTCGCCCCCCTCCTGGACAGAGGCATGAATGGTCAATTCCGGCGATGTCGCATCGCAATACTTGCGTGCATTGGCGATCAGATTGATGAACACCTGACCCAGACGGTCGAAATCGGTTTCCAGCAGACATTCTTCGGCCTCTGTATCGCGGCGGATCACCAGGGTCGCATCCTCCTCGCCTGCCGCGGCGGCGGCCACGGCCTGATCCAGTGCGCTGCGCAGGGTGCCTTTACGCAGGTTCAAATTCACCTGGCCGCTTTCCAGAACACTAAGATCCAGAAGGTCATCCAACAGACGGGTCAAGCGCACCGATTCGTCATGAATGATCGAGGAATATTTGCGCTTTTCCTCGGTCGACACGTCGCGCGTATCCCGCAGAATTTCCGAAAAGGCCCGGATCGACGTCATCGGCGTGCGCAGCTCGTGGCTGATCTGGCTGAGAAATGCGTCCTTTTGCACCGACAACCGGGTCAATTTGTCATTGGCTTCGCGCAGTTTGGCCGCCGTCGCCGCCAATTCACGCGACTGTGCCTCCAGCTGGTCGGAATATTCGATCATCTGCGCGGTTTCATCCGCCACCGCCAGCAATTCCCGCACCGAGACCGAGGCCCCGCCGACAATCTGCGCCACCATCGCATGGGCGGTTGCCGCCCCGACCGAACCGGACAATTCACGCTCCAGCCGTTGCAGGAAATCCGGGTTCGGATCCGGCAGATCCCCCGGCCGGGCGGCCCGCCCGCTTTGGCGCGCGGCCTCCTGTTCGAAAAAGGACTGGGCTTCGTCCGCGCCCAGAATCCGCTGCGCCATGACCATCAGATCTTCGGCCTGGGCGGCACCGGCGGTCCAGCCCCGTGCATTTGTCGTATGTTGCAGGGCATTGACGAATTGCGCGCCTTGCAACCGTTCCAGCGGCGCCGGGAAAGACGCAAGAGAGACCACCAGAAAGGTCACCGCATTCAGCGACAGCGACCAGAACACCGCATGCACCAACGGGTCCAGCCCCTCGATCCCAAACAACGCCTGTGGGCGCAACCCGCTGAGGCCGAAGGGCCCATTGTCCAGCAGGGACTGCGGCATCAACATCCCGGTCCCGAGGCTGGGCAGAAACAGGGTATAGCCCCACAGCGCAAAGCCCACGGTCAACCCGGCCAGCGCCCCGATCCGGGTCGCACCGCGCCAATACAAGCCGCCAATCATCACCGGCAGCACCTGGCTCAACCCGGCAAAGCTGACCAATCCAATGGCCGCCAGCGCCGCACCGCCGCCGGATACGCGGAAATAAAGGTATCCCAGGAACACAATGGCCGCGATCGAGATCCGACGCGACAACAAGACCACATGCCGGACATCCCCCGACACGCTGGCACGCGTGCCCGATTGGCGCAGCCACAACGGCATGACGATGTGGTTTGACACCATGGTGGACAAGGCCAGCGCCGCCACAATCACCATCGACGTCGCCGAAGAGAACCCGCCAAGAAAGGACAGGATCGCCAGTGCGGTCTGCCCTTCGGCCAAAGGCAGGGTCAGGACAAAAAGATCCGGGTTGGCCTCTGGCGGCAATCGCTCCAATCCCATGACGGCAATCGGCACCACAAACAGGCTCATCAACAACAGATAGCCGGGAAAGGCCCAGCTGGCGGTGCGCAGATGGGCCTCATCAGCGTTTTCCACCACCATGACCTGAAACATACGCGGCAAACACAAAAGCGCCGCGCCGGACAAAAACGTCAACGCGGCCCAGCGGCCGCCATCCATCTGCCAATGGCCGATCTTGGAGGCATCTATCCGCGCCAGCGTCTCGGCCACCCCGCCCGACAATCCCCAGACCACGAAAATGCCAACCGCCAGCAAGGCCATCAGCTTGATCACGGCCTCAACCGCGATGGCCATGACCACGCCGTGGTGGCGTTCGTTGGCATCCAGATTGCGCGTGCCAAACAACACCGTGAACAAAGCCAACCCAAAGGCCACCCAAAGCGCGGTCGAGGTGCGCCCGCCATCCCCTGGCCCCGGCTGCCCGACCGCATCAGCAAAGGTGGCAAAGGACAGCGTCACCGATTGCAATTGCAATGCGATATACGGCGTGGTGCCCACCACGGCCAGAATGGTCACCCCCACCGCCAGAAGATTGGATTTCCCGAAGCGCGATGAAATCAGATCCGCGATAGAGGTCACCCGCTGGCTCCGCCCCACCCGCACCAATTTGCGCAGCACCCACCACCAGCCGATCATGACAATCGTCGGCCCAAGATAGATGGTGATATATTCCAGCCCCGATCGCGCCGCATAGCCCACTGCGCCGTAAAACGTCCAGGCCGTGCAATAGATCGACAGCGACAGCGTATAGACCACCGGCGAGCGCAACCACCGCCCCCGCCCCTTTCTGGCACTGCGCTCGGCGACAAAAGCCACAAGAAACAACAAGGCCACATAGATTGTGCAGACCATGATCAGCAGATTGACGGTGTTCATGGCTCTTGCTTCGACCCGGCTGGCGGGGCGCCGGGGCCATTTGGGTCACGCTCTGCATCACTGGCCGCCCGCGCCGCCCGCGAGGCCGGGTCGTCTATATCGACCTCATTGTCGTCCCGCAGATAGAGCGACAACACCATCGCCACCGCCACCAATGCCGCCCAAAGCATAAACAGATAGAGAATCGCGCTGGACATGCTGACGCCACCGGCGCCCTCTGCCCACAACAGCGGCACCATCACCAGCATGATGCCCAGCACCGGCAGAAACCGCGCCCCATCCTCAAGCCGCCGCCGCCGATAGGTCTGGCGTTCAAGAAATAGATGTTTCGGCCGATCGGTCATGCGGCTGTCATCGGTCGGTCATGGGCGGGCCAATTCGCGAACCGCCTCCAGGATGTCATTGTTCGAAAACGGCTTTGTCATGAACCGGTTGGCGCCAGCGGCTTTCGCCATATCGCGGTCTTTCGCCTGACCACGTGCAGTCAGGATCAGCACCGGCAGCGCGGACCATTTATCGCAGGCACGCAGATCGCGCAGGATTTCATAGCCCGACCGCCCCGGCAGCATCACATCAAGAATCACCAGATCCGGCACACGACGATCCACCACCTCCAATGCATCATGGCCATTGGAATGGGTAAACACCTCCCACCCGTCACGCGACAGAAAGAAGCTGATGGCTTCGATGATATTTGGCTCATCCTCGATCACGAGAACACGTTTGCCCATCGCATCCCCCTCCCAAAGTCAGCGCAAAGCAATAATATTACGCCGACTTTTATCGGCGGTTTTCACGGGGAAGTCAAAATGCTTTGTGCGTTTATGAATTTCGGCGCGCGACAAAGGCCCCGCAAACCTCGATGCCGCAACACTTTTCGCGTTCCGCATCAATTCCGGGCACTTCAGATCTTTCATCTGACCAAAAATATCCCCGGGGGTTTGGGGGGCTGGCCCCCCATCTGTCCTGCGGTTTGGGGGGCTGGCCCCCCATCTATCCTGTGGTTTGGGGGGCTGGCCCCCCATCTTCCCTGAGGTTTGCCCCCCAACCTGTCGACACGCAACAGCGTGGCGAAATCAAATCGGCGGGACCGATAATCACAAACCGGCGGTCAGGACCGAAGGCTCGCGGCGGGCGCTGCATGTCTCCCGCGTACAGATCCGGCAGGACACCCCGACCGGAACCGGCGCATGTCCTGTGCCGTCGCCCGCATCGCTCGCCGGGAACAACCGCACCAACATCGCGGCTTCGATCCGGGCCACATCGCCAAATCGCATGCCCCCGGTCAATTCGGCAATCGAAAAGGTCTCGAAACGCCGGGCTTCACGCGCCGATTGTTCCACCAGCCGATAGACCGGTTGGGCCGGACGGGTCAGCGCGGTAAACAATGGCCAGAGTGCACAGGACGCCCCGAACCGCGGCAGCGGGAATTCATCCAGCGGCTTGCGAAACAGCAATGTCCCGGAGGCATCACAGATCACCAAACCAAGCGGCCCCACCCCGGCGCTGTCCGGCAGAATGGCCAATCGGTGCAAGGCGCTGCCCAATGGCGCATCAAAATCGCGCGCCAATCCGGCCGGATCAAACCCGTTTGCCGCGACATAGGCCAGCAGCGGGTCCAGCGGAATGCGCCCGGCGTCGCGGGCATAACGTTCCAGATAGCGCAACATCGCATCGCGCGAGGCCGCCATGGTCAACCCCTCTGCCCCGGCCACGATCTCGGCCACCGTCTGGGTGCCGGATTCCAGAGTTTCAAACTGATAGGCATGCCCTTCGAGAAAGGCTTCGACCTCTTCCTGGGGGGACGTCAGATTGGCCTGGGCATCCGCCGAATCCAGATAGCGCACCAATGCGGTCGAGGTATCCGCCAGCCGCCGGGCATCTTCGTTGATATTGCGGTGAAAGCGGTCCTGCCACTCTGGTTCGATTTCACCGCTGTCCGCCAGAATGCCGGCGGTCGACCGGATCGAGGTCACAGTGGACAACATATCATGCAATGACGCGGCCAGGTGCGGGTCGTGGGTCAGCCGGTCGGTCAGGGTTTCAACCGTGCGTTCCAACGCATCCACCCGGCGACGGTTGGCCGCCAATAGCGCCGCCCAGCCCGGAAAGCGGCCGGCAAATTCGTCAATGCGATCCAACTCTGCCCGAAGGTCGGGCTGCGCCGCCGCCGCTTCGCGCAGGGTGGAAATCAGCGCCGCCTCCGCCCCCTCGATCAGCGCCGAGGGCTCGACCTCCAGAATCCTGGCCAAAGACAGCAACAGCTTGCCGCCGATCCGGCGACGATTGTGTTCGATCAAATTTAAATAACTGGCCGAAATTCCGGCACGCGCCGCCAATTCAGCCTGTTTCATGCCGGTGGCGGTGCGCCGCTCTCGGATCCGGCTGCCTGTCAAAGTGTCGCGGGCCATTGGAATTTCTCCGGCAATTTCAAAGACGCTCTGCATCGCAGAATAATTTCTTTACACATTCCCCCGCGTCATTGTCCATAAATTTACAAGAAAATCATTAGGCCAAAAGCCTTTGTTGCGAAGTTTTCGGTAACCACGCGATAATGTTTTTGCACGAAAAGTGCGCGTGTCGCGGGTGGAGGAGCCCGCGAGACACATTCATGAAACGGGAGGATACCATGTCCAAATCGAATTTCACGCGTCGTGGCGTGCTGAAGACCGGTGCGATGAGCGCCGGGGGTCTTGCGCTGCCCACCATCCTGACCGCCGCCAGCCATGCGGGCTATACCAATGCGCCGACCGGCTCGACTGTGACGCTTGGTTTCAACGTGCCCCAAACCGGCCCCTACGCCGATGAAGGCGCGGACGAGCTGCGTGCATATGAACTTGCGGTGGAACATCTGAACGGCGGTGGCGACGGCGGCATGTTGTCGACATTCTCGTCCAAAGAGCTGGACGGTTCCGGCATCCTCGGCAAAAAGGTCGAATTTGTCACTGGCGACACCCAGACCAAATCCGACGCCGCCCGCGCATCGGCCAAGTCGATGATCGAAAAAGACGGCGCTGTCATGATCACCGGTGGCTCGTCCTCGGGTGTGGCTGTGGCGGTTCAGGGTCTGTGCCAAGAGGCCGGCGTCATCTTCATGGCTGGTTTGACCCACTCGAACGACACAACCGGCAAGGACAAGAAGGCCAACGGTTTCCGCCACTTCTTCAACGCCTATATGTCGGCGGCGGCCCTCGCGCCGGTGCTGCAGAAACTCTACGGCTCGGACCGCAAAGCCTATCACCTGACAGCTGACTATACATGGGGCTGGACGCAGGAAGAATCGATTGCGGCCGCCACCGAAGCGATGGGTTGGGAGACCGTCGAAAAGGTCAAAACCCCGCTCGCGGCGACCGATTTCTCGTCCTATATCGCACCGGTTCTGAACTCGGGCGCGGATGTTCTGGTCCTGAACCACTACGGCGGCAACATGGTCAACTCGCTGACCAACGCGGTGCAATTCGGTCTGCGTGAAAAGCAGGTGAACGGTAAGAACTTCGAAATCGTTGTGCCGCTCTATTCGCGTCTGATGGCCAAAGGTGCCGGTGAAAACGTGAAGGGCATTCACGGCTCCACCAACTGGCATTGGTCGCTTCAGGACGAAGGGTCCAAGGCGTTTGTCAAATCCTTCGGCACCAAATACGGCTTCCCGCCGTCCCAGGCCGCACACACATGTTATGTGCAGACCCTGCTTTATGCGGATGCGGCGACACGGGCCGGCACGTTCAACCCCTGTGGCATTGCGGAAGCATTGGAAGGGTTTGAATTCGACGGTCTCGGCAACGGCCCGACATTGTACCGCGCCGACGATCACCAGTGCTTCAAAGATGTTCTGGTGGTGCGCGGGAAAGAAAACCCAACATCCGAGTTCGACCTTCTTGAAGTGGTCGAAGTCACACCTGCGGCACAGGTCACCTATGCCCCCGATCACCCGATGTTTGCCGGTGGTCAACTGGGATCATGTAACCCCGGCGCATAACCGGGCGGCATGATACGGGCGCCTATTCCGGCGCACAGATCCAAAATCAACTTGGGTGGGCAATTTTGTCCACCCAAACCCTATCGCCTGGGCCTCTCTGTCCACGGCGCAAAATAGTCATTTTCCGCAAGGGGTGGGACAATGGACGCAATCATTCTGCAAATTCTGAACGGCCTGGACAAGGGCTCTGCCTATGCGCTGATCGCGCTGGGGCTGACATTGATCTTTGGCACGTTGGGCGTGGTCAACTTTGCCCACGGCGCGCTGTTCATGATCGGGGCCTTCTGTGCCGTCACGGTCCAGCGCATCCTGACCCTGAGCTATGAGGTCGTCGACGAGACACAGACCGATTTCCTTGGCAATCCGCTAAAGGTCAAAGTGCCCTATGTCGAAAGTTGGTTTGGCCCGGAAACCGGTGCCGCGATCATCGACTGGGCGGTGCCATTGGCGATCCTGTTTGCCATCCCGATCATGATCGCCATCGGTTTCATCATGGAACGCGGGTTGATCAAACATTTCTACAAACGTCCCCATGCGGACCAGATCCTTGTGACCTTTGGTCTGGCGATCGTGCTGCAGGAAGTAATCAAATACTTCTATGGCGCCAACCCGATCCCGACCGGCGCACCAGATGTGTTCCGCGGATCGTTCGATTTCGGCGTGCTGCTGGGGTTTGATCCGAATGCGATCATCTATCCCTACTGGCGGCTGGTCTACTTCTCTTTTGCGGCTCTGATCATAGGTGGCGTGTTTGCCTTCCTGCAATTCACCACCTTTGGCATGGTTGTGCGTGCCGGCATGGCGGACCGGGAAACCGTCGGCCTGCTGGGGATCAACATCGACCGTCGGTTTACCATCATGTTCGGCCTTGCGGCCGCGGTGGCGGGGCTGGCGGGCGTGATGTATGCGCCGATCAACTCGCCCAATTATCACATGGGTATGGATTTCCTTGTGCTCAGCTTCGTGGTCGTCGTCGTCGGCGGCATGGGCAGCCTTCCGGGTGCTGTACTGGCGGGGTTCCTGCTGGGCATCCTCGAAAGCTTTGCCTCGATGAACGAAGTGAAATCCATCCTGCCCGGTATTGACCAAATCATCATCTACCTGGTTGCCATTATCATTCTGCTTACCCGTCCTCGGGGCCTTATGGGCCGCAAGGGCGTGATGGAGGACTAACGCCATGTTCGGACTGGACAAAAAAGACTTTAACCTGTTCCTGGTAGTGGCGGCCATGGCCCTCTTGGCGCCTTTTATCCTGAACCCTTTTCCCACCGACAGCGCGCTTGCGCAGTTCAACGCCGGTTATCCGGATCTGATGCAGCGTTTTGTGATCTTTGGCATCTTTGCCATCGGGTTCAACATCCTCTTTGGCCTGACCGGGTATCTGTCATTTGGTCACGCCGCATTTCTGGGGGTGGGCAGCTATTCCGCCGTCTGGGTGTTCAAGCTGCTGGGCATGAATGTTCTGCCCGCCATCGCATTGTCTGTTGTGGTCGCCGGGTTGTTCGCGCTGTTGATCGGCTTTGTCAGCCTGCGGCGCTCTGGCATCTACTTCTCGATCCTGACGCTGGCCTTTGCGCAGATGTCATTCAACCTGGCCTATTCGGTACTGACGCCGATCACCAATGGCGAAACCGGTCTGCAACTGACCTTGAACGATCCGCGCATTCTTGGATCTTCGGCCACGGCGGATGGCTCTATCCCGGTCACCAACCTTCTGCCGGGTCTGGAAATCCGATCCGCCTATGATCTGGTGATCGGACCGTGGAGCTTTACCTTCAACGTCGGCTACTACCTCTGTGCCCTGTTCCTGCTGCTCGCGTTTTATCTGTCGGTGCGCATCTTCCGCTCGCCCTTTGGTATGATGCTGCGGGCGGTGAAATCGAACCAGCAGCGGATGCATTACACCGGCCTCAACACCCGCCCCTACACCCTTGCGGCTTTTGTGATCTCGGGCATGTATGCCGGTCTGGCAGGCGGTCTGATGGCCTCGATGGACCCTCTCGCCGGTGCAGAGCGGATGCAATGGACCGCCTCGGGCGAGGTTGTGCTGATGACCATCCTTGGTGGTGCGGGCACGCTGATCGGCCCGGTTCTGGGCGCAGGTTTCATCAAGTATTTCGAAAACATCTTCTCGAAGATCAACGACAACGTTCTGCACGGCTGGTTTGCCTTCATGCCGGATGGGCTTGAGGATTTCATCGTCACCATCATCCACCCCTTCATCGGCAAGGGCTGGCACCTGACGCTGGGTATCTTGTTCATGCTGGTTGTCATCTTCTTGCCCGGCGGGCTGGTCGAGGGCGGACAACGGATTGCAAAAATGTTCCGTAAGAAATCCGAAGGCACCGACACACATGTCGACGCCAAACACCCTGCTGAATAAGGAGCGACGAGATGGGAATTCTTGAAGTCAAAGACGTCAACAAGCGCTTCGGTGGGCTACAGGCGCTGGGCAATGTGAACCTGAGTGTGGAGGAAAACACCTGCCACGCCATCATCGGCCCAAACGGTGCCGGGAAATCCACCCTGCTGAATTGTTTGATCGGCAAGCTGATCCCCGACACCGGCTCGGTGATGTTTGACGGGCAATCGGTGCTGGGCCGCACGCCTTATCAGATCTGCCAGATGGGGATTTCACGCGTGTTCCAAACGCCAGAGATCTTTGGCGATCTGTCCGTTCTGGAAAACATGATGATCCCGATTTTTGCCAAACGGGATGGGGCGTTCGAACTGAACGCGTTGTCCAATGTGTTTGGCCAGCGCGACATCCTGGAACAGGCAGAAAAGATGCTGGAAGAAATGAATATGGCGGACAAACGCCATATGCATGCGGCGTCGATGTCGCGCGGCGACAAGCGGCGGCTGGAAATCGGCATGTGCCTGTCGCAGCAACCCCGCCTGTTGTTGCTGGATGAACCAACCGCCGGCATGGCACGCGCCGACACCAACAACACAATTGATCTGCTGAAACAGATCAAGGATGAACGCGACATCACCATCGCGATCATCGAGCATGACATGCATGTGGTGTTCAGCCTGTCTGACCGGATCACCGTTCTGGCCCAGGGCACGCCGTTGGTCGAAGACACCCCCGACAAGATCAAAGGCCACCCCAAGGTGCGCGAAGCCTATCTTGGCGAAACCGCCTGATCGTTGAACCAAACCTGCCCCGGACGTGATCCGGGGCCTCCCCCCTATGAGGTCCCGGTTCAAGCCCGGGACAGGGGCAGCACATTGGGAGAGCACTATGAACGTCAAACCCGAATTTTCCAAGAACGCCAACGTCGCCGAAACCGCACCGGCCTTTTTGTCGGTCTGGGATGTCCATGCCTCTTACGGCGAAAGCTATATCGTCCAGGGCATCAGCTTCAACGTGCATGAAGGCGAGATCCTGGCACTTCTGGGCCGCAATGGCGCGGGCAAGACATCGACCCTGCGCGCGATCGCGCGGATCGGCTCCCCCTTGGTCAGCCATGGGGAAATCTGGCTTGATCACAAGCCGTTACACCTGATGTCCAGTCACGAGGCCGCCGCAAATGGTCTGGGTCTGGTGCCGGAAGATCGCCGCATCATTCCCGGCCTTACGGTCGAGGAGAATCTGCAATTGGCCCAGATCGCGCCGCCCATCGGCTGGTCGATCGACCGGCTCTATGATCTTTTTCCCCGCCTTGGCGAGCGCCGCAAACAAGAGGGCGTGACCCTCTCGGGTGGCGAACAGCAAATGTTGGCAATTGCCCGCGCTTTGGCCCGCGATCTTAAGGTTTTGTTGCTGGATGAACCTTATGAAGGTCTGGCACCGGTGATCGTGGATGAGATTGAAAGAACTTTGAAGCTCATCAAACAACAGGGCATGACCACAATTCTGGTGGAACAAAACGCCGTGCGCGCGCTGCAACTGGCGGATCGGGCCGTGATTCTGGACACCGGTGGTATTGTGTTCGACGGAACCGCTGCCGAGGTTCTGGAAGACGAAGCATTGCGGGCCGAATATCTGGCGATCTGACGCCATTCCTGGCGAACCGACCCTTGTGGCACAAGCCATTGTTGCCAGGCTTACCCGCACCTCAAAAAGGTGCGGGTATTGCATTTTTTGCCGGCCACCTGTCGGTCAGCTGCGGGTCATCGAAAATTGTCGGAATATCGCCGACCGCGCGTATGGATACCTTAAGACCGCGTTAACCTGTGTGCTGCATCCTTTTGGGGATGTAATTCCAGGTAAGCTTTGGAGCAAAGGATGTTCTTGTCTGCCATACCCGCGCCCTTGGCGCCGCAAACCACGGGCCATCCGGCGGCCCTGCCCCAGGACATGCGCAAAACGGACCCCGACACACGGGTCAGCGCGGTCAATTCCGGTGCATCCACTGATCTGGTGCGGGATGACCATCCGCGATCATCCCAGCAGGCCAAATTGGCTGGACATCTGGATCAAAAGGAAACCGCCCCGCCCACCATCCTGCAATTGAAAATCAATCGGATGTTGGCAGAGCAACAAGAAAAGCAATCCGAAAAAGCCCTGACCGATCCCGGCAATGAACAGGTCGAAAAAGCCGACACCATGTCGCAAACCCCACAAGCGGCCCGGAACCATGACGACGCCAGAATTGCCGAAAACATGTTTCAGGAACCGCCATCATCTGGGAAAACGGCTGAATTGACGGCGACGGCAAACAGCGCGGAAAAAACCTCCGCTACGGGACACGCCCCCACAGCGAAAGAGCCGCAACCACCGCACAACGGTGCATATATGCCACCGGCCACCGACGAAGGGCACCGTGGCATGCAGGTTTCCTTTTCCGCCTAGGGCCTCTTTTCGGGAAGTCTGAAATCAACCACGGCTATTCGCCAGTGGATTCTGTGTTTCAAGACATGCAGAGGGCATAATTCTTTCCCTGCAACCCGCTGGCCACCCGCACCATGCCGCCCCCTCCGCCCGCAAATTTCACCATTAAGGCACTGAATTGGCGCGCAGTTCCCGTGCCCCCCACGCCGAATGTCGCGCATTTGACCATTTCCTTGTTTCTCGCACAGCTTTTGCATGCTTTTCACTGCCGCCATGCTGGCATATAAGCAGCCGCGGGCGCTGTGGCGTAATACGTCCTGCGAGGCAACAATTTATAGGTGAAACAGGAATGACCAAGACCAAGCATGACGCCGATGTGGCCTTTATCGAGGCGCTTGCGAAACTTCTTCGCGACAATGATCTGACCGAACTACAGGTCAAACGCGATTATGCCCAGGACGACAGCCTCAATGTCCGTGTCAGCCGCATGACCGCGCCCGCCGCCCCGGCCCAGCAAACCTTTGCCGCGCCCATGGCCGCTGCGCCGTCACCGGCAGCTGTGACACCGGCCGCCGCACAAAGCGATTCCGATCCAGCCAATCATCCGGGTGCGGTATCGTCTCCCATGGTCGGCACGATCTATCTTCAGGCAGAACCCGGCGCCGCCCCCTTTGTCAGTGTTGGCGACACCGTGGCCGAAGGCGACACGCTTCTGATTGTCGAAGCCATGAAAACCCTGAACCACATTCCTGCCCCGCGCGCGGGCAAAGTGACCCGCATTTTGGTGGCCGACACCGACCCGGTCGAATTCGGCACGCCGCTTGTGATCCTCGAATAGAGGCACAGCACATGTTCGACAAAATCCTGATTGCCAACCGGGGCGAAATTGCCCTGCGTGTCATCCGCGCCTGCCGTGAAATGGGCATCGCCAGCGTCGCCGTACATTCGACCGCTGATGCGGATGCAATGCATGTGCGCATGGCCGACGAATCAATCTGCATTGGCCCTGCACCTTCTCCGCAAAGCTATTTGTCGATCCCATCGATCATCGCAGCCTGCGAAGTGACCGGGGCCCAGGCAATCCACCCCGGCTATGGTTTTCTTTCCGAAAACGCCAATTTTGTTCAGGTGATCGAAGATCATGACCTGACCTTCATTGGCCCCACCGCCGAACATATTCGCGTCATGGGTGACAAAATCACCGCCAAGGACACGATGAAGGCGCTTGGTGTGCCCTGCGTGCCCGGCTCGGACGGGGGTGTCGCAACCCTGGAAGAGGCGCGCAAGCTCGGCCAGGAAATGGGGTATCCCGTCATCATCAAGGCCACCGCTGGCGGCGGCGGCAAGGGTATGAAGGTCGCCACGTCCGACAAGGATATGGAAAAGGCCTTCATGACGGCCCGGGCCGAAGGCAAATCGAACTTCGGCAATGACGAAGTCTATATCGAAAAATACCTGCAAAAGCCGCGCCATATCGAGGTGCAGATTTTTGGCGATGGCAAAGGCCGTGCGGTGCATCTCGCGGAACGTGATTGCTCGCTCCAACGGCGGCATCAAAAGGTCTTTGAAGAGGCCCCCGGCCCCACAATCACCGCGGAAGAACGTGCGCGCATTGGCAAGATCTGCGCCGATGCGATGGCCAACATCAACTATATCGGCGCTGGCACCATCGAATTCCTCTATGAAGACGGTGAATTCTATTTCATTGAAATGAACACCCGGCTTCAGGTCGAACATCCGGTGACCGAGGGCATCTTCGGCATTGACCTCGTGCGCGAACAAATTCGGGTGGCGGCTGGTCTGCCGATGTCCTTCGAACAGGATGACCTTCAGATCAACGGCCACGCTATCGAAGTGCGAATCAACGCCGAAAAAGTGCCGAACTTTTCGCCCTGCCCCGGTAAGATCACCCAATACCATGCCCCTGGCGGCCTGGGGGTACGGATGGATTCCGCTCTCTACGACGGCTATTCCATCCCGCCCTATTACGACAGCCTGATCGGGAAATTGATTGTGCACGGGCGTGATCGCGACGAGGCGCTTGCCCGTCTCAACCGCGCGCTTGGTGAATTGATTGTTGATGGGATCGACACCACGATTCCCTTGTTCCACGATCTTTTGGCCGAAGCGGACATTCAATCGGGCAGCTATAATATCCATTGGCTGGAAAAATGGCTGGCGCGCAAATTCGGCTGATGAGATGACCGATGCCGGTGCAGCGCTGGATCCCGATCTCGTCCTGCGGGCCTATGCCTCGGGCCTTTTTCCCATGGCGGAACATCGCGACGACCCAGAAGTATTCTGGGTCGATCCGCGCCGCCGGGGTATCTTTCCGCTAGAGCGGTTCCATATCTCTCGGTCGTTGGCCCGCTCCATGCGCCGCCTTCCACATGACATGCGGATCAATACCGCATTTCCCGAGGTCATGCAGGCCTGCGCCGACCGCGCAGAAACCTGGATCAACCCGTTGATCTTTGATGTCTTTCAGGAATTTCACGCCCGTGGACAGGCCCACAGCCTGGAAATCTGGCAGGACGGCACCCTGGTTGGTGGGGTCTACGGGCTGACACTTGGTGCGGCGTTCTGCGGCGAATCCATGTTCTCGCGCCGCACAGACGCGTCGAAAATGGCATTGGCCTATCTTGTCGATCGGTTGCGTCAGGGCGGGTTCACCCTGTTTGACACCCAGTTTCTAACCGAACATCTGGCGTCCCTAGGCGCGATAGAGATCCCGCGCGCGCGCTACCAAAAGCATTTACAAGAGGCATTGCAGCGCGACGCAGATTTCCTTGCACCGCCGCTGGCACGGGCTCAGGACGTTCTGCACCGCAGCACCCACACGTCGTAGCGCGAATGGTCCAGGGCGTTCAACGCCGGGGATGACGCGATCATCCAGCCGGAAAACATCGGCTGAGACGCGCCTTTTTCCCAGATATTAAGAAAGGCAAAGGCATCCCCCGCTGGATTGCCTTCGGGGTAGCGGCATTCCGTCAGATCAATCCGCAGATTGCCAAAATTGGCAAGCCCGCCATTGGACAATTCGAAATCGGTCACGTCGCCCGACACTTTGTCCAACCCACGCAGCACCGCGCCATTGCCTCGGCTGACCGCCTCTTGCGCCATCGCCGAAGCGGCAGCACAGGTCAGAATGGCCCAGAGAAAGGCGCGTTTCATTCTTCGCTGTCCCCGCCGCCACCGACAAATTTCAGCAAAAGCGAGATCAAGCTGACGGCGCCCTGGGTGTCTTCAATTTCCTGGCCGGGATCGAAATAGAACGGTGATCCCCCCGGCACGATTTCGACGAAATTGCCGCCCAATAGCCCCTCAGAGCTGATGGAAACTGCGCTGTCATCCGGGATCAGGATGCCATCCTTGACCGTAAAGACCGTGTCTGCGCGATAGGTGTCGACGTTCAACGCCACATCGGTCACGGTTCCGATTTTGACCCCGGCGAGCCGGACATCCGTGCCGATCTGCACCCCTTCGAGCGAGCGAAACGACGCTGTCAGCGGATAGCCCGCACTGGATTGCGACAGACCGGTTGCTTGCCCGGCGTAGACCACAAAACCGATAGCGGCGGCCAATACAGCGCCGCCGACCAAAACTTCTGTTGTATTTTCAGACATCTCGCGGCCTTATTCCGGCGTCCAAGCCTCATAATCCTGGCGCGCTGCGGGCTCTGGCCGACGCAAAGAGCCGGCAGGCGCATAGGCCAGCGGCGTGCCGGTCAGGTTTTCCTGATGTGGCTTTTCCCAGGTTTTATGCGTCAGGGGGCGTTCGGTTGGCGGTTCTTTCATCGTGTGATGCAGCCAGCCATGCCAATCGGCATTCACGCGGCTGGCTTCGACCTCGCCATTGAACATGACCCAGCGGCGTTTGCCGTCGCGGGTTTCGTAATACACGTTGCCCTGATCGTCATCGCCGACTTTGACACCTTTGCGGTTGGTATAAAGCGCGGTGTTCAGGGTCGATCCGTCCCACCAAGTCACAGCCCGTAAAAGCGTGTTCAGAATACCCATGGATGCCTCCGATATTTTCATCTTCGGTATGGACCAAGTGCACAAAAAGGTCCAGCGACAAGCGCCCTATCAAATGCGGCAGCGTCAAAAGAAAAAGGCCGGTCATCCCGGCCCTTTTCACAGATTATTTCTTGGGCCTTAACCCGCGGTTGCCGGGGTTTTTTCGGCATCCGCATAGATCATCAACGGGGCCGCGTCGGACATAACCGCCTCTTCGTTCACCACAACCTCGTCGACGTTTTCCATTCCGGGCAGGTCGAACATGGTGTCCAGCAGGATGTCTTCCAGAATCGACCGCAGACCACGCGCGCCGGTTTTGCGCTCTATCGCCCGTTTGGCGATCGAGGACAGCGCCTCATCCGTGAAGGAAAGCGACGTGTCTTCCAGTTCGAACAGACGCTGATACTGCTTGACCAATGCGTTTTTCGGCTGGGTCAGAATGGTGACCAACGCGTCCTCATCCAGATCTTCGAGCGTGGCCAAAACTGGCAGACGGCCGACAAACTCCGGGATCAGGCCGAATTTCAGCAGGTCCTCGGGTTCCAAATCCTTGAAAACCTCGCCAACACCACGGTCATCATTGTCGCGCACATCGGCGCCAAATCCCATGGCGCTGCCTTTGCCGCGCTGCGCGATGATCTTGTCCAGACCGGCAAATGCGCCGCCGCAAATGAACAGGATGTTGGTGGTATCCACTTGCAGGAATTCCTGTTGTGGATGTTTACGCCCGCCCTGCGGCGGCACGCTGGCAACTGTGCCTTCCATCAACTTCAACAGCGCTTGCTGCACACCTTCGCCCGAAACGTCACGGGTGATCGATGGGTTTTCCGATTTGCGGGTAATTTTGTCGACCTCGTCAATATAGACGATGCCGCGTTGCGCGCGTTCAACGTTGTATTCGCTGGATTGCAGCAATTTGAGGATGATGTTTTCCACATCCTCGCCCACGTATCCCGCTTCGGTCAGCGTGGTGGCGTCCGCCATGGTAAACGGCACATCCAGAATACGCGCCAAGGTCTGCGCCAGCAAAGTCTTGCCGCAACCAGTCGGGCCAATCAGCAGAATATTGGATTTCTGCAATTCGATGTCGCCCGATTTCGCCGCGTGGTTCAACCGCTTGTAGTGGTTGTGCACCGCAACCGAGAGAACCCGCTTCGCCACAGCCTGACCAATCACATAATCGTCCAGAACCTGGCAGATTTCTTTGGGCGTCGGCACCCCTTCCGAAGATTTGAGACCGGCGCTTTTGGTCTCTTCTCGGATGATGTCCATGCACAGCTCGACACATTCATCACAGATGAAAACGGTCGGTCCGGCAATCAGCTTACGAACCTCATGCTGGCTCTTGCCGCAGAAGCTACAATAAAGGGTGTTCTTGCTGTCACTGCCGGTCGTCGTTGCCATATCTCACCTTTCGCAGCTATTGTCTGCTTTTTTTGGCGATGTACCTAACATCACCACGGGCCTTCCACCCAACTTAGGGCAGGCAGCAGGGGGTCACAATTGCAAAATCGCCCCTGCTGCATATCGCTTAGCTTTCGTCGCCTTCTCGCGCACGATTTTCGACGATTTCGTCGATCAAACCCCATTCCTTGGCGTCTTCGGGCGACATAAAGTTATCGCGCTCCAATGCAGCCTCGACTTTTTTCAGGGTTTGCCCGGTGTGGCGCACGTAGATCTCATTCAAGCGGCGCTTCAATTTCAGCGTTTCTTCGGCATGGATCATGATATCCGTCGCCTGCCCCTGATAGCCACCGGACGGTTGGTGCACCATGATACGGCTGTTCGGCAGCGAGAACCGCATGCCCGCCTCACCCGCCGTCAACAGCAGCGAACCCATCGAAGCCGCCTGGCCAATGACCAGCGTGCTGACCTTGGGTTTGATGTATTGCATCGTGTCATAAATCGACAATCCCGATGTCACCACGCCGCCGGGGCTGTTGATATACATCGAAATGTCTTTCGACGGATTCTCCGCCTCAAGATGCAACAATTGCGCCACGATCAGCGACGACATGCCGTCGTGCACCGGGCCGCTGACAAAAATGATCCGCTCCTTCAGCAGGCGCGAAAAAATATCATAGGCGCGTTCGCCCCGGCTCGTCTGTTCGACGACCATGGGCACCAATGTGTTCATATAGGTATCAATCGGGTCTCGCATTTTGGCCTGCCTCTTGCGCTGGGGGCGTTCATACCCCGCCGGAATTACCAGAGTCTTAGTCATGGGTTTGGGGGGCTGCAAGGGCCGACCGAAAAACAGCCTTCTCACCCGGTCAGCTACCCCGCTCGATAAAATGGAAACAGATCACCCCAAGAGAGCGCCTTACGTCCGATTGACGCAAGGCCCCCGCCACAGGGCAATCCAGGGGCGTTAGGCCACCCGTTTTATTGTTTCTTTTCTCGCAAAAGTCGCACCGACCTTGCCGGTGGCAAAGTTCATCGTGCCACAATCGCCAACGTAAACCACCGGAAGATTCGAATAGCGGCTCTGAATGCGGTTTTTGAGTTCTTCGCCGCTGAGATCGCCGAACATGCCCTCGTCTATCAGGACAACCGATGGGAGCTTGAAACTGTCAAGAAGGTCAAGCGCTTCGCCCCCGGATGCGGTGTGGCGCACCTTGCGACGTTGATGGTTGAGATGGCCAAAGAATTTGGACGAAGATTGCGTTTCATTTGCCACCAGCAAGATATCGTAATGGCTGTCTTCTTCCGCTGTGACCGGGCCGTTTTCAACGGCCTGTTCCCGCAGTTTTCTGGCCGACGAAATTGGCATGGCCACCGCAATCGACGTGCCTTTGCCAAGCTCGCTGTTGATCAGCAACCCGCCGCCCAGTTGCTGGCAAATGCCATTGACCGATGCCAGGCCAAGACCGCTGCCTTTCCCAACCCCTTTGGTGGAAAAGTAAGGTTGAACAGCCCGCGCCACAGTTTCGTCATCCATACCGCTGCCGCTGTCGGTAACCTCGATCACAACGTAGTTTCCGGGGGTGAGACCCGCATTGAAATTAAACGTCGCCGCATAGCCATTGGTAATGTGACGTTCCTTGATCTCTACATTGATCTCGCCCCCGCCCGGCATTGCGTCGCGGGAATTCACCAAGAGATTGAGCAAGGCCCGCTCCAGCGTGGCATCGTCGATTTGGACGCCCGCGATTTTATCTTCCTCGGAATGAAGAGACACCGAAATATTTTTGGGTGCGACCCGACCGAACAATTTGATGACCTGCTGAGCCACCGACAAAACATCGCTTTCCGCTGAGTTGAGACGTGATTTGCGCCCGGTTTCAAGCAGTTGCTTGGTCAATCCCGCAGCCCGATCCGCGGCTGAAATCGCTTCTCCGACATATTGAGGCGCCTTTTCCGGATCCAATTCGATCAGTTCCAGATTGCCGCGCAGGGCGGTCAATGCATTGTTGAAATCATGGGCGACACCCGCAACGATCTGGCCCAGAACCCGCAAATTCTCGTCACGTTCACTATTGATTTCAACGCTTTGGATTGCCTTGCTGGAGGCGGATTCCAACGCCGCGCTGCGATGTTCCTCAACCTCGAGCCGGTCAATCAAATAACCAACAACAAAGGCCGATCCGATCAGCACCGAAATCATCGCGCTGCCCAAAAACACCAGTCGAAAATCAGCGGTCATAAGCTCGCGCACCGTCAGCGCGCTGGTCAAACCGCAAAACCCAAGCACCGCCAAAATGGAAAGCAGAACCGACACACGCAGAATCCGGCTCTTAGGGCTGCTGCCAAGCAGGCCCCGAAAATGCGCACTGTCGCGGGACGAGGCGATGAAGGCCAAGGTCAATGTGAAAATGCCGCCCGCTGTATGCAGGGCCATTTCACTAAAGCCAAATACGTCGCGCACCGAGTCGGACACAAAAATCTGGGCCATGATCGCCGTGCCGGAAATCAACGCACAGAGAAACCCGGCCGCCACAGCCATGGCCCGGCCCGCGGTGAATTTCATGGCAAGCCCGGCCATCGAACACGCCAGACACACCAGACAAAACGCGGTGGCCGGGGCCATCGCATCGCTGGTACCCAGCCCCTGCAACGACGGTGGTGTCCGGTAAGAGGCCAGAACAATCAGGAGCAGCCCAGCCGCCATGACCAGTGGAATCACCTTTGGCCATCGGTTCACCGCCGCCAGTGTGCCAACCGCCGCCAGGGCAAGTGCCATGGCCGTTTCCGGCACCATTGCGGGCATCTCTGGACGAATCCGAACAACGGTTTCCGTCCCGACACCCCAACCAACCACCAGCACAGCAAGGGCCGTGACCAGCACCGCAAGAGCAAACAGGCTCTCTATCTTACTCAGATCTCTGAAAAAACGTTTTGCAGGAAACAACATTCCTTAACCCCGCCACCACAATCAAACACATCGAATGCATCCAGATTATCGCAGCGTGGTTTCGGAGAGATGAATCGTTCAGAGTTTAATCACTTCCGGATCGGGGATTGCGGGCTGCAAATCAACCGATCCGGCCGTGCCTGGCCCATAATCGTCAGGACCAATCCTGAAGCCGCGCCACATATCGCGCCAGCGTATCAATTTCCAGATTGATCCGGTCGCCCAGTTTGACCCCGCCCCAGGTCGTGGCCTGTTTGGTGTGGGGAATGAAATTGATGCCGAAATCACGGCCCTTAACCTCATTCACGGTCAGCGATGTGCCATTCAACGCCACAGATCCTTTGGGCGCGATGAATTTCGCCAATTTCTCTGGCGCCCGAAAGGTCACCCGGGTGCTGTCGCCCTCGTCCTGCATGGACACGATTTCGGCCACGCCATCCACGTGGCCCGAAACGATATGGCCGCCCAATTCATCCCCGACCTTCAGCGCCCGCTCCAGATTTACGGCATGGCCATCGGACCAGGTATCAAGATTGGTTTTGGACAGCGTTTCCGCACTGATGTCCACGTCGAACCAGCCCTCGCCAAGCGCCACAGCGGTCAGACAAACCCCGTCACAGGCAATTGACGCGCCGATGTCGATTGTCGCGGTGTCATAGCCGGTTGCGATCCGTGCCCTAAGGTCACCTTGGTGTTCCAACGCCTGAATTCGGCCAATATCGGTAATAATTCCGGTAAACATCTAACTATTCCCTCGCCGGTTTCTTCCCTTTCAGCCATAATTTGGTCCATATCCAAGGGTAAAAGGGGTATGTGAACCATATGAGGGAATTCTGTCTGATGGGCAACGTCGCCGGAAAGAAAAGGGTTTTCCTGTTCCTCCAGGGTCCGCATGGCCCCTTCTTCAACCGGTTGGGCAAGATGTTGCGCATGACCGGGGCAGAGGTCTGGCGGATCGGCTTCAATGCCGGTGACCGGGCGTTTTGGTTCCACCCCCAAAGCTATATCCCCTTTACCGGCGAAGTGGCCGAATGGCCGGAAACATTTGCCGATTTGGTGGCCGATAAACAGGTCACCGATATTGTTCTTTATGGCGACACACGCGCCATCCACGCCATTGCGGTGGAAAAGGCCAATGAACTTGGCCTGAACGTTCATGTCTTCGAAGAAGGCTACATGCGCCCCTATTGGGTGACCTATGAACGCGGCGGCACCAACGGTCATTCGCGGCTGATGGATATGCCGGTCGAAACCATGCAAGAGACCCTGCAATTGTCGGATATGGAGGCCCCTCTGCCCCCCGGCCATTGGGGCGACACCCGCCAGCACGTGTTTTACGGCGCGCTCTATCATTGGTTCGTGATGTTCCGAAACGGCGATTACCGCAATTTCGCCGCCCATCGTGACCTGCCGGTGACGGCGGAATTCGCATTATACGTCAAACGGTTGCTGTTGATGCCATTGCATTCCGCCGAACGGGCGATTGCCACGCTTGGCATTCGCAACGGCGGATATCCCTATCATCTGTGCCTGCTGCAACTGGAACATGATGCCTCTTTCCTGAAACATTCCCCCTTTACCCGGATGACAGAGTTTCTGGAACTTGTGGTCGAGGGGTTTGCCCGCGGCGCCCCGGGGCATCATCATCTGGTGTTCAAGGCGCATCCGCTGGAAAACGGTCGCACCAATATCCGGGGTGAATTGAAGCGCCTGACGCGGAAATACGGCGTCGAGGGACGGGTGCATCATGTGCGCGGCGGCAAGCTTGCCCCGCTGTTGAATGATGCACGCAGCGCGGTCACGGTGAATTCCACCGCCGGGCAACAGGTGCTGTGGCGGGGCATCCCGTTGCGGGTGTTTGGCAAGGCAGTTTACGCCAAACCGGAATTTGTCTCGTCCCAACCGCTGAAAGAGTTTTTTGAGGCGCCTCAGCGGCCCGACAACCGCGCCTACAAGGATTATCGCCGCTATCTGCTGGAAACCAGCCAGATCCCGGGCGGGTTTTATTCGGCCAAGGGACGGCGGCAGTTGATGCGCCTGGTGGTGGATATGATGCTGTCGCCAGAAGATCCCTATGATGACTTCAAATCCGGCACCGCCGCCCCACGCCAGCAATTGCGACTGGTGACGTGATGGTTGACGTCACGGCCCAATCGGCCCGGTGACGTCGCTCAACCAACTGAATGTCGTCCGACAACCGGCGAAATTCCTTGGCAAATCCCGAAATACACTGTGCCCAAATGACAACGTAGAGGCCTTGACTTGCGCAACCGCAAGCAGGTGCTGGATTTTTGTGACGTATTCCGGTAAATTAGCAAAAAAAGCTGAGGCAGCATAACGACAAGGTCGAGGAGACCGAGCAGTGAAGAACCGTCACAACCGATGGGCCCGTTCCGTGGCCCTGCTTCTTGCCGTATCAATGGTGGCCTCTTGTGGCCTGCCCCGATCCGGCCCAAACAAACGCGAAATCTTTTCCGGCTCTGTGCAGCAACAGGGCGATGCCTTTGTTGTGTCGGTAAACGACAGGGTCACACGCGCAACGGGCGTTGTCCCGGCGCTCGGGTTTTCTGAGTCCTTCAAGAATGCACAGGTGATCGGCTCCGATATGATTCGTCCCGGCGATACGCTGGGTCTGACGATCTGGGAAAACGTCGATGACGGCCTTCTGGCAAGCGAAACATCGTCTTCGACCGTTCTGGAAGAGGTGCAGGTTGACGGCGCTGGCTTTGTCTTTGTGCCCTATGCCGGCCGGATCAAGGCCGCCGGCAACACAACCGAGGCGCTGCGCCGCATCATCACCCGCAAGCTGGAAGAACAGACCCCCGATCCCCAGGTTGAAATTCGCCGCGAGGCCGGTGACGGATCGACAGTGTCGATCGTCGGTGCCGTGGGTGGCCAGGGCATTTATGCAATCGAACGGCCCACCCGCACCCTGTCCTCCATGCTCGCGCGGGCTGGTGGTGTGACCATCGAACCCGAAATTGCCCAGATCACGGTCACCCGTGGCCGCCAATCCGGCGAGATCTGGTTCCAGGATCTGTATGAATATCCCGAAATGGACATTGCCCTGCGTGGCGGGGACAAGATCCTGATCGAAGAAGACAGCCGGGCATTTGTGGCTCTTGGCGCGACCGGTGCGCAATCGCGCGTGCCGTTTGAAAGCCAGACCCTGTCCGCGGTTGAGGCCATTGCCCAGGTTGGCGGGCTTCTGGCGACATCCGCCGACCCCACCGGCGTCTTCATCATTCGCAACGAGGTTCAGGAAATTGCCGCCAGCGTTTTGGGCCGCGACGATCTGACCGGCGATCAACGCATGGTCTACGTGCTGGATCTGACCGAGCCTAACGGGCTTTTCCTGGCGCGGGATTTCGTGATCCGTGACGATGACCTGCTTTATGTCACCGAAGCGCCGTTTGCCCAATGGTCGAAAACCATTGCGGCTGTGACCGGATCGCTGGGCGCGGTCACCACTGTGACATCGGCGGCCTCATCCGTGTCGGCGCTGAGCTCCGGTTCCGGCGGCTAAGACCGGTGGCGGTGCCGTCCAATGACAAGACCAACGCCGGGGTGGCAACATCCCGGCGTCTTTACGTCTATAACGGCGGGTTTCTGAAACAGCCGCGGTTGCGGCGCATTTTGCATCTGGCAGGCTATGACATTCGGCTTGGCTTGCCCGGTGCCAATGATCTGGTGGGGATCTGGGGGCAAAGCCCGACGGCCCATCGCGGCCAGACCATCGCCGCCAAACGGGGCGTTGGCCTTGTGCGGATCGAAGATGCCTTCCTGCGATCGCTGCACCCCGGCCGCGCCGGGGGCGAGCCGCCCCTAGGCTTGATGATCGACCATAATGCGGTGCATTTCGACCCGTCATGCCCCTCTGACCTTGAACGCCTTCTGGCGACAGAGCCGCTGGATGATGCCGGTCTTTTGACCCGTGCAGCGGATGCCATTGCCCGCATCCAATCCGCACATCTCACCAAATATTCCGGGTTTCCGCTTGCCGAACAGCCCCCCGCCCCCGGTTATGTGCTGGTGATTGACCAGACCCGTGGCGATGCTGCGGTCACCGCATCCGGCGCAGGACGGGCAGAATTTCTGGAAATGCTGGTGTTCGCGCAAGAGGAACATCCCGGCGCGCGGGTGATCATCAAGACACATCCCGAAACCGCACGCGGCCTGCGCCCCGGGTATTTCGGCCCCGAAGATTGCAACGACCGCATTTCGTTGCTGTCCGATCCAATCAGCCCCTGGCAGCTGATGGAAGGCGCGGTCGGGGTTTACACCCTGTCGTCGCAACTTGGGTTCGAAGCGATTTTTGCCGGCCATAAGCCACGGGTCTTTGGCCAGCCCTTCTATGCCGGTTGGGGGCTGACCACAGATGAACGCCCGGTGCCGCGCCGCCAGCGCAGCCTGACGCGAAACCAGTTGTTTGCCGCCGCGATGATCCTCTATCCCAAATGGTACGACCCGTACCGGGATCAGCTGTGCGAGATCGAAGGCACCTTGGACGCCTTTGAGGCGATGACCCGCGCCTGGCGCGAGGATCATGGCGGTTGGGTGGCCTCTGGCATGCGGTTGTGGAAACGCCGACCGCTGCAAAAGGTGTTTGGTCGCGAAAAGCCGATGGTGTTCGAAGACGACACCGCAAAAGCACGCCAGATCGCCAAATCCAAGGACCGTCGCCGCATGGTCTGGGCCGGGAAATCCGGCGCGCTGGACCAGGTGGTGCGGGTCGAGGATGGCTTTCTGCGGTCGCGCGGCCTCGGCGCTGAGCTGGTGCCACCGCTGTCGTTGGTGGCGGATGATCTGGGCATCTATTACGATCCCTCTCGCGAAAGCCGATTGGAACGCTTGCTGAACCAATCCGGCGCCCTGCGCGCGGATGAGTTGCATCGCGCCGCAAGATTGCGCCGCGAGATCCTGAAAGCCGGATTGAGCAAGTATAACCTGCGCGGCGCGATCCCCGATTTACCCGCAGGTCACCGTATTCTGGTCCCCGGTCAGGTGGAGGACGATGCCTCGATCCTGACCGGGTGCAGCGACGTCAAAACCAATCGCGCATTATTGCAAGCCGCACGTGACGCCAACCCGGACGCGGTCATCCTGTGGAAACCGCACCCGGACGTCGAAGCCGGGTTGCGGCAGGGTATCGTTGAAAACCCATTGGAGCTTGCCGATATGGTGCTGGAACGTGCCGATCCGGTGGCGCTGCTCGATCAGGTGCAGGAGGTCTGGACGATGACCTCTTTGCTGGGCTTCGAGGCGCTGTTGCGCGGGGTAAAGGTCACGACATTGGGCGCGCCGTTTTACGCGGGCTGGGGGCTGACCGATGACCTTGGCGATGTGCCGCCAAGACGCAAGGCGCGGCTGACATTGGATGGGCTGACCCATGCGGTGCTGATTGCCTATCCTCGGTATTTTGATCCGGTGACCAACCTGCCCTGCCCGCCCGAAGTTGTGGCCAAACGCCTGGCCGAGGGCACGCTTCCGGGGCCCGGTGTCGGCAATCGGCTGCTGGCCAAACTGCAAGGTGTCTTTGCCAGCCATTCCCATCTTTGGCGGCGGCAATAGCCGGTCCACGAATGGTTTTTTCGCGGCATCCTATCCGCGGGATCGACACCAGCGCGTCATCACATCGGCCCCAACGGCGCGGGTCTCAACCAGGTTCAATCGCGGTGCCTCGGCCAGATGTTCCAGCCCCAATGCGCCAACGCCCGGCTGGCCTTCGGCCCCCAACATCATGCCGGCATGAAAGCATATCAGCTCATCCACCAGCCCCGCCGCCAAAAGCGATGCCGCCAGATGCCCGCCGCCTTCGCAGAACACCCGCGTCAAACCGGCACTGCCAAGCGCCTGAAGCACCGAAGTCACATCAACCTGTCGGCCGATCAACGGACAGGGGACAAGCCGCGCGCCCAGCCCGGTCCAGGCATCACGCAACGACGGATCCGCATCCGGCCCATGACAGAGCCAGACCGGCACATCGCCGGCGCTGCGCGCCAGTTCCCCGGTCAATGGCAGATCGAGACGGCGCGACACCACAATACGCACAGGCTGGCGCGTGATGCCCAGCCCGCGCACGGTCAACGAAGGATCATCAGCCCGCGCCGTGCCAGCCCCGACCATGACCGCATCGTGACGGGCCCGCAGCCCATGCACCTCGCGGCGTGCCTCGGGTCCGGTGATCCACTGGCTTTCACCGGTGGCGGTGGCAATGCGACCATCAAGCGATGCGGCCAGTTTCAGTGTCAAAAACGGGCGGCCCTGATCCTGACGCAGGAAGAAACCGGCGTGATCCTGTGCGGCCTGATCCGACCCGATGCCGGTGGTCACAGCGATCCCGGCGGCACGCAGCATGGCAAAGCCGCGCCCGGATACACGCGCATCCCGATCCTCGAACGGCGCAACCACACGGGAAATACCGGCCGCGATCAACGCCTCGGCGCAGGGCGGTGTCTGGCCATGATGGGAACAGGGCTCCAAGGTGACATAGGCCGTCGCGCCGCGTGCATCAGCGCCCGCCTCGGCCAGGGCCACGGGTTCCGCATGCGGGCGGCCGCCCGGCTGGGTCCATCCCCGCCCGATCACCCGGCCGGATTTGACGATCACACAGCCCACAGCCGGATTTGGCCAACAAAGCCCCATGCCCCGCCGCCCAAGTCGCAACGCATGTGCCATGTGGCGATTGTCAACGTCGCTCATGTCACGGCCTTTTGTGCCTGCATCAGCCGATCAGCTTTCCTTTGGGCCGTCCGGGCGCAGCTCGCTGACGAATTTGTCAAAATCATCGGCGGCCTGAAAATTCTTGTAGACGCTGGCAAAGCGCACATAGGCGACGGTGTCGATCCGCGCCAAGCTCTCCATCACGATCTCGCCAATCTGTTTCGAGTTGATGTCGGTTTCACCCATGCTTTCCAGACGCCGCACGATGCCGGAAATCATCTGGTCCATGCGTTCAGGTTCGACAGGACGTTTTTGCAGCGCGATGCGGATCGATCGTTCAAGCTTGTCGCGGTCAAAATCCTCGCGGCGGCCATTCGATTTGATCACCACCAGATCGCGCAGCTGCACCCGTTCATAGGTGGTAAACCGCCCCGCACAGGCCGGACAAAACCGCCGCCGCCGGATCGACACATGGTCCTCGGCCGGACGTGAATCCTTGACCTGGGTATCAATATTTCCGCAAAACGGACAGCGCATCGGCCGTTCCCCTTATCTCTGTTCCGCCTCTTTGTGGGTCTATTTGCCCACTTATCCACAAAGTATAGAAGCAACGCCCGCATTTGGGTAGAGACAAAATCCAAGAACATAGGGCAGCGCGTGAAGGTCAAGGGGGAAAGCGGCAGAAAATTTCCCCAAAGATGATTTTTGCAGCAGGTGCATATGGGGGCCAGCCCCCGTCGCCTTTGGCGACTCCCCCGGGATATTTGTGAACAGAAGAAGCGCCCGGCGTATTGGACCAAGCGCCGGGCCAAGCGAGCGCGGACGGCGCTCAAGCCTTGTCGGAGAAGAGCGCAGACCAGTCAGGTTCGGATTGTGTGCCCGCCTGAAGCGCCTTTTCGCGGCTTTCCATCCAGGCATCAATCTGATCCGGGTCCGGGTCGACCTTCTCCATCCAGCGCAAGCACCATTCAAATTCCTGGCGCAGGACTTCGTCGCTGAGGCTGGTGAGATCGCGGGTCGGGTTGTTCCAACGCGGACCGCCCAAATAGACCGCAGCATACATGATCCGCGCGGTGCGTGGTGCCGTGCCATTGACCAACAAGGCCTCGTAGAACATGCGATGCACGTCTTCCCAGGGGCGGGTGTGGTAGGTCGCCAGGTCCTCATTGCCGACACCACAAAAGGCATCATGCAAGGCCGCCGCCAGCAGGTATTCCCGGCTTTGCCGGTCGCCCATCACCGTAGCCAGAACCGCAGGAATCGAGGCCCCATCGGTTAGTGTTTTGGCCGGCGCGGTCCAGTGATCGCCCTGCGCATCAATGAATGTCAGGTCGGCCTTGGTCGGGAACAGCGCCTGAGACCGGTCATCGACAAAGACCGGCGCGCCGGCGACTTCCAACGGACCGCCAATGAAGCGGCAGAAATCGCTGTTGCCGGTCAGGCTGACGCAGCTGATGGTCTGGGTGTCGGTTTGTTGCGTTACATAAAACGTCAGGGCCGCGCCCAGCACCGTGCCACAGCCCAGAAGGCTGGCCCATAGGATTTTGCGGCTGCGGCGTGATCTGGATTGATCCGGCATGGGGTTCAACACGGGTCCTGATGTCTGATGTCGCTGGTATTGGTAGCGGATTTTGCCGAGACGGCAAGTATGGGAAACCTGCCCCCAGCGCCCAGTTTGGCGGTTTCGCCCCGGAAGTTGCAGGGGCTAGCCGAGATGCGCGGCGACCTGGCGATGGTGGGGCGCGGCACGATGTTCAAACACATAGATCCCTTGCCAAGTGCCCAGCCGCAACCGGCCATTGGTCACCGGGATCGACAGCGAGACCGGCAAGAGAGCGGCCTTGATATGCGCGGGCATATCATCCGGCCCTTCATGAAGATGGGTCAGGAACGCCATGTTCGGGTCGTTGGCGGGCGGCACCAGTCGGTCGAAATAGGCCAGCAGATCGACACAGACCGACGGATCGGCGTTTTCCTGAATCAGCAGGCTGGCGGATGTATGCCGGATCAACAGCGACAGCACGCCGGTGCGCGGCTCCACCGCTTCGACCCAGGCCTCGACCTCACGGGTGAATTCATAGAGCCCGGGGCCCGCCGTCGGAATTGTAAATGTGGTTTGCATCGCGCCTTAGCTTTCGATCAAAGCCTTCAGGTTGGCCAGACCGCGTTCATAATCACCGCCCACCCAGCCGTCCATCATCACCCCCATCCAGCGGGCCAGCGGGTTCATTCCGGTGTCGGTCGCAAAGCCCCAGGTGACTGTGGTGCGACCATCCGCTTCGACCAGGGAAAACTGTGCCTCCGCCCGGCCCATGTCGCCAAAATCCAATGCTGTCACCACAAGTGTGTCCGGCTCTGATGTGATGATCTCCTGGCTGCCGTTGCCGACCTGCGGCACATCCGACTGCCATTCCAGACGGTTGCCGACGCCGCTGTCCGGGCCGCTGTAGGTCAGGGCCACATCGGGATCACGCGCCAGCCAGGGGGACCAGTTTTCCGTCGCCTTCATGCTGTTCACATGCGGAAAGACCGCCGCCGCCGGGGCATTGATTTCGACACTGCGATGCACGTCGACATGGCGCGGCAGCAGAAAAGCACCGGCCACAAAGACCACGGCCAACAAAATGACCAGCCGCAACAGATGCTTCAGAATACCCAATGGACCCTCCAATGCTTGCCTCAGGATAACATCAATCCAAGATCCCGTCACCGGGAATGTGAGCTTGGCCGGCCGACAGGTGCATCGCACGAAAACGTGCATTTTTCGGGACTTCTCAGAACCGTATCTCTGGCTATCCTGCCCGCATGGCCAACCCGGCACTGGCTCGCCCCATCACGGAGATCTTCCAATGAATGAAATGACGCCCACCCCCCGCATGACCGCCAAGGATTTCGACCAGGAGCTTCTGGACCTTTATGACTTTTACGCACACGGCAAGATCAGCAAGCGCGAGTTCCTTGAAAAAGCAGGGAAATTCGCCGTCGGCGGTGTGACCGCAGTGGCGTTGTTGAATATGCTCAGCCCGAATTATGCCATCGCAGAGCAGGTGAAATTCACCGACCCGGACATCACCCCGGAATATATCACCTATCCTTCGCCCAATGGGCACGGCGATGTGCGCGGCTATCTTGTCACGCCGACAAATGTCGAAGGCCCGATGCCGGCGGTGATTGTCGTGCACGAAAATCGCGGTCTGAACCCCTATATCGAAGATGTGGCGCGGCGGGTGGCCAAAGCCGGGTTCATCGCGCTGGCGCCGGACGGGCTCAGCTCGGTTGGTGGATACCCCGGCAACGACGCCGAAGGCCGGGACCTGCAGCGCACGGTAGACGGCGTGAAATTGATGAATGATTTCTTTGCCGCCTATGAATTCATGGCGGCCAGTGACACAACCACCGGCAAGGTCGGTTGTGTCGGGTTCTGTTATGGTGGCGGTGTGTGCAACGCTTTGGCTGTGGCCTATCCTGAACTAGGTGCCTCTGTGCCGTTTTACGGACGCCAGGCCAGTGCCGAAGATGTGCCCAAAATCCAGGCGCCGCTGCTGTTGCAATATGGCGAGCTGGACACCCGGATCAACGAAGGCTGGCCCGCCTATGAAGCGGCGTTAAAGGACCATGGCAAGACCTACACCGCGCATATCTATCCCGGCGTGAACCATGGCTTTCACAATGATTCAACGCCCCGCTACGATGAGGACGCCGCAGAACTGGCCTGGCAGCGTACCATCGCGCATTTCAACACCTATCTGCGATAGGCTCAGTTCTCAAAGCAGGCGATTTGGCCCGCGGTGCGTTGATCCAATGGCATGGCGCATACTTCTGTTTGGCTTTCGGTTTCCGGCCCCAGAAATGCAGAGGGCTGGAGCCACGCCTGCCGCACCACGCCATCGAAACGCACTTCCTGCAATGTCAGCTGCGCATCGGTGCCGACATGGGCGGTGGCCATGGTCGGGGCCATCAAGGGGGATGCAAGTGCAAGGGCGGCGGCGGTAGCGAATTGTAATGTTTTCATGTCGTTGTCTCCTGTTACCCTCAGATGGGGACAAAAGACGGCAAAGCCAATCCGCCACGCCTATACATCTGCGCACATGCTTGGTGCGCAACCGCAGTGTCACATCATTGTGTGCGGGACCATTTTGTCCGGCACCACTTTGTCCGGCGACATTCAAGCCAAACCGGTCAGGCAAAGCATCAATCTATGACTGTCGGCGACAAAAAAACGCGATTGTGGGCAGGGTTGTCAATGCACCTACCCCCGAAACGCGAAGCGCCGCCCCCATGGGCGGCGCTTTTTATAAAAATGCAGCAATCAGGCTTATTCAGCAGGCTCAACTGCCATTTTTTGCGGCGGTGCCGAAATGGTGAAACCGGATTTCTCCAGCGCACGAATGGCCGCACGGCCTGCCTTGGTGCTCGCCTTGCGGGCGGATTTCCAGGCGGCATTCAGCTCTTCTTTGCTGGCTCCGGGATTGGCGGCCTTGAACTCTACGCGCCAAAAATTACGGGCGATAGTGCGGGCTACCCGGCGCCGCGTTTTTTGCTCGGCTGTGAGCGGGGTATTTTTTTTCTCCACGGTGATTTTCCTCAAACCAAAAGGAGGGGTGCCCGGGAACCGGACACGGGCACCAGGATAGGTGCGCCAAATTCCGGATATCGCCAATCTCTGATTCCACAAAGAGAATTCAGCGAGATAGATAAACCTTTAATAACTTTACCAAATTTGCGCCGGTCTGCGCGCCGGGAACTGAGGCAGGTTGCCCTGCCCCCCCCCCAAAGGATCACGGGAAAATTGCGTCGCCCTGTTGGTCGATCATCTGCTTGGCCTTGTTGACCGATGCGTCGATCGCATCCTTTTCGCTGTTGATCACATCGGCCCGGATCATTAGATGGCTTTTGGTTTCGCCATCTTCGGTTTTTTCAATACGCGCCCCAATGCGGAAGCCCCCCGGACCGCTGACCGGTTCGGGAAAGATGTTAAATCCAGCGTATTCCACCGGCGTCGGGCCAGAACTCTTTGCCCCGGTCCCGCCACCAAACAACTTCGAAAACAACGACATCACAGCCCCCTATTGATCAAGGAAGCTGCGCAGCTTGCGCGACCGGCTGGGGTGTTTCAGCTTGCGCAGCGCCTTGGCTTCGATCTGACGGATACGTTCACGGGTCACGCTGAACTGCTGGCCCACTTCTTCAAGCGTGTGATCGGTGTTCATGCCGATGCCGAACCGCATCCGCAACACACGTTCCTCACGCGGGGTAAGCGACGACAACACGCGGGTCGTGGTTTCCTTCAGGTTTTCCTGAATGGCGGAATCCAGTGGCAGCACCGCGTTCTTGTCTTCGATGAAATCGCCAAGCTGGCTGTCTTCTTCGTCGCCGATCGGGGTTTCCAGCGAAATCGGCTCTTTGGCGATTTTCATCACCTTGCGAACCTTTTCCAACGGCATTTGCAGCTTTTCTGCCAGCTCTTCCGGCGTCGGCTCGCGGCCGATTTCGTGCAGCATCTGGCGCCCGGTGCGGACCAGTTTGTTGATCGTCTCGATCATGTGCACCGGGATACGAATGGTGCGCGCCTGATCCGCAATCGACCGGGTGATCGCCTGACGAATCCACCAGGTCGCATAGGTCGAGAATTTATAGCCCCGACGGTATTCGAACTTGTCCACCGCCTTCATCAGGCCGATGTTGCCTTCCTGAATAAGATCAAGGAATTGCAGGCCACGGTTGGTGTATTTCTTGGCGATGGAGATCACGAGACGCAGGTTGGCCTCGACCATTTCCTTTTTCGCCTGACGGGCCTCTTTTTCGCCTTTCTGAACCTGACCGACGATGCGGCGGAATTCAGAAATATCCAGACCCACGTATTGACCGACCTGCGCCATTTCGGCGCGATATTCTTCGATCTTGTCCGAGAACCGTTCAATGAACATCTGCCAGCCCCGACCGGATTTTTCACCCATCCGCTCAAGCCAGGTGGGGTCAAGCTCGCGCCCGCGATAGGCCTCGACAAATTCACGACGGTTGATCCGCGCCTGATCGGCCAGTTTCACGATAGAGCTGTCAATCGCCATGATCCGGCGGTTGATGCCATACAGCTGGTCAATCAGCGCCTCGATCCGGTTGTTATGCAGATGCAGACCATTCACCAGTTCAACAATCTCGGAGCGCAGCTGTTGATAGACCGCTTCGTCCTGCTTGCTGAACGAATTGTCTTCGTTCAGGGTCGCGGAAATCCGGCTGTCCTGCATTTCCGACAGGTGAATATAGTCGTCCGCAATCCGGTCCAGCGTTTCCAGAACCTGCGGCTTCAGCGCGGTTTCCATCGCCGCCAGCGACATATTGGCCTGTTCGTCTTCTTCGTCGTCGTCATCATCCTTGGAAATCGGATTTCCGTCGGCGTCCAGCTCTGGCCCGGTGTCGGGCTTTGGCGCAGACGACACATTGGCCGCCGTGGCCGGAACCACCGGTTCGCCGACAACGCCCTCTTCATCCTCCATCTGACCAGAGAATGTGGTCTCAAGATCAATGACGTCGCGCAGCAGAATGTCTTCGCTCAGAAGTTCGTCACGCCAGATGGTGATCGCCTGAAAGGTCAGCGGGCTTTCACAAAGCCCGGCGATCATCGTGTTGCGGCCAGCCTCGATCCGTTTGGCAATCGCGATCTCGCCTTCGCGCGACAGCAATTCGACCGATCCCATTTCACGCAGATACATCCGCACCGGATCGTCAGTGCGATCCAGTTTTTCCGACGCCCCGGAGGAAAGCGTAACCTCGCCCGGTTTCTTGGTCTCGACCAGATCGGTCGCACCTTTGTTTTCGTCTTCTTCGGATTCTTCGTCGTCTTCCGTGACCTGGATGCCCATTTCGGACAGCATCGACATCACGTCCTCGATCTGGTCAGAGCTGACCTGATCAGGCGGCAGAACGTTGTTCAGTTGGTCATAGGTAATATATCCGCGCTCGCGCGCTTCGGCGATCATCTTCTTGACGGCCGTCTGGCTCATGTCAAGCGATGCGTCTTCCGGGGCGTCCGTCTTCTGATCGTCGGTATCTTTGGCGGCCATGCGGGGCTCCTGTTTGCGGCGCAGATGATTCGCGGTTCCGAATCATTACCGAATCTGAGTGATTCGTGCAGCGTTTTACTTGTATTTTTCTACTAATTCCTCACCAAACCGCGTTATTTTCGTCGTTTGGCATAGGTGATGCGATCCAGCAGCGCGTCAAGTTCGTTGCGTTCATCGCGATTGATTCGCGCGCCGTTCGGTCCGGTGTCATATTCTGTCTTGTCGTCCTGTACCCCGGATTGCGCACGGTTGCGCGCCTCTGCCGCCTGACCCAACCGGTATGTCACCGCTTCATCGGTCACATGATCCAGATCTTCGGCGGCCTCTTCCATCTCGTCCTGCAGTCCCTGACGCGCGGTCAGTTTGGCGAATTCCTCGGCCAATGTCATACGGGCCAATTCGATGTCTCCGGGTCGACGCACACATGGGATGATAGCCACATGGCCCATGGACAGCAGGTTTTCAAGGGCCTCCGGTCCCATTGCATGTTGGATTTCTGATTGCAGCGCGCTGCCATCCGGTTGGGCGTGGCGCAAAATCAGGTCGCGCAGATGGGCATGTTCTGGATCGGAACAGCGCAATTGTTCCAGCGCATGTTCGAATTCCAGCGCAACGGCGGGGGTCTGAACGGTGGCGGCCAGGATCACCGCCTCGCGCATTGATACAAACCCGGCATCATCCGCCGAGGCAAGAAGCGAGGATTTTGTTCGGGCTCTGGCCGATTCCGGTGCATCGCGTCGCCAGGGTTTCTTGTTGCCGGGCTGCCATGTCCTGGCATTGGGTTTGCGCCGGGCGGCGGTGAACAATTCCCAACGCAGATCCTTGACCGCCTGACCGTAATGGCTTCGGATTGATGGATCCTTGATCAAGGTGATCTTGGCGCGCAACGCCTTGTCCAGCGCGGCCTTTCGCTCGGGGCTGTCCAGCACCCGGCCTTCGGTTTCGCGCCGCCACAGTAATTGCACCATCGGAAGCGCCTGATCCAGAAGCGCCTGCACCGCTTTGGCGCCTTTGGCCCGCAGCAAATCGTCAGGATCCTGCCCTTCTGGCATCAAGGCAAAGCGCAGGGATTTCCCGGCCTCCAACAAAGGCAGCGCCAGATCAATCAGCCGATGCGCAGCCCGCAGACCAGCGGTGTCACCATCCAGCGCGATGATCGGCTCATCCGAGATGCGCCACATCAGCCGCAATTGGTCTTCGGTCACGGCGGTGCCAAGCGGCGCAACAGCGGCACCAAAACCGCCCTCCACCAGCGCAATCACATCCATATACCCTTCGGCCACGATCAACGGCAAACCTTTGCCCGCCGCCTCACGCGCGGGCCCGTGATTATAGAGATTGCGGCCCTTGTCGAACAATTCCGTTTCAGGCGAATTCAGATATTTGGCGTTGTCATTCGGGTCCATGGCCCGCCCGCCAAAGGCGATCGCCGCGCCGCGCCCATCGCGGATCGGATACATGATCCGCCCGCGAAACGTGTCATAGGGCCGCCCGCCCTTCTGGCTGGGTTTGGCCAGACCGGCGGCAAAAATCAGCTCTTCCGGCACGTCCTTGGATCGCAAATGGTCCCACAGCCCCTGCCATGCGTCGGGGGCAAAACCGATTTCGAATTTCTCTAGTGTTTCGGGGGCCAGACCGCGACGGTTCAGGTAATCGCGCGCCGCCGCCGCCGCGCCGGTGCCCAATTGCAGACGGAAATATTGCACCGCCTGTTCCATCACATTGATCAAAAGCGTCCGGCGATCCGCCTTTTCGCGGGCCCTTGGATCGCGTGCCGGCATCTGCATCCCGGCTTCTTCTGCCAGAATCTCCACCGCCTGCATGAAACCGACATTTTCGGTTTCACTGATGAATTTCAGCGCATCCCCCTTGGCATGACAGCCAAAGCAATAATAGAATCCCTTGCGGTCATCCACATGAAAAGACGCGCTTTTTTCCTGATGGAAGGGGCATGGCGCCCACATGTCGCCCTTGCCCTGATTGCTTTTGCGGGTGTCCCACATGACTTTGCGGCCGACCACATCGACAATGGATGTGCGGCTGCGCAATTCATCAAGGAATCCCGGGGGCAGGCTCATAAGTCAATGTATCCTACCCAGCGTGGCAAGAGTCGAGTCCGCCGCAGCCGGGTCAGGGCAGTTCTGCATCAATTTACATTATTGCGCGTTGCATTGTTCCGCAAAAACATCGCCCGGCCCCGCGCTCAGATCCGCCTCTGGCAGGGAATACACCCATTCCGCCAGCGCCGGGATGGTTGGCACAAACCGTTTCTTGCGGCCAGTATACTCTCCGGCAACGGTTTCCATCGACGCGTTTATCACCGCCCCGTCCTGACGTTCGGCCACGATCTTGTCGACGATTTCACCAAAGACCGCACAATCCGGGTTGGCCGCCAGGGTCGCGGCGGGCATCAGGGCAAAGCATGTCACCAGTAAAAAACGCATATTGGATCTCCTGTCTTGCGGGGTGAGATAGGACAATTTCTGCCCGGTCTCCAGCCCCGCGCCGACATCTCTATGCGCAAACCCCTGTAATCGGCAACAACAGGCCGATCAGGCGGGTGATGGCCGCCGAAATCGGGCGCCTAATTGTCCGACCAGACCAATTGCGGCGCAAACCGTGGGCGGCTGAAGGCCAATGTGTACATTTCCTGGCTATCTATCCCGGGGATGTTCAGCGGCGGTGTGTAAATTGACGAGGTTTCGACCACGATCACCCGTTCGTTGTGCAGCAAGCTGGGCAAGTTATCGACCAGGGTCGTGTTCAGATCACGATTTTTCAGCGGATACAGCGGGCCGCGCGTTTTGGACCAATCCCGACGATAGGCATTCTTGTTCTTGTTCCAACGCACCATTGTCACCCGCAATCCAACCTGATCGCCGGACCGGGCAAGAAAGGACAGCATGTCGTGCATCCCGTCCATATACCCATTGGTGACCGCATCGGTTTCCCGGCTGAGCGCATCCGAAATGGTATAGGCGGCATTGGTGTTGATCGCCCGCTGGCGATAGGCGTCGAAATAGACATAGGCCGCCCCCAGAAGGAAGATCAACAACGGGGCAAAGATCGCGATTTCGATCGAAGCATTGCCGCGACCGTCCTGCAGGAATTTCTGAATCTTGTGCAACATGGGGGTCATCTCGGCTCCTGAACAAAGGCAGAGGTCGCGACAAGCGCGGCATAACCTTCATTGTCCTTGCTCAATTCCGCCGCCAGCCCGCTGGTCGGAAACACAGGTTTGAACATCAGACAGGCCCGCAACAGCATAAGCTCATTGGCGGCACCGGCCTGAAAATTGCGCAGCGGGCGCGCCTCCTGATCTGCATTGCGGCAATCGGCACTGCCGGGGATGGCCTCGAACGAGCGTGGATCGACCACCTTCATTTCCAGTCGGAGGTTTTCGGCGCAATCGGTAATGATTCCGGCCCGATCACAGATCGATTGCCGGATCGCATCATGGCCCGGCACAAACCCGGTCGCCAGCCGGAGCTCGCGCACGGTGGTATCCAGCCCGCGTTCCAGCATGGCGTGCCGAATATTCAAATACCCCATCTCGACGCTGGCGCCCAAAATGGTGGCAAACATCGTGACGATAATCGCGAAATCTATGGTGGCTGTGCCACGTTCGTCACGACAGAACCGGCGGGCTGCGGCCCGCATCATTGATCTCATTGGATCAGCCTCAAATTATTGATTTGCCGTGCGATGGCATGGAAGGTTTCGGTGATTTCGATGCCTTCGACGGCAAAGTAATGCGACGGCGACGAGGCACAGTCCTGCAAGGCCGCCTGACCGCCAGAGGGGGCCTCAAACGCGATGGCAAAGACCACAATCCCCTTGTCCCGCGCCACGCCACAAATCTCTGACAGCCGGGTGTCGGCCTGGGTGCCATTCACGATCGAAGTCGAGCCATAGTAGATGTCGGAATAGGTATTATAGGAGATATGGCCGTCGTTCTTGGGCTTCTCCCAGAACTTCCTGGCCACTGCCTTGACCCCGAATCTGGCATAGACTTCGGCATTTTTCATCCGGCGGGCGTTGGCCCCGTCGGGGGCGTTGCGATAGCGATAAGACCAGCCGTAATTTTCGTAACGCAGCCAGAAATATTCGTCGTTAAGGCTGCCGGAATTGTCATCCACCAGCACCGAAAACCGGTCATCGGACCCGATGCCATTGCCCCGTTCGTCAATCCAGATGTCGGACCATTCGGTTTTGAACTGGGGTTTCAGGTCATATTCCGTTGTGTTTTGCCCATCGGTCATCAGCACCACGACCTTCATCGCCTCTGTATCGGTAAAGGTCGCGGGGCGATCGGTTGCAGAGGCGCCAAGATGGCCATTGGCACGCATCGCATCAAACACCGGCTGCACCTTGTCCGACAAAAGGGCCGCGCCCCATTTCATGCCCAGATCAATGGCGGTGTTGCCCCCTGCCCCAAGCGAGTCGATGTGATCCTTCAACGCCTGCGCATCGCTCGATGCCACAACGATTTCGCCATAATCATCATCGGCGCACCAAGGGCTGGAAATGGAGAGCGTGCTTTCGCTGGAAGAATAGCGATCAAAATGCGCCAGCCGTTTCAGAAGCTGCGTGCCGGTGATGTCGACGGTATCGAATTCATCATCGGCGAAAATCACGCAGTTGGAATAGGCATGGGTGTCCTCGATATTGAAATATTGCGACACCAAAGGCCCCAGATTGACCGTGGCATTATATGGCACGACCGAGATTGTCGTCATATCCAACGCGTTTTCGGTTGGCGTGATCACCGTATCGACAAATTCCTTGCCCGCAGCGCGCAGGTTTTCGATCTTGCTGTTTGATCCCATCGACCCCGAAATATCGAGCACCATCGAGATTTCGACCTTGGATATCTTTTCCTCCGCCACGCTCAGCGCCGGGGCGTTCAAACTGTCGATGCCGCCCAACCGCATGAAAAAGGTTTCGACATCTGTCTGGCCGATGGCGGTGACGGTGCGATAGTTCAAACCATCGTCGACGCTGACATCGGTCAGCGCAGCCCCCAGCCCCGCCGCAGTCACATAATCCTGTGCGACCTCTGCCGGGTCGCCCTTTTGGTCAAGATCCGCCGCCGCCAGAACCGCCCGGTCAAGCACGTGCTGCATTTTGGTGCGCACCGCTTCGTAGCGCATGACGTCAATGGCCGCCCCCGTGGTCAAAAGGATCGCCAACGACATGTATACCGACAGAATTGTGGCGTTTCCCCCTTCGGCCCGGCAAAACCGCGCGGCGGCGGCTTTGGCGTTTCTGGCAAATTCTGACATGGCGATCTTTCCCCTTCGGGCGCAAAATAGTTGTCTGCGCAACGATCACTTCTGCGGGGGAAATCGTGGGCGCCGTGGGCATAAAAGTGGCAAGATCAAGGCGATTAACGCTGATTTTTGGTAAATCCACCGGGGGTGGGTGGCAAATCCCGGACCGGATCAGGCGGGGCAACCGTCGCTTTGCAACGGGGCCAAGCGTGGAAATATGCAGCGGGTTGCGTGCGACCGCCAGTTCCGCCCGGCCATGCGCAAAAGGAAACGCGCGCCGGTTCGGGCGCGCGTTCCGTTTCTCTGTGCGAGGTCTCTTTGCAGGGTCACTTTGCCGGGCAATCCCCGGCAATCCCCGGCCTGTGACCTCAGAGCCCCTTGGCGCGATAGCTGGCTGCAACCTTGCTGATCGACACCAGATAGGCAGCGGTGCGCAGATCCTCGACGTCGTCCCGCCCATGCCAGATGTCGCGCATCGACTGATAGGCAATGCGCATCGTGTCATCCAACCCGGACCGCACCAATTCCAATTCATCCGCGCCGCGCAGATATTTGGCCTTGAAGTCCGGCGTCATTGACCAGGCCCCGCCCAGATGCTGGTCGAGCCGTTCAAGTTCGCGCACGATCAATTCATGCCGCGCCTCTTCCTGACGGCGCTGCATGCGGCCAAACCGAATATGGCTGAGGTTCTTGACCCATTCGAAATAGGACACGGTCACACCGCCGGCATTGGCATACATGTCTGGAATGATCACTGTGCCCTTCTTGCGCAGGATGTCATCCGCCCCGGCGGTCACCGGGCCATTGGCGGCCTCGATGATCAACGGTGCCTTGACCCGTTCGGCATTGGACATGTTGATCACACCTTCCAGCGCGGCCGGGATCAGAATATCGCATTCTTCCTCCAGCACCGCCGCCCCTTCGGCATGATGCGATGCATCGGGGAATCCGGTCACACCGCCGTGTTTGACGATCCATTCGTGTACCGCCTCGACATTCAGCCCATCGGCACTGAACAGCGCACCATCGCGTTCGATAATGCCGGTGATCAAACAGCCGTCTTCTTCTTGCAGAAATTTGGCGGCGTGATAGCCCACGTTGCCCAACCCCTGAACGATCACCCGTTTGCCATCCAGCGTCCCGGACAGGTTCGCCTTGGCAACACCGCGATCATCCCGAAAGAATTCGCGCAGGGCATATTGCACCCCCCGTCCCGTCGCCTCGACCCGGCCGGCAATGCCGCCGGCATTCAACGGTTTGCCGGTCACACAGGCGCGGGCATTGATGTCGGTGGTGTTCATCCGGGCGTATTGATCCGCGATCCAGGCCATTTCACGTTCGCCGGTGCCCATGTCGGGGGCTGGCACGTTCTGGCTTGGATGGATCAGATCGCGCTTGGCCAGCTCATAGGCAAACCGCCGGGTGATCTGTTCAAGCTCATGTTCATCATATTGCCGCGGGTCGATACACAATCCCCCCTTGGAGCCGCCAAACGGCGCTTCGACCAGAGAGCATTTATAGGTCATCAAAGCGGCAAGCGCTTCGACCTCGTCCTGATTGACCGCGTTGGAATAGCGAATACCGCCTTTGACCGGTTCCATATGTTCGGAATGCACGGACCGATAGCCGGTAAAGGTCTGGATACGCCCCCGCAGGCGCACGCCAAAACGCACGGTATAGGTGGCGTTGCAGACCCGGATTTTCTCTTCCAGCCCCGGTGGAAGGTCCATCAGCGCCACGGCGCGATTGAACATCAGATCCACGCTTTCGCGAAATGTCGGCTCATTGGCAGGCTGCATAGGGTGTCCTCCGTTAAGTGATGTGTGACTCGCCATCTATTTTGTTTTTGAACCAAGCCTATGACGTCATAGTTAAGAGTTGCGAGTGAATTCTTTTCTGATTGCTTCACATGGTGAAAAAACTTTGTGAAACAGAACTTGCCAGCTCGGGTGCGGCGAGCCAGACCCGCCGGACCGGCACCGCCAGACCAGACCCGCCGGGCCGTTTCAGCAGACCAGTGCCAGCAGACCAGTATCAACAGATCAGGGTCAGCAAATAGGGGTCAGCACATCAGGATCAGAAACCGGAATGTGGCACCCCACCCGGCGGCCGCCACAACAGGGCACAATTTCTGCCAAAAAAGGTTCAATTTGTTTCTATTGCCCGGACAATACCGGAAACCCCCGCCCACTAATGCGCAACAAGAGACAAAAACCCCTTATTTGACAAAGGCTTGCCATATTTCCGCCGCCTTCTTCCCGCACAACAGACTGCAGCGCGAAGTCTGCCCAGCGCCGCAATCTGCACCCGCCCTTTTGGCGACACACTGGTGAAGGCCGGGCAATTGTAATGAGGAATTTCGAATGCAATTGGACACCTGCGGTCCGCTGTCTTCCTGGGGGGGAAGGGTCACAGCACGAACAAAAAGCTTTCGTTCCGACGAAACCGGCACCATCACGGTTCTGGCGATGATCATCTTTGTCGGCATCATTGCCATCTGTGGCTTCGGCGTCGATCTGATGATGAACGAAATGAAGCGCACAAAGCTTCAGGGCACGCTCGACCGGGCGGTTCTGGCGGCTGCCGACCTGGAACAGGAACTTGATCCGGCTTCGGTGGTGCAAGACTATTTCACCAAATCCGGTGTGGCCGATACATTGACCTCAACCACGGTGGATGATGGCGTCAGCTACCGGACCGTGACCGCCACAGCGTCGCAAACATCGGATTCCCTGTTTCTGGGGATCATTGGCATCGACGAAATGGTGGCCCCCGCTGCCGGTCAGGCCACAGAGATCATGGCCAATGTGGAAATCTCGCTTGTGTTGGACCGGTCGGGGTCGATGGGATCGAACAGCAAGATCCAGAACCTGCGCGCCGCAGCACGTGAATTTGTCGACGCAGTGATCCAGCCCGCAGATTCGCCCAGCCTGACCACCGTGAACCTGGTCAGCTATAACGCCACCGTAAATCTGGGGTCCATCGTCTCCCAGTATTTCAACCTCTCGGCGGAACATAACTATTCCAGCTGCGCGGTGTTTCCCGACAGTGCCTTCAACACCCTGGGCATTTCCCGCACGGCGGAACTGGATCGGTTGAGCCACTTCGACATGAACAGTTCCAATGAAAATTCGACCGCGATTACCAATTCCTGGTGCCCGGATGACGATTACGGATCTATGCTTGTGCACAGCAATGATGCGGATGCTCTGAACGCGCATATCGACGCCTTGGGTGCCGGCGGCAACACCGCCATCGACCTGGGGATGAAATGGGGCACGGCGCTGCTGGACCCCAGTGCCCAGGACCTTGTGACCGACATGATCAGCGATGGTCATATCGACCAGGTTGTCTCTGGACGTCCTGTGGCCTTCACAGACATGGATACGCTGAAGATCATCGTGCTGATGACCGACGGGGCCAATACCACCGAATACGACCTGAAGCCCGCCTATCAGACCGGCATGTCGCAAATCTTTATTGATGATCGCGGTGACAACGATGCGTCAAACGATCGGTTTTCCTCGCGGATCATTGACCTGCCGGGCACCGTCGCAGACGTCTATTACTGGGACCGTTACGAAAACTCCTACTACAGCTACAAATATCGCACGACCCCCGATGGTGGCAACTCGGCCCGGCAAATGTCGAACGCAGAGGTTTTCGCCCGCTGGGGCACCCGTGCGCGCGCCTATAAATTCTTCCGCACGCCCTATCAGAACGGTCAGATCCCTTATAGCGACTATTATGACGAGTATTACGCCTATGAAAGCATTGTCGGCGCGGACCATGCCGACGCTCGCCTGGAGACCATCTGCCAAGGTGCCAGAGATGCAGGGATTGTGGTCTTTGCCATCGGATTTGAAGCGCCGCAGCGTGGGTTGGACGCCATGCAGGACTGTGCCTCCTCTCCTTCGCATTACTTTGACGTGCAGGGCGTGGAAATCTCGGATGCCTTTGCATCCATTGCCCGCACCATCTCTCAATTGAGGTTGACCCAATGACCCATCGGATAAACCAATATCTGCGCCGTTTCCGCCGGGACGAGGCCGGTTCGGTCGAAACAGTGGCCTTTGCCATCTGGTTGCCGCTGATCATTTTCACCCTGCTGGCCGCATTGGAGGTCGGGGCCTACACCGCACGGGCCACCATGCTTGAACGTGCATTGGATCAGGTGGTGCGCACCATTCGTCTCAGCACCGGCAGCGCCCCACAGCATTCCCAGATCAAGGATATGATCTGTGACCGTGCGGTTATCCTGCCAAACTGTGAAGAAAACCTGCGTCTGGAAATGGTGCAACGTGATCTGCGCAATTGGGCCGCCCTTCCCGCCACGGCGGATTGCACCGACAACTCGCTAGAGGTCGCCCCGGTCCGCGCCTTTGAAAACGGTCTGGAAAACCAGCTGATGGTGATGCGGGCCTGCGCCAAGATCTCGCCCATCTTTCCGCTGACCTGGTGGGCAGAGGCCGTGCACAAGGATCAAGCAGGTGACTATGCGCTGCTTGCCGCCACCTCCTTTGTTCAAGAACCGAGGTAACAGGTATGATCGTTAAAATTCTTAACAAACTCTCGCTTCATTTGCGCAAATTTGGCACGGATGCGCGCGGCGGCGTCAATGTCGAGGCCATGATATTCCTGCCGTTCCTGCTGGCGACCATCGTGGCCACAATGGCGTTCTACGATGCATTCCGCAAAGACAGCCTGGGCGACAAGGCGACCTTTACCATCAGCGACATGCTTTCGCGGGAAACCAACTATATCACCCCGGTTTATGTCGACAGCGCCAAGTCGCTGTTCACCTTTCTGACCGGGTCAAGTGACGCCGAAAGCACGCTGCGGGTTTCCGTGGTGTCCTACAACGGCCGCGACGATCGCTATGAAATCGAATGGAGCCAGGTGCGCGGCGCGCATGCCCAACCGTTGACCGACAGCGATCTGATCAACGCGCAAGCGATGCTGCCCGTGATGGTGAACGCCGAGCAGCTGATCGTTGTGGACAGCTTTCTGAACTACGAATGGCCGATTGACCTGGGATTTGAAGACCATGTGATGAATTCACGTGTCTTCACGCGCCCACGTTTTGCGCCTCAACTTGTCTGGTTGGGGAACTAACCCCCAATCTGCTCTCTTTCCAGACAGGAAGTGGCCAGCGGCAGGTCGGGCAGAAATGCCCGGCCTGTTTATGTGATTACAACCGCCCTGCGCGTTCGGACAGTTTCATGTTCATCATGTCGGCCATGAATTTCGAATGCGATGCTGCCGTCACGCCGCCGATTCCGATACGCCGCCCCATGATCCAATAGAGCCCCGGACGCCAGCGCCGCGCCTGTGGCGTCTTGGTGCGGATCATGAAACCGTTGGACGGTTTGAATGCCAGCATGCCGCGTTCGACCGCTTCGATATTGTCATATTCGGCAATCAACAGACCGTCGGAATCATACAGACCCGTGTCGGTCAAACTCAACACCAGCGATGTGGCGCGCTGCATCCGCATGGCGGCAAACATCGCGCCCGCAGCCAAGGCAATCAACAAAACCTGCCACAGCAGATTGGAAAAGGAATTGGCAAGCGCGAGGTACAGCAACAGCGCCCCAAGCGCGAACATCATCACCACGCCAATCACCCGACGCACCGCGGACGCCCGCAGTTCCGCAACAACCTCTGACATCATTCTCTCCCGACCGCTCTTTGGCTTCGCCCTATAGCCCGGATATCTTCCAGACGCGAGGGGGCCGATAACAGGCCAGCCTGTGAACTGGCGCACAGTGACAGTTCAGCGGAAGGATTTGCCGAAATGAATGCGCAGGTCTATCTTTATGCCAACCGCATGAGCAAAGGAGACAGACATGTCCCTCAGACCCACACTGGAGACCCGCAAAGCCGTTCCCACAACCGAAGGGGCCGGCGTGAAGCTGCACCGCGCTTTCGGATTTCAGGATCCATCCGAGCTGGATCCGTTCCTGTTGTTTGATGATTTTCGCGGCGATCGGCCAGAAGATTACACCGCCGGATTTCCCTGGCACCCCCATCGCGGGATTGAAACCATCACCTATGTGCTGAATGGCACGGTGGACCATGGCGACAGTCTTGGCAATTCCGGCACGCTTGGCGCCGGGTCGGTACAATGGATGACCGCCGGGTCGGGCATCCTGCATCAGGAAATGCCAAAGGGGAACGCCAAAGGCCAGATGCATGGCTTTCAGCTTTGGGCCAACCTGCCCTCTTCGCTGAAGATGACCGCGCCGCGCTATCAGGACATCCAAGGCTCCGACATCCCCGAAGTGGTGGATGACGATGGCACACGCGTCAAGGTGATCACCGGCGCCTTCTGGGGCCAGCGTGGCCCGGTGGATGGCATTGCCGCCGATCCACAGTACCTTGACATAACCGTGCCGGCCGGGGTGAAAAAGACGTTCAGGATCGACACCTATCGCCGGGCATTTGCCTATGTGTTTGACGGGGCTGGCGCGTTTGCCGATGCCTCTGGTCCCACGGGCGTGTTGCTGGAAAAGGAAGTCGCAGGTCAGGAAGTGAACATTCGCGACCTGTCCGGCAACCGCACGCTGATCCGGTTTGGCACCGGGGATGAGGTCACGGTGCAGGCTGGCCCCGAAGGCATCCGGTTCCTGCTGATTTCAGGCGCGCCGATCCAGGAACCTGTGGCCTGGCACGGGCCCATCGTCATGAACACGCGCGAAGAACTGATGCAGGCATTTGCAGAATTGCGCAACGACACCTTTATCAAACCGGCCCATTAAACGTTTGCGGGGCGCCCCTGTATCGGACGCCCCGCAACACTTTTCTGTTTCTGCCAGAAGTCACAGGCAGAAGTCATGGGCAGAGGCCACAGGCAGAGGTCACGGGCCGCGCACAATGCTCCGCCCCGTTCCGCCTGTCGAAACACCTTAGCGCGTCCAGCTGCCATGGTGGGCACCGTCGGAATCAAACCGCGCAAAGCCATGATGGCCAAAGAAATCGCGCTGGGCCTGAATCATCGCCGCAGAGCCGCGCGCCTGACGCATAGCATCATACCAGGTCAAGGCCGCCGACATCACCGGCAGCGGGTATCCCGCCGCAACGGCGGCCCCGACCACCCGTCGCAGCGCCGGAAGTGTCTCTGCCAGACGGTCGCGCATCGCCGGGGCCAACATTAATGTTTGCTCCGGCACCGCATCCGCATAGGCCTCGGAAATCACATCCAGAAGCGCCGACCGAATGATACAGCCCGCCCGCCAGATCCGGGCAATTTGCCCCATGTCCAGATCCCAGCCATATTCATCCGACCCGGCCTGCATGACATCAAACCCCTGGGAATGGCCCAGAATACGGGTGGCAAGCAGCGCTTTTTCAAGATCGTCATCCGACAGCGGGGCAAGCGCGCTCGGCCCGTCGAACAGATCCGCAGCCGCCGCGCGACGGCTCCGCTGCGCGGACCAGATACGCGCGCCCACCGCCGCTTCGATGGTGTTGGCCGATTGCCCAAGTTTCAGCGCCTCGATCACCGTCCAACGACCGGTGCCTTTTTGGCCGGCGCTGTCGACAATCACATCCACCATCGGTTGCCCGGTCTGGTCATCGGTCGAGGCCAGCGTCTTGGCGGTGATTTCGGTCAGAAAGCTTTGCAGCGGGCCTTCGTTCCATGTGGCAAAACGTGCGGCAATGGCCGCAGGGTCCTGTCCCGCGCCAAAACGCAGCAGGCCGTACACCTCTGCAATCGCCTGCATGTCGGCATATTCAATGCCATTGTGGACCATTTTCACGAAATGCCCCGCCCCGTCCGGCCCGAGATGCGCAACACAGGGCGCGCCCTCGAATTTGGCTGCAATCGCTTCGGCGACGGGCTGCAACAGACCCCAGCTATGCACGGTGCCACCGACCATCATCGACGGGCCGACGCGCGCGCCTTCTTCGCCGCCGGACACGCCCATGCCAACAAAATGCAGATCATGTTCCGCCAGCCGTTGGGACCGCGCCCGCGTCGCGTGGAAATCGGCATTGCCTGCGTCAATCACCGTGTCCCCCGCCGACAACAAGGGAATGACATGATCCATCATGTCGTCCATCGGTCCGGTTGACGGTATCATGAACAAAATGGTGCGCGGGCACGGCAATGCCTCGATCATCGCCTCAAGACTGTCATACCCCGCGATGCGGTCCGCCAATTGCCCGGCCTCGGCCAGAAATTCGGGCACCGCCGCAGCAGAGCGGTTCGAGACCGCGATCTGAATGCCTTTGTCCGCCATATTCAACGCCAGGGCGCTGCCCATGGTGCCAAGCCCGTAAATGCCGATCTGGGACGTCATGTCGGTTTCCTATACTCTGTTGATGTCGGCCAAAATCAATCAAATTTCCCGAAAGCACCACCCATTATCGCAACGGTCTGGATTTCCAGGGCAGAAACGTATATACCTTGGAGATACAAGAGACGTAATGAACGAGCAAATTGTGTATGACGAGTGTAATTCAGGCCGGAGATCCAAAGAGGTCGCCTGCTATTCCTGATCGAGAAAACCAACACCAGATCGCAGCGCTATGTTTGCGCGGCTCTGGCAAGAAGCGCCGTGTCTTGTTGATCACCAGCCGCGATACCGGACGTTGGGTGCTGCCCAAAGGCTGGCCGATCGAGGGGCTGGACGGCCCCGGCACCGCAGCGCAAGAGGCCTGGGAAGAGGCCGGTGTCAAACCGGTCAAAGTGAAAAAACGGCCCGTCGGCAGTTTTCAGTACCTCAAACGCATGTCAGCGGATCTTGCGGTGATTGTGCAGACCCAAGTCTACAAAATCCGGGTGGCCAGCCTTGCCGAGACATTTCCCGAAGCCGGGGAACGGATCCGCAAATGGGTCACCCCCGACAAAGCCGCCATGATGGTCGAGGAACCGGGCCTGCGCGAAATTCTGCGCAACCTCTAAGCCAAAGTGCCCGCCGCGATGCGCCCGGCGGCGGGCAAAGAGCGTTTGTTGCGGGGCTCAGACGCCCAAACACCAGCGCATGACGGCTTTTTGCGCGTGCAGGCGGTTTTCGGCCTCGTCAAACACCACCGAATTCGGGCCATCCATGATTTCAGAGGTCGCCTCTTCTTCGCGATGGGCCGGCAGGCAATGCATGAACAGGGCATCCGGTTTGGCCTGCCGCATCAGATCCGCATTCACCTGATAAGGCCGCAGCATGTTGTGACGGCGTTCCTTCGACGATTGGCTGTCATGCATCGACACCCAGGTGTCGGTCACGATCAGATCGGCGCCGGCCACCGCACGATAGGGATCACGCTCGATGGTTACGCTGACCCCCTGCTGGCGGGCGAGACCGACAAATTCAGCCTCCGGGTCAAGCTGCGCCGGGCCGGTAAAGACCATGTCAAACCCGAACTGCCCCGCCGCATGCAGGAAAGAGGCACAGACGTTGTTGCCATCGCCGGTCCAGACGACTTTTTTCCCTTTGATCGGTCCGCGATGTTCCTCGAACGTCAGGATGTCGGCCATGATCTGGCAAGGATGTGTGCGATCGGTCAGCCCGTTGATCACCGGCACATCCGCATATTCCGCCATTTCCATCAGCACCGATTCGTCAAAGGTGCGGATCATGATCAGATCAACATAACGTGACAGCACCCGCGCGGTATCCGCGATGGTTTCACCATGGCCCAGCTGCATGTCATTGCCCGACAGCACCATGGTTTCCCCGCCCATCTGGCGCACACCGACATCAAAGCTGACACGGGTCCGGGTCGATGGTTTTTCAAAAATCAACGCCACCATATGACCGGCCAGCGGTTGCGTGTCATCCGCCGCGCCGCACGGGCGCCCCTGGCGGGCGTCTTTCATCGCTCTGGCGTTGGTGATGATCGAACGCAGCTCGTCCGCATCGGTTTTGTGAATATCGAGGAAATGCTTCATGGTGTTTCGCTTTTGATTAATGTCGGAATTGGGGGCCAGCCCCCAAACCCCCGGGATATTTTCAAACAGAAGAAGGTCAGGAGGCTTTCAACGCGGTGGCCGCGCTGTCGAGCCGCGAAATCGCTTGGGCGATGTCGTCTTCGGTGATGTTGAGGGGCGGTAGCAGGCGCACGACATTGTCTGCGGCAGGCACGGTGATGACCTCAGACGCATAACCCGCCGCCACGACATCACCCGCAGGCACAACGCATTTCAAACCCAGCATCAGCCCCTGCCCGCGCACCCCGGAAAACACCGTTGGATGACTGGCCACCAGCGCCTCGAGCTTTTGCCGCAGCAAACTGGCCTTGCGGTTGACGCCATCGAGGAAATCGGGATCGGTGACATGGTCCATCACAACGCCGCCCACGGCACAGGCCAGCGGGTTACCCCCGTAGGTGGAGCCATGGGTGCCAGCCACCATGCCATTTGCGGCCTGTTCTGTTGCCAGCACAGCGCCAAGCGGGAAGCCGCCGCCGATGCCCTTGGCCACCATCATGATGTCCGGTGTCACACCGGCCCATTCATGGGCAAACAACCGCCCGCTGCGCCCGATGCCGCATTGCACTTCGTCAAAAATCAGCAGGATACCATGCGCATCGCACAGCGCCCGCAGCTCTTGCAGGAAGCTGTCAGAGGCCACGCGAATGCCGCCTTCGCCCTGAATGGGTTCGATCATGATGGCACAGGTCGTGTCGGTGATTGCCGATTTCACCGCATCCAGGTCGTCCCACGCCAGATGGACAAACCCGGGCAGGACCGGGCCGAAGCCCTTGATCATCTTTTCCGAGCCAGAGGCGGCAATCGCCGCAGAAGACCGGCCATGGAAACAGCCGTCAAAGGTCAGGATATCGACCCGCTGTGCGGCGCCGTTTTCATAATGGTGCTTGCGCGCCATTTTGACCGCCAGTTCACAGGCCTCTGTGCCGGAATTGGTGAAAAACACCGTATCGGCAAAACTGGCATCGACCAGCTTCTGCGCCAGCGCCTCTTGCTGGGGAATTTCATAGAGGTTGGAGACATGCCAAAGCGCATTGGCCTGTTCGGTCAGGGCCGACACCAGCGCGGGATGGGCATGGCCCAGTACATTGACCGCAATACCGGAGCCAAGGTCGAGAAATCGGCGGCCGTCCTCTTCGATCAGCCAGCTGCCTTCGCCTTTGACGAAATGCAATTTTGCCCGATTGTAGGTCGGCAGAACGGAAGCGATCATGGAGGTATCCTCTGAAAGAAGCCCGATTGGTGCCAAGGGCACGCGGTCAAGTCAAGTTGTGATGGGAGATAACAGGCAAGCATATCCGCGCCCAAGGGCGCGAAGCGGAAGAGATCAGATATCTCGTCGGATGTGCTGCATGGCTGTCATGGCGGGTTTCATAGGGCCAATGCCCCCGCACGGCAAGGGGTTTTCCGTCAGGTAAACGGATCTTCGGGGTAGGACACCCCAACCAGGTAAAGCCCCTGCGGCGGGCACACCGGACCACAGGCGGCGCGATCACGCGCCAGCAATGCGGTGCGCACCTGATCCGGCGACCATGACCCGGACCCGACCCGTTCGAGCGAGCCGACGAAGCTGCGCACCTGATTGTGCAGAAAGGAGCGCGCCGCGAGATGGAAATGGAATTCGGAACCCGCCGCGGTTTCGACCTTGGCAATATCCAGACGATCCAGGGTTTTGACCGGTGATTCTGCCTGACAGATCGACGAACGGAAGGTGGTGAAATCATGTTTGCCTATCAAATGCGCCGCACCGGCCTGCATCGCGGCAAGATCCAGCGAATTTTTGACCTGCCAGACCTGCCCGGCCTCCATCGTGGCGGGCGCACGGCGCGACAACAGGCGAAAGAAATAGCGCCGTTCGCGGGCTGAAAACCGGGCGTGCCAATCATCCTCCACCCGGGCGCAATCCCGGATCGCCACCGCCACCTTGCGCAGATGATAGTTCAAGGCTTCGGACAGGCGAAACGGATCCCAATCGCGTTGCAGATCGCAATGGGCCACCTGGCTGCGGGCATGAACCCCGGCATCGGTGCGCCCGGCGGCGGCAATGGTATGTGCGCCCGGCTCCAGCTGGGCCAGCGCCGTTTCAATTGCGCCTTGCACCGACGGCAGGTTGGTCTGGCGCTGCCAGCCGACAAAACCGGCACCGTTATATTCAACTTTCAAGGCATATCTGGGCATGTCTGCGCCTTACCCCGACGCGCCGATGGGAACAATCCCCCAAAGCCCCCTCTGGTAACGCGCGGCGCGGATGCCTATCCTTTGGCCAAGTGATTTGCGAGGGACGGATTTGATCATCAACACACTTGCCGACGGCGTATTGCGCAGCGTCGAGGCCGTGACAGATACGGTCAATTCTACCCTGTTCGAGCCGGTGATACGGCTTGGGGTGACGGGGCTTGCGCGGTCCGGCAAGACCGTATTCATCACTTCACTGGTGGCCAATCTGATGGACCGGGGTCGCATGTCCGGTGTGGTGGCAGCCTCTGAGGGGCGGGTGCTGGCGGCCTATCTGCAACCGCAGCCCGACAATACCGTGCCGCGATTTGACTATGAAACCCACCTCGGGGATCTGACATCCCGCAGCCCGAAATGGCCCGACAGCACCCGCGCGGTCAGCGAATTGCGCCTGTCGCTCAAGGTTCAGCCCGGCGGTTTTCTGGCCGGGCTGCAAGGGCCGCGGGTGATCCACCTCGACATTGTCGACTATCCCGGCGAATGGCTGTTGGATCTGGCCTTGCTCGACAAAAGCTTTGCGGAATGGTCGATTGAGACCCTGGAGAGGATCAAGGACCGGCCGGTCGCTGCTGATTTCATGGCGCTGTCGCTTGGCACCGATGGCGCGGACATGATGGCAGAACCTGCGGCAAAGGCGCTGGCCCAAGCGTTTACAAGCTATTTGAACGCGGCGCGCGAAGCGGGGTTTTATGACTGCACGCCGGGGCGGTTCATCCTGCCCGGCGATCTGGCGGGGGCGCCGGTGCTGACCTTTGCGCCGCTGGCCAAACCCGACAGCCCGCCCCGCCGGTCGTTATGGCGGGAAATGGAACGGCGGTATGAGGCCTATAAACGCGAGGTGGTGAAACCGTTCTTTCGCGATCATTTCGCCCGGATTGACCGGCAGGTGGTGCTGGTGGATGCGCTGGGCGCGATCAACAAAGGCCCGCAGGCGGTCGAGGATATGCGCCATGCCATGGCGGACATCCTGTCGGCCTTTCGCCCCGGTCGCAATGATTTCCTGACCCGGCTGTTGATGGGCAAACGGGTGGAACGCATTCTGTTTGCCGCGACCAAGGCCGACCATCTGCACCACGGCCAACATGCGCGCCTGACCGCAATCATGGAGGCGCTGACGCGTGACGCGCGCGACCGGGCGCGCTTTGCCGGGGCAGAGACGGCGGCGATGTCCATCGCGGCGCTGCGTGCCACCACCGAACAGACGCTGGAGCATCAGGGCCAGAGCCTTGATTGTGTGCGGGGCATCCTGTTGGACAGCGGCAAACAGGCCGCGCTGTACCCCGGTGAGCTGCCCGAAGATCCCAATGCATTGCTGGGCCCGGCCCGCGACGGGGCGACGCGGTGGCTTGACGGCGACTATCAATCCATGCGCTTTGCCCCGGCACCACTGACCCTGAAACCCGGCGACGGCCCGCCGCACATCCGGCTGGACCGGGCGGCGCAATTCCTGATTGGGGACAAGTTATGAATTTGAAAATACGCCCGGCCCGCAGCACCGACGCCGGCAAGATCGGCGAGATCATGACCGAAGGCAATGCCGCGCCCGACTGGAAGCCGCATTTGCATTCTGCGGCCCAGGACATCGCCTTTTGCGGGCGGATGATCGACCGGGGCTGGGTGCGGGTCGCGGAAAACAACGACGGGCGCATTGTCGGCTTCATTGCCCGCGACGGCGAAGAGATTAACACGCTGTATGTCCGCGCAACCGCCCAAGGCAGAGGCGTCGGCAAGCAGCTTCTGCGCGAAGCGATGCGTGATGCAACACGGCTTGAGCTCTGGACCTTCCAGCTCAATACCGGGGCACGCCGGTTCTATGAGCGCGAGGGATTTGTCGCGGTCAAGGAAACCGATGGCGCCAACAATCAGGAACAGCTGCCCGATGTCCGCTTTGTCTGGGAGCGCCCGAAATGAGCCGTAAACCCGTCCTGATCGAATTGGAAGACGACGCCCCCTCGCCCGCCGAGGCACCACCAGTGCCGGAGCTTGGCCCCCCGACGCCACAGGGACAGGCGATGCAGACTGCTGCTGTGCTGGCGGCGCGACGTGGTTCGCGGCTGGCGCGCTGGTTCTGGGGATTGCTGGTTGCGGTGATCGGGGCGGCGGTGTCGGTGGCGGCCTGGGATTTTGCCACTGCGATGATTGCACGCCAGCCGATTTTGGGCTGGGCGATTACCGGGGTCATCGGCCTGTTGGTCTTTGTGATGCTGCTGATCGCGATCAAGGAACTTGCGGCCTTTGGCCGCTTGCGGCGGGTCGATCGGTTTCGCCGCGCCGCCGATGATGCTTTGGCCGACAGTGACCTGAAGGCGGCACGCAAGCTGGCGCAGGATCTGATCGGGTTTTATGCCGGGCGCGAAGACACCCGCTGGGGCCGCGAAAAGCTCAAGGATGGCATGGCCGATTCCTTTGATGCCGAGGCGATGCTGGCGGAGGTCGAATTGGATCTTCTGGCCCCATTGGATGCCGCCGCCCGACGAGAGGTCGAGGCCGCCGCACGTCAGGTGGCCACAGTGACGGCCATCGTGCCGCTGGCGCTGGCCGATGTGGCGACCGCGCTGACCGCCAACCTGCGGATGATCCGCCGCATTGCCGAAATCTATGGCGGGCGGTCCGGCACATTGGGCAGCTGGCGGCTGACCCGCGCGGTCATGGCGCATCTGGTGGCCACCGGAGCTGTGGCGGTGGGCGATGACATGCTGGAACCACTGCTCGGCGGGTCGCTGCTGGGCAAACTATCGCGCCGGTTCGGAGAGGGCATGGTCAATGGTGCCTTGACCGCCCGCGTGGGCGTCGCCACGATGGATGTCTGTCGCCCGGTGCCCTTCCTGCGCAGCTCGCGGCCTTCGGTGCGGGGCATTATTCAAAGCGCCCTGGGTGGATTGTTCAAAAGCGGCAAATGATGCCGCTGCTTGCCCCGACACAGGGCTGCTGCTAGGCCAAAGCCACAAGTTACGGGACAACAGATCATGCGCACCTGCATCGTGACCGGGGAATACCATTTGCCCGGAGAGACATTCATCAACCGCCATATTCAGCATATTTTTGGCGGGGCGGCGGCGGTGGTCTGTGGGCGCTATCACGGCGAAAACCCCTTTGATGTGGCCTATTTCAACCGGCGTGGTCGCGACATGCCGATGGTGGACCGGGTGGCGATGCCGTTTGTCATGGCCGCCAATCGGATGATCCATGGCACCGGGCGCCTGCCCTTTGGCCAGGCGAAACGCGACTTGGCGGACTTTTTGCGGGCCGAGCGCATTGAGGTCATTCTGGCGGAATTCGGCACCCAGGCGCTGGCGATTGCGCCGCTGGCCAATGCGCTGGGCATCCCCTGTTTCAGCTATTTTCGCGGCACTGATGCCTCCAAGGCGTTGAACCAGGGCAATGTCCCGGGCGCCTATGCCAAGATGATGCCGCGTCTGGCGGGGGTGTTTTCGGTGTCGCAATTCCTGCTCGACAATCTGGCGGCACGTGATGTGCGCCACGAAAACGCCCATGTGATCCCTTCTGGTGTGGATGTGCGGCGGTTTCAGCCGGCTGCAAAAGCGCCGCTGTCCTGTCTGGCCGTGGGACGGATGGTCGAAAAGAAAGCGCCGCTGGTGACCCTGCGGGCGTTTCTGTTGGCGGCAAAGGCCAATGCGGGCGCGCATCTGGATTTCATTGGCGACGGCCCGCTCCTCGCGCCCGCAAGGGCGCTTGTCGCGGCGGCAGGGGCCGAGGATCAGGTGACATTCCACGGCGCACAACCCCATGATGTGGTGCGCGCGAAACTGGCCACGACCGAGTTCTTTTTGCAGCATTCGATCACCGCCGAGGATGGCAACACCGAAGGTCTGCCCACCGCCATTCAGGAGGCCATGGCCTCTGGCTGTTTGACCGTCTCGACCCGCCACGCCGGCATTCCGGAGGCGGTGGATGAGGGCGAGACCGGTTGGTTGGTCGATGAACATGACGAAGCCGGATTTGCCGCCGCGATAGCCGCGGCATTTCAGGCGCCGGATCGGTCAGGGATGGCAATGGCCGCGCGGGCGGTGGCCGAAGCGCGGTTTGACAACCAACAGCTGTTGCAGAAGCTGGAGCGGATCATCCGCGAGACCCTGGCGGGCTGATCCTCTGGCTTGGGGGCGCTGCCCCCGTCCCGCTGGGACTCCCCCGGGATATTTTTCAACAGAAGAAGGACCGGGTTTGGCTAGCTGGTGCGCGCCTCTGACAGGGCCGCTTTTTCCAGCGCCGGATAGCGCAGCAACAGGGTGACACCACGCGCCACAAAAGAGATATGCAGCGACAGCCAGAGCCCGGCATAGCCCATCACCGGCATCAATGTGAACACTGCCGCGAAATAGATTGCGGTCGAAATGGCCATCATGTTGCGCATGTCCGCCGACCGGGTTGCACCGATGAAGATCCCGTCGAGCATCCAGGAGGCCACGCCGGTCAGCGGCGCAAGCACCATCCAGGGCAGAAAGGCGATGGCCGTGTCCCGCACGCCGGGATCCTTGGCCATGAGGTGGATGATATCGGGGCCGAAGACCCAGAAAATCGCCATCAGGATCACCACCAGGATCGCCCCCCAAAACCCGGTCAGGAGGCAGGCACGCCGCAGTTGTGCCACCGCGCCGGCCCCGAAGGCCCGCCCGACCAATGCCTCGGCCGCGAAGGCAAACCCGTCCAGCGCATAGCCGGTCACCGAGACAAATTGCAAAAGCACCTGATTGGCAGCCAATGTGACATCCCCGAACCGCCCGCCAAACAGCAGAAAGCTGACGAAGATCGCCTGCAGCATCAGCGATCTGATTAGGATATCGGTATTGACCACAGCCATGCGGCGCAGGCGATGGCGGTCGAACACCCGCGCCCAGTCGCGCCAGGACGGGTGGCGGAAGGCGGATCGGCACAGCCACAGCCCCATCACAAACCCGCTCCATTCGGCGATGAATGTCGCGATCGCAACCCCGTTCACCCCCCAGTCGAAGCCCAGCACAAACAGCAGGTCGAGGCCGATGTTCACTCCGTTCATCCAAAGTTGCAGCACCAGCACCGCACGGGCGCGTTCCTTGGCAATCAGCCAGCCGGTGACGCCATATAGGGCGATTGCCGCCGGGGCCGACCAGATGCGGATCTGCATATAGCCACGCGCCAGGCCCTCGACCTCGGCCGAGGCCGGCGACAGCACAAAAGCGGCACGATAGATCAGCGGTTGCAGCAGAATGATCAGCACCCCGCCGGCCAGTCCGATCATCAGCGCCCGGGTCAACAGCGCGGCCACCTCGGGGGCTTGTCCCTGCCCTTCGGCCTGGGCGGTCAACCCGGTTGTGCCCATGCGCAGAAAACCGAACACCCAATAGATGGCCGACAGAATGATTGCCCCCACCCCCACAGCGGCAATTGGTTCCGCCTGCGGGATCTGGCCCACCACACCGGTGTCCACCACGCCAAGGATGGGCACGGTCACCGTGGCCAGCATGATCGGCAGGGCGATTTTCAGCACACGTTGGTGGCTTAGCGCGGGGGGCTCCTCCGCGCGGGCCGCCGGGGTTTGAGCTGACATCTCGGACCTTTCACAATCAGGGGATCGGACGCGGGTGTGTCGCGTCAATCGCGGCGGGGCATCAGGAAATGCCCGGTCGCCTGGGCATGGGGGCGGCTGTGGTTGTCCTGCCACCCCACAACATGCACCGAAGCATAGCGCCGCCCCGACCGGGTGATGCTGGCACGGGCATAGCTGTCGCGCGGCAAACCAGAGCGCAGGAAATCCACGGTGAAATCAATTGTCTTCGGCGGACGTGGCAGATCACCGGTCTGTAGTTCCTGTAATGGCAGAGCGCCGCTTTCGACCTCTTCCCAGAGAAAAGACCAGCTGAGACTGATGATCGACGTCACTTCCAGAAATGCCGCTGTAACCCCGCCATGCAGGGCCGGCAGACGTGGGTTGCCAATCAGCTTGTCCGCAAACGGCAGGATCGCTGTCAGCTCATCCCCGCGGCGGTCGAATTTGATGCCCAGATACTGCGCATAGGGCACGCCATTGGCCAGGGCATGCAAGGCAGCATCGCGGCGTTGCTTCACCTGCTGCAGCGGTTCATGGCGGTTCTGATGCATCCGGTGTGCCCTCTTGCAGCCCAATTCAGGATCCTACGGTAAACGCCCCGGTGGCGGTGGCAACCGGTCGTTCAAGGTCAGCGTCAAAAGCCTGGGCGCGCACAAAGGCGACCGACCGGGTCAGTTGATGGCATTCGGCACGGGCCGTGATGGTCTGGCCCGGTGTGGCGGCCCGCATGTAATCGATGCGCAGGTCAAGTGTCGCCGTCGCCCCGGGGCAGTCAGGATGGGTCATGACAGCCGCGCCGCAGCAGGTGTCCATCAACGCCGAAACCGCGCCGCCATGAATGACGCCGGTCTTGGGATCGCCGACAAAACGGGAATCATATGGCATGGTAATTTCCGCAGTGCCGTCGCCGATATCGGTCACGGCCATCGCCAATTCCCGCGCGTGCGGTATGGCCTGAATGAAATCACGGGCAATTTTGAATTTGTCCTGGGCCATGAATGCGTCCTTGGTGAATGGCTATGTTATGCGCTGGCGGCATCCAGGGTTGCAAGGCACCTGCCACATTGCAACGGTTCAGAGCATTGCGTACCCTATGTGAGCAGCGGCCGGTTCGTGGATCAGTTTTCGACCATGACCGCTGCCGGGTGAGTTTGATCCTTGCCTGATTCCGAAACGGCGAAGGCGTGGACCCGGATTACCCGGACGGATCGAAATGAGGACAAGATGAGCGACAGCAAGCTGAGTTTCAAAGACATGTGTGCCAAGTTCGACGTCACACCACGCACCCTGCGGTATTATGAATATATCGAGCTGCTGGCACCGGAGCGTCAGGGGCGATCACGGTTTTATGGCGCCCGCGAAGTGGCCCGGATGGAACTGGTCATGCGCGGGCGTCGGTTCGGCTTCTCGCTCGAGGAATGTCGCCAATGGTTGCAGATCTATGACCGCGACGGCACCGAAACCCAGATGCAGGTATTCCTTGGCATGGCGGATCGGCAATTGATTGCCCTGGCCGAGCAACAGCAACAGCTGGACGAAGCCGTGCGCGAATTAAAAGAGCTACGCGCGCAAACCGCGGCGCGTTTGGCTCAGTCGGACTGACCTTTTTCGCCGCTCAAACTGCACGCGCGGCAAACTAAAATTTCACACTTGCAGCTTGACGCGCATTGATCTTACGTCAACCTGAATGTGACGTAGCGTTTGAGTTACGTCACCTGTTTTTCCCATTGTAGAGATAGGGAACGATTAATTACTCAGCCGGGATGACAAACGATCTCAGGTGTAGTGATGAATGAAACAACAATGACGATCCGTGAAATGTGTGATGCATTTGATGTGACCCCGCGGACCCTAAGGTTTTATGAAGCAAAGGAGCTGCTTTTTCCAATTCGTGACGGATTGAAACGGCTGTTTACCCGCCGCGACCGTGCCCGGTTGAAACTGATTCTGCGCGGCAAACGGTTTGGTTTCTCACTCGAAGAAATCCGCCAGCTGCTCGATCTGTATGACGTTGGTGACCAACAGAACACGCAATTGCTGAAGACCTATGAAGTGGCCAGCGCCCGGTTGGCCGAACTTGAAAAACAACGCGCCGAACTCGACGCGAATATCGCCGATCTGAAGGGCCAGTTAAAATGGGCCGAAAAGATGATCGGTTCCATGTCTGTCCAGAACAAGGCGGCGGAGTAACCGCCAGCCAGAATTCCAAGGGAGCCCCCGATGCCCAGCTACACACCGCCCACCAAGGATCTGCAATTTGTCCTGCATGAGGTGCTGAATGCATCAACTCAGGATGTGCCAGGCTACGAAGATCTGGACGCCGAATTCACCGGGGCCGTCTTGGAAGAAGCGGGCAAAATCGCCCGCGACGTGCTTGCCCCGCTGAACGTGGTTGGGGATACCGAAGGCTGTGTGTTGGAAAATGGCGTCGTGCGCACGCCAAAAGGGTTCAAAGCTGCTTTCGATCAGATGCGCAACGGCGGCTGGACCGCCTTGGATTGCGACCCGGAATACGGCGGTCAGGGCCTGCCCTATCTGGTGCAAACCGCAGTGGGCGAAATGCTGACCTCGGCCAATATGGCGTTTCAGATGTATCCCGGCCTGACGCATGGGGCCTATTCCGCGATCCATGCCCATGGCACCGACGCGCAAAAGGCGATGTATCTGCCAAAGATGGTCACCTGTGACTGGACCGGCACCATGAACCTGACCGAACCGCATTGCGGCACCGATCTGGGCCTGATGCGCACCAAGGCAGAGCCGCAGGATGATGGCAGCTACGCGATCACCGGGCAAAAGATCTTTATCTCGGCTGGCGATCATGACCTGTCGGACAATGTGATCCATCTGGTGCTGGCGAAAATCCCCGGCGGCCCCGAAGGCATCAAAGGCGTGTCACTGTTCATCGTGCCTAAATTCATGGTGAACGAGGATGGCAGCCTTGGCGACCGCAACGGCGTGTCAGTTGGCAAGATCGAAGAGAAAATGGGCATCCACGGCAATTCCACCTGTGTGATGGATTACGACAATGCGCGCGGCTTCCTTCTGGGGACCGAACACAAAGGCATGCGCGCCATGTTCACCATGATGAACGAAGCCCGGATCGCCGTCGGCCTGCAAGGGTTGGGTCAGGCGGTTGTCGCCTATGACAATGCGCTGGCCTATGCCAAGGACCGGCTTCAGGGCCGTGCCGTGACAGGCACCGAAAACCCCAATGGTCCCGCCGATCCGCTGATCGTGCACCCCGATATTCGCCGCAACCTGATGGACCAGAAAAGCTTTGTCGAAGGCGCGCGAGCCTTTGGTCTGTGGGGGGCGAACCTGATCGACCAGGCACATCGCAAAGAAGACGCCGCCGCCGAAGGGCTGGTATCGCTTCTGACGCCGGTGATCAAAGGCTTCCTGACCGACAAGGGCTTTGACGGCACAATTGCCGCGCAGCAGGTCTATGGCGGTCATGGCTATATCGAGGAATGGGGCATGTCGCAGTTTGCCCGCGACGCCCGGATTGCGATGATCTACGAAGGCGCGAACGGCGTGCAGGCGCTTGATCTTGTTGGCCGCAAGCTAGCCGCCGACGGTGGCAAACATGTGATGGCCTTCTTCGAAATGGTCAAAACCTTCTGCAAGGAAAACGGCGAAGTCGACGGCATGTCGGATTTCGTCACACCGCTGAAAGCCGCGTCCAAGGATCTTCAGGCGGCGGGCATGTATTTCATGCAGAACGGCATGAAGAACCCGAACGAAGCCTTGGCCGGTTCTTATGACTTCATGCATCTGTTTGGCCATGTTTGCCTGGGGCTGATGTGGGGCCGGATGGCCAAGGCCTCGCTGGATGCGCTGGCCAATGGTGCGTCAGACAGCGCCTTCTATCAGGCGAAGCTGACCACCGGGCGGTATTACATGGCACGGCAACTGCCGATGACCGCAACGCATCTTGCGCGCATCCAAAGCGGCGCGGCCCCGGTGATGGAACTGGCAGCCGAGCAATTCTAAGGCCAGAGTGGGTCCAACCCAACTGTGCACAAGGAGACGCAGAATGCCAAAACGCTTTCGCCTGACCCGCCGCTTCAACGCCGCAATGACCGAAGACGGCTATCGCCGTTTACGTCGATTTGCGGACAACGCCGGGTTGGACGAAGGCGAGGCGCTGTCCTTTGTGTTCGAACATTTCGACAGCATCACCGATGACGAGGCGCTGACCCACCGGCTGCGTCTGTTCAATTCGGAACTGGACGCGCGAAAAAGATGATCGGACATGCCACCCGCCACATTCAGGTTCCCCCTGCGGCGGAGGCCAGCGCATTTGCGTATTTGAAAAGAGAAGAAGATGCGCAGAGCGATCCACCCCCATGTCCGGCCCGGTCGTATGACGGACCAACGGCGGGACACAGGGGCTTCTCCTCTTGCGGTCATCGGCTCGCCAGCCTGTACCGCAGCTATGACGCTAGCGAGTTAACCTTAATGGTGTGTTACCGGGCGCCTGGCCCTTCTTCTCTTTCCAAATACGCAAATTCCAGACCCGCAACAGGCGGCTCACAGGAGGTTTTTTCATGACTATGCAACTCTATTGCTTCGGTGAATCCGGAAATGCCTATAAGGCCGCGCTGGCGCTGCAACTCAGCGGGCTGAAATGGGAACCCGTCTATGTGGATTTCTTCAACGGCGCCGCACGAAGCGAGGATTATCGCACAACATTGAACGAAATGGGCGAAGTGCCGGTTTTGGTGGACGGTGACACCCGCCTGACCCAATCCGGCGTGATCCAGATGTATGTGACCGAGAAGACCGGAAAATTCGGCGGCACAACTGCCGAGGAATCGCGCGAAATCATGCGTTGGGTGTTCTGGGACAATCACAAGTTTTCAAGCCAGGCAGGCGTCACCCGGTTTCTGATGAATTTCCTGCCGCAGGACCGCCGCCCCGGTCCGGTGATCGACTTTTTTCAGGGCCGGTTGAAAGCCGCTTATGGCGTGCTCGAGTCCCATTTGCAGGCGCGCGACTGGATTGTCGGCGACGGCCTCACCAACGCCGATCTCAGCTGTTGCAGCTATCTCTATTACCCAGAGCCATTTGGTTTTGACCGGGCAGACTGGCCGAATATCGACGCTTGGTTGACCCGGATTTCCGAAACACCGGGATGGAAACATCCCTATGACCTGATGCCCGGCTCGCCAGCCGACCGGGCGAAATGAGGAGGACAGGCATGACCGACGCCTATATTTACGACGCAATCCGCACCCCGCGCGGCAAGGGCCGCAAAGACGGCTCCCTGCATGAGGTGACCAGCCTGCGGCTGTCGTCGCAGGTGCTGAACGCGGTCAAGGACCGTAATGGACTAGAAGGCCATGCGGTCGAAGACGTGATCTGGGGCAATGTCACCCAGGTCGGCGAACAGGGCGGTTGTCTTGCGCGGTCCGCTGTTCTGGCCTCTGATCTGGACGAACGTATTCCGGGGCTGGCGATCAACCGGTTCTGTGCCTCGGGCATGGAGGCGGTCAACCTGGCCGCCAATCAGGTGCGCGGCGGGGCCGGATCGGCCTATATCGCGGGTGGCGTTGAAATGATGGGCCGTGTGGCCATGGGCAGTGACGGTGCCGCAATTGCCGTCGACCCCAGCCTGGCGATGGAGAGCTATTTTGTCCCGCAGGGCATTTCAGCCGACATCATTGCCACCGAATACGGATTCTCCCGTGACGACGCGGATCGGTTGGCCGTGGCCAGCCAGGAACGCGCCGCCGCAGCCTGGGCCGACAAACGGTTCGACAAATCGCTGATCACCGTGCGCGACATCAACGGGCTCGCCATTCTGGATCATGATGAATACATGCGCCCCGGCACCGATATGCAAAGCCTCGGCGCGTTGAAACCCGCCTTCAAGGACATGGGCGAGGTCATGCCCGGTTTCGACAAGGTCGCCCTGATGAAATACCCGCATCTGGAGCGGATCAACCACATCCACCATGCCGGCAATTCCAGTGGCATCGTCGATGGCGCCGCCGCCGTCCTGATCGGCAACAAGGCATTTGGCGAGGCCAATGGATTGAAACCGCGTGCGCGCATCCGCGCCACGGCCAAGATCGGCACAGATCCCACCATCATGCTGACCGGCCCGGTGCCGGTGACGCAAAAGATCCTGGCAGACAACGGCATGGCCATTTCCGACATCGACCTGTTCGAGGTCAACGAAGCCTTTGCCAGCGTCGTGTTGCGTTTCATGCAGGCGTTTGATGTCGATCATGACAAGGTCAATGTGAACGGCGGCTCTATCGCCATGGGGCACCCGCTGGGCGCGACCGGCGCGATCATCATCGGCACCCTGCTGGATGAGCTGGAGCGCAGCGGCAAAGGCGTCGGCCTTGCCACGCTTTGCATCGCCTCCGGCATGGGCGCGGCCACGATCATCGAACGGGTCTGATCCGCGACGACGCCAACAATCGAGACATCCGCCGGAAACGGCAGGACCAGGAATATCTGTGACAGGAGTTACAAGATGAGTGATTTCACCATGACCACGGGCGACGACGGCGTCGCCACGATCACATGGGATGTGGCCGACAAAAGCATGAACGTGCTGTCGCTGGAAGGTTTGGCCGAACTTGACAGCCATATCGAGGCCGCGCTGGGCGATGATGCAATCAAAGGGGTGATCATCACCTCGGCCAAAGCCGATTTTGCCGGCGGCATGGATCTGAACGTGATTGCCAAGATGAAGGAAAGCGCGGGCGACGATCCGGCGCGCGGGCTTTTTGACGGGATCATGCAGATGCATGGTTTGTTGCGCAAAATCGAACGGGCCGGCATGGATGCCAAGACCAACAAGGGCGGCAAACCGATTGCCGCCGCCCTGCCCGGCACTGCGCTGGGCATCGGGCTGGAAATCCCGCTGGCCTGCCACCGGATCTTTGCCGCCGACAATCCCAAGGCCAAGATCGGCCTGCCGGAAATCATGGTTGGCATCTTTCCCGGTGCCGGCGGCACCACCCGGCTGGTGCGCAAGATGGGGGCGATGGCGGCCTCGCCCTTCCTGCTGGAGGGCAAGCTGTCGGACCCGAAAAAGGCCAAGATGGCCGGGATCATTGACGAAGTCGCCGAAGACCCGGTTGCGGCGGCACGCGAGTGGATCTTGTCGGGACCAAAGATCGTCAAACCCTGGGACGAAAAAGGGTATAAAATCCCCGGTGGCGCGCCCTATCATCCGGCGGGTTTCATGACGTTTGTGGGTGCATCCGCGATGGTCAACGGCAAGACCAAGGGCGTCTATCCGGCGGCCAAGGCATTGCTTTCGGCAGTCTATGAAGGCGCATTGGTGCCGTTTGACACCGCGTTGAAAATCGAAGCCCGCTGGTTCACCAATGTGCTGATGAATCCGTCTTCCAGTGCAATGATCCGGTCGCTGTTCATCAACAAGGAAGCGCTGGAAAAAGGCGCAAACCGCCCCGAGGCACCCGACCAACGGGTGAAGAAGGTTGGTGTTCTGGGGGCCGGCATGATGGGGGCCGGTATCACATTGGTCTCGGCCCTAGCGGGGATCGAGGTTGTGTTGATCGACCAGAAACAGGAAGCGGCGGACAAGGGCAAAGCCTATGCCGCCGATTACATGGATCAGGGCATCAAGCGTAAAAAGGCGACCGAAGAGAAAAAGACCGCCCTGTTGGGTCTGATCGAGGCGACAACGGATTACGCGGCGCTGGCCGATTGTGATCTGATCATAGAGGCCGTGTTCGAAGACCCCAAGATCAAAGCCGAAGTGACGGCCGCGGTCGAAGCGGTTGTTGGCGCGGATTGCATCTTTGCCTCCAATACCTCGACCCTGCCGATCACCGAACTGGCCAAGGCCAGCAAACGGCCCGAGCAGTTCATCGGCATTCACTTCTTCTCGCCGGTCGAGAAAATGATGCTGGTCGAGATCATCAAAGGCAAGGCAACCGGTGATCGCGCGGTGGCCAAGGCGCTGGATTACGTGCGCCAGATCCGCAAGACGCCGATCGTGGTCAATGATGCGCGCTTCTTCTATGCCAACCGCTGCATCATTCCCTACATCAACGAAGGCCTGCGCATGGTGGCCGAAGGGGTTGCCCCGGCGTTGATCGAAAATGCCGCCAAAATGGTGGGGATGCCGCTGGGACCGTTGCAATTGGTCGACGAAACCTCGGTCGATCTGGGCGCAAAGATCGCCCGCGCGACCAAGGCGGCGATGGGCGATGCCTATCCCGATGGCGCGGTGGACGAGGTGATCTTCTGGATGGAGGCGCAGGGCCGGTTGGGTCGCAAGACCGCTGCGGGCTTCTATGACTATGATGAAAAGGGCAAGCGCACCGGCCTCAGCGAAGCCGTCAAAGCGCAATACCCGGCATCCGATGACCAGCCCGACCTGATCGAGGTGCAGCATCGTCTGCTGTTCGCACAGGTGCTGGAGGCGGTGCGCGCGCTGGAAGAAGGCGTGCTTGAGGACATCCGCGAAGGCGACGTGGGTGCGATCCTTGGCTGGGGCTTTGCGCCCTGGTCCGGCGGCCCGTTCAGCTGGCTCGACATGTTGGGCGCGCCTTATGCGGCAGACCGCTGTGACCAACTGACCGCGACGTATGGCGACCGGTTTGCCTGTCCTGATCTGCTGCGCGACATGGCGGCAAAAAATCAGGACTTCTACACCCGGTTCGCCAAGGCCCAAACCGCCGCATAAAAAAGCCGGCCAGTGGAAGCGCTCCACTGGCCGACCGCTGTTTACCGGGCAATTTCCAACCTACTTTACGTTGGTCACAATCGCCCCAAGCTCTGCCGCGACATCACCAATCTGACCCATGGCATCCACGCGCTGCAACACGCCTTTGCCTTGGTAATAGTCGATCAGCGGGGCGGTTTGCGCGTGATAAGCCTCTAGCCGCGAGGCGACGGTTTCCGCATTGTCATCGGCGCGGCGTTTGAAATCGCTGCCGCCGCAATTGTCACAGACATCCGCCACCGCAAGAGGTTTGAAACTGTCGTGATACCCTTCACCGCAACTGGCACAGGTAAACCGCCCGGAAATCCGGGTGACCATGGCGGCATCTTCGACATCCAGTGAGATCGCGGCATTGATGCCGGTGCCAGTCTCGCTCAGCAGTGTATCCAGCGCCTCGGCCTGCACAATTGTGCGCGGGAACCCGTCGAGGATCACACCCTTGGCGGTGTCCCCCTCGGCCAGACGATCGCGCAGGATGGCAATCACGATCTCGTCCGAAACAAGGCCGCCGGCCTCCATCACGGCTTTGGCGGATTTGCCGGCCTCGGTGCCCGCAGCCACCGCAGCCCGCAGCAGATCACCGGTCGAAAGCTGGGCAAGGCCGAACTTCTCTTCCAGCATCCGGGCCTGGGTGCCTTTGCCTGCGCCGGGCGGCCCAAGCAGAATGAGGATGACGTCGGGAGTCATTCGGGGTGTTCCATCCATCACGTTCAGGCCCTGTTCATGCGGTTTTCAATCAGATCATCCACCACCGACGGATCGGCCAGTGTCGATGTATCGCCCAGCGCGCCAAAATCGTTTTCGGCGATTTTGCGCAGGATACGGCGCATGATCTTGCCCGAGCGGGTTTTTGGCAGGCCGGGGGCCCATTGCACCAGATCGGGGCTGGCAATCGGGCCGATTTCTGTGCGGACCCAGGTCCGCAGCTCTTTCATCAGCTCGTCTGACGGCTCAATCCCGTTCATCAGGGTGACATAGCAATAAATGCCCTGCCCCTTGATCGCATGCGGATAGCCAACCACCGCGGCCTCGGCCACCTTGGCATGGGCGACAAGCGCGCTTTCAACTTCGGCGGTGCCCATCCGGTGGCCGGACACGTTGATCACATCATCAACCCGACCCGTGATCCAATAATCCCCATCTTCGTCGCGACGGCAGCCATCACCAGAGAAATAATAGCCTTTGTAATCGCTGAAATAAGTCTTCTCGAAACGCTCATGATCGCCCCAGACGGTGCGCATCTGTGCAGGCCAGCTGTCGGCGATGACCAACACGCCCTCGACACCATTGCCTTCGATCACCTCGCCGGTTGTCGGCTCCAGCACCAGGGGCTTCACCCCAAAGAAAGGCCGCTGGGCCGATCCGGGCTTCAACTCATGCGCGCCGGGCAGCGGCGTCATCATGTGGCCGCCGGTTTCGGTCTGCCACCATGTATCGACGATCGGGCAATTGCCCTTGCCGACCACATCATTGTACCAATTCCAGGCTTCGGGATTGATCGGCTCGCCCACGGTGCCCAGCAGGGTCAGCGACGACAGATCGCATTTTTCAACAAACTCCGGCCCCTGCCCCATCAGCGCGCGAATGGCGGTGGGGGCGGTGTAGAACTGGTTCACCTTGTGCTTTTCACAGACCTGCCAGAAACGCGACGCATCCGGGTAGGTTGGCACGCCTTCAAACATCAGCGTGGTCGCACCATTGGCCAGCGGGCCATAGACGATATAGCTGTGACCGGTGACCCAGCCGACATCGGCCGTACACCAATAAACATCGCCGTCGTGATAATCGAACGTGATTTCATGCGTCATCGCCGCATAGACCAGATAGCCGCCGGAACAATGCACCACGCCCTTTGGCTGGCCGGTGGAGCCAGAGGTATAAAGCACGAACAGCGGATCTTCTGCATTCACCTCAACCGGGGCAAAGGTGCTGTCCGCCTCTGCTGACAGCGCATTGTAATCATAGTCACGCCCATCGACCCAGGTGGTCTGGCCGCCGGTGCGTTTGACCACCAGACATTTGACCGTGTCCTTGGTGTGCAACAGCGCCTTGTCAGCGTTCGATTTCAGTGCGGTCTTGCGTCCACCGCGCGGGGCCTCGTCCGCGGTGATCAGAACCTTGGCATCACAGCCATTGATCCGCGCGCCCAGCGCATCGGGCGAAAACCCGGCAAAGACGATGGAATGAATCGCGCCAATCCGCGCACAGGCCAGCATGGCATAAGCCGCTTCGGGGATCATCGGCAGATAGATCACCACCCGGTCGCCCTTGGTCACGCCCATATCCGTCAGGACATTGGCCATCTTGCAGGTTTTGTCGTGCAATTCCTGATAGGTGATGTGCTGGGCGGCCTCGCCTGGATCATCCGGTTCAAAAATGATCGCAGTCTGCGCGCCACGTGTCGCCAGATGCCGGTCAATGCAATTGGCCGATACGTTCAGCGTGCCGTCGTGATACCATTTGATGCGGATATCACCGGGGGCAAAGCTGACATCCTTGATCTGGGTATAAGGTTTGATCCAGTCAATGCGCTTGCCCTGTTCGGCCCAGAATGCATCGGGATCGGCGATGGATGCGGCATACATTTCGTCATATTTCGCGGCATCGACATGGTACTGGCGTGCGGAATCAGTGTTGGGCATATGCTCCCCCCTCGTATTTTCAGGATCCGGGGCGATCAATGGCTCCTCCATCTGCTCCGGACATCCTCGTTGGCGCGAGTTTACAGAGGAATGCGGGAATTGCCTCTAGGTCACGGCAACCAGAGACTTTTTCTGTAAATAAATCCACAATACCATCTGAAAACCTGTAAAGTTTCGAACAACCTACGCCTGTATTTCATCCTTATGTCAAACGGTTACAAGTTCATTTGCAGAGCAGGCCGCGCTGTAAACTTTCGGTGATCAGCGTGACTTTGGCCGCTAACTTTCTTGCGTTTGACCTGCGACAAATGCGCATATCTTGCCACGGCGACACCATCGGCGGTGTCTTCATTGCCCGTCACCCCGGCCTGTTTCCCGCAACATGACCGGGGCCACGGCCCAGACCCCGGCCGGCAATCGCCACCTGGATCTCGCGGCTGCCGGGCATCGACGCCACCCGTCGAAATGCGCCACTGGACGCCCGATCTTGCCAGGCCTATAAGCGGGACAAGATGGCTTATTTCGCGATCATCATTCGAATTACATGCCCGGCGCTCTGATACATCGAGCCGCCGGGACAAGGCGTATGGGCAACCGCGCCGCCAGACCCCCACATAGTTGAAGACCCTGATAGAACAATCCGACGAAGGACGCCCAAAATGTGCGCCGATACGCCAGAAACACCCCAAGCCGACTATAAAGACACCCTGAACCTGCCGAAGACCGATTTCCCGATGCGCGCAGGCCTGCCCAAACGCGAGCCGACATGGCTCGACCGGTGGGAAAAGATCGGTGTCTATGACCGCCTGCGGGCCAAATCAGAGGGCCGCCAGCCCTTTACCCTGCATGACGGCCCGCCCTATGCCAACGGCCATCTGCACATCGGCCATGCGCTGAACAAGACGATCAAGGACATGATCGTTCGGTCGCATCAGATGATGGGATATGAGGCGCGTTATATCCCCGGCTGGGATTGCCACGGTCTGCCGATCGAATGGAAGATCGAAGAGCAATACCGCAAGAAGGGCAAGAACAAGGACGAAATCGACGTCATTGATTTCCGTCAGGAATGCCGGAAGTTTGCCGAAGGTTGGGTCGATGTACAGCGGGAAGAGTTCAAGCGCCTCGGCATCACCGGCAATTGGCCCAAGCCCTATCTGACAATGGATTTCCACGCCGAACGCGTGATCGCCGCCGAGTTCCAGAAATTCCTGATGAACGGCACGCTCTATCAGGGGTCCAAACCCGTGATGTGGTCGCCGGTCGAGAAAACCGCATTGGCCGAAGCCGAGGTGGAATATCACGACAAGGACAGCTTCACCATCTGGGTGAAATTCCGCGTCGCGACGACTAACGCTGAAGTCGCCGCCAACTACGGAAAGATTGCGCTTTCTCATCAACGCGAGGAAGCTAGGCAACACTACGACGAAACGATTAAAGATTGGAAAGAGATTGAAGGGGCTTATGTCGTGATTTGGACGACGACGCCTTGGACGATCCCCTCCAACAAAGCCGTTGTTTACGGAGAAGACATTTCTTACGGACTGTATGAAGTAACCGCAGCGCCTGACGAGTGCTGGGCCAAAGTTGGCGAGAAGTACATTCTTTCCGACAAACTAGCAGCTGCGACGTTCTCTAAAGCACGCCTTGGCGAGAACCAATATCGGCGCGTCAGAGATGTTGATCAAAGAATTCTCTTTAATTGCAAGCTGCAACACCCGCTGGCGGGTGCCGAAGGCAGCAATGGCGAATGGGATGCCCCCCGCGATTTCCGCGCCGCCGATTTCGTCACCGACGAAGAAGGCACCGGATTCGTGCATTGCGCGCCCAGCCATGGGATGGAGGAATATGAACTCTATCGCGATCTCGGCATGCTGGAACAGGTCATCACCTACAACGTGATGGATGACGGCGGTTTCCGCGCCGACCTTCCGTTCTTTGGTGGTAAATACATCCTGAACCGCAAAGGCGGCGAAGGCGATGCCAACAAGACCGTGATCGACAAACTGGTCGAGGTCGGCGGCCTGTTGGCGCGTGGCAAGATCAAACACTCCTACCCGCACAGCTGGCGCTCCAAGGCGCCGGTGATCTATCGCAACACGCCGCAATGGTTTGCTGCGGTCGACAAAGCGGTCGGCGATGGCCAGGACACCTATGGCACCACCATCCGTGAACGCGCCCTGACGTCCATCGACCAATTGGTGAACTGGACGCCTAAAACCGGGCGCAACCGGCTCTATTCGATGATCGAAACCCGCCCCGATTGGGTTCTGTCGCGCCAGCGCGCCTGGGGCGTGCCGCTGACCTGTTTCACCCGCAAGGGCGCGTTGCCGACCGACGATGATTACCTCTTGCGCGACGAAGCCGTGAATGCCCGCATCCTTGAGGCGTTCGAAGCCGAAGGCGCCGATGCCTGGTACAAGGATGGCGCCAAGGAACGTTTCCTCGGCGATGCCTACAACGCCGACGACTGGGATCAGGTGTTCGACATCCTCGATGTCTGGTTCGACAGCGGCTCGACCCATGCCTTTGTGCTGCGCGACCGCGAAGACGGCACCGAAGACGGTATCGCAGACGTCTATATGGAAGGCACCGACCAACACCGCGGCTGGTTCCATTCCTCGATGTTGCAGGCCTGCGGCACCAAGGGCCGCGCGCCCTATCGCAATGTGGTGACTCACGGCATGACCCTGGACGAAAAAGGGTTCAAGATGTCGAAGTCCATCGGCAACACCATCGCGCCCGATCAGGTCGTGAAACAATATGGCGCAGACATCCTGCGGCTTTGGGTGTCGCAGACCGACTATACTGCGGATCAACGGATCGGGCCGGAAATCCTCAAAGGTGTGGCCGACAGCTATCGCCGCCTGCGCAATACCATGCGGTTCATGTTGGGGGCGCTGGCGCATTTCGAGGAAAGCGACCGGATGGACCCGGCCGATATGCCAGAGCTTGAACGCTATGTGCTGCACCGGCTGGCCGAATTGGATCATGCCGTGCGCAAAGGCTATAGCGCCTTTGATTTCCAGGGCGTGTTCCAGCAATTGTTCAACTTCGCCACGCTTGAGCTCAGCGCCTTCTACTTCGACATCCGCAAGGATGCGCTGTACTGCGATGGCGACACCGCTCGTCGCCGCGCGGCGCGCACGGTGATGGACATCCTGTTCCAGCGGTTGACCACCTGGTTGGCCCCGGTGCTGGTCTTCACCATGGAAGAGGTCTGGCTGGAACGGTTCCCCGGCGAGGACAGCTCGGTCCACCTGGCCGATTTCCCCGATACCCCCGCAGATTGGCTGGACGAGCCGCTGGCGGCGAAATGGGCCCAGGTCCGTCGCGCTCGGCGCTCCGTCACCGCCGCGCTCGAGGTGCAGCGCACAAACAAGGTCATCGGTGCCTCGCTTGAGGCGGCACCGGTGGTGCATGTGCGTGCCCCGGACATGCTGGCGGCGTTGAAATCGGTCGACTTCGACGACATCTGCATCACCTCCGGCATGTCGTTGACCGGCGACCCGCAACCAAGCGAGGCCTTCCGCCTGCCGGAAATCGACGGTGTGGGCGTGGTGTTCGAAAGCGCCGAGGGCGACAAATGCCAACGCTGCTGGAAAATCCTGCCCGACGTTGGCAGCCACAGCCACCCCGCCACCTGCAAACGGTGCAACGACGCGCTGAGCTAAGACCGCCCAAAAATCTGGCCTTCCCCGGCTTCTTCTGTTCAAAAATATCCTGGGGGAGGCCAAAGGCCGGGGGCGAAGCCCCCTAACCTTTCAAAACTGAGGCGAAGCCCCCTATTTTTCTCTACTGGGGCCACATTCTTCAACTGGGGCCACGGCCTCGGCATTTTCAAACCAAAACAATGCCACCGCCCCCCAGCCCCACATTAATGCACACTCGATGTGCACCCCTTGGGATCGGTGGGCATGCGCCTTACGTCCCATCCCAACTGGATGCAGCCAAGGATAGATCAATGACCGATACCTACACCCCCCCCGAAGTCTGGACATGGGAAGCCCAAAACGGCGGTACTTTTGCCTCGACCAACCGGCCCATTGCCGGGGCAACCCATGACAAGGAGCTGCCGGTCGGCGAGCATCCGTTTCAGCTACACTCCCTGGCGACGCCCAATGGGGTAAAAGTGAACATCATGTTCGAAGAGTTGCTGGAGGCCGGATATGCCGCCGAATACGATGCCTGGCCAATCCGCATTGGCGACGGCGATCAATTCGGGTCCGGCTTTGTCGAAATCAACCCGAACTCCAAAATCCCGGCCCTGATCGACCGCTCGGGCGACAAACCGGTGCGCGTGTTCGAAAGCGCCGCAATCCTGATGCATCTGTCGGAAAAATTCGACAACGCGTTTCAGGTCAAGGATCCCGGCGATCGCGCCGAAATGCTGTCCTGGCTGTTCTGGCAGATGGGCAGCGCGCCATATCTGGGCGGCGGGTTCGGCCATTTCTACGCCTATGCGCCGGAAAAATGGCAATATCCGATTGATCGCTTCGCAATGGAGGTCAAGCGCCAGCTGGACGTATTGGACCGGCACCTCGCGGACAAGGATTGGATGGCGGGCGGCACCTATACCATCGCCGATATCGCGATCTGGCCCTGGTACGGCAATCTAGTGCTGGGGCGCCAGTACAATGCCGGCAAATTCCTGGACGTCGACAGCTACACCAATGTTGTGGACTGGGCCAAACGGATCGACGCACGCCCCGCGGTTCAGCGCGGACGCAAGGTGAACCGCCTGTTTGGCGAGCCTGAGACGCAGCTGCACGAACGTCACGCGGCATCGGATTTCGACACCAAGACGCAGGACAAGCTCGAAAGCGCCTAAGTGAAACAGCAGGAATCGGATTGTGCCTTGCCCCGGCAAAGGCCAATCTGATCCCATGCCAGAACGCGCGATAAAAACACCGGTCGGATATCTGACCTTGACCGAGACCGATGGCGCGATTTCGTCGGTCTCGTGGCGCGGCGGTGACAGGAATGCGTCGGATCTGTTGGACCGGGCCGAAATACAGGTGAACGCCTACTTCTCAAACGAAATCACGGAATTCGACCTGCCGTTTGCGCCCCAAGGTTCGGATCTTGTCAAACGCACCTGCGCTGCGATGACGCGCATTCCCTTTGGCGAAACCCGCACCTATGGCGATTTGGCCCGCGAGCTTGGCGCGCCCGCCCAGGCAATTGGTCAGGCCTGCGGCGCCAACCCCATTCCGGTGCTGATCCCCTGCCACCGCATACTTGCGGCAAACGGGCTTGGCGGTTTTTCCGGCGCGGGTGGCGTGGAAACCAAGGTCTGGTTACTTCGCCACGAAGGCGCGGCCGGATTGCTGATCTGAACCGCGCCGCACGCCGCGTTTCAATCCCGGCGCGGGTCGCGCGGATAGGTGCCGAGGATTTCCAGCATATCGGTGAAATAATCCAATTCTTCCAACGCCCGTGCCACGGCCGGATCTTCGGGATGCCCCTCGATGTCGGCATAAAACTGCGTCGCGGTGAACGATCCGCCCACCATATAGCTTTCCAATTTGGTCATATTGACGCCATTGGTGGCAAAACCGCCCATCGCTTTGTACAGCGCCGCCGGGATGTTGCGCACCTGAAACACAAATGTCGTCAGCATGCCGTGATCGCCGCGCCGCGCCATATTGGCCTCGCGTCCCATCAACAGAAACCGGGTGGTGTTATGGGCGTGATCTTCGATATGACGGGCCAGAATCTCCAGCCCGTGAATTTCCGCCGCCATGTCCGAGGCCAGCACGCCCGATGTGCGGTCCCCGCTGACCGCCAATTCCGCCGCGGCGCCGGCGCTGTCGGCGGCTGATTCCCCGTGAATGCCGTGCTGTTTCAAAAACGATGCACATTGCGGCAACAACACCAGATGGGCGCGCACTTTTTGAATGTCTTCGATTGTCACACCGGGATGCGCCATCAGGCTGACATGCACCCGCACAAAAGCCTCATCAACGATATGCAGACCGCTTTCCGGCAACAGGCGGTGAATGTCGGCCACCCGGCCATACGTGGTGTTTTCCACCGGCAACATCGCCAGATCCGCCGCCCCCGATGTCACCGCCGCAATCACATCGTCAAAACTGGCACAGGGCAGCGCCTCCATGTCGGGACGTGCATCACGACAGGCCTCATGACTGTAGGCCCCCGGTTCGCCCTGAAAGGCAATACGTCCGTTCATGGTATTTTTCCGTCTTTTTGGCCCGGTTTCAGCATGAGATGGGCGTTTCGTCGCGGCTTCTATACCTTGCCACCGGCAAGGGGAAGACGTAAGACCCGAAGCAAGGATCGGACGTAAGGACGCGCGTGTTATGGATACAATGACCTCGACCAAGATTCTGGGTGGCTTCTGCGGAGCATTCCTGATCTTCCTCTTGGGCAAATGGGCCGCTGAAGAGCTTTATCATACCGGTGGTGGCCATGGCGACCACGCTGAACAGGCATATGTGATCGACACCGGCGAAGAGTCCGGCGGTGGCGATGTGGCCGAAGGCCCGACATTCGCCGAATTGCTGGCCAGCGCCGACATCGCCAAGGGCGAAAAAGTGTACGGCAAATGCCGGGCTTGTCACAAAATCGAAGACGGTGTGAACAGCACCGGACCGTCGCTTTATGACGTTGTTGGCCGCACGGTCGGCAGCGAAGAAGGTTTCGGCTATTCCGGCTCGCTTGTTGCGGTGGCCGATGTCTGGACCCCCGAGGCGCTTGACGGTTTCCTGGCCAATCCCAAGGGATTTGCACCGGGCACCAAAATGTCCTTTGCCGGTTTGAAAAAGCCTGAGGACCGCGCCAATATCGTGGCTTGGCTGGACAGTCTCGACAACTGATCACTGCCAAAAACACAAGCTATTCGGCCGCTGCACCCCGGTGCAGCGGCTTTTTCTTTGCCAATTGGCCGTGATCACCGTCGATCACGGAATATCAACTTGAATAAGGACTCTCTGGCCATCTACCGTAATAACAACAGAGTATTGGCCACATCTTTGGCATGTCCAGTTTCGGAGGATTCCATGATCAAGCCCCGCCAGCCCCTTCAAACCCCAAAGGCACAGGCCGCAGCCCGCCCCCGGCCCGTGGCCCTGCCAAGAGCGGTGACTGCGCTGAGCGGATTGATACTTGTGGCGGGTCTGGCCGCCAGTCTTGCCACCTCTGCCTTTGGTCAGGATGCGGCATCCGACGACACCACAGTCATCAAAAGCCACGGCTATTCCTATTTTGGCAATCTCGACTATCCGCCAGACTATGCGCATTTCGACTTTGTGAACCCGGATGCGCCCAAGGGCGGGGAAATCACCCTGGCCGCGACCGGCACATTCGACAGCCTCAATCCCTATTCCCGCAAAGGGCGGTCGGGGGCTCTGACCTCGATCCAATATGATCAGCTGATTGAATCGGTCGAAGATTCGGTGGGGCAATACTATGGGATTCTCGCCCACAGCCTTGAATACCCCGAAAGCAAGGATTGGGTGATCTTCCACCTGCGCCCCGAAGCGACGTTTTGGGATGGCACGCCCGTGACCGCAGAGGATGTGGTCTATTCCCACAAATTATTCATCACCCAGGGCTTGCCGTCGTATGCGCAGGCCGTCAGCCGCATGGTGACAAGCGCCGAGGCGCTGGATGATCACACGGTGAAATTCACCTTCAACCCGGAAACATCCAAACGGTCGCGGATTGAAACTGTGGGCTCGACACCTGCGTTTTCCAAAGCCTGGTTCGAGGCGGACGAAACCCGCCGTCTGGATGAACCCCGGCTGGAGGTGGCAATTGGATCAGGGCCTTACAAGCTCGACAATTACGACATCAACCGCCGAATCGTCTACAAACGCCGCGACGATTACTGGGGCAAGGATCTGCCGTTCAACAAGGGTCGCTACAATTACGATTCGATCCGGCTGGAATATTTCTCTGATCAAACCGCCAGCTTCGAGGCCTTCAAGGCCGGCGAATATACCATCCGCGTCGAAAGCGACCCCAAGGTCTGGGCCTCGGGCTATGACTTTCCCAAGGTGGATGAAGGTTCGGTCGTGAAAATGGAACTGCCGGACGGCAATCCGCCCAATCCGACGGGATTCGTTTTCAACCTGGGCAAGCCCAACCTGCAGGACAAAACCGTGCGCGAGGCAATTGCCCTGGCGTTCAACTTTGAATGGACCAATGAATCGCTGCTTTACGGCCTGTATTCGCAGCGCTCCTCCTTTATCGAGGGCACCCCGCTGGAGGCCAAGGATATTCCCGAAGGCGAAGAACTGGCCTTCTTGCAGGGGTTGGGCGATGTGGTGCCGCCGGAATTGCTGAGCGAGCCTGTGCGCGTGTCGCATTCCTCGGGTGCTTCGCGGCTGAACGATCGCGGCAATCTGCGTCAGGCCTCCAAACTTCTGGAAGAGGCCGGTTGGGTTGTCGGTGATGATGGCGTGCGCCGCAATGCACAGGGTCAGACCCTGAAATTGACCATGCTCTATCCGTCCAACATCCAGGATTCGGTGGATGCGATGCATGACACCTATGCCCAGAACCTGACGCAGATCGGTGTTGATGTGAAATTGGACAAGGTCGATCCGGCGCAATACACCGACCGCCGCCGCGAACGTGACTTCGACATGCTCTATTCCACGACCTACGATCCTTTCCTGTCCACCGGGGGCGGGCTCAGCCAGATGTATGGCTCTCAGGAGGCTGAATTCAGCCTGTTCAACCCCGCCGGACTGGCCAGCCCACTGGTCGATGCGATCATCGAAGCCTCCTTTGTCACTGACAATCAGGCTGATCAGGATGTTGCGTTGCGCGCGTTAGATCGGGCATTGCGCTATGAATTCTTTGTCGTGCCCACCGGCTATATCGCCGATTACTGGGTGGCGGCCTATGACATGTACCGCCATCCCGAAACGCTGCCGCCTTATGCGCTGGGTTATCTTGATTTCTGGTGGATCGACCCCGACCGCGAAGCGGATCTGAAATCGAAAGGCATCCTGAAGTAAATGGGCGCCTATATCCTACGACGGCTGTTGCTGATCATTCCGACCCTTCTGGGCATCATGATCATCAATTTCGCTCTGATTCAGTTTGTGCCCGGTGGCCCGATTGAACAATATATCGCCCAGTTCGAAGGCGAAGGTGACGTGTTTGGCGGGTTTGCCGGTGGCGAATCCGGTGCCGGGCCGGAAACGGAAGACAACGATTATGTGGGCGGTCGTGGGCTGCCCAAGGAGTTCCTGGAAAAGCTGGAAATCGAATTCGGCTTTGCCCGTATCGTCTGTGAAGAAGGGTTCACCGGCACGCCTTCGCTGACCGATCCCGCCTGCGTCAAAGAAGCGATCGGCATGGGCGAACGGTTCCTGATCATGATGGGCAATTACATGCGGCTCGACTTCGGCGAGAGTTATTTCCGCTCGATCGGCGTGCTGGAGCTGGTGGTGGAAAAACTGCCGGTGTCGATCACGCTGGGCCTTTGGTCGACGTTAATCGCCTATCTGGTGTCGATCCCGCTGGGCATTCGCAAGGCGGTACATGACGGATCGGCCTTTGACACCTGGACATCGGGCGTGATCATCGTGGCCTATGCCATTCCCGGCTTCTTGTTTGCCATTCTGTTGCTGGTGCTGTTCGCCGGCGGGTCGTATTGGCAGATCTTTCCCTTGCGCGGGCTGACATCGGAAAATTTTGACAGCCTCAGCTTGTTTGGCAAGATCGGCGATTACATCTGGCATATCGCGCTGCCGGTGATTGCCTCGACAATCTCGGCCTTTGCCACATTGACGCTTTTGACCAAGAACAGCTTCATGGACGAGATCAAGAAACAATATGTCATCACCGCCCGCGCCAAGGGGCTGAGCGAGAGCCGGGTGCTTTACGGTCATATCTTCCGCAATGCCATGCTGATCGTGATTGCCGGTTTTCCGGCGGTGTTCATCGGTGTGTTCTTTGGCGGTTCGATCATCATCGAAACCATCTTTTCGCTCGACGGTTTGGGCCGGTTGGGGTTTGAGGCCACGGTTGCCCGTGACTATCCGGTGATCTTTGGCACGCTGTTTGTCTTTGGCCTGCTTGGGCTTGTGGTCGGCATTCTGTCCGACCTGATGTATGTCTTTGTCGATCCGCGCATCGACTTTGAAAAGCGTGAGGGCTAGACCATGGCGCTTTCCCCGATCAACCAGCGCCGCTGGCGCAATTTCAAGAAAAACCGCCGCGCGTTGTGGTCGTTGATCATCTTTCTGTTTGTCTTTGGTCTGACGCTCTTTGCCGAGTTTCTGGCAAACGACAAACCGATCATGGTCAAATATCGCGGCGAGATCTTCACGCCGGTGTTCAATTTCTATCCCGAAACCGCCTTTGGTGGTGATTTCAAGACCGAAGCGATCTATCGCGATATCGAGGTCAAATGCCTGATCCGCACCGGCGGGCTTGAGGCCTGCTGGGACGACCCCGAAGGCATGATCGAAACCGTCGATGCCGGTGGCACGCCAGAGGGCGATTTCGTCAAGGGCTGGGCGCTTTGGCCGCCCATCCCGTACAGCTTTGACACGCCCGTGGATCGCCCCGGCGCGGCCCCCCTGCCCCCGAACGGGCAGAACTGGCTGGGCACCGATGACACCAAACGCGACGTGCTGGCCCGGATCATCTATGGTTTCCGGCTGTCGATCCTGTTCACGCTGATTGTCACGACGCTGGCCTCGGTCATCGGTATCATTGCCGGTGCCTTGCAGGGTTATTTCGGTGGCTGGCTTGACCTTATCTTCCAGCGGGTGATCGAAATCTGGGGCGCGACCCCCAGTCTTTATATCATCATCATCCTGTTCGCGATTCTGGGACGTGGATTCTGGCTTCTGGTGTTCCTGATGGTGCTCTTTGGCTGGACCTCGCTGGTTGGTGTGGTGCGGGCCGAATTCCTGCGCGCCCGCAATCTGGAATATGTTCGCGCGGCCAAGGCATTGGGCGTGTCCAACATCACCATCATGTTCCGCCACATGCTGCCCAATGCGATGGTGGCCACCGTCACCTTCCTGCCGTTCATCGTGACCGGCACCATTGGTGCGCTGGCCTCTCTCGACTTCCTCGGCTTTGGATTGCCATCGTCGTCGCCCTCGCTGGGCGAGCTGACATTGCAGGCGAAACAGAACCTTCAGGCCCCCTGGCTGGCCTTCACCTCTTTCTTTGTCTTTGCCTTCATGTTGTCGCTTCTGGTCTTCATCTTCGAAGGTGTACGCGATGCATTCGACCCAAGGAAAACATTCGCATGACGGCGCTGCTTACGGTCAAAAATCTTGAGGTCGGCTTTCGTCAGGACGGCAAGCGCACAGCCGCCGTCAAAGGCGTATCGTTCGAGGTCGCGCGCGGCGAAACCGTGGCGCTGGTTGGGGAATCCGGCTCTGGCAAATCGGTGACGGCGCTGTCGACCGTGTCGCTTTTGGGTGGGTCATCGGATGTTTCGGGGTCTGTGACCTATGATGGTCGCGAAATGGTCGGCGCGGATGAACGCACCCTGCGCCAGATCCGTGGCAACGACATTTCGTTCATCTTTCAGGAACCGATGACATCGCTCAATCCGCTGCACACGCTGGAAAAACAGCTGCGTGAAAGCATGGAGTTGCACCAGAATGTCACCGGGGCGGAGGCGCGTTCGCGCATCATCGACCTGCTGCACAAGGTTGGCATTCGCAATCCAGAGGACCGGTTGGGCGCTTATCCCCATCAGCTGTCTGGCGGGCAACGCCAGCGGGTGATGATCGCCATGGCGCTGGCAAACGGCCCGCATCTCTTGATCGCGGATGAACCGACCACCGCGCTGGATGTGACCATTCAGGCGCAGATCCTCGACCTGCTGGCGGACCTCAAGACCAAAGAAAACCTCAGCATGTTGTTCATCACCCATGATCTTGGCATCGTGCGCCGCATCGCTGATCGGGTCTGTGTGATGAAGGATGGCGAAATCGTCGAAACCGGGCCGACGGATGAAATTTTCACCAATCCCAATCATCCCTACACCCAGAAATTGCTGGCCGCCGAAAGCACGGGCCACCCCGATCCGGTTGCCCCGGATGCGCCTGTGGTGGCCGAAGCCCGGAACCTGAAGATCTGGTTCCCGATCCAGCAGGGGCTGCTGAAACGCACGGTCGGCCATGTGAAGGCGGTGAACGACGCCACCTTTTCGGTACGTGCCGGGGAAACCATCGGCATCGTTGGCGAAAGCGGCTCTGGCAAGACAACGCTGGCGCTTGCGATGATGCGATTGATTGCCTCCGAAGGTGGGATGACCTTTGACGGTCAGGATCTGCGGCAATTCTCGACCCGCAATCTGCGCCGATTACGGTCTGAAATGCAGATCGTGTTTCAGGATCCCTTTGGCTCGCTCTCGCCGCGCATGTCCGCCGGTCAGATCATCGCCGAAGGGCTGGGCGTGCATGGCACCGACGGCGACACCCGCCCAGAGCGGGACATCGTGGCAGAGGTGATGGCAGAGGTCGGGCTGGACCCCGCAATGATGGATCGCTACCCGCATGAGTTTTCCGGCGGTCAGCGTCAGCGGATCGCAATTGCCCGCGCCATGATCCTGCGCCCGAAACTGGTGGTTCTGGACGAACCGACCTCGGCGTTGGATATGACTGTACAGGTGCAGATCGTCGAACTGCTGCGCGACCTGCAACGCAAATACGGGCTGGCCTATCTGTTCATCAGTCACGACCTCAAGGTCGTGCGCGCCATGTCACATTACGTCATGGTGATGAAACAGGGCGACGTGGTCGAGGCCGGTCCGGCGGATCAGGTGTTTTCCAACCCCCAAACCGATTACGCGCGCATTTTGCTGGAGGCGGTAGCCTAGCCAGGGGCTTTCCATCGAAGACTGCCGCAGGCTTCTGGCGCTGAGGGCGGACAAGGTCCGGACCTCTGGCGATATGCCCCGTATCGCCAGCGTTACCCAATAGCTGACCACGCGTTTGACCGGGGCACCGCACAGGGGCCCGGGGTCCCGATTGTATGCGCCCAAAGTCGCAAAACGGCTCGACTTGACAATCCTTATCTTTTCAGTCAACTTTATACGCAAGACCCAGCCATCCTGCACGGACAGCCCGGTTCCCTTTGTAACTGGAGACTGAACATGGCCCAACCGCGCCCGAAAACCCGTGGCATCACCTTGCCCACCCCACCCTGGCACGACCTTTTGCAAAACGCGCTCAGCGGATCTTTCCCGACGGAATTGCGGCTGGAAGACATGCTTGACCGGTTGGAGGCAGACCGATGAACGCGATTGCCCGTCCCATGGACCTGCTTCAAAACACCACGGACGACGCCGGCCCGGCCTATGACGCTCGGATGCTTGTGGGGCACAATGCCACCGCGCGTATCGTGCTGGACGGCAAGGTTTATACCCTGCGCATCACCAAAGCCGGGAAATTGATCCTGACCAAGTAAATGATCCGCGTTCCGGTGCCGATTCGGGCCTGTCCGATCAAAGCGGCGACTGAATTCGGAATCGAAATTGCCGCCTATTCCGGGTAAGAGATCCAGCAAAAGCCCGTTCCGGGCCTTGCTGACAGGATCTTTGCCATGCGTGTTGCCGATGTTATCCGTTGTGCCATCTGTGCCGGTCTGTCTTTTGCCGCGCCGGTGGCGCAGGCGCAGGATGCTATCGGCCCGCGCGTTCAGGTCGAGCTGAACACCGCCCAAAGCCAGACGGACAATTGCACGCTGACCTTTCTGATCCAGAATGGCCATGCGGCGGATATTGACCGCGCGGTATATGAGGCGGTGGTGTTTGACACCTCGGGTCAGGTCGAGCGATTGACGCTGTTTGATTTCGGCCCCCTGCCCGCCGCACGCCCCCGCGTCCGCCAATTCGTGATTTCCGGGCTGTCCTGTGACGGCATCAGCCAGATCCTGATCAACGGCGCACAGACCTGCGATGCGCCGGATCTGGACGCCACCGCCTGCGAAGACGGCTTGGCCGTCAGCAGCCGCAGCGCCACGCTCGGCCTGATCGGATGAGCGCCCCTTCGATCCTCTTGCCCCCGATCCCCGGATTGCACAGCGGTAGTGCATCCCCGTTTGCGCGGCAAAGGCGTGTCGGTTCATCCACCGGTCAACACATGCCAGAGGCCGGTCGCCTTGTCGCCATGACCCCAAAGGGCATGCGATGGTCCTGACCTCCGGGTTTGTCAAAATCGGCGCAGCGCTCTCTGCCGTGGCGCTGCACGGGTTTTTGATCTGGGCGTTTCTGCCATCTTCGCAGCCCGTGGAAATCGCGGGGGGCGGGGCCAATGTGGCGGTCCAATTGGGCAACAGCTTTGCCGATTTGTCCGAAGGGACACTGACCGCCACCCCGACCAAGGCGCAGGCCGATCGCCCCGACGTGGCCCAGGCCGCCCCGCCCCTGCCGCCCCTGAATGCGGCACAACATCCGCCCGTCGCGATGGACACATTTGCCCCAGCCCCCGATCTGGCCAAAACGAACACCGCCCCCGTGACACAAAGCGTCACACCCGACAGGGTGACCGCGGCCCCCGCGCCGGAAAGGGCGGAGCTGGCACCGCTGGCACCCGCCCCGCGGCCGCAAGCGGCACGCACAGGCGCCACCGCGCCCGCCCCGGCGACATATCCCAAAGTCGATGCACCAGAGCCGCAGGTGGCACAGGCAGCACCACCCGCCGTTTCTGCGGCCATGGCCCCCGCGCGCGCAATGGCCCCTGCACCCGCGCCGATGGCCGGTTCGATCACGGCCAATCAATCTGGCAATCCCAACAAAGCCGAACGGCCAAGCCCCCCGGTGGCCACAGAACCGCCTGTCAGCACAGAGCCAGCTGTCAGCCCCAAAGGCTCTGAACTCATCACTGCGCAAACGCCCGAAACCGCCGACCCCCATGCCTCCCTGCGGCCGAAAATCCGCCCGCCCGGATTCGAACAGGTCGCGCCACCCGCGCCCAACCGCCCGAAAAAGACCGCCACGACGCAAACGCCGCGCGGCACGGCCAAAACCACCACCCGCGCCGGTGCGGCCCAGGCCACCGGCACAAACCGCGCCGCCAGCACAGCCACTCCTGCGCGAAAACAAGCGGTGAAGCCGGGCAATGCGGCGGCGGCAAATTACCCCGGCAAGGTGATGGCCCGCTTGCGCCGGGCCGGAACGCTAAAGACCGGTGTCAAAGGCAAAGTGCGCGTGCAATTCACGATTGCCGCCAATGGCCGGTTGGCCGCCGCACGGGTGACCCGCAGCTCTGGGTCGGGCAAGCTGGACAATGCCGCGCTGCGCGTGATCCGCCGCGCCGCGCCCTTTCCCAAGCCACCTGCGGGGGCGCAACGCACTTTTTCCCTGACACTGCAGGGCGTCTGAACACCCGCCCTTAGGTTGCAAGACCGCGCTGTGATAGTCTGGTGGCAACTGGCGCGGACGGAGGCCCCCATGGCTGAGACAACCCTGTTGATCGGCACCAACAAAGGCGCGTTCCTGTTGAACGGCAATGCGGACCGCCAGCAATGGTCCGTCACCGGCCCATTCTGTGACGGCTGGCGCATCAACCACATGACCAGCGATCCCGAAACCGGCACCATTTGGGCGGCCGGTGGCGGCGAATTCTTTGGCGCAGGTGTCTGGCGAGCCGACGATGGCGGGCAAACCTGGACCCTTAGCAAACTTGCCGATGGTCAGCTGGACGAATGGATGCGCAACGATCCCGAAGCGGCCCGTTTTTTTGACAAGTCCCCCGCCCCGCCCGCGCCCTTCAGTGGCCAAATCGACGCGCTTTGGTCCGTGCACCACACGCCGCACGCCATCTACGCCGGGGCAAAACCGGCCCAATTGTTTGCCAGCAAAGATGGCGGCACCACTTGGGAAAAACTGACAGCCGCATGATCGGGACATTGCCGTTGAACGGCGATTCCCAAGGGCGCTTTCCGCCCGGGGCCTCGGCCGCGATATGGAAATCAACCGACGGCGGCGACACATGGACAAAGAAGCAAACCGGCCTGCCGGTGGAAAACTGCTATTTCACCGTGCTGCGCCAGGCCATGGCCACCGACGGATCCTCGCCTGCCGGGGTATATTTCGGCACCAATTCCGGATCGATCTTTGCCAGTTTTTCCGCCGGCGATTCCTGGTCCGAAATCGCCCGGCATCTGCCAACTGTTTTATGTGTCGAGGTCTTGGAGCGCAGGTCACGCGAGTCGCGCATGCCACCGCCCTGACCTGCAATTGGCCCACGCCAGTACATCGGTCGTGGATGTGTCGGAACACGAAGCCCGGCAAAATGGCCCAAACCCCAAGCCCGATTGGCCCACAGGTCAAAGCGGCTTTTCAGCCGGTTCAATGTCACGATCTTTGAGGGAAATAATGGTAGCGGAGGAGGGACTTGAACCCCCGACACGCGGATTATGATTCCGCTGCTCTAACCAACTGAGCTACTCCGCCACAGGCCCGGCGGAATTAAGACAGCAGCCGGGGCGCGTCAAGGCAAAATCATTGTGCAACCGGGCTTTTTTCGACTTCGGCCCATAAGAAGCGAAAAAAACCCTGCAACCGGGGCTTGGTTCGCCGCAAAAGCCCGGCTTGTGGCGGTGCAGGATTTCGGTCGAAATTCGCCGTATAACAAATCCTGCAAAAAGCATCGTTTTTCGTACAACAGGGCTTGAACCCCTTTGACGATTTGCTTAATGAGACCCGCACAGTTGGGATGTAGCCAAGTGGTAAGGCAACTGTTTTTGGTACAGTGTACCGTAGGTTCGAATCCTACCATCCCAGCCATTTACCGAATTCAACTAACACGCCCGGATGGGGAAATCGCGCCCCACAGACGGGGAACGCGGGCTTGGCCCAGCTGTCACGGCGTCTGGCACGCCAGCGTGATTGCAGCGCCTTTGATGGAATCATGTGACAGGTCAGCCATCAGGTCATGGTCGCATTGATTGCGCGCGACCTGAGCGCGCCCCCTGTGTGACCGTGCGATCTGCACCCAATGGGTCAGCCCCACCTGCCCGCCCCAGGACCCGCAGGCAATTAGCCGATAAAAAAAGGGGGCCCTAGAGCCCCCCTTCAAAGATCAGTCTTCGGAATGAACTGCCTGCACTCCGTTTCTCTCGCGGATGCCGTCTTTCCAGATCGCTTTGACAAGGGAAACGCACATCAACCCCATCACCAGCGAAAATGGCAACGCGCCGATCACCATGGCGGATTGGATCGCCCCGACACCGCCCGCGATCAGCAACCCGCCCACAACCAGGGACAGTGCCACACCCCAGAAGATGATGTGCGGCCGGCCAGAGGGCTTCTCTGCGCCGGCGGCGTTGATGGTGTTGACGATCAGGATCGCGGAATCCGCGGTTGTCACCAGATAGGTCAGCAACAAGACAACAACGATCACCGCCATCACCCAGGCCGCCCCGGACCCAAGGATGAAATCAAGCATCGCAAACAGCTGGTTCTGTTGCCCCGCACCGGAAATTGCATCGCCTGCGCCGCCGTTCAGGGTCAGATCAATCGCTGTGCCCCCCACAATGGTGAACCAGACGAAACACATGATGGAGGGAATAATGATCGCACCCAGAATGTATTCACGAAGGGTACGGCCCCGCGAGATCCGGGCAAGGAACACCCCGACAAACGGCGCAAATGCGATCCACCACGCCCAATAGAAAACAGACCACCCGCCCTGCCAGCTTGCCAGCTGCGCGGCTTCGCTGCCCTCGACGCCATCAGATGTCCAAACGGTGAACAGCAATTTCGGCAATTGGATGATGTAGGTGAACAGCCCCTCTACGAGCGCGGTCAAACCAAAGAATGTGGACCCGAACACCAAGAAGAACGCGAGCAAGAAGAAGCTCAGCCCCATGTTGATGTTGGAAAGCCATTTGATGCCTTTGCCAACGCCCGACAACGCCGACAAGGTGGAGGCGCCCATGATGATCAAAAGCGCGGTGATCACACCGGCCGTGGACGGCGCGCCGGTGTCCGCAACAATAAGCCAGTCACCAAAACCGATCCGGTGCAGACCGGATACGAATTGCTCGACCCCGAAACCAAGCGTCTGTGCCACGCCCAGAATGGTGGCCACCACGGCGACAACATCCACGACATGGCCCAGGATACCAGAGAGCTTCTCGCCGAACAGCGGCGTCAGCGCAGAGCGGATGGTCAGAGGCAGGTTGCGGCGATAGGAAAAATACGCCAGCGACAGCCCAACGATGGCGTAACATGCCCAAGCGGAAAACCCCCAATGCAGGAATGACCAAAGATAGGCGTTGTTGACATTATCGGCGGCCGAGGCGCCGGTTTCGCCCATGATCACATTGGGGTTTGTGGCAAAATGATACATCGGTTCGGCGGTTGCAAAGGTCAGCATGCCAATGCCGATGCCCGCGCCGAACATCATCGAAAACCAGGAGAAACTGGAAAATTCCGGTGTATCCCCATCCAGCCCAAGTTTCAGACGGCCCGTGCTGGGGATCAGCGCCAGAACGATACACACAATCAGGAAAAGCGCGACGACGTAGATATACCAGCTTGAAAATGTCCCAAGCAAAGACCCGTTGAGATCGCCAAGGATTGTCGCTGCTTTCTCTGGCACCGCAATGGCCCAGACGATCAGAGCCGCAATCAGAATTTTGGATGTGATCGCGACATCTTTGCTGAAACCAGCGTAAAATCCGCGCTCTGCGGTTCGGATAGGTAATTCCATCAATGGGGGTTTATTGGCCATGTTTCCTCCTGAATGGCTGGTGAACGCCAGGCGCAATCGGCCCTCCCACGTGATGTGTCATCACGTGACCGATCAATTCATGCGGCTGGCTGGGAATTCGGGCATTGGCGTTGGTCAATACCCGTCGCTGTGCGTCCCTGGTGCTTGCCCGGATGCGCGGCAAACACATGATCCGATCAACTTGGCAGGTATTCTTCGCTCCAGGAATCGGTCAGATTTCCGGATTTGAGTATCGCCTCTATCGCGCTTTCTGCGTAGCCGAGTTCCGAAAGGATTGCGCGGGTCGACGCGCCGAATTTCTCGGCTGGGGCCACGGCAACCACTTTTGCACGCGCGGATCGCACGGCATAGGGGTCAAGCTGGATAACCTCATGGCCGCTTGGGTGATCGGGGTATCTTGAAAACGAATAGCTGCCGTTTTCGGTTCCGGCTGTGCCATCCGCATCGCGCAGGTTTTGCGCCCGAAGCGAATCGAGGTTTTCGCAGATCACCGCACCGACATCTGCGGCTTGCAAACGTGCGACCCATTCCGTCGCGGGCTGTAATTGAAAGGCATTTGCCAAAAACGCGGCGCGCTCTTCCTCTGGCAAATCCGGCAGCTGTTCCAGCCCCTCGACATTGCGGAACAACGGCAGATCGCCCTCATAGGCGCTGAGCAGGATGTATTGCGACGCCGTACTATAGAACCGTGCAAGCGCGTTATAGCCGCTTGCCTCCGGGCCGGAAGGTTCATCAAAAAGCCCCCTGCCCCGGTAGTCATAGGCAAACGGCACCTGCAACAATCCGCTGTTGGCGGTCAGCGACGTGCGCCCGCGACCAATGCGGCCATGGCGGTGTTTCTGATAAAGCGCCGCCGCAACAGCCAGGGCACCACCGAAACCGCACATCACGTCGATCGTGCCGACATGGGCGTGTTCCTCGGGGCGGTCCATCGCGCCGCCAAAGCGCAGCATGATGCCCGTTGCCGCCTGAACCAGATCGTCATAGCCGATGTAATCCGTTCGGGCGCCGCGCCGCACACCGCTGAAACAATCCAGCTTGCAGAACAGCGCGTCGGGATTGAGCTTGCGCAGATTGTCGGCGTCCAGCCCCATCTTCTTGATCTGGTTGTCGGGGGCATTCCAGACAATGATATCAACGGATTTCACCAGATCTTCGAACACCTGCCGCCCGTGGCGGGATGTGATGTCCGCCAGGATGGACCGTTTGCCGCGCATTTGCGACATGCCATAGATGACGGTGTTCCAGCTGTCATACATCGGCTCTGCCGGTTCCAGTTTGATCACCTCGGCCCCGAAACGCGCCAGATAGCTGGCCAAATGCGGCCCCGCGATCACGTTGCACAGATCCAGAATACGCACCCCCGACAGCCATCCGTCCGGCACCGCGTCCTCTGTCACTTCGGGGATTTCGGTGCGGATCTTCCTTAGAATCTTCAGCGCCTCGTCGTATTCCACCCAGCGGCGCGGTTCGGGTTTCAGCGCCTCTTCGCCGCTTTCCTCCATCCATACGACGGGACCGGGTTGGGTCATTTCCCCATAAACAGGATCCCATACGTCGATCATCAAACCAGAGGCTTCGGCATATTCGTCGTGAATCCACTCTTGCAGCCACCGTTGCGGCGCGCCCGGAATAAGCCCGCGACCAAACATCTTTTTCCACTCGTGCGAGGTGCGGGTCATAAAGACCTCTTTCATCCGCTCCGAGATCTTGTCGGCCCAGTCCTTGGGCATCGGATACACCCCGAGCGAGGTTTTATGTTCCCACTCCGACCACGGCCGATAGGTGTTTTCCTCGGATGTCAGCCCCTCTTCCAGCAGTTCATCATAGATGCCCAGCACCTCAAGACAGCGGCGCGCATGGTTCTTGTGGCTGGGGCAGACCACATAGAACATGCGCCCGTCCTTGCACATGTAGCTGCGGAAAAACGGGTCCATCAGCTCTTGCAGCTCTTCATAGCTGACATTCATCGGAAGACCTTCGATACGGCGGCGCTCTATCTCCATCTCGCGCTGGGTCAGATAGCGTTCGGGCATCCCGTCAACCTTGATCGAGTTATAGCACAGCCCCTCCATCACGGCGGCGGCAAGCGGCACCTCGATCTGATCGCCAAGGCCGGTGACCTGACGCGATTGCAGCGCCAGCACCGTGGCCGAAGCGGCGATCTGTGACGCATAGGCCGAGGCCAGCGGCAGCGGCGAAAACGACGGGTTCAACCCCATCAGAACCCGGTTCAGCCCCATGTCGGTAAAGACGCCCGAACTGGCCGCGACAATGCTTTCATAGGCGCGCAATTCGCGGCGCTCTGCATCGTTCGAGGCAAACCCCGGCACCGAAATGGTGATCAGCTCTGGCCGCTCCGCGCGCATGGCGGCGAAATCAATACCCAGCTTGGCCAGCTTGCCGGGGCGGAAATTCTCGACGATGATGTCGGCCTCGGCACAGAGCGCCAGCGCCTGTTCCAACCCGTCTTCGGTTTTCAGATCCAGGTTCACGATGACCTTGTTCCGGTTCAACGTGGCATTGGCCGGGCTGTCCCACATCGCGCCCGCAGGCGGATCAATATGCACGACCGTGGCCCCCAGATCGCCAAGAAGCATCGCAACAGCGGGGCCCGCAATATACTGGCCAAAATCCACGACTTTCACACCGGTAAGCGGCAGTTGGGAAAACGAATTTCGCATGTGACCTCCAGAAAGGCTTCTCATGTTTTTGATGATCGGGGTTATTGACCCGCCAAAATCCAGCCTGCCGCTTTTTCCGCGATCATGATGGTGGGGGAATTGGTGTTGCCGCTGGTAATCTCTGGCATGACAGAGGCATCAACGACGCGCAGTCCCGCAACACCCTTGAGCCGCAGATGCGGGTCCAGAACAGCGGTGTTGTCGTCCGCGCGGCCCATTTTGACGGTGCCGACGGGGTGGAAAATCGTGCTGGCAATATCGCCGGCAAGCCGGGCCAGATCCGTGTCGCTCTGGTATTGAATGCCGGGTTTGTATTCCTCGGGCTCATAGGGCTGCATCGCCGATTGCGCCATGATTTCACGCACCTGACGCAGGCTGTCTGCTGCCACCTTTCGATCATCTTCAGTGTCGAGATAGTTGGGGGCGATTTTCGGCGCATCCCGGAAATCGGCAGAGGCAATGCGCACATGGCCGCGGCTGGTGGGGTTCAGGTTGCAGACACTGACGGTCATCGCCGGAAAATCATGCAGATCATCGCCAAAAGCCTCAAGGCTGAGCGGCTGTACGTGATATTCCAGATTGGCATGAGAGCGCGAGGGATCAGACCGGGTGAAGGCGCCCAGCTGGCTGGGTGACATGCTCATCGGGCCTGACCGTTTGAACAGATATTCCAACCCGATCTTGGCCTTTCCGATCATGGAATTGGCCAGGGTGTTCATGGTGCTTGTGCCCTTGACCTTGAACACCGCCCGGATTTGCAAATGGTCTTGCAGGTTCTCACCGACAAAGGGCTGGTCCATGACCACGTCGATGCCATGTGCCTTCAGCAATTCAGCCGGACCAATCCCCGAAAGCTGAAGGATCTGCGGCGAATTCACCGCCCCGGCAGACAAAACCACCTCGCGCGTGGCTTTGACGACGGTGGATGTGCCCGCACGCTGAACCTTGGCCCCGACACAGCGCAGTTTGCCGTCGTCCGCCTTGTCAAAGACAAGCTTTTCAACCTGTGCTTCGGTCCAGATAGTCAGGTTGGGGCGTTGTTTTGCCGGGCGCAAAAATGCCTTGGATGTGTTCCAACGCCAGCCGGACCGCTGGTTCACATCGAAATAGCCGACACCGGCATTGTCGCCACTGTTGAAGTCGTCGGTTTTCTGGATGCCGGTCTCCACCGCAGCATCGGCAAAGCTGTCCAGAACGTCCCAGCGCAGGCGCTGCTTTTCGATCCGCCATTCGCCGCCGTGGCCATGCATATCGGAAAATCGGCTGTTGTCACCGGTGACCGGATCGGCGCCATCATCCAGCTTGTAATGGTCTTCATGCGCCTTGAAATTGACCAGAGAATTTTCCCAGTTCCAGGCCTCTTCGCCGGTCAACGCAGCCCAATTGTCGTAATCACGCGCCTGACCGCGCATATAGATCATGCCGTTGATCGACGAACATCCACCCAGCGTTTTTCCGCGCGGATACAAAAGACTCCGCCCGTTCAAACCTTTGTCCGGCTCGGTCTTGTACATCCAATCGGCCCGTGGGTTGCCGATGCAGTAAAGATAGCCGACGGGAATGTGAATCCACGGATAGGTGTCCGGCTTGCCAGCCTCCAGAAGCAGCACCCGGTTGGCTGGATCCGCGCTCAACCGATTGGCCATCAAACACCCGGCAGAGCCGCCACCAATCACGATAAAGTCAAACCCGTTTGAAGCTTCGGACATAACGCCCCCCATCCATAAGTCATAGCATTGTCGACCGCGCAGACAGGGGGAGTTGATGAACCAGAAACCGCGTTTTGCCGCGTCGGCAAAAGCAGTTCGATCCGGTCACGTCCCCTCCCCGAACGCGAATTTCGATGAGCTTTGGGCGAGGGCCGCAAAAAAACCTAATGACAAATGCCACACAGTAATATTAGGAATTTTAATATGGATCGTTTCTCGAATATTAACAGCATCTTGGCCTTTGTGACCGTGGCACGAGAAGGGAGCGTTTCGCGCGCCGCCGAGGTTTTGAACCTGACGCAACCCGCGATCAGCCATCAGATAAAGCGGCTGGCCGAAGAGACCGGAATCGTCTTGTTCAACCGCACCGCTACCGGGCTTCGGCTAAGTCATGATGGTGCCGCGGTGCTGGCCAAGGCGGAACATGTTCTTGAGTCAATGAACGATTTCCACCGCAGCGCACGCCGGCGCTCCGGTCGCATCAGCGGAAAGCTCAAGATCGGGACAATTGTCGATCCGGAATTCATCCGGCTGGGTCGGATGCTGGCACGCCTGCGCACCGAACACCCTGACATCGAAACCGAGCTGACCCATGGTGTCAGCGGCGATATTCTGGTCTGGTTGAAGCGCAACCAAATTGACGCCGGTTTCTATCTGTGTGGGCCCACGGATCTGGCGCAGATGGGATCAGAAGTCGAAGATCCGATACATGCGATCAAGCTTGCCGACTTCAGCTATCGCATCATCGGTCCGGTCGGTTGGCAGAACAAGATCGAGAACGCCGACTGGACCTCGCTGGCGACGTTGCCCTGGATCGGCACACCGGACAGATCGGTGCATCACCGGCTTTTGGCCAAGGTGTATCAGGATCTCGATGAACGTCTGAACGTCGTTGCCCGTGTCGACCAAGAGGCCTCGATGCTGGAAATGGTGCGGTCTGGTATCGGGCTGAGCCTGTGCCGTGAATCCATTGCGCTGCACCAAAAACAATCTTTTGGCCTTGCGGTCTGCAACTCTGTCTCGGTGCCGGCCTGTCTGTGTTTCGTCGCATTGGACCGCCGCAAGGACAGCCCGGTTCTTGCTGAGCTGTTCAATTTACTGCAAAGCCTGTGGTGACGAGAAGACCACTCAAGTCCCTGAAATAAAATCGCTTTCACCACGTGTCCGCCGAATTTTCGCAGCCAAATCAAACAATTTTCCGGCGCGCGCCTTTTGCGCAACCAAGGGTTTACCCCAGGCCCGGGACACATCGCAGACCCTACATTCACAAAAGTTCTCACTGCCATAGCCGGGCGCTATTTGCGTGAAAACCGGGTTCGGTATTCCATGGACAAAATTGTTGTGTCCACAGGAGAGAAAAAATGAATCACTCAATCAAACGACTGAAAACCGGTGTTCTGGCGGCCTGCCTTGCGGCGCTTTCATCCACAACGGCGCTTGCCGCCGACGTGTCGGTGCGGCTGGGTCACGTCCTGCCGGAAAGCCACAGCTGGCATATCGCGGCGACCGGCTTTGCCGACGAAGTGACCGCCAAAACCGACGGCCGCGTCAAGATCGAGGTCTTTGCCTCGGGCCAGCTGGGCAGCGAAAAAGAGGTGATCGAAGGTCTGCAATTCGGCTCGGTTCAGGCCGGCCTGATTGGGTCTGGGTCGTTTCAAGCGATCGAGCCGCGCATGGGCATCATCGAAATGCCTTATGCCTGGGGCGCGCGGGATCAGGCCTTTGCCGCGCTTGACGGCGATCTTGGTGACGCGCTGGAAGAGATGCTGGATGCCAAGGGCATCAAGGTTCTGGGCTGGTGGGAAAACGGCTTCCGCAACATCACCAACAGCGTGCGCCCGATTGAAAAACCTGCCGATCTGGACGGCATCAAAATCCGTGTAACCCCGGACAAAGTGCGCCTCGCCACGTTTGAAGGCCTTGGGGCGGAACCTGCGCCGCTGTCGTTTGGCGAGCTGTATTCGGCGCTGCAACAGGGGGTATTTGACGCCCAGGAAAACCCGCTGGCGATCATCTATTCCTCGTCCTTCTTTGAGGTTCAGAAATACGTTTCGATGTCCGAACACATCTGGGGTGCCGCGACATTGACCATGTCCAACGCCACATGGAACAAGATTTCGCCAGAAGATCAGGCCATCGTGACCGAGGCCGCCACCAGCTGGGGCGCGCAACAGCGTGATATGGTTGCCGCCGCCAATGCCGAATTGGTCGCGCAACTGGAAGCCAAGGGCATGATCTTCAACGAGGTCGACAAAGCCGCATTCATCGAAGCGGTTGCGCCGATCTGGGAAGATCAAAAAGACGTCTACGGCGAAGACCTCCTGGCCATTTTGAATACCTACCGCAAATGAGCCTGCGTCCGGAAATAACAGAAGTTGCATCGGTGGAGCCGGTGCAACTTTATGACTTCAGCCAAAAGGTGCTGTTTTCCCCGGCGGCGCGCGGCGAAGGATTTATCAAACTTTCCGTCACCACCGGCAAAAAGGGCGCGAAATCCACCGCCCACAGCCATCCGCGCGACGAGGTGACCCTGACGCTCAAGGGCGAGGCGATCCTGCGTGCGGGCGGCGAAGAATACCACATGACCGAAGGCACGGCGGTGCGCCTGCCCCCCGGGCTCGATCATACGGTCGAGGTGATTTCCGATGAATGGGTCGTTGTCGCCGCCTATTGCGACGAATGCATGCTGTGCCGCGGCCCCGAAGGGATTTTGAAACCATGAAGCTTTCTACAGCGTCGCTTCGCGCGGCACATGTGATTGACCGCGTTGCACGCTGGATGGGTGCGGGGCTGGTTGGCGGATTTGCGGTGATGGTGGTCTACGTCGTGGCGTCGCGCTATCTGTTTTCCTCCACCCCGCGCTGGGCCGAAGAATTGCCACGCCTGTTTCTGGTCTGGTTGACCTTTGTCGGTGCGGTGTCGGGATTTGTGCGCAGCACCCATTTCCGCGCCGGATTGCTGGATTTGATCGCCATGCCGCCCGCGCTGCGCCGGGTGTTTGGCCTGTTGGCCGGGCTGGCCAGCGTGACGTTTCTGATCGTGTTGATGATCACCGGCGCACGGCTGACCGGGATCACATGGTCACATCAAACCACCGCTTTGTCGCTGCCCGTTGGGCTGTTCTACCTGTCTTTGCCGGTCTGCTGCGGTTTGGCGCTGGTCGGATTTCTGTTGAAAGGAGGCCGGGAATGAGCCTCGCCCTTGGCCTTCTTATTCTTGTATTCGTGCTGTTGGTGCTGATTGATGCGCCCATTGCCGTGGCACTTGGCCTGTCGTCGATGTTTTACCTGTTGATTGCCGATACCGCGCCGATGATCGTGGTGGCCCAGCGGGCTGTGGCCGGCATCAACAGTTTCACTTTGCTGGCTATCCCGTTGTTTTTGCTGGCGGGTCTGCTGATGGTGCATGGTGGCCTTGCGCCGCGGATCATTGCGCTGTGTTCGGCGCTGATTGGGCGGCGCACCGGCGGTCTGGCCATGGTGATGATCATCGCCTGCATGTTGTTCGGCTCGCTCTCGGGCTCTGGTGTGGCGGATGTGGTGGCGATTGGCACAATGATGCTGCCCGCAATGCGCGATCAGGGCTATGCGCCGGGTTTCAGCGCCTCGGCCCTTGGCTGTGCTGGCTCACTTGGCACCGTCATTCCGCCGTCGATCGTGTTGATCGTTTATGGCACTGCCACCAACAGCTCGATCGGGCAGCTTTTCGTCGCCGCCATCATCCCCGGTATCCTGTTGGGGCTTGGTCTGATCCTCGTCGCATGGTGGATTTCGCGCAAAAATGGCTGGCAGGGCGGCGACCCCTTCACCTGGGGCGAGCTTGGCCGCGCCGCCAAGGGGTCCATCCTGGCGATGCTGGCGCCGCTGATCATTGTTGGCGGCATCCGGCTTGGCTTTTTCACCCCGACCGAGGCGGCCGGCATCGGCGTGGCCTATGCGCTGTTCATCGGCGTCTTTGTCTACCGCGTGCTGACCCTGACGCTGTTGCTGCGGCTTCTGCGTGAAACCACCGAGATGACCGGTGTGATCCTGTTGGTTATTGCCTCAGCCTCGGTCTTTGGCTGGATTCTGGCCGCCGAACAGGTGCCGCAACTGGCGGTGTCCGGCATCACCCAGGCCACCGAAAGCGACACCGTTGCGCTGCTGTTGATGATGGCCATCCTCTTGATCCTTGGCACCTTCATGGAATCGATTGCCATCATCCTGATCCTTGCGCCGGTGTTCCTGCCGATCCTGCATCACTATGGCATTGATCCGGTCTATTTCGGCATCCTGCTGACCATCAACCTTGCGATCGGGGCCAATACGCCGCCGCTGGGCATTGATCTTATGGCCGCTTGCCGCGTCGGGAAAATCCCGCTCAGCGCCTCGTTCCGTTACCTCGTGCCGTTCCTTGGCGTGATGGTTGGCGTGCTGCTGTTGCTGGTGCTGTTCCCGGCGCTGATCACCGACCTTCCCTCCATTCTGTTCTGATCCGAACATCCAAGATGAAAGAGCATACACCATGCCGATGACCCCTGACGCCCGTGTAAACCTTGACCGGTTTTGGTCAACCATCGAAGCCTCTGCCGAAATCGGCGTGGGCCGCCCCGGTGGGCTGTCGCGGCTGACCTTGGGCGATGATGACAAGGCCATGCGCGATCTGTTTCGCGACTGGTGTCTTGCGGCCGGCCTGTCGGTCGAGATTGACGCCGCCGGCAATATCTTTGGCCGCCGCGATGGCACCGACAATGACCTGCCCCCGATCCTGATCGGCAGCCATCTGGACACCCAGATCAACGGCGGGCGCTTTGACGGTATCGCCGGGGTCTTGGCCGGGCTTGAGGTGATCCGCAGCCTGAACGATCTGGGCCATGTCACCAAGCGCCCGATTGTCGTGGTCGATTGGACCAACGAGGAAGGCGCGCGGTTTTCGCCGCCGATGGTCGCCTCGGGCTGTTTCATCGGAAAATATGATATCGACTGGGTGCATGACCTGATCGGTGACGATGGCGCGCGGTTTGGGGATGAGCTGGAGCGGATCGGCTACAAGGGCGACCGCCCCTGCAAGGCGGGCGAGATCGACGCCTATTTCGAACTGCACATCGAACAGGGGCCGATTTTGGACGCGGAAAACCGCCAGGTTGGCATTGTCACCGGCGGCTATCCGGTGCGCGGCATGCGCGCCTCTTTCAAGGGGCAGACATCGCACACCGGCCCCACCCCGATGGATCTGCGCAAAAACGCGCTGGCGGCGGGGGCGCGTTGGCTGACCGCTGTCGATGACATCGGCTGGGATTTCGCGGTGCTGGATGGCAAGGCCACAGCGGCGCGGTTGACCGCCTGGCCCAACAAACCCGGCATCCTGTCCGACACAGCCGAAGCGGTCTGTGACGTGCGCCACCCCGATCCGATCACCACCCGCGCCATGGCCGAAAAGATGCGCCGTGCTCTGTATGAATCCGCAGCCCGCTGTGGCTGTGAGGCGGTGATCGAAGACGAATGGGAATGGGGCGGCGACATTTTCGACCACGAGATGATCGACGGCATCCGGCAACAGGCGGTGCGCATGGACTATAACTGGCGCGATATTCAAAGCCAGGCGGGCCATGACGCCTATTTCCTGGCCACGCATTGCCCGACGGCGATGATCTTTGCGCCGTGCAAGAACGGAATCACCCACAACAACGAAGAAAGCTGCGATCCGGCGGATTTCGTGGCCGGGTTGAATATCCTTCTGCACGCCGTCGTGACACGGGCCGATCGATGACCGCCCTGATCGGACATGCGGCGCTGGAATCGGCACTGGACTGGCCGGCCCTGATCGCGGAATTGCGCGCGTGGTACAGGGCCGACACGGTCGAAGCGCCCGAACGGCAGGTGTTGAGCATCCAACAACCGGACGGCAGCGAAGGGTCGCTGTTGATCATGCCCGCCTGGGTCCCGGGGCAGAACATCGGGGTCAAGGTTGTCACCTTCTTTCCCCAGAACGCGGACCAAGGCCGTCCCACCATCAACGCAGGCTATTTGCTGTTTGATGGCGCAACCGGCCAGATGCAGGCCGCGCTGGATGGGGACACGTTGACCGCGCGGCGCACGCCTGCGGCCTCGGCGCTGGCGGCGGATTACCTCGCCCGTGCTGATGCCAGCCGTCTTTTGGTGGTGGGCACCGGGCAATTGGCGGTGTCTTCTGCCGCCGCCCATTGCGCGGTCCGGTCCTATCGCGATGTCACGATCTGGGGTCGCACACCGGCCAAAGCCGCAAATATCGCCGCGACACTGCGCGATCTGGGGATCAATGCCACCGTTTCGGATGATCTTGAAGCCGCATGTGGCGCTGCGGATGTGATCACCACACTCACCGCCGCCACCCAGCCGATCATTTTCGGCGACTGGCTGCGCCCCGGCACCCATCTCGACCTTGTCGGAGCGTTCAAAGCCGACATGCGCGAAAGCGACGACAGGGCAATCATGCAGGCCGAGGTTTTTGTCGACCACCGCAAAGGCGCGATGCTGGCGGGCGATCTGGCACAACCGCTGGACAGCGGGTCGATCACCGACAGCCATATTCTTGCTGACCTGTCACAGCTTTGTCAGGGCGCCCATCCGGGCCGCCAATCCGATGACGCTTTTACCGTCTTCAAATCCGCGGGCATGGCGCTTCAGGATCTGGCCGCCGCAACCCTGGCGGCGGATCAGCTCATCTCTGGATAAAGCGCAATCAATTCCTGCGCCATCTGCACGAATTTCTGCTCCGACGGAGACAATTTCTCTGCCGGGGCATGAACCAGATAGACATCGGCCCCGATGGTTTCATCGGTGATTTCAAGCGGCCAAAGATTGCCCTCGCGGATGTCATTTTGTGCACAGGCCAGCGGCAGGATGCCAATACCGATCCCGGCGGCAATCATCCGGCGCACTTCTTCCATATTGGTGGACAGCCCATTGATGCGATCACCCAGCCGCGTGCCTTCGCGCAGGACCGACATCGGCTCCAGGCCCATGCCTTCGGTGGCGCAGGCAAAAGAGATGAACGGTTCCCGCTGAAGTTCACGCACCGTCACCGTATCCTGACCAAACAGCGGATGTTCCGCGCCGCAGAACAGGCGAAATTCCTCGCGGAACAACCGGATTGACGTCAGATTGACCAGCGGTTTCGACAACAGACAAAACCCCAGGCCAAGCCGGCCCTGCTGGATATTGCGCACAATTGCCTGACTGTTCTGAATCTCGCTTTGGAAGACAACAGAGGGGTGGCGCTGATGAAACAGACGCAGCATTTCGTCCAGCATCGGCGACACCAGATCGCTGATGATCTGATAGCGTACCTGCCCGCGTTCATGGCCGTCTTCTTCGCCGACAACATGGGCAATCCGTTCGGCGCTATGAAAAATGTCGCGGCATTCCTGAAAGATCTTGTCCCCCGTCGGCGTCAGTTCAAACTGGCGGCTGTCGCGGAACACCAACTGGCTGCCAAGCTGGGCTTCAAGCTTTTGCAAGGCATTGCTGACCGACGGTTGGCTCAGGCCAAGACGTCTTGCGGCCTTGGTAATGCCCTTTTCCTTGCCGATCATGTAAAACACACGCAACAGATTCCAATTCAGATCCGATTGCAAATTGCTGTTCATTGTTGATCTTTCGATTACACATCAGTATCGCCGTCAGTTGCGCCGGGGCCCCGGGCGCATCAATCATTACCCTACGCTATATGCGGCATACGCCCAAGCTATGCCGTAGATCTGTGCGAATTCCGGCAAGACCGCTACAACTGCACAAGTTTCCAGCAAGAAAGAGATCCAATGACCATCACACGTTTGCACCCCGGCCCCCGCATGAGCCAGGCCGTTGTTCACAACAATACCGTCTACCTCGCCGGTCAGGTGGGCACAGCAGGGGCGGATATTGCCACCCAGACAAAGGATTGCCTTGACGCGGTGGATGCGCTTCTGGCCGAGGCGGGCAGCGACAAATCCAAGCTGTTGCAGGTGATTATCTGGCTGGCCGACATGGAAGATTTCGCCGCGATGAACGCGGTCTATGACGCCTGGGTCGACCCAGCCAACCCGGCCGCACGGGCCTGTGGCGAGGCCAAGCTGGCCACACCGGAATACCGGGTCGAGTTCATCGTAACCGCCGCCCTGTAACGCCGCCCTGTAGGGTCGCAGCGTAAAGATACGCGCCGAAACAAGCGACCGGGTGGCCACCCGCCCGGTCGCGCAGATCCCCGCAGGGGCGGCTTTAAGCGCTTGCAAAGGACGCGGTTTGAATTCGCAGGGTCCACCGCGACAGGCACACCCCGACCGGCCGGATCAGACGTGAAACGTCTTAGTCATCCAACAGAATACGCGACGCATTGCCCGCGTCATCGTCATATTGGTCGGACCGCACGGTCCAAAGGAACGCCGCAAGACCCAGCGCCCCAAGCACCAGCGAGACCGGGATCAGCACCACCAGAACGTTCATCTACAGATACCTCATCCTTTGGGCATTAAGCAGCACGGTGATCGACGACAGCGACATGGCCAGCGCCGCCGCCAGTGGCGTGGCAAAACCGGCCAGCGCGATTGGCACAGCGATGCAATTATAGATCGCGGCAATGGCAAAATTCTGTTGTGACAACCGCCGCGTGGCGCGGGCGATTTTCAGCACCAATGGCAGCTCGGCAAAGCTGTCTTTCAGCACCACGATGTCGGCGGCATTGCGCGATGCCTCCAGCGCTTTGGCGGGGGCGATTGATGCATGGGCGGCGGCCAGGGCACCTGTGTCGTTCAACCCGTCCCCGACCATCATCACGTGATGCCCCTTGGCCGCGTGATCCGACAGAATGCGCAGCTTGTCCTCGGGGCGCGCGTTCGCGGTCACCGGGATGTTCAGGGCGCGGGCCAGCGCGCGGGCCGGTTCGTCGCTGTCCCCGGTCACCACCTCTGCCGTCAGATCCAGCCCCGCCAGCGCGGCCGCCACGCCCGGACGCAGCGCATCCAGCGTTTCAATCTGCACCGGCTCTGCCGTGCCAAAGCGATAGCCAAGCCCGGCAAAAGACGCGCCCAGCCAGGCCCCCCGCCCCAAGCGCACTGTTTCGCCCTGATAAAGCGCACAGAGCCCCTGCCCCGCGATCTCGGTTATCTCCGTCACCGTGGCGACCGGCACATCGTTCAGCGCTGTCACCAATGCCTTGGACATTGGGTGATGCGATGTCTGCGCCAAGGCCCTCACAACGGAACGGTCGCGCATGTTCATGCCCGGTGGCAGGTCGATGGCCGGTTGGGTCAACGTGCCGGTCTTGTCAAAGACCACATGATCGACCTCTGCCAACCGTTCCAGCGCGGTGGCGTGTTTGACCAGAAAGCCGTGCGAAAACAACCGGCTGATCGCGGCAGTCGACACCGCTGGCACCGCCAGCCCCAAGGCGCAGGGACAGGTGATGATCAGCACCGCAATCGCAATATTCAACGCATGGCGCAGATCGCCGGTGGCCGCGACCCAGCCAAGAAAAGCCGCAAATGCCAGCAGATGCACCGCCGGCGCATAGATCTGTGCGGCCCTGTCCGCCAGCGCGGTATAGCTGTTGCGGGCCTGTTCCGCGGTTTCGACCAGCGCCGCCATTTGCCGAAGCGAGCTGTCTTCGCCAACCGCGGTTGCCATGATCCTGACGGGCGCAGACAGGTTGACCTCGCCCGCTTGCAACATGTCGTTTTCCTGCACGTCTACCGCCGCGCTTTCGCCGGTCAGGATCGCACGGTCCATCAATGCAGTGGCATCCAAAAGCCGCCCATCAACAGGCACCCGCGCGCCGGTCGGCACCCAAAGCACATCCCCGACCACCAGATCGGCAAGGTTGACCGTCTCGACCCGGCCATTGGTCTCACGCTCGGCGGTGTGGACCTCAAGCGCGTGCAATTCCTTGGCGGCGGATTGCGCAGCGGACCGGGTGCGGTGATCCATATACCGCCCGATCAGCAAAAAGAACGTCAGCGACAACGCGGCATCAAAATAGGCATGTGCGCCGCTGTTCAGCGTTTCATACAACGACATGCCCGCCGCCAATAGGATGGCCAGCGAAATCGGCACATCCATGTTCAACCGGCCAACACGCAGGGCGGCCCAGGCATTGTGAAAGAAGGGCTGACCGGCATAGGCCACCACCGGCAGGGCAATCATCGCCGAGATCAGGTGAAACAGATCCCGTGTCGCATCCGTCGCCCCGGACCAGACCGCAACCGACAGCAACATCACGTTCATCATCGCAAAGCCGGCCACCGCCAACCGCGTCAGCAGCGCCCTGCCCTGATCGTCGCGCACCTTTTGCAGCGCCTCAAGATCCAGCGCATAGGCCTCGTAGCCAAGATCGCTCAGGGCGGACAAGACCTGAGCGGGGTCAATCGTGCCGGACACCGTCAGCCGTTTCAGCGACAGGTTCACCCGCACGCCGGTCACGCCGACCAGACCGCGCAAGCCGCCCTCGATCTTGCCGATACAGGCCGCGCAATGGATTGTCGGCAGCGAAAATTGCAGCGCCGGACCTTGGGCCATTTCCGCAGCCAGGGGCGCGGCCGCACAGGCCGGACAGGCCGCGGTCACGACACCACCCGCACAATGATACGTTGCTGAAACAATGTACCATCCTCGGCCTGTGCCGTCAGACGCAGGTTCCAATTGCCCCCGCCGCCCTGCACATCGGCCAGAAACACCCGGCCATCAAAGGCAAACACCGGCTGTTGATCTTCGCCCACATGGGTGGCACGGCCAAAAACCGCCTTTGTGATCCGGGGTTGCACCGGGATGCCATCCTGCGAGATTTCAAGCCGCAGCTGGTCGTTTTCCAAGGTCGCCGCAACATCCCAGGCCAATGCCTCTTGCGCGGTGCGCTGAACATCAAAGGTCTGGCTGGCGACATAGGAATTCTTGACCTCCAGCCCCGGAAAGGTGCGCACGGCCTGAAACGCCAGGGTCAGATTGACCGAAATGATGATGCCAAAAGCCAGCGCAAATGCGCCAAAGACATGCCAACCGGTGATCTTTTTCATCATTGAACCCTTCCATTGAATACGGTGGCCTGGCTGGCGCGGGTGGTGGTGTCACCATCCGTCGCCTCGACCCAAAAGCGGAAATCGGTCACGGCACGTGTTGCCGCCGGATCCTGCGGACGCGCGGTGACATAGACCCGTTGCAGATGGGTGCTGTCCGCCGCGACATTGACCGAATATGTGTTTTCCTGCCCCTCCAGCGTGATCCTCAGAATGTCGTCGCTGGTCAGGCTGAGCCGGAAATCACGGTCATCGCCGGATTTGTTGCGCAGCCGCACATCATAGATATTGCGGATCGCACCATCGGATTGCACCACATACACCGGATTGCGCACCGGGCTGACCGTCAGTTCGATGTCGGTTCGGATAAACAGGGCATAGATCAGCCCAACCCCGATTGCCGACCACAGCGTGGTATAGATCAAGGTGCGCGGGCGCAGAACATGACGCCAGATTGGCTTGGGCGGGTCGCCGGCCCGTTCGGCGGCCTCGTCCGACAGTGCAAGATAGTCAATCAACCCACGCGGTTTGCCGATTTTGCCCATCACATCGTCACAGGCATCAATGCACAGCGCACAGGTAATACATTCCATCTGCTGGCCGTCGCGGATGTCGATCCCCATCGGACAGACATTGACGCAAGCCATGCAATCCACGCAATCGCCGGCGGTGCCGTCATGTTTCTTGCCGCGCGGTTCACCGCGCCAATCGCGATAGGCCACGGTGATCGTGTCGGAATCCATCATCGCAGATTGAATGCGCGGCCAGGGGCACATGTAGATACAGACCTGTTCACGCATGAAACCGCCAAAGACAAAGGTGGTCAGCGTCAACACCGCAATGGTGCCATAGGCAATCGGATGCGCCGAAAACGACCCAAGATCGGCCAGAAGGGTTGGCGCATCGGTAAAGTAGAACACCCAAGCCCCGCCGGTCGCGATGGAAATCAGCAACCAGACCGCCCATTTCACCAACCGTAATCGCCATTTGCGGAACGACCAATTGGCGCGATGCAGGCGCACCCGCGCATTGCGGTCGCCCTCGATCCAACGTTCGACCAGAATGAAAAGATCCGTCCAGACCGTCTGGGGACAGGCATAGCCACACCAAACCCGCCCCAATGCAGAGGTGAACAGGAAAAGCCCCAAGCCCGCCATGATCAACAGACCGGCCACGAAATAGAATTCATGCGGCCAGATTTCGATCCAGAAGAAATAGAAACGACGGTGCATCATATCGACCAACACCGCCTGATCCGGCAGGTTGGGCCCGCGATCCCATCGGATCCAGGGGGTCAGATAATAGATCGCCAGGGTCACCCCCATGATCCACCATTTCAGGCGGCGGAACATGCCGGACACCCGACGCGGGAAAATCGGCTCTCTGGCGGCATAAAGGCTTTGATTTGTCATGATGTTATCCTGTTCGCAGGCCCCTGATACGCGGGCCGATGGGCGCTTGCCTTGATCTGGATCAAGCAAGGGCCCCGAAGCGGCGTCGTTTTGCGAACAGGACCGCTTCGGGGGTGGCTGCCGCGCATATGGCGGCCGCCAGTCTGTCTACTCGCCTCCTCCCAAGGAATGCACATAGACAGAAACAGCACGAATATCGGCCTGACCAAGGCGTTGGCCCCAGGCTGGCATCACACCGTAGCGCGCATTGCGTACGGTTTCTTCCACTGTTTCACGACTTCCGCCATAAAGCCAGATCGCATCTGCCAAATTTGGCGCGCCCAGCTCGCGGTCACCTTGGGCCGTATCGCCATGACAGGCGCTGCAATTGTCGGCAAAGACTGTTGCCCCCTGTTCGGCCAGGGCCTTGTCAAAGTCCGGCGATGACAACCCATAGACATATTCAACCACAGCATGGATGTCTTCGTCTTCCAGCATGTCGCCAAAGGCCGGCATTTCGGAATAGCGCGCATCGTCGTCGGTGTCGTTGCGCACGCCATGGGCCACGGTGGCGGAAATGCTTTCGATGTCCCCCCCCCAGAGCCAATCGTCATCCAGCAGGTTGGGATAGCCGACCGCCCCCGCCGCACCGGCACCGTGGCATTGGCTGCATTGCGCACGAAACACCGATCCACCGCGCGCCACCGCATAACGATGCAGATCGTCGCCAGCCGAAAGCGTGGCCAGATCTGCCGCCAACAGCGCCTCGACCAGGCCCTGGTTCTTTGCCTCATGCTCGGCAATATCGGTCGCCACCGCCGCACGGGTCGAATAGCCCAGAACCCCCGCCGTTGCGCCGGAAATCATCGGCCAGGCCGGATAGGCAATGGTATAGCCAATGCCCCAGACAATCGTGGCGTAAAGTGTCCAGAGCCACCAGCGCGGCAAGGGCGTGTTCAGCTCTTCGATGCCATCCCAGCTGTGGCCGGTGGTTTCCGTGCCGGTTTCTTCATCCAGCTTCTTATCGGCCATCGGATTGTCCTTTCTGCACCATCGCCTGCGACCCTTCGGGGCCGGCATTCAGGTCGGAATTCAGGCTTGCCTGAGCGTCGTCGTCGCGAAACGGGATCATCTGGGCTTCGGTTCTGGCGGCGCTTTGGCTGGGCAGATAGGCCCAGATCATCACCCCGAGAAAGAACAGGAACATCGCCAGCAAAACCCAGCTGTCGGCAACTTCCCGCAAGAGCGTATAGGTATCCATCATCTGCCCCCTTTAACGGCTTGCGTCTGGTGTGAAGGTTGAAAAATCGACCATGGTGCCCATGACCTGAAGATAGGCGATCAGGGCATCCATCTCGGTCAGGGCCGATTGCCCGTCAAAGTTCGACACAGCCGCGCCGGGATAACGTTCGACAAGCCCGTCCCAATCGCCGTCCGGGTCCGCCTGGACATGGAAATCCGCACTGGCCTGGGCAATCTGCTCGTCGCTATAGGGCACGCCGACAAACCGGTGTGTGCGCAAAAGCGCCTCGATATGATCGCTGTCGATTTCGGCATCCGACAGGAACGCATATTTCGGCATCACACTTTCCGGCACCACAGATTGCGGATCTTTCAGGTGATCCACATGCCAGGCATCGGAATATCGCCCCCCCACCCGGGCCAGATCGGGCCCGGTGCGTTTTGATCCCCATTGGAATGGGTGGTCATACATGCTCTCTGCCGCGAGCGAATAATGGCCATAGCGTTCGACCTCATCCCGCATCGGGCGGATCATCTGGCTGTGGCAGGTATAGCACCCTTCGCGAATATAGATGTCGCGTCCAGTCAGTTCGAGCGGGCTGTAGGGGCGCACGCCCTCAACCTCTTCGATGGTGTTTTCCAACCAGAACAGCGGTGCGATTTCCACCAGCCCGCCAACGGTGACCACCAGCAGGGAAAAGGTCAAAAGCAGGGTCGGGCTTTTTTCCAGGACGGCGTGTTTGTCAAGAATTGCCATGATCTGCTCCTTATTCTGCCGGGACGGCGCTGGCGGAGGGGGTTGGCATCCGGGCCTCTGCCGGGCTGCCGCGACGGATGGTCATCCACATGTTCCAGCACATGATCACCGCACCGCTGAGGAACATGACCCCGCCCAATCCGCGCACCACATACATCGGGAATTTTGCGCTGACCGTGTCGGCAAAGGAATTCACCAGGAACCCTTGATCGTCGACTTCGCGCCACATCAAACCTTCCATGATGCCGGTCACCCACATCGAGGCCGCGTAAAGCACGATCCCCAAGGTCGCGAGCCAGAAATGCCAGCTGATGGCAGACAGGGAATACATCTGTTTACGCCCCCAAAGCTTGGGTGTCAGGTAATAGAGACAGGCAAAGGTGATCATGCCGTTCCAGCCAAGCGCGCCGGAATGCACATGCCCGATGGTCCAGTCGGTGTAATGCGACAGCGAGTTCACCGCGCGGATCGACATCATCGGCCCTTCGAATGTCGACATGCCATAGAACCCAAGGCTGAGCACGAACATCCGCAGGATCGGATCGGTGCGCAGTTTGTCCCAGGCGCCTTGCAGCGTCATCAGACCGTTGATCATGCCGCCCCAGCTGGGCATCCAGAGGATGATCGAAAACACCATGCCCAGGGTCGATGCCCAATCCGGCAGCGCGGTGTAATGCAAATGGTGTGGACCTGCCCAGATATAAAGGAAGATCAGCGCCCAGAAGTGAATGATCGACAGTTTGTAGCTATAGACCGGGCGCCCCGCCTGTTTCGGCACAAAGTAATACATCATCCCCAGGAACCCGGCAGTCAGGAAGAAGCCCACCGCGTTGTGGCCGTACCACCACTGGGTCATTGCATCCTGCACACCCGAGAAGACCTGCACAGATTTGCTGCCCCAGATGCTGACCGGGATCGACAGATTGTTGATCACATGCAGCATGGCAACCGTGATGATGAAGCTGAGGAAGAACCAGTTCGCCACATAGATATGCTTTTCACGGCGGTGAAAGATCGTGCCGAGATAGACCGCCAGATAGGTCAGCCAGACCAGCGTCAGCCAGAGATCGACATACCATTCCGGTTCGGCATATTCCTTGGACTGGGTTGCCCCCAGCAGATAACCGGTCGCCGCCAACACGATAAACAGCTGATAGCCCCAGAACACGAACCAAGCGGCCTTGCCGCCCCAAAGCCGCACGCCGCTGGTGCGCTGCACCACGTAAAACGATGTCGCGATCAGGGCGTTGCCACCAAAGGCAAAGATCACCGCACTTGTATGCAGCGGACGCAAGCGGCCAAAGTTAGTGAACGGCTGGCCCCAATCGAAATTCAACGCCGGAAAGGCCAGTTGAAAGGCAATGAAGGTGCCGACCAGAAAGCCGGCAATCCCCCAGAATGCGGTGGCAATCACACCGGCCCGGATCACACCGTCAAAGTAGATGCCCTCTGCCGGCGGCGCGGGCGGCGCTTCGTCGATCCGGCGCAACACCCGGACAAACATCACAAAGGCGATCAACATGATCAGGACCGCATGAACCTGATATGCCAGATCATGCGCCCAATTCACGCCAATCGCGGCAAAGAACGTGACCAACGCCAATAGTATTAATTTTATATAGTCCATTCAGACACCCCTGATCTTAACAGAGCACCGAAAAGACGCTCCTGTTCGCAGGGTGGTTTTAGGGGGTCGGCGAATCTATGCCTTGATCTGGATCAAGGTCGCAATTCCCGACCGGCCTGTGCCGCCGAACACATGGCCGCCGAACACATGCCTGTACAAAAGGAACTTAACTGACCAAGCCACCATCGGCGTCGTCACCCGTCGCCAACTGCAATCCGGGCAGATCCAGAACCTCAATATGGTGACGATCCGAAAAGCCGATCATGCCTTCTTTTTTCAAAGCCGAAAAATGGCGACTGACCGTTTCCAATGTCAGGCCAAGGTAATTCGCGATCTGATCCCGTGTCAGATACAGGATGAACTGGCCGCCCGCCTCCTGGTCCTGAACCGTGGCGCGCCGGGCCAGCATTTCGATAAAGGTCGCAATCTTTTCCCGCGCGGTCTTGCGGCCCAAAAGCAGCATCCATTCGCGCGCGGCGTCCAGCTCGTCCAAGGCCAGCTCCATCAGGCGCTGCGCCACATGCGGCGTGTCTTCGACCAGTTTTTCAAACGGTTTGCGATCAAAACAGCACAAGGTCACATCGGTGGTCGCCGTGACGTCGAATTCGATTTCCTGACGTCCGGGCCGACCAATGAAATCCGACGGCAAAAGCAGACCCACCATCTGGGTGCGACCGTCCTCAAGGGTTTTTGACAGCGTCGCCGCCCCCGTCACCAGCGAGGCCACAAATTGCAGCGGCTCACCACGCCACAGAATGACATCGCCAGCCTTGAAGCTGCGATAGGTCTTCATCCCGCTCAGCAGCTCCAGCTCGTCCTCGTCACATTTCGCACAGACCGCACGATGGCGGATCGGGCATTCCTGACAGCGGACCGAGGTTAGTTCGGGAATTGGCATCTTGTTGATCTGCATCAATGTGGACCTGATCGTTGCATGATCAATCTACAGTATGAACATTCCAGAGCAACTCCGAAAGCACGGGCTCTTTGACGCACGTGTGCCGCGCTATACCAGCTATCCGCCGGCCAATCACTTTCGCCCCGGCGAAGGTCATCGGCATCAATCCGACTGGCTGAATGCGGTGCCCGCAGGCAGCGAGATTTCGGTCTATATTCACATTCCGTTTTGCAAGCGGCTGTGTTTCTTCTGTGCCTGCCGGACCCAGGGCACAAAGACGCTGCGCCCGGTGGACGCCTATGTCGAGGTGCTGCGCCGGGAAATTGCAAATGTCCGCAAATTCCTGCCTTCGGGCGTGAAAATGGCGCGGCTGCATCTGGGGGGCGGCACACCCACAATTTTGTCCCCCGCCACCATGGCCCTGCTGCTTGATGAGGTCTTTGCCGCGTTTGCCCCGACCACCGACATCGAATTTTCGGTCGAAATCGACCCGACCGAAGCCGCGCCGGAGCTATTGGCAACCCTGGTTGATTTCGGCCTGAATCGCGCCAGCATCGGGGTTCAGGATTTTGCCGCGGATGTGCAGGACGCCATTGGACGGCATCAATCCTTTGAACAGACAGAACGCGTGATCCAGCAATTGCGCGGTCTGGGGGTCGACAATATCAATCTGGATCTGCTGTACGGGTTGCCACATCAAACCAGCGACAGCTTTGCCGCAACTCTGCAACAGGTGCTGTCGCTCTGCCCTGATCGTCTGGCGATTTATGGCTATGCGCATGTGCCGTGGATGTCGAAACGTCAGGTGATGATCGACGCGGCAAGCCTGCCCGACACCTATGCGCGTTTCGATCTGGCCAAATTGGCCCAACAGGCCTTTGTCTCGGCGGGCTATGACGAGATCGGCATTGACCATTTTGCACTGCCCTCGGACGGGTTGGCCATTGCCGCCCGGGCCGGTCGGTTGCGGCGCAATTTTCAGGGCTATACCGATGACACCACCCCGACGCTTGTCGGTCTTGGCGCATCGGCAATTTCCAGATTTCCGCAAGGCTATTCACAGAATGCCGCCGCCACTTCGGCCTATCTCGACCGGATCGCAAACAGCGGATTGGCCGGGCACAACGGCTATGAAATGCAGCCGCAGGATATTCTGACCGCGCGTGTGATCGAGGATCTGATGTGTTGCTTCGGTTTTCGGGAAACCCGGCTGCTGGCGGATTTCCCCGAAGAGCGAGAGGCAATTCATGCCACGGGCATTGCCCTGATGCGGCAATTTCCGGATGCGTTTTTCATCGCCAAGGGCGGGTTGCAGATTCGCGAGGATTTCAAACCCCTCGTGCGGGTGATTGCCAGCCGGGTCGATGGGTTTCTGGCCCAGACACTGGCGCATGCCTCGGCGATCTAGCCGAGCGGCGGTGTAATGTATCAAAGGCCCTGCGGGCGCAAAAGGGGGCCAGCCCCCTCGGCCTTTGGCCTCACCCCCGGGATATTTTTGGTCAGATGAAATCAGCGGGACCGTACATTGGATGGCCGCAGGATGTGGCCGTCGGAGAGCCCGCCGCGGTCGATGCCTAAAAAATCAGCGCATCACCAGGAAACGCCCCAAAGTTCACCCGCCCAGCATTTACTTTCCCGCGCCAAGCCGCACATCTGAGGCTATGAACCAACCGATTTCGATCACCATTGTGGAACCGGACCGCGACCGCGCCTTGCTGATCGTGGACAGCCTGCGCACGGCTGGGGATTTTGACATTCAGGTCATCTCCGAGCCGACCAGCCTGGCCCGCCAGATTCAGGCCCGCCAACCCGACATGGTGCTGATCGACATCGAGAACCCGTCGCGGGACATGTTGGAGGAACTGGCACTGGCCTCTGGCCCGTTGGAGCGGCCGGTGGCCATGTTCGTGGACCGTTCGCCCGAGGGGCTGTCGACCGCTGCGATCGAGGCCGGTGTGTCGGCCTATGTGGTCGACGGGATGCAGCCACAGCGGGTCAAAGCCGTCCTGGACGCCGCAATCACCCGGTTTCGCATGTTTCAGCGGATGCGCACCGAGTTGGCGGAAACAAAGCGCGCGTTGGAAGAGCGCAAGGTTATCGACCGCGCAAAAGGTATGTTGATGAAGGCGCGCGGCATTGGCGAAGACGAAGCATATGCGCTGCTGCGGAAAACCGCGATGGATCAGGGCAAGCGGGTTGCCGATGTGGCTCAGGCGCTGGTCACTGCGGCGGGGTTGTTGTCATGAGTCTGACAACGCTGTCTGTCGGGTTCATCCCGTTGGTGGATGCTGCGCCATTGGTTGTGGCCCAGGAAATGGGATTTGCCGCCGAGGAAGGCATTTCGCTGGATCTGCGGCGCGCGCCGTCGTGGTCTTCGCTGCGGGACATGCTGAGCTTTGGCCAGGTTGATGCGGCGCATATGTTGTCGCCGGTGCCGGTGGCGACGGCAATGGGGCTTGGTGGGGCTGGCGCGCCGCTGTCGGCGGTTTCGGTCCTGTCGGTCAATGGCAATGTGATTGGTGTCAGCCGTGATCTGGCCCGACGCATTCACGATGGCGGCCATGATTTCGGGTTCCGCGACGCCCGCGCCGCTGGCATGGCCCTGATTGGGGCTGCGGGCGGGCGGTTGCGCATTGGCGTGCCGTTTCCGTTTTCGATGCATGCCGAGCTGGTCTATTACTGGCTTTCTGCGCTGGGCCTGCCTGCCCCGCAGAGCGTCGACATCCGCACCGTGCCACCGCCGCTGATGGCGGATGCGATCCGTGCAGGTGAGATTGACGCATTTTGCGTGGGCGAACCTTGGGGCAGTCAGGCGGTGGAAACCGGGATGGGGGAATTGTTGTTGCCCTGTTCCGCGATCTGGGCATTTGCCCCGGAAAAGGTCTTGGCTGTGCGCAGCGATTGGGCGGCGGCGGAAAATGCGCTTTTGGGGCGGTTGATCCGGGCGGTCTGGCACGCCGGGCGCTGGCTGGCGGATCCTTCGTCCCATAGTTTGACGGCGGAAATCCTGTCGCGTCGCGAATATCTGAACATTGCGCCGGACATTCTGGATCGCGCCTTGTCGGGTCGGCTGGTGCTGTCACAAACCGGTCAGGAACGCGAAGTGCCGGGATTTGTCGAATTCCACGCCGCTGCCGCGACCTTCCCCTGGCGCAGTCAGGCAGAATGGATCGGCCAGCAATTGGCGGCGCGCACCGGGCTGGATCGCGTGACCGCGAAAACCGCCGCACGGGCCGTCTATCGCAGTGATCTGTATCGGACCGCGCTGGCAGGTTTGAATGTGCCTTTGCCAACCGCCTCGGCCAAGATCGAGGGCGGCGTCAGCGTTGAAACCGCCGTTGCGACCGAGACCGGGCGGCTGATTCTGCGGCCTGACGGGTTCTTCGATGGCCGCGTTTTTGATCCCGACCTGATTTGATGCCCATTTTTTGCGCAGCCGCAGCATTGGCTGCGCTGCGATGCAGAATAATCGCCGCAAAACGCCAACTTCTCTTTGCGCATTTTGCCCATCAGCTGTCATAAATAAGTCATCGGCAGGCAACGATGCCCGCTGCTGGAATTTCCCTCAAAGATTTGAGGATCATGAGCAAAGCCGCTCGACCCACCGCCAGACAGGCAGTGTGAGTCAGCGGCTTTTTTATTTGCTCGGGTCCTTCCTCCCGCCCGGGCACAAATCAAAAGGAAAGACAGATGAAGAAACTCCTCCTTGGCCTTGCGGCATCCACCGCCCTTGTCAGCCCCGCATTTGCGGAGCTTGATCTGGAAAAAGACGAGCTGACATTTGGCTTTATCAAACTGACAGACATGGCACCGCTGGCTGTGGCCTATGAACAGGGGTATTTCCTGGACGAAGGTCTGTTTGTCACGCTGGAGGCCCAGGCGAACTGGAAGGTTCTTCTGGACGGCGTGATTGGCGGTCAGTTGGACGGCGCGCATATGCTGGCCGGTCAACCGCTGGCCGCGACCATCGGGTTCGGCACCGAGGCGCATATCATCACCCCGTTTTCGATGGATCTGAACGGCAACGGCATCACGGTTTCCAACGAAATCTGGGAGCAGATGAAGCCGAATATCCCCGCCGATGCCGAGGGCAAGCCAATTCACCCGATCAGTGCCGAGGCGCTGGCCCCGGTGGTCGAGAAATACAAGAACGACGGCAAACCGTTCAACATGGGCATGGTTTTCCCGGTCTCCACCCACAACTATGAACTGCGCTACTGGCTGGCGGCCGGTGGTCTGCATCCGGGGTTTTACAGCGGCGAAAACATTTCCGGCCAGATTGGTGCCGATGTGCTGTTGTCCGTGACCCCGCCGCCGCAAATGCCGGCCACACTCGAGGCGGGCACTATCTATGGTTATTGCGTGGGCGAGCCATGGAACCAGCAAGCGGTGTTCAAGGGCATCGGCGTGCCGGTGATCACCGATTATGAGCTGTGGAAGAACAACCCGGAAAAGGTTTTCGGCATCTCCGCAGAATTCCAGGAAGCCAATCCAAACACCACCCTGGCCGTGACCAAGGCGCTGATCCGTGCGGCACAATGGCTGGATGAAAACGACAACGCTAACCGGATGGAGGCGGTCGAAATCCTGTCGCAGCCGGAATATGTCGGCGCCGATGCCGAGGTGATTGCCGCTTCGATGACCGGGACGTTTGAATACGAAAAGGGCGACAAACGTGCGGTTCCCGACTTCAACGTGTTCTTCCGCTACAACGCGACCTATCCGTTCTATTCCGATGCGATCTGGTATCTGACACAGATGCGCCGTTGGGGCCAAATCACCGAGGCCAAGCCAGACAGCTGGTATGATGAAGTGGCCAAATCGGTCTACAAGCCAGAAATCTATCTGCAGGCCGCCCGTATGCTGGTCGACGAAGGTCTGGCGAACGAGGCTGATTTCCCATGGGACAGCGATGGCTACAAAGCCCCGACCCCGGCGGGCGATATCATTGATGGCATCGCTTATGACGGCAAGACCCCCAATGCCTATCTCGACAGCCTGCCGATCGGCCTGAAGGGCGAGCAGATGGTTGTTGGCACCGAAGTCAAAGGCTGAGCCAAACCAAAGGCAGAGGCCCCGGATCCTGTCCGGGGCGCGATCACCGCGAGACGCGCGCGCCCCGGACATTGCTCCGGGGCCTCCACCAAACCCCAAGGGGACAAACACATGACCACCGTAGACCCGAATTTCACTGACGCCGAAGCGCGCGAAGCCCGCAAGGAACGGCTTTTCACCCGCATCAATACGGCGGACAAATGGTTCCAGGTGCTGGGCCTGAGCTGGGCCACGCCGGTGCTGAAAGCCGCCGCCGGTGACAACCCGAAAGCACAGGTCAAGGAGATCTGGCGCCTTCTGGTCGTGCCGCTGATCGCCATTGCGATTTTCCTGTCGCTCTGGGCCACCCTGGCGCCACGGGTGCAGACATCTCTGGGCGCGGTGCCCGGCCCGGCCGAAGTCTGGGTCGAAGCGGTCAACCTGCATGAAGATGCCGGGGCCAAGGCCGAAAGACGTGAAAAATTCGAAGCCATGGTTGCCAAACGCAACGACAAGCTGATTGCGGATGGTCGCGCGGACGAGGTCAAAAACGTCGCCTATACCGGCGCGCCAAGCTATTACCAACAGATCTGGACCTCGATCAAAACCGTGTTCTTTGGCTTCCTTCTGGCCACGGTGGTCGCCGTTCCACTGGGCATCATGGCCGGTCTGTCCCCCACCGCAAACGCCGCGATCAACCCGCTGGTGCAGATCTTCAAGCCGGTGTCGCCGCTGGCATGGCTGCCGATCGTGACGATGATCGTTTCCGCCGTCTATGCCACCAATGATGGCATGTTCTCGAAATCCTTCCTGATCTCGGCCATCACCGTGACGCTTTGTTCGCTTTGGCCGACGTTGATCAACACCGGTCTGGGTGTGGCCAGCATCGACAAGGATCTGGTCAATGTGTCCAAGGTTCTGAAAATGAACACCTGGACCAAGATCACCAAACTGGTTCTGCCCTCGGCCCTGCCGCTGATCTTCACCGGGTTGCGCCTGTCGCTGGGTGTGGGCTGGATGGTGCTGATTGCCGCCGAAATGCTGGCCCAGAACCCCGGCCTTGGCAAATTCGTCTGGGATGAGTTCCAGAACGGCTCGTCCTCCTCGCTTGCCAAGATCATGGTTGCGGTTTTGACGGTCGGCATCATCGGCTTCCTGCTGGATCGGGTGATGTTCGCATTGCAATCCCTCTTCACATTCTCGAACAACCGGTGATCCCCATGAGCATCCTTAAATTCGACAATGTCTCCAAGAGCTTCGGCGAAGGCACGCACCGCGAAGATGTGTTGAAAAACATCAATCTCGAGGTGCAGGAAGGTGAATTCCTTGTTCTTCTCGGCTTCTCGGGCACCGGCAAAACGACGTTGATCAACCTGATGGCGGGCCTCGAAAGCCCGACCAAGGGCAGCGTCACCTTCAAGGGCAAGCCGATCACCGGACCGGGGCCGGAACGCGGCGTAATCTTTCAGAACTATTCGCTGATGCCGTGGCTTACGGTGCAGGGCAATGTGATGCTGGCGATCGACACGATCTTTCCCGGTATGCCCAAGGCGGAAAAGGCCGAAAAGGCCGCGCATTACATCAATATGGTCGGCCTGCCCCATGCCACACATCGTCGTCCGGCGGAGTTGTCCGGCGGCATGCGTCAACGGGTCAACGTGGCGCGTGCATTGGCGATGAACCCCGAGGTTCTTCTGCTGGATGAACCGCTCTCGGCGCTGGATGCGCTGACCCGCGCCAACCTTGCGGATGAGATCGAGGCGATTTGGGATGCCGACAAAAAGACCTGTGTTCTCATCACCAATGACGTGGACGAAGCCATCATGCTGGCCGACCGGATCATTCCGCTGAACCCCGACGGGACGCTGGGTGACGCGGTCACAGTCGACATCCCCCGCCCACGTGAGCGCAGCGAAATGAACCACCACGAAGGGTTCAAGAAACTGCGCGCCCAGGTCACCAATTACCTGATGGATGTGGGCATCGAGGCCAAGGTCGAAGGCAGCCGCATATTGCCCAATGTCACCCCGGTGCATGGTGTGCCCGCCGCCGTCAAAGAGGCGCAGGAAGGCATGATCGAGGAAAGGTTCCTTGATTTCAGCCAGTTGCACAAAATCTACCCCACCCCCAAGGGCCCGCTGACCGTGGTCGAGGATTTCGACCTCAAGGTGAACCGGGGCGAGTTCATTTCGCTGATCGGCCATTCGGGCTGTGGCAAATCCACGGTGCTGACCATGGCCGCTGGCCTTAACAGCATTTCCAAGGGCGCGATCCGGCTGGATGGCTATCATGTTCAAGGCGCCGATCCCGAACGCGCCGTTGTGTTTCAATCGCCCAACCTGTTCCCCTGGCTGACCGCGCGTGAAAACTGTGCCATCGGCGTCGACAAGGTTTATCCCAAGGCAAGCCAGGCCGAGCGTCAGGACGTGGTGGAATACTATCTTGAGCGTGTGGGTCTGGCCGATGCGATGGACCGCTCTGCCAATGACATGTCGAACGGCATGAAGCAGCGGGTCGGTATTGCCCGGGCCTTTGCGCTCTCGCCGAAACTCCTGCTGCTGGATGAACCTTTCGGCATGCTCGACAGCCTGACGCGCTGGGAGCTGCAAGAGGTGCTGATGGAGGTCTGGAGCCGGACCAAGGTCACCGCGATCTGTGTCACCCATGACGTGGATGAGGCGATCCTGCTGGCCGACCGCGTGGTGATGATGACCAACGGGCCACAGGCCACAATCGGCCGCGTCGTCAACGTCGACCTGCCCCGCCCCCGCACCCGCAAGGCGCTGCTGGAGCACCCGGATTACTACGCCTACCGCGATCAGGTTCTGAGCTTTCTTGAGGAATACGAACACGGTGCCAAAGGCAAGTCGGAGATGGCCGCTGAAGAAGAGGCCAAGACCCCCAAGGACGATGAGAAGGAAGCTGCATAATGGAAGCGTTGATTGAAACGGGCGTCCGCACCTTTATCGAAGTCACCGAATATTGGGTGCCAGAGGGCGACACGCTGGTGCTGGCCGGTGGCAATTATGGCGACCTGAAAGCATTCGAAGAAGCCTCGCGCCAGACCAGTTTTGCCAAGGGCGAAGGCCTGCCTGGCAAAGCCTGGGCCGAGGCACGCCCGGTTGTGCTGAAAGGGTTTGACGGGTCGTATTTCAAACGGACCGAAGCCGCACATGAAGCGGGCCTGACCAGCGCCGTGGCAATCCCGGTGTTTGACGGTGAAACGCTCAAATCGGTTTTGGTGGTGCTGTGCGGCGACGACGACGTGCGCACCGGCGCCATCGAAGTCTGGAAAGCCGACGACACCCTTTTGAGGCTGGATGACGGCTATTACGGCGCGGCTAAACATTTCGAGTTCGTCTCGAAACATACCCAATTTCCGCGCGGCCAGGGTCTTCCCGGTGGTGTCTGGGCGGCAAAAACCCCGATCCTGATGCGCGATCTGGGCTCTGGCTATGCCTTTATCCGCTCTGAAAGCGCGGGCAAGGCCGGGCTGACCACGGGTCTTGGCCTGCCGATCCCGGTGCCGGGTGGTGACACCTTTGTGCTGACGTTGCTGTCGGCACGCGGCACGCCGATCGCGCGCCGGTTCGAAATCTGGGACGCACGCGCGGCCAAGGTCGGCAAAGCCAACGATGCGGTGCTGATCGACGGGATCTGCGCCCGCGAGGGGCGGCTTTGGGATGACGAAAGCCCGCGCAAGGTTTCGGCCTGGCAGGGGTTGATCGGCCGGGTTCTGGGCACGGGCCTGCCGGTGGTGGAACAAACCGAAGGTCTGGCGGCGGGATATGATTCCGTGGTGGCCCTGCCGATCCATTCCAACGGTGAACTGGCCCATATCGTCGCCTGGTACGCCTGAGCCCTGGCTCTTGAATTGTATTCCTAACTGGATTTCCCAAAAGGAAAGCACATGAAAAAACTTGTCGTTATTGGCGCGGGCATGGCCTCGGGGCGGGTGTTGGAACACCTGTTCGACGCTGACCCGGACGCCTATGAAGTTACTCTTTTCAACGCCGAACCGCGCGGCAACTATAACCGCATCATGCTGTCGCCGGTGCTGTCGGGCGAAAAGACATATCAGGAAATCGTCACCCATGACGATGATTGGTATCGCGAAAACAAGGTCACCTGCCGCTTTGGCGAGGCCGTGACCGGCATCGACCGCGACCGTAAGGTGGTGAAGGGTGCCAATGGCGAAGTGGCTTATGACAAGCTGGTGATTGCCACCGGCTCTGCCCCGTTCATCATTCCGGTGCCGGGCAAGGATCTGCCGGGTGTGATCAGCTATCGCGATCTCGACGACACCAACGCAATGATCGAAGCCTGCGGCAAGCGCGGCAATGCGGTTGTGATCGGTGGTGGTCTGCTTGGGCTGGAGGCGGCTGCGGGCCTTGCATTGCGCGGCATGAATGTGACCGTGCTGCACCTGATGGGCCATCTGATGGACCGCCAGCTTGACCCGGCGGCGGGCTATCTTCTGCGCAAGGATCTGGAACGGCGCGGCATCACGGTGAAGACCCAGGCCTCGACCAAGGCGATCCTTGGCGAAGAGGCCGTCGAAGGTGTGTTGCTGGATGATGGCGAGGTGCTGCCAGCCGATCTGGTGGTGATGGCGGTTGGCATTCGCCCCGAAACCCGGCTGGCCAATGACGCCCATATCGAGGTCAATCGCGGCATTGACGTCAATGCGCAGATGGTCACCTCGGACCCGGATATTTTTGCCGTCGGCGAATGTCTGGAATTCAACGGCATGTTGTTTGGCCTTGTGGCCCCGCTTTATGATCAGGCCAAGGTCGTGGCCGCCGGTCTGTTGGATCAACCGGGCGAATTTGTACCGAAGGAGCTTTCGACCAAGCTGAAAGTGACAGGATGCGATCTGTTTTCTGCCGGTGATTTCGCCGAAGGCGACAACCGCGAAGACATCGTGTTCCGCGATCCGGCGCGCGGCGTCTATAAACGGCTGGTGATCGAAGACAACAAACTGGTCGGCGCGGTGATGTATGGCGATACCGCTGACGGCAATTGGTTCTTTGGCCTGATCAAGGACGGCACCGACATCGACGAGATGCGCGAAACGCTGATCTTTGGACCGTCCATGCAGGGGGGTGCCTCTGTGGACCCTCTGTCAGCCGTTGCAGCATTGCCGCCTGAGGCAGAAATATGCGGCTGTAACGGCGTATGCAAATCCACCATCGTTTCGGCCATTCAGGGCGGCGCAACCGACCTGGGCGCGATCAAGGCAACCACCAAGGCCAGCGCGTCCTGTGGCACCTGTACCGGCTTGGTCGAGCAGTTAATGGAAGTCACGCTTGGCGATTCCTATGCGGCGCCAGAGGCGGCGTCGATCTGTGGCTGTACCGATCTCAGCCACGAAGACGTGCGTCTTCTGATCAAGTCCAAGGAACTGAAATCGCAAGCGGCGGTTTGGCAGGAATTGGGTTGGAAAACGCCCAATGGCTGTCACGTCTGTCGCCCGGCGGTGAACTATTATCTGTTGGCCGATTGGCCGGTGGAATATCAGGACGACCCGCAAAGCCGTTTCATCAACGAACGCAAACACGCCAACATTCAGAAAGACGGCACATTCTCCGTCGTGCCCCGGATGTTTGGCGGCATGACCACCCCGGACGAATTGCGCGCCATTGCCGATGCGGCGGACAAGTACAAGGTTCCAACGGTGCATGTCACCGGCGGCCAGCGCATCGACCTTCTGGGCGTCAAGGGCGAAGACCTGCCCGCGATCTGGGCCGATCTCAATGCCGCTGGCATGGTCTCGGGCCATGCCTATGCCAAGGGTCTGCGCACGGTGAAAACCTGTGTCGGCAAGGATCATTGCCGCTTTGGCACGCAGGACTCCACGGGGCTTGGCATCAAGCTTGAGAAGAAGCTCTGGGGCTCCTGGTCGCCGCATAAGGTCAAGCTGGCGGTGTCGGGCTGTCCGCGCAACTGTGCCGAGGCGACCTGCAAGGATATCGGCGTTGTCTGTGTCGACAGCGGCTATCAGATCGGCGTTGCCGGTGCGGCGGGCATGGACGTGAAGGAAACCGAACGTCTGGCTGATGTCACCACCGAACAGGATGCCATCGACCTGGCGACCGCATTCATGCAGCTCTATCGCGAAAACGCCAAATACCTGGATCGGCCTTACAAATGGGTCGCCAAGGTTGGCCTCGACTGGGTCAAGGAACGCATCGTTGACGATCTTGATGAACGCGCGGCGCTGATCGAACGTTTCGAACTTTCGCAGAGCATCTATCGCAAGGACCCCTGGGCGGAAGAGGCCAAATCCAAGGCTGATCAATACGCCCCCCTCGCCGATCTTACCCTGGAGGCCGCAGAATGAGCTGGATCGACATCGGACATATCGACGACATCCCCCTGCGCGGTGCGCGGGTCATCAAGACACCGGTCGGCTGTGTGGCATTGTTCCGCACCAGCGAGACCGAGGTTTTTGCCGCATCCGACCGCTGCCCGCACAAGGGCGGGCCGCTGAGCCATGGCATTGTACACGGGCAATCCGTGACCTGCCCGCTGCACAACTGGGTGTTCGATCTGAACACCGGCGCGGCACAGGGGGCGGACGAGGGCCAGATCGAAACCTTCCCGCTGCGGCTGGAAGAGGGGCGCATCCATATTGATGGCACCTCGCTTGGCAACAGGAGCGCCGCGTGATGGATGGGGCGGGCATGACAGAAAAACGGTCGACCTGCCCCTATTGTGGCGTGGGATGTGGGGTCATTCTGCGCCCGGATGGCGCGGGTGGGCTGGACGTGCGCGGCGACCCGGATCACCCGGCCAATTTCGGGCGGCTCTGTTCCAAGGGGTCGGCGCTGGCCGAAACCATCGGGCAGGAAAGCCGTCTTTTGGCCCCCCGCATCAGCGGGCAGGACGCCGATTGGGACAGCGCATTGAATCTGGTTGCGCATAAATTCCGCAACACAATTGCCCGTCACGGGCCGGATTCAGTGGCCTTCTATGTCTCGGGGCAATTGCTGACCGAGGATTACTATGTCGCCAACAAGCTGATGAAAGGTTTCATTGGCTCGGCGAATATCGACACCAATTCACGGCTTTGCATGGCCTCGACCGTGGCGGGCCACAAACGCGCCTTTGGCAGTGACACCGTGCCCGGCACGTACGAGGATATCGACGAAGCCGATCTGGTGGTTCTGGTCGGCTCCAACCTCGCCTGGTGCCATCCGGTGTTGTATCAACGGCTGCTGGCCGCAAGGGCGGCACGTGGCACCCGGATCATCGTGATCGACCCGCGCCGCACCGCCAGCTGTGATGGCGCCGACATGCATCTGGCGTTGAAATCCGGCAGCGATGTCGCGTTGTTCAACCGCCTGTTGGTCGAGATCTACGAAGGCGGCGCGTTTGACAAAGACTATCTTGCCAAGGTGGACGGTTTTGATGCCGCGTTGCAATCTGCCTATGCGGATGATCCAGCGGTCACCGGCCTCAGCGAGGCAGAGATCCGTGCTTTCTGTCAGATGTGGATGCGCACCGAAAAGGTGGTGACGGTCTTCAGCCAGGGGGTCAATCAATCGACCTCGGGCGCGGACAAGGTCAACGCGATCCTGAACTGTCATCTCGCCACCGGGCGCATTGGCAAACCCGGTTCTGGCCCGCTGTCCGTCACCGGCCAGCCCAACGCCATGGGCGGGCGCGAGGTTGGCGGACTGGCCAATATGCTGGCCTGTCACCTCGACATCGAAAACCCCAGCCACCGCAGCGCGGTGCGCGATTTCTGGCAGGCCCCCGCCATGCCAGAGGCCGCAGGGCTGAAGGCCGTCGACATGTTCAAGGCCGTCGGCGATGGCCGGATCAAGGCGCTGTGGATCATCCACACCAACCCGGCGGTGTCGATGCCCGACGCCGATGCGGTTGCGGCTGCGATCAAGGGCTGCGAATTCACCGTCGTGTCCGACATCACCGCCGCGACCGATACCGCGCGGCTGGCCGATGTGCTGCTGCCCGCCGCCGCATGGGCGGAAAAGGACGGCACCGTCACCAATTCCGACCGGATCATCAGCCGCCAGCGCAGCGTTCTGACCGCGCCGGGCATGGCGCGCCCGGATTGGGAAATCCTCGCTGATGTGGGCCGCCGCATGGGGTGGACCGCCGCTTTTGACTACCAGTCCCCGGCGGAAATCTTCCGCGAATATGCCGCGCTGTCACGGATCGCAGGACACTTCGGACGGGATTTCGATATCTCCGGTCTGCGCGAGATCAATGACCGCGATTATGAAATCTTCGAACCCACCCGCTGGCCGATGTCCGACAGCAAACAGGGGGGCCGGTTCTTTGCCGATGGCACCTTCTTTCACGAGGATGCCCGCGGCAAGATGCTGCCGCTGCGCCATCGCGAGCCTGCGTCGCGCACCGCACCGCGCTATCCTTTCCGGCTCAACACCGGGCGCATTCGCGACCAATGGCACACGATGACCCGCACCGCGCTGTCCCCGCGTCTGTCGGCCCATCTGGCCGAGCCGTTTCTGGACATTCACCCCGCCGATGCCGCCGAAAAGGGGCTGAAGGCCGCAGATCTGGTGCGCCTGACCAGCCCGCATGGCAGCGCGATCCTGCGCGCGCGGATCACCACCGACGTGCACCCCGGCGATGTCTTTGCCCCAATGCATTGGACCGGCGAAACCGCGCCATCGGCCCGGATCGACACGCTTGTCGCGCCAGAGGTCGACCCGGTGTCCGGCCAACCGGAAAGCAAGGCCAGCGTTACAGCGGTCGCCAAATTTGACGCCGCCTGGTACGGCTTTGCCATCTCTGCCAATGCGATCAACCCGACCTGTGATTACTGGGCGCGGGCGCGCACCAACGCCGGTTTCCGCGCGGAATTGGCGGGGCTTGATCCCGTCACCGATTGGGAGGCCGAGGCGCGCAAGTTGTTTGATCTAGGCACGGCAGAGGTCCAGTCGGTGATCGACCAGAAACGCGGTATTGCCCGTTTGGCATTTTATGCCGAAGATCGGCTTTTGGCGGCGCTGTTCATCTCGCCCCGACCGGTGGCGGTGATGCGCGATTATCTTGCCACCCTGCCCGGCTCCGAAGCGCTTGATGCCCTGAGCGGCATGACCCCGGCAGATCGCCCCGACCCCGGTCCGATCCTGTGTTCCTGTTTCTCGGTCGGGGTGAACACCATCCTGTCCGCCATTGAAACCGAGGGCCTGATGACCGTCGAGGCGATCGGCGCAGCATTGAGTGCCGGCACCAATTGCGGCTCCTGCCGCCCGGAGCTGGCGGAATTGCTGGCCCGTGTCGAAACCCGCGAGGCGGCGGAATGACACTTGCCCCTTATGTTCGCATTCTGGGGCGCGGTCCGGGGCGGTCCCGGTCGCTGACACAGGAAGAAGCGCAGGCGGCAATGACGCTGATGCTGTCAGGCGAGGCCGCACCAGAGGCGATTGGCGCGCTGCTGATGCTGTTGCGGATGAAGGGCGAAGTCCCGGCAGAGATCGCGGGGCTTGCGCTTGGCGCGACCAGCACCTTGCCCGCCCTGCCGCGCCCGGATCTCGACTGGCCATCCTATGCGGCGGGGCGCACGCGTGGTCTGCCATGGTTTTTGTTGTCGGCGCGGTTGGTGGCCGAGGCCGGGCATGATGTCTTGCTGCACGGCTTCAACGGCGCGGACAGGAAGGTGCGCGCGGGGCTGGCCCCGGCTGGCATCCCTGTTGCCGCCACGTCCGCCGACCTTCAGGGGCTGATGGACCGGGGGCGGATCGCCTATCTGCCGCTTGAGGTTCTGTCGCCTGACCTCTTTTCCCTTCTCACCTTGCGCGATGTTCTGGGCCTGCGGTCTTGCATCAACACCGTCTGTCGGATGCTTAATCCCGCAGGCGCAACCGCCAGTGTACAGGGCGTATTCCACCCGTCTTATCGCGGGCTTCAGACCGAGGCAGCGGTGCTTATGGGATTGCGCCAGCAAACCCTCATCAAGGGTGGCGGCGGCGAGTTTGAATGTCATGCGGCCAAGGACACCGCCTGTTTCGGTCTGCGCGATGGCCAGATCTGGAACGAGACGCTGCCGGCACGCATTGACGACACCCGCCGGTTGGACGACGGATCCGAAGACACCGCGCGGCTGGCCGCGCTCTGGCAGGGCAAGATCACCGATCCCTTTGCCGAGGCGGTTGTGATCGCCACCGCCGCGCTGGCGCTGGACACACTTGGCCATGCCCATGCGACCGACATGGCACAGTCCCTCTGGTCGAACCGCCACACCCTCAAAGCCGCCTGATCCCGGCAAAGGAGACCGACATGAAAAGCTTTCCCATGTTCATCCGCACAACCAACCGCCGGGTGGTGATTGCCGGGGGGGGCGAACAGGCGGCGCAAAAGACCCGGCTGATCCTGAAAACCGATGCAAAAATCGTGCTGGCCGCGCCGGAACTGGATGATGAATTGCAATCCATCGTCGACGCCGGGCGGGCCACACATCACGCCGGGGCCATTGGGGCCGATCTGTTCCGGGGCGCCGCGATGGGGTTCATTGCCACCGGTTGTCCGGGGATGGACACAGCGGTGCATGCCATTGCCAAAGCGGCGGGATGTCCGGTCAATGTGGTCGACCGGCCCGACCTCTGCGACCTGACAACGCCGTCGCTGGTGGACCGCGATCCGGTGGTGGTCGCCATCGGCACCGAAGGCACGGCCCCGGTTCTGGGCCGTCAGATCAAGACCCAAGTTGAGCAAATGCTCACACCCAATCTTGGCGGATTTGCCGCGCTGGCGGGACGGATGCGCGGCGCGGTAGCGCGACGGGTGGCGCCAGAGCAACGGCGTGCCTTCTGGCGCTGGGCCTTTGCCGAAACACCGCGCCGGGCCTGGACCCGTGGGGCGGAACGTGAGGCCGCCGAAGCATTGAAAACCGCGATTGCCGCGGGCGCGGCCCCGGATGCCGAAACCGCAGGCAGTATTGCCCTGATCGGTGCCGGCCCCGGTGCACGCGATCTGTTGACCCTGCGCGCAGTGCAACGGCTGCAAGAGGCTGATGTGATTTTCTATGACCGGCTGGTGGACACAGAGGTGCTGGAACTGGCGCGTCGCGATGCCGAGCGGGTCTATGTCGGCAAGGTCGTGGGCGCCCACGCCTGGCCACAGGAACGGATCAATGCGCTGATCGTGGCCGAAGCGCAAAAGGGCCGCCGGGTGGCGCGTTTGAAATCCGGCGATCCCGGTGTCTTTGGCCGCGCAACAGAGGAGCTGGAGGCCGCCCGCGCCGCCGGAATCGCCACCGAGATCGTGCCGGGCGTGACCGCCGCCTGTGCCGCCGCCGCACATGCCGGACAATCCCTGACCGAGCGCGGCGTTTCGGACACGCTTGTTCTGACCACCGGCACCTGTCGCGACGGTGATCCCCTGCCTGATTGCGCCCGCCATGCCCAGCCCGGCAGCACGCTGGCGCTCTATATGTCGGTTCGACAATCGGCGCGGATTGTGGCGGCGCTGCTGGCACAGGGAATGCCGGGGGCTGCCGATGTGACCATCGCGGTCGAAGTGACAAAACCCGGAGAACGTTTTTTGCATTGTCGTCTGGAAGATCTGAGCACGACCTTGCTGGCCGAGGGGATCAACGGTGTTGCCACGCTTTTGATTACCTGGCCCAAATCCATGGCCCAATACCCGACCAGAACGTTGACCCCATCCAAGGCGCCGTCCCAGGCACCAGAGATTGTGACCTTGTCAGCCTGAGGTTTATCCGGCCAGCCTCAATTCGCCGGACCCCATTCGCCCGTCCCTGTTGACCTGGGCCACCAGATCCAAGGCCGGGCATGGGGGGCGACCACCCCGGAAAGGGGCAAGAGTTTTCCGAAAAACCCTTGCCCCCCCATGAACAGCTTTTCAGCCGCTCTAGTCCGGCATCGTATCTGCCAGCCGCTGCAACAGCGTGTCGCGGGTGACGACGCCAAGTGTCTTGCCATTTTCAGCAACGCGAATTGTGTCCACATCATCCGAAAACATCGCCACCAAATCATTGATTGGCGTGTCCGGTTCCACATCCGGCCCATCGGATTCGCCCGGCTCCATCATGTCGCAGGCGCAAAGCACCCCCAGCGGGTTCATATGGGCCACAAAATCCGCGACATATTCCGTTGCTGGGTTCGAAAAGATTTCCCGTGGCGTGCCGCATTGCACAATGCGCCCACCTTCCATGATTGCGATCCGGTCACCGATCTTGAATGCCTCGTCAAGATCGTGACTGACAAAGATGATCGTGCGCCCCAGCCGCCCCTGAAGATCCAGCAATTCGTCCTGCAACCGGGTACGGATCAGCGGATCCAGCGCGCTGAACGGCTCGTCCATCAACAGCACCGGGGCCTTGGTCACAAAGGCACGTGCCAGACCAACCCGTTGCTGCATGCCGCCCGAAAGATCGCCGACCTTGTGGTCGGCCCAATCGGCCAGCCCCACAAGCGCCAATTCTTCTTCTGCGAGGGCCTGACGTTCCTTGCGTTCCATCCCGCCCAGTTCCAGCCCCAACACCACATTGTCGCGCACGCTGCGCCAGGGCAGCAGACCAAATTGCTGAAACACCATGGCGACATGGCTTAGCCGCACATTGCGCAGGGTTTTGGCATCGGCATTGGTCACATCAACCAGATCGTCATCACAGCGCACCCGCACCGCGCCACGCGCCACCGGGTTCAACCCGTTCACCGCCCGCAACAGGGTTGATTTGCCCGACCCGGACAGCCCCATCAGCACAAGGATTTCGCCTTCGCGCACCTCGATATTGCAATTGTGAACGCCCAGCACCTGTCCGGTTTCAGACTGAATCTCGGCCCGGTCCTGGCCATCGTCCATCAGCGGCAGCGCCTCTTGCGGCGCATCGCCAAACACAATGGACACATTGTCGAATTCTACAGCATTCATTTGCGATCCACCCGCAGCATACGGTCCAACATGATCGCCACCACGACAATCACAAAACCACTTTCAAAGCCAAGTGATGTGTTCACCTGATTAAGGGCCCGCACCACCGGCACGCCAAGCCCATCCGCCCCCACCAGCGCCGCGATCACCACCATCGACAGCGACAACATGATCGTCTGGTTCAATCCCGCCATGATCTGGGGAAAGGCATAAGGCAATTCAACCTTCAGAAGCTTCTGCCGGGGCGTCGCGCCAAAGGCATCTGCGGCCTCCAACAAGGCCCCGGGGGTCGAGGTCACCCCAAGATGGGTCAACCGGATGGGCGCCGGCACCACAAAGATCACCGTCGCGATCAGGCCCGGCACCATGCCGATGCCAAAAAACACAATCGCCGGGATCAAATAGACAAAGGTCGGCAGCGTCTGCATCAGGTCAAGCACCGGCCGCATCCAGGCATAAAGCCGGGGCCGGTGCGCTACGGCAATGCCGATCGGAACGCCAAGCCCCATGCAGACCACACAGGCCGACAACACCAATGTCAGGCTCTCGGTTGTTTCTTCCCAGTAGCCCTGATTAAGGATGAACAGAAAGCCCAGAACGATAAAGGTCGTCACCTTCCAATTGCGCTGCAAAAGCCAGGTCAAACCGGCAAAAAACGCAATTATCACAATCGGATGCGGCGATTGCAGCAACCACAGGATCGCGTCGATCATTGTCTCTAGCGTATCCGACAACCCGTCGAAAAACCATGCGCCGTAGGTTTGCAGTTTGTCGAAAACCCAGGCGGCGGAATCGCCCACCGGGATCTTGTGATCGGTCAACCAGTTCATGCCTGCTCCGTCAAATATTTCTGATCACCCTTGGCCCATGCCAGCCGCAGTGGCATGCCGTCGGGCAAACGGGTTTCAATGCCTGCTTCAAACCTCTCGGCGGCAGAAAACATGTCGCAAAATGCCACAAAATCATTGTGCCACGTCGCCTTTGGGGAAAAACTCTGGACCACCATGGCCGCCACGGGACGGCGAAATCGACGGGCTTCGGCAATTGCCGCCGCAGTGCGGTGCAGCAATTGATAGCGCAGATCGCCAACATCCTCGGGGGTCAGCCCCAGCCAATCGCAAATACCGGCCAACCGCAGTGCCTTGCCCGCTGTTGGTTTGGCGTGCCAGTCCGATACGGTCTGGCCAAAGGGTTCTTCGACCTTGGCCTCAACCGCGACGGCCATGTCGCGGCCATCGGCATGCACCAATGCAAAGACATCACATTGCGACGGGAACCCGCCACCGGGCAAGGGCACCTTGTGTTCCACAATCGCCAATTGCAGCTCCGCATCAGCGCCCAGCGCCGCCGCAACTTCGGGCGGGAACCCCGCCTCCCAGCTTTGTGCAGTCGCCATCGCAGAATAGCCTGCGCGCCACTGCCGGTCCGGGTCTGCCAAAAGGGCCCGCCAATCGGCGAGCCCCTGAGTTGTGCGCAGAGGTGTCACTCCAGCGCCGATTTCACAGCCATCATTGCGTCGCCGCCGTCCTTGGCGGTCACACCGTCCAACCAGCCGTCAAGCACGCCCATATTGGCCGCCAGCCAGGTCTTGGCCGCATCCGCCGGATCATTGCCTTCGTCGAGGATCGAGGCCATGATCTCGTTTTCCATCGCGAGGGTAAATTCCAGGTTGGTCAGAAGCTTACCCACATTCGGGCAGGCATCGACATAGCCGGCCGATGTGTTGGTATATACTGTCGCGCCGCCGAGGTTGGGACCAAAGTAATCATCGCCCCCCGTCAGATAGGACATTTCGAAATTGGCATTCATCGGGTGCGGTTCCCAGCCAAGGAACACAACCGGCTCTTCGCGGCGATCGGCGCGCGCGACCTGGGCCAACATGCCCTGCTCAGAGCTTTCGACCACTTCGAAATCTTTCAGACCAAAGGCGTTTTCCTCGATCATCGACAGGATCAGACGGTTGCCGTCATTGCCCGCTTCGATGCCGTAAATCTTGCCTTCCAGCGCGTCCATCTGGCCCGCAATATCAGCAAAGCTGGCGATGCCCAGATCGGCGGCGACCTTGTTCACGGCCAGGGTGTATTTCGCTCCTTCCAGATTGGCGCGCACGGTATCGACCGTTCCGGCCTCGCGGTAGGATGCGATATCGCCTTCCATGGTCGGCATCCAGTTGCCGAGGAAAACATCAATGTCGCCTTTTGCCATCGACGTATAGGTCACGGGGACCGACAGCACCTTGATGTCGGTGTCATATCCCAGTGCCTGCAACACCGTTGTGGTGGCTGCCGTGGTGGCCGTGATGTCGGTCCAGCCCACATCAGAGAAATTGATCGTATCGCAATCGGCCAGAACCGGCCCAGCAATCCCAAGCGCCAGAACGGACGCCGTCAGTTTCAGTTTCATTGGTTAAGTTCTCCCTGATTTTTTATTGACTGACCCGTCAATCAATAACATATACTGCCAAGTCCGCAATGCTGCAAACGCCAACCCAAAAGAGACCGCCATGCCCAAGGTCGGAATGCAACCCATCCGAAGACAAGCTCTGATCGAGGCCACCATCGCCGAAGTCGGTGCGAAAGGCACGCTTGATATCACTGTCTCGGCGATTGCCAAACGTGCGGGCGTGTCGTCGGCGCTGGCGCACCATTATTTTGGTGGCAAGGACCAGATCTTCCTGGCGACAATGGTTCATATTCTTTCCGCCTATGGCCGCGATGTGCGCGATGCTCTGCGTCAGGCCGACACCCCGCGGCGCCGGCTTGCGGCCATCGTAGAGGCAGGATTTTCAGGTGGCAACTTCGACTATGCGGTGGTTGTGTCCTGGATGAACTTCTATGCGCTGGCGCTTTCGTCGCCCGAAGCCGCGCGTTTGCTTGCCATTTACCAGATCCGCCTTAGGTCGAACCTAAGACACGCATTGCGCCCCATGGTTGAATCTCCCGGCCCGGTCGCGGAAAGAATAGCTGCAATGATCGACGGTCTCTACCTGCGCGAAGCACAAAGCAAGGCGCCGGACGGCAAACACGCCATCGCAATCGTGATGCAACAAATTGACATGGAACTTAAAGGAACGGCGCAATGACCCGGCCCCTGCACCTCCCGGACCCTCAGCCCAAAGCCAGCCATTTTGTCGGCGGCTATTATGTCGAAGATGCCTCTGGGCCGGAAATTGCAGTGATCTATCCCTATACCGGAGAGCAGATTGCCCGGGTCCATGGCGCGACCGACGCGGTGCTGGATCAGGCGATTGCCGCGGCGGTTGTTGCGCAAAAGGAATGGGCGGCACGCAGTGGCACCGAACGCGGCCGGGTGCTGCGCCGGGCCGCCGACATCCTGCGCGCCCGCAATCACGAGCTTAGCCAACTCGAAACCTATGACACCGGCAAACCTTATCAGGAAACTTCGGTCGCGGATGCCACATCGGCGGCGGATGCATTGGAATATTTCGGTGGTTTGGCGGCCTCGTTGACCGGGGAACATATCCCGCTGGGGGGCGATTGGGCCTATACAATCCGCGAGCCCTTGGGGGTCTGTGCCGGGATCGGCGCCTGGAATTACCCGACCCAGATCGCCTGTTGGAAGGCCGCCCCGGCGCTGGCCTGTGGCAATGCCATGGTGTTCAAACCGTCGGAAACCACACCACTGTGCGCCTTGAAGGTGGCGGAAATCCTGGTCGAGGCCGGCGCGCCTCCGGGGTTATTCAACGTGGTGCAGGGGCTGGGGGATGTCGGAGCAAAGCTGATCGCGGACCCGCGTATCGCCAAGGTGTCGCTGACCGGATCGGTGCCCACCGGCCGCCGGGTCTATGCCGCCGCCGCAGAGGGCATCAAGAATGTGACCATGGAGCTGGGCGGAAAGTCCCCCTTACTGATTTTTGATGACGCCGTGGTGGACGATGCGGTGTCCGGGGCCATTCTGGGCAATTTCTATTCCTCGGGCCAGGTCTGTTCCAATGGCACACGGGTGTTTGTCCAGGCCGGAATTTACGATGCTTTTGTCGCACGTCTGACCGAACGTCTGGCGGGTGTGAAACACGGTGACCCCCAGAACCCCGAGGTGAATTTCGGCCCGTTGGTCAGCGCCGCACAACGTGACAAGGTATTGGGATACATCGAAAAAGGTCGCGCAGAAGGCGCGCGGCTGGTGGCCGGCGAAACCGAGATGTCGGGCCCCGGTTTCTGGGTCGCGCCCACGGTTTTTGCCGATGTGACCGACGACATGACAATCGCAAAAGAAGAGATCTTTGGCCCGGTTCTGTCGGTGCTGAAGTTCGAGGACGAGGCCGAGGCCGTGACCCGCGCCAATGCCAGCGAATTTGGCCTGTCCGCCGGGGTCTTTACCCGCGACATTACCCGCGCCCACCGTGTGATCGGGGCGCTGGATGCCGGTTCCTGTTTCATCAATTCCTACAACGACGCCCCTGTCGAAGTGCCGTTTGGCGGGTCGAAAATGTCCGGTGTCGGGCGCGAAAACGCCAAGGCCGCGATCGAGCATTATTCGCAATTGAAATCGGTCTTCGTGCGCATGACCCCAATCGAAGCCCCGTTTTAAGATGGAGGCCGATTATGTCATCGTTGGCGCCGGTTCAGCGGGATGTGCGCTGGCCTATCGGCTGACCGAGGCCGGGCATTCCGTAATCGTGATCGAATACGGCGGCAGCGATGCCGGGCCGTTCATTCAGATGCCCGGCGCGCTGTCCTTTCCGATGAACATGCGGCGTTATAACTGGGGATTTGAAAGCGCGCCGGAACCGGCCCTTGGTGGCCGCAGGCTGGCCTGTCCACGTGGCAAGGTGATTGGCGGGTCGTCGTCGATCAACGGCATGGTCTATGTGCGCGGTCATGCCAGCGATTACGATTATTGGCACAGCAGCGGCGCGCGCGGCTGGGCCTATGCCGATGTCGCCCCCTATTTCAATCGTATGGAAACATGGGATCCGGCCGGTCAAGGCGGAGAGCCGCATTTGCGCGGCGACAAGGGGCCGCTGCATGTCACGCGTGGCGGGCGGAAAAACCCATTGGTGCGCGCCTTTGTCGAGGCGGGCAAACAAGCGGGTTACGAAACAACCGAGGATTACAACGGCCAGAAACAAGAAGGTTTCGGCCCGATGGATTCGACCATCCACAAAGGCGAACGCTGGTCCGCCGCCCGGGCCTATCTGCGCCCGGCACAGGCAACGGGGCGTTGCACATTGCTGCGCGGGTTGGCCTGCAAGGTCGTGATCAAGGACAAGCGCGCCACCGGTGTCGAAGTCCTGCGCCGTGGCACGCGTGAGGTCGTCCATGCCCGCAACGAAGTGATCCTTGCCGCCTCTGCAATCAATTCCCCCAAGCTGTTGATGTTGTCGGGCATTGGTCTTGGCGCGCATCTGTCGGCGCATGGCATTGATGTGGTGGCCAATCGTGTCGGCGTTGGCATGAACCTGCAGGATCATCTGGAACTCTACATCCAGATGGCCGCCACCCAACCGGTGTCCTTGTTCAAATACTGGAACCTTTTTGGCAAGGCCTGGGTCGGGTTGCAGTGGCTGTTGACTCGCAAGGGACCGGGAGCCTCCAACCAATTTGAAAGCGCGGCTTTCATTCGGTCCCGCGCCGGGGTGCCCTACCCCGATATTCAATATCACTTCCTGCCGATTGCCGTGCGGTATGACGGGCGCGCCGCCGCCGAAGGCCATGGTTTTCAGGCCCATGTCGGGCCCATGCGCTCGCCCTCACGCGGGTCGGTCATGTTGAATTCCGCCGATCCCGCCGACGATCCGCGCATTCTGTTCAACTATATGTCCCACGCCAAGGATTGGGAGGATTTCCGCACCTGTATCCGCCTCACGCGTGAGATCTTTGCCCAGAAGGCGTTTGCGCCTTATGCCGGGCATGAAATCCAGCCGGGCGCGGATGTTCAAAGCGATGCAGAGCTTGATGCCTTCATTCGCGAACATGTGGAAAGCGCTTATCATCCCTGTGGCACCTGCCGCATGGGATCACTGGATGACCCGCAATCGGTGGTCGACCCGGAATGCCGGGTCATCGGGGTAGAGCGGCTTCGGGTGGCGGACAGTTCGATTTTCCCAAGAATTACCAACGGCAATCTGAATGCGCCGTCGATCATGGTGGGGGAAAAGGCGGCGGATCATATCCTGGGCCGCGCGCCGCTGCCGCGTGACACAACCCCGCCCTGGCAACATCCGCATTGGGACAGCCAACAACGCTAGGGCGCGCTTGGACCGCGCTCTCCCCCCCCCGTTTGCGCACCCGGTGCGCCCCGCTCACGCTGATTTGCCCGCTCATTCAGGCGCGGCAAGCCACCCCGGCAAGGCGCCAATATCGTCCAGCACCACATCCGCATAAGGCAAAAGCTCGGCCCGCTTGGCCGGGCCGGTCAACACCCCGACACAAACCATGCCGGCGCGGCGCCCGGACAGAAGATCATGGGTGCTGTCGCCGACCATCACGACCCTGTCGGGCGGGACATCCACCGCAGCGGCAAAGGCCAAAAGCGGCTCTGGCTCCGGCTTGGCGCCATGGCCGCTGTCAAATCCGGCGATGAAGTCAAACCGCCCGGTGACGCCCACCGCGCCAAGATGCGCCAACGCCCCGGCCTCGGTGTCATTGGTCACAACACCAAGCCGAAATCCCTGCTCTCTCAGCCCCGCCAGATAGGGGTCCAACGGCACCGCCTCCTGCACCGGCGCATCAAGCGCGCTTTGCATCAAATAGAACTCGATATCATCGACATCCCGCTCCGGCAGGACGGCGGCAATGCATTCTGCTGCTTGCCGGTTGGTGCCTGCGATAATCGGGCTGTCGGGCAAAAAGGTCCGCCCCGCCAGATCATACCGCGCCGCCGCGGCCAATGCGTCGCGCCGCCCCTCGTCACGACGGCCCGAAGCATCGGTCGCCAGCGCATCAATCACCCCGCCGGCCCAATGATCCCAGGTGGCCGAGAAATGAAACAGGGTGCCATCCTTGTCAAAACATATGGCCGCGATATTGCGTCTGCGCGTCACGTCCAATGTATCTGTTCCCCACCCGGAAGCGCGGCACGCGCCAGTCGCACGTGATCATAAGGCAGGTTTTGACCATCACAAAACCGAATAATCCAAGCGTCATCCATCAAGATAAAGTCCAAAACTGATCCTAAAAACTCTGGATCGCCGGCGCTTTCGCGCAAATCTTTTTCGTCCATGCCGCTGGATCCCAGGAAGACGCCGACCAAATCGTCCTCTGTGACCAGCCAGGACAACGCCCGAAGCGCCAGTGTTTCGGCGGTTTCCCGCGAAAAAGCCATGTTAAGACTCCATTTATGAATTGCGGAAAGGATTTGTTAACACTTCCAAACAAAAAGATAAGGAAAGTTTTGTTCAAAGGTGAGGTTACACAATGGCGCGTGAAATTCTCATTGTCGATTCGGTTGCGACCAACCGTATCGTGCTGAAGGTAAAACTTGCAGCCGCCTTTTACCAAGTATCTCAGGCCGTCACCGGAGCAGAGGCGCTGGAGCGGGTGCGCCGCAGCCCGCCGTCCTTGATTATCCTTGGCGGATCAAACGATATGCCGGCCGCGCAGTTGTGTCGCGAATTCCGCAAATTGTCGGCCACCGAAAATTGCCCGATCATCGTTCAGACAACAGAGACCGGGGCCGAATTCCGGCTTGAGATTCTGGCAGCAGGGGCCAGCGCCATTCTGGAACAACCTTGTTGTGATGCGCTTTTGCTGGCGCGGTTGCGGTCGCTGTCACGCGCACAGGAAACCGCCACGGAACTGCGGATGCGCGAAAGCACCCATCGCGCCCTGGGGCTGGCGGAAATGCAGTCCTCGTTTGATGCACCGGCCAAGATTGGTGTGATGGCCGTCAATCGCCGTGGCGTGGCCGGCCGCATGGCGGCCCTGCGGGCGATCGTGCCGCATCGGGTGGATCTTTTGTCGCCGCGCGACGTCTTTCACAATGGACCGGACACAAACGGGCATAATATCGTCGCGCCAGATGCCTTGGTGGTGTCGCTTGGCGATGACGATCCCGAGGCCGATCTTCAGATCCTGCCCAATTTGCGCGCCCGCGCCAGCACCAGATATTCCGGCATTCTAGTCCTGACCTCTGATCCCCATGGCCAGGTTGCGGCCGCCGCATTGGATCTGGGGGCGGATGATGTCGCGCCACAGCAAATTTCGGTCGATGAAATTGCCCTGCGCACGGATCGTTTGGTGGCACGCAAACGCATGTCGGACCGGTTGCGCAGCACCGTGCGCGAGGGGCTGCGTGCAGCGGTCACAGACCCGCTGACAGGGCTGTACAACCGCCGGTATGCATTGCCGCATGTGGCCCGTATTGCCGAACGTGCCAAACGGCTGGGGCGGCCCTTTGCGCTTATGGTGGCGGACCTCGACCATTTCAAACAGGTCAACGATCAATTTGGCCACGCCGCCGGCGATGCGGTGCTGGCCGAAGTGGCGAACCGATTTCGCGCCCAACTGCGGGCCGTGGATCTGGTGGCACGGATCGGCGGCGAGGAATTCCTGATCGCCATGCCCGACACCTCCGGGACCACGGCGCAATCCGCCGCGCATCGACTCCGCTCGGCTGTGGCGGACAAGCCTTTTTATCTGCCCAAACACGATCTGCCGATCCCGATCACAGTGTCCATCGGGGTGACCATGGCCATCCCCGACACCAGCCCGTTTGCCGACGGCGATGCATGCCACATGACTTCGGACATGCGGGCGGAAACCTTGCTGCACCGCGCGGATGGTGCCCTGTACGAGGCCAAGGCCCATGGCCGCAATCAGGTAGAATTGAGCCGCCCAGCGGCCTGAAATCACAGCCTGACACCACCGCCTGACAGCACAGCCCAAAATCAACCGATGCGCGCGGTTCGTGTATTTGCAGTCACGTTATTTACAGTCACGTTATTTGCGGTCGCGTTTTCCACGTTCCAGCGCTTCGGCAACCCGCGCGGCATATGCCGCCCTTTCCGCCGCGCTCATCCCCGCCACATGGTCAATCAGAAACGCCTGCCCCTTGCGGTTGCGGTCTTCGGCACGCATGTTCTGGCGTTCCAGAACCGCGCCAAACCCGTTACGGTCAAATGGTTCGGTGCGCAATAGATCCAACGCCTCGTTATATTCTGCACGGATACGCGCATGAAGCTCCTCGCGGCTTAGCCCCGCCCGCGCATCGCGGAAAAACTTGCGGCCCAGCTCGCGGCGGTCTTCCTTGCTCAGCGCCTGAGTATAGGGGGCAACAACATCGCGGATATGTTTCGGCCCGTCCCGATCCGGGCCACCGCGCAAGACAAAGCCCGCCACGATCCCGGCAATCGCCAGATTCAACGCCAGCGACATAAAGAACACAACCCGCAGCCCCAACGACATCCGCCGGGGTTTGGTGTCGTTGTTGGCCTGACCGGATTGCCCCGATTTCCCGGTGTCATTTGCCATGATCAACCTTCCTCCAGGTCAAAATCGAACCCCGACATCGGGTCGAACATTGCCAATTCGTCGGTGTAATAAAGTGCCGCCGTATCACTCAGACCCGAAGGCGGGCTGATCCCCAGCCATAGGCCGCATACCGAAGCGGTCACCAGCCCCGCCAGCGCCGGCCAGCCGCCAATCGCGGCACTGACCTGCGCCCAGAAACCGGGGCGCAGGGCGGCAGCTTTGCGCTCTGGCAGGGGCGCATTGTCAAATCCGGCCTGTATCGTTTCCGCATCGCCCAACACCCGCGCCAACAAATCCGCCGAAACCTCCGGCATGTCGGCATTGCGTGCGGCGCGCTCTTCCTGAAAAAGCGCATCGAGAAAGATGTCGTCGCGGTTGGTTTCAGACCTCGTCATCGGTATACCCCAGTTCTGCCTTGCGGCCCTTCAGCGCACGGGCAAGCGCCCGTCTGCCGCGCGCGGTCAGGCTTTCTACAGCGTCCACGCTAATCTTCAGTATGGCGGCGATCTCGGGGTTACCCAACCCCTCGAAATGCCTCAGCTCTACCGCCTGGCGTTGCCGATCCGGCAATTCGGCCAGGGCCCCGGCCAATGCGGCGCGGCGCGACGCCGTTTGCATCTGTGCCTCTGCGCTGGCGGTTTCATCCGCCGGTTCCCCGGCATCTTCCAGCGGCGCGACACGGCGACGTTTGCGCAGGCGATCGGTCGCCAGATTGGCCACCACCCGCCACAGCCATGTTGTCACCTGGGCCTCGCCCTGACGCCAGTCCGGCGCGATTTTCCACAGGCGCAACAGCGCGTCCTGGGTCACATCCTCGGCCTCGGCCCGGTCACCCAGCATGCGCAACGCCTGACCAAAAACCCGCGGCGTCAACCGAAGGGTCAGTTCCCGTGCTGCGGCGGCGTCACCATTGGCGTAAAGCACCAAAAGCGCTTCGTCCCCGACCCCGTTATGTGCATCCAGAGGCATGTGCATGTCCCGGTGGCTAAACTCTTTTATGTCTCTTGGGAATGGCAGAGTTCCTCTGGCATATCCCCTGCATCACCCATTGAACGTCTCTCCCCGCGATGCGGGAAGAGACGCGGACCAGGAAGACGGCCGGGATGCAATCAACCGCCTTCCTATCACGGGATCACTCGGCCGCGGGGGCCGGTTGACCTTGTTTTCCACCGCGTGCGGCTTCCAGCCGGGTCTTGGCAGAGTCGAATTCTTCTTTCGAAATCGTGCCATTGCCGTCGACATCTACCAGCGCAAACATCCGCTCAAAGCGTTGTTCGCCGCGCGCTTCACGACGGTCCTGACGGTCGCCACCGCGCATTTCGCCGCCGCGCATTTCGCCACGGTGTTCACCCCGGTGCTCGCCGTCACGTTTGCCCATGCGGTGATCTTTGCCGCGTTCATCGTTTTTGCCGCGCGCATGTTCGTGGCCCTGTTTGCCGCCTTTGCGCATCTTGTCCTGACCGGCCTGCATTTCTTCGGCGCTCAGCGTGCCGTTGCCGTCGCTGTCCATCCGGTCGATCATGCGGGTGAAGCGCGCGGCGCGTTTCGCCTCCGCGGCGGCTTCAAGCTCGGCGGCGCTCAACTGACCATCGCCATCGCTGTCCAACTTGTTGAAGCGGACCTGCGCGATGTTCTTCAGCTCTTCCTTGGTCAGGCTGCCGTCGCTATCAAGATCGAAATCCTCAAACGTCATTCCGGCCGCGCCATGAAAGCCGCCCATGCGGCCATGATCGCCGCCTTTGGCCAGCGCGCCAGTTGCCGGAACGCTGAGCGCAATCGCGGCGACGAGGACCGATCCGATCAGTGTGCTGCGTGTCTTGCTCATCTTGGTTTCCTTTCGTTTCCTGTATTGATCACATGGCCCGTTTGGCCCGCGATCTGACAGTCAAACGCGTGGTGCTGCCGGTTCCGTCGCAGGGTTGGAAAATTTTTTGATCACGAGGGCGTGACCGCGACATGCCACCACACGTATGTTTTGCCGCATGTCCATTACGTCGAACCTGGCCTAGGGTTGCCGCATTGGAGAATGATACGATGACGACAGTTCACCTCGAAGACATGAACACGCCCGCCGCCAAACCCGCTGCGGAACGCGATCTTTGGCCGACGCTCTGGAAAGGGTGGCGGTGCAAATGCCCCAAGTGCGGCAACGGTCCGCTGCTGTCAGGCTATCTGAAGGTGCGTGACACCTGTGTGGTCTGCCGCGAACCGCTGCATCACCATCGCGCCGACGATGGGCCGGCCTATCTGACGATCCTGATTGTCGGGCATTTGATGGCACCGCTGCTGCTGGTGGCCTTTACGGCCTATCGCCCGGATCCGATGATGTTGTTCACGATCTTTGCCGTTGGAAGCGTCGCGCTGTCGCTTTATCTTCTGCCCAGACTCAAAGGCGCGGTTGTCGCCTATCAATGGGTGAAGCGCATGCATGGCTTTGGCCGGCAGGACGATGACACGCCCGTGGACGGGCGCATTGGGGCCACTGGCCCCTAAGGGGACAGGATGGACAGCACCACCACCGACAAGACCCGCATTCGGGATGCCGCCACGGTTATCGTGCTGCGCGACCGCACGACTGCGCCCAAGGTGTTGATGGGCCAGCGTGGGGACAAGGCGGCCTTTATGCCGAATAAATTCGTCTTCCCCGGGGGGGCGGTTGATGCGGCGGACGGCGATGTGCCGCTGGCGCGGCCGCTTGCCCTGCCCTGCGTGGACCGCCTGCGCGAGGATTGTGAAGACGACCGCACCCACGCCATCGGCGCGGCGGCGATCCGTGAATTATGGGAAGAAACCGGCCTGCTGCTGGGCTTGCCCGGAAAATGGCACGGCGATGCGCCCGACGAATGGCAGGCCTTTGCCGAGCAGGGCCTGCTGCCGGATGCAGCGCCGCTGCAATTCGTGTTTCGGGCCATCACACCGCCGGGCCGTCCGCGCCGCTTTGATGCGCGTTTCTTTTTGATTGATGCCGGTGACATCGCTTCGGATCTTGATGATTTCTCTGCCGCCTGTGACGAGCTTAGCCACCTGCATTGGGCCGCGCTGGACGAGGTGCGCGCCCTGGATCTGCCGTTCATCACCGAGGTCGTTCTGGCCGAAGTCGCCGCGCGCCTTGATGATCCGGCGCCGCCGAAATCGGTGCCGTTTTTCCGCAACGACGATGAACAAAGCCTGTTCCTGCGCCTGCGGGGCCAGCCGATGCCATCGTGATGGTGCGGCCTTGACGGCCCCTAGGCCACCATCACCAGCGCCAGAATCGACACCGCCAGAAACGAAATTCCCAGCATCTCGCGGCTGGAAATCTTTTCCCGAAACACGAACACGGTCGCAAGAATGGAAAACACCAATTCCACCTGCCCCAGGGCATTCACGTAAGCCGCGTTTTGCAGGGTGAAGGCCGTGAACCACCCAAGTGACCCCAACATCGACGTCACGCCAACCAGCCCCGCAATGCGCCACACGCGCAAAACGCGCGCCACTTCGCCCGGCTCGCGCCAGCCCAACCAGACCGCCATGGCGCAGGTTTGCATCGCAGTAACAATCGCCAGGGCCACACCGGCGCGCAACAGGGGATCATCGCTGGCGATTTCCAGAGTGGCCCCGCGATAGGTGACGCCGGAAATGGCAAAAAACAGCCCCGACGTCAGCCCCAGCGCCACGGCGCGATTGCCCAGATTGCGCCATGACACGGCGGTGTCCGGCGTGACCGACAACACCAACACCCCGATCAGACCAACCAGGATTGCGCCAAATCCCAACGGCGACACCCCTTCGCCCAAGACCACCAGTCCAACCAATACGGTTTGGATGACCTCGGTCTTTTTGAAGGTGATGCCAACCGCGAAATTGCGCGATTTGAACAGCATGACGACACAGACCGTCGCAAGGATCTGCGACACCCCGCCGGCAATGGCATAAGGCCAGAACCGGGCAGAAATCGCTGGCAGCGCTGTGTCCCCGATCCAGAGATAGGCCGCGACCCCAAGCGCCACCAATGGCGCGGAATAGACAAACCGCGCAAATGTCGCCCCCGCCGCAGACAGGGCGGCGGCGCTGAGGTGTTTTTGCAGTATGAAACGCAGCGTTTGAAAAAAAGCCGCTGCAAGGGTCACGAATATCCAAAGGTCCATGCGCCTATCTGCGCAGAAACCGCGCGATAGGCCAGAGGCTTATCGCCGGAATGACGCGATCAGGCGCGGCGCCCCCAGCCAATTCCGGCCCAAAGCCGTTCATAGAGCACATAGGTGACAAAGCCGATGCCGGAATTGACCAGCGCCATTGTGCCGCCAACCGCCATTGACCCGGTGAATGCGATGCCCACAAGGCTCATCACCACCAAACCCATCAAGATCCAAAGAACCCCTTTTACCAATGTGCGTTGCTTGGTTTCCATTGCATCCTCCTGTTGTTGTGCTGTGCCTCCTTGCTACTGGGCGCAATGGTTGTGGAACATTCTGAATGTGATTAACAAAATTCAGCATCTGTGATAATTATCACCACATGAATACAAAAATCGACAAACGTGACCGTGCCCACCTGTTCCGCAGCCGATTGGAAGAGGCGATGACCCGCGCCGGATCAAACCAAAGCGCCCTGTCACGCGACATCGGCGTCGACCGGTCCACAGTGTCCCAGCTTTTGTCCGGGTCCGGGGCGCGCCTGCCCAACGCCCAGGTCGTGGCGGAATGCGCCCGCGCGCTGGGGGTGTCCGCCGATTGGCTTCTGGGGCTGTCTGATCGCCCGGAAAGTGCGGCCCATATCGTCGCCAATGCCTTTCACATCACCAAAGCGCCGCGCGCCCTGGTGGATGAGCAGATTTTCGATTGGCACCGCGAGGCCGACGGCTACAAGATCCGCCATGTGCCCACCGCCCTGCCCGACATGTTGAAAACCCGCGCGGTGCTGTCGTGGGAATTCACGCCGCACCTTGGGCGCACAGCCGAACAGGCGATCACCGCCTCGAACGAGCGGCTGGACTGGATGCGCGACTCAGCCTCGGATTACGAAATGGCGGTGCCATTGTACGAGATCGACAGTTTTGCCCGGGCCACCGGATATTACGCCGGGCTGGCGCTGGATGTGCGGCTGGAACAATTGGAGCGCCTTCAGCGTTTGACCCGCCAGCTCTATCCCCGTTTGCGGATGTCGTTGTTTGACGCCCGCAGGCTCTATTCCGCGCCGCTGACCATCTTTGGCCCGCTACAGGCGGTGATCTATCTTGGCAGCAACTATCTGACGTTTCGCCATGTTGACCGGGTGCGGGCGATCACCACGCATTTTGACCATCTCGTGCGCGAGGCCAGTGTGCCCGCCCGTGACATTTCCGACCACATTGGCCAGCTCCTGACCGAGGTTCAGGGCTAAACAGCCAAGCCTCAGGTCTTGGGCGCATTGACCCCGGGCGTGACCGCACGGCGTTTCAACTGCGCCTCGCGCAGCGTGATGAACACCACCGATGCAAGGATCAACGCACCGCCAAGGACCACAACCGGGTCAACCGGTTCGCCAAAGACCACCGCCCCCAAAAGCACCGCCCAGACCAATTGCAGGAACGTCACCGGCTGGGTCACGGTCAAAGGTGCAGAGCGAAAAGCCAATGTCATGGCGAAATGCCCGCCCGTGGCAAAACAGGCGATCCCGAAACAGGTCAAAAGGGTCCAGAGATCCGGCGTAACCCACACGGCAAAGGCAAAGGGCGCCAAGCCGATGGTCACGGTCACCGACAGCATGCCCACCACCATCGACGGCGAAACCTCATCCGCGACGATTTTGGCAATCAGGTAAGACACCGCAAACAACATCGCCGTGCCCAGCATGGCAAGATGGCCGGGGTTCACCTCGCGAAATCCGGGGCGCAGGATGATCAGCGCCCCAAGCAGGGCGACGGCCACCGCAATGATCCGCCGCTTGGCCAGGGTTTCCCCTAGAAACAAGGCGGCCGCGATGGTGACATAAACCGGCGACAGGTAATTCATCGCCGTCACCTCGGCGATTGGAATGCGCGTCATCGCAAAGAACCACAGGATCACACCCAGGGTGTGCACCCCGCCGCGCGCCGCAAACAGCGACCATTGCCGCCTGCTCATCCTTGTGGCCAGCAGGGTCTTGGCCATTGGCACCAGAAACACCAGGCCCAGAAGATAGCGCAGGAATGCCGCCTCGGCTGCGGGCACAGCATTGTCGAGGTATTTCACAAGCGCCGTCACCGCGACAAAACAAAGCCCGGTGACCAGCATCCAAAGTGTCCCGGCAACCGGATTTGATTTCATGCCTGTCATGACGCGCATCAAGACCGGCACAGCCGGAACTTGCAAGAGAGATCAGCCAAAAATCAACTTTGCCGCGATCACCCACATTGTCAGACCCACCACCACATCCAACACTTGCCAGGCGCGGGGCGAGGTAAACAACGGGCGCAACACCCGCGCACCATAGCCGAGCGAAAAGAAAAACACGAAACTGGCGGACATCGCCCCCAAGGCAAAGGCCAATCTGTCTTCGTATTGCGCCGAAATCGACCCAATCAGCACCACCGTATCCAGATAGACATGTGGATTAAGCCAGGTCAGCGCCAGACAGGTCAGCACCGCCGCGCGCAGCGATTGCGTGGTGTCGCCCTGATCCATAAGCGCACTGCCCCCCGCCAGCGCCGCCCGGAAATTGCGCGCACCATACCAGACAAGAAAAGCCGCCCCGCCCCAACGCATCACGGTTTCAAACAGCGGCACCGCCTCGGCCAGGGCGCCAAACCCCGCAACCCCGGCCGCAATCAGCGCCGCGTCACTGACCGCACAGGCCAGCACCACGGCCAGCACATGCGCCCCGCGCAGGCCCTGACGCAACACAAATGCGTTCTGCGCGCCGATCGCCAAGATCAGCGAAAACCCCAAGGCAAATCCCGCCAGTGCCGCCTGTGCATCCATGTGTTCCGCTACCTTGCCGATGTTTTGGGACAGGCTGGGTGGGAAAGCCCCGTCCAGGTCCAGGTTCAAGTCCAATTGCTTGTCCATATGTGTGGCGAAGGCGTCAAGCAGAAAGCCCGGATCACCTCAGGATGCCCCGCCCCAATGCCAGGACACGGCCCCCACCACCAAGAAAGATGTAAACCCATTGTGTTCTGGGCACTGGTCCACACTCGCCCGCCCTGGCCCGAACTGGCCCACCTTGGGATCGCCACAGCGCAATCCCGAAGTATTTGGTTTAAAGTCAGATAGATGCGCGTGACCACGCGCAGCCGACCACGGCGACAATAACTCCCCGGTGATGTTTTGCATCCACCAAAACCACCGATGCCGCGATAAACCAATAAAATTAGTCAGATTACTGTTGCGACAGCGAAGCCAATTTAATACTGAGTATTTCAGTAAGAATTCATCAAACAGGAGAGCCCGATGACCCGGACGGCCCTAACGTCAATCCTTGCCCTCACCGTTGCCAGCGCAGCTCTGGCCGAAGGTTCGGTCAATATCTATTCGTCGCGTCACTACGACAATGACGAGTCGCTCTATGAGGCCTTCACCGAACAGACCGGGATCGAGGTCAACCGGATCGAAGCCAATGCCGACGAGCTGATCGCGCGGATGACCGCCGAAGGCGCAAATTCACCCGCTGACGTCTTTCTGACGGTTGATGCCGGACGCATCTGGCGCGCGGATGAGGCCGGTCTGTTGCAGGCTGTCGACTCTGACGTGCTGGACGCCCGTATCCCTGCGCATCTGCGTCACCCCGACGGGCATTGGTTCGGCTTTTCGCAACGTGCACGGATCATTTTCTATGACAAAAATGACGTCGAAAACCCGCCGCTGACCTACGAAGATCTGACCGACGCCGCCTATGAAGGCCAGGTTTGCATCCGGTCGTCGAGCAATGTGTACAATCAGTCGCTGATGGCGTCGATCATTGACGCCAATGGCGAAGAGGCTGCGCTGGACTGGGCCAAAGGCGTTGTAGCCAATATGGCGCGTGACCCCCAGGGCGGTGATACCGACCAGCTGCGCGGCATCGTGTCGGGCGAATGCGAAATTGCGGTGACCAACACCTATTACTTCCTGCGCGGTCTTGCGAGTGGTGTTGACGGTCTGTCGGATGGCATTGAAAACATCGGCTGGGTGTTCCCCAACCAATCCGACCGTGGCGCACATGTGAACGTGGCAGCCGCTGGCGTTGCGGTAAATGCCCCCAACCGGGACAATGCGGTGGCGTTTCTGGAATACCTCGCCACCGATGACGCGCAGGCCTATTTCGCCAATCAGAACAACGAATATGCGGCGGTTCCCGGCATTGCACTGGCGGAAGTTCCGGCACGGCTTGGCCTGTTCCGCGCAGATGATCTGAACCTGTCGGTGCTCGGAGAGCAAAACCCGACAGCGCAGAAATTGTTCAACGAAGCCGGCTGGGAATAACCCGGACGTCGATTTGCGAACAAACGCCCCGCCTGGCAACAGGCGGGGCGTTTTTGTCTAGCGAAAGCACCGCCCAAAAGGCCGGTCCAAAGCCCAGCAGAATCACCGCGCAACGCCCGCTGGTTCAGACGGGGGGCCAGCCCCCCGCACCCCCCGGGATATTTTTGGTCAGATGAATAGAGCCGCGTGATTGCGGAATGGGTGCCCGGTGGCTTGGGGCCGGCTTATTGCCGCCCAACCCGGCGACACAGCAAGATCACCGGCAGAAGCCCGACTGCGACAATCACCAGACTGGGCACCGCGGCCCCCTCAAGCCGTTCATCCGCCGCCAGCCGATGGGCCTGTACCGCAAGGGTGTCGAAATTGAACGGGCGCAGGATCAGCGTCGCGGGCAATTCCTTCATCACGTCGACAAAGACGATCAGCAAAGCGGTCAGAAGCGAGGGCGTCAGGATTGGCAGATGCACCCGGCGCAGGGTGCCATACGATGTCTGGCCAAGCACCCGGGCCGCGGCGTCGAGGTTAGGATTGATCGCACTTTGCCCACCTTCATAGGCGCCAATGGCCGCCGCGAGAAACCTGATCATATAGGCAAAGACCAACACCCAGATCGACCCGGTGAACAACAGCCCGGTCGAGAGGTTGAACCAGTCACGCATCACCGCATCCAGCGCATTGTCAAAGGCGGCAAAGGGCACCATCAGCCCCACCGCGATGACCCCGCCCGGCACAGCATATCCCATCCGCCCGATGTGCAACGCCCAGCGCGCGGCACCGGATTGTGCGGCCCGCTGGTAATAGCCCAACGCCACCGCCGCCATGACCGTCAAAACCGCCGCCGTGGTTGCGAAGGTCAGCGAATTCTGCAGGAATCCGATATAGCGGCGGCTGAACAGATCCTGACCAGAGCCCTGCCCCATGACAACAAGAGCGACAATCGGCACAAGGGCCCCAAGCACCACCGGTGTCGCACAGAGGACCCAGGCCGCGCCTTCGGCCATGCCGTGCAATTTCAGCCGGGTCAGCCGTTCCAGCCGCTGGCCACTGTGGTATTTCGCCGCCCCGCGCGACCGCCGTTCCAGCACGGCGAGCGTCAGAGCAAAGGCCAGCAGACCAAGCGAGAGCTGCGCTGCCGCGGCACGATCCGCCATGTTGAACCAGCTGGTGTAGATGCCAGTGGCAAAGGTCGGCACACCGAAATAGGACACCGTACCGTAGTCTGCGATGGTCTCCATCGTGGCCAGCAGGACCCCCGCCGCAATGGCCGGGCGCGCCATGGGCAATGTGACCAGAAGAAAGGCGTGTAATGGCGGTTTGCCCAGCGCACGGGCCGCGTGAAACGTGCTGGCGCTTTGGCCAAGGAACGCGGTGCGGGCCAAAAGGTAGACATAGGGATAGAGCACCAGGATCAGCATGATCGCCGCGCCGCCCAGGCTTCGGATTTCGGGGAACCAATAATCGCGCGGGCCCCAGTCCATCAGGTCACGCAAGCCCGATTGGACAATGCCGGGATGGTCGAGCAAATGGGTATAGGCATAGGCCAGCACATAGGCCGGAAAGGCCAGCGGCACGACCAGCATGATTTCCAAGAAGCGGCGGCCGCGAAATTCGGTCATTGTCACGAAACAGGCCGCGCCGGTGCCAACCGCCAAGGTGCCTCCGGCCACCGCGGCAACCAGAACTAGCGTGTTGCCGATATACTGCGGTAAAACCGTTTCCAGCAGATGGGAGAGAGTGTCCAAACCGCCTGTGACCGCCGCAATTGTCACGGCAAGCAATGGCAACAGGCACAGCATCGCCACAACCATGGCCGCAGTTTTCAGGATCGAAAGCGACTCACCCTGACGCTGGGATGTGGATATGGCGGGTGCGGTTTGCATCCGAGGTTTTCTGTCAGGTTATCATCGCCCGCGCAAGGCCCAAGCGCCGATTGAGGCCCCGAAGCCGACCGCAGAACGCGCAGGAAAACAGGCGGGTGGGCGGATCACCGGAATACCCTAGTTTGATGTGTTGTCCCCACGGCTGCTGGGCGGCGCGGCGCCGGCAAAGGCCGCATTGCGCAGCGAAAGGTCGTAAAAAGTATGACAGGCCCGCCCCCGGTGTTTCGAGGCATAAAGCGCAAAATCAGCGTCATCCTGCATTTGCGCAATATCGGGTTCGGCGTAATCCTCACTGAGGACAATGCCGATACTGGCAGAAATCTGGCAGGTGTCTTCGCCAAAGACAATTGGCTTTTCCAACCGTTCGACAAGACGTTCGGATATGCGCGCCAGCCGCTTGCGGTTCATCCGCCCCGACATCAGCAGCACGAATTCATCGCCCCCCACACGCGCGACCGTGTCTTCGGTTCGGGTTTCTTCCACCAGAATGCGCGCCACTTCCTGCAATACGTGATCACCGGCGGCGTGACCCTTGGTGTCATTCACCGCTTTGAAGAAGTCGAGATCCAAATGCACCAGCGCAAACCGCCCGCCGCCAGAGGCCGCGCGCGACAGGACGTGATCCATCGCCCGGCGGTTTTTCAATCCGGTCAATGTATCGGTGAAGGCCTGTTCTTCGGCGGCGATCTTGGCCCCCTGCAACCGCAGGTTCAGCTTGCGAGACGCCTCCATCGCGGCGGACTTTGCCTCGACCAGATAGAGCATTTCAATGGTCAGATCGGTTGCGGCAAAATCAGCACCGGTCAGGGCGTAATCCCCCACCGCATCAACCACCGAGATCCCGAAGGATAGGTTGATCACCGCACCGCCACCAAAATCCGGCGGCGCAACCAGAACGCCGACCAATCCGGTCTGCTGGCCATCGCGAAACCGCAGATTCAGCTTGGTGCCGGCATGGGCCATAAGATCGGCCATCGCCTCGACACTGCGGGGTCGGCGCAGTTCGAATACTTCCAGAAACCGTTGCCCGACCAAGATTTGATCTGGGCGCAATTTCGCCAATGTGGGGCCGACATGGGCAATATGCCCAGCCCGGTCCAGCGTCAGGTGCATCGGACAGAACATATCCAACATGTCGCAATTGGGTCCCATTACTGCCCCTCCGCCCGGGCAACACCCAGCTCAAAACTTCGCCCTTCCGCAAAAGCGGCTTCGATCAGGGTAATTTCAATGACCTCGGCGCCGTGAAACACACCGGTGTGTTCCAGGAACACCAAGGCGCCATAATCATCGGCCATCGCACGCAAAACCCCGACCAACACATGCCCGAAGCCCATCAGATCACCGGAACACAACAGGCTGAACTGGTTTGCCCCGTGATCGCGCAATTCCAGAAGCGGCAGTTCCAGATCCTCGACCGCCAAACGCGCCCTGTCAGGCAGATCATCCAGAGAATGCAGAAAATCCAGGAATGTCACGCCACCAAAGCGCAGCAAGCGCCGTGGCGCTTCGACCTCGGGGTTGGAAATCAGATAGGTTCCGACATCTTCCAATACGGCCTCACGCTCTTTGCCCAGGGCGGCGGCCATTTCATCGACCATGCGATGTGTCAGCGCGCTGTCATAATGCAGCATCGGCTCGAAATCCGAAAAATCGAGATCCAATTGCCGCACGACCTCACCCCAGGCCAACGCACCATAGGTGTCGCGATAAAAACATTGGATCGCGCGATTGATCAGTCCATGCATGACCTGCCTCCTTTGGGCACACCATGGCCGCCTATCGGTTAATGTTCTCCCAACATCTAAAATCCTAGGGAATTACACTGATCCCGCCGAAGGTAATCATTTGGGTCTGGCTGGGTTCGATCCGAATCTCGCCAGAGTTCATCGCAGCAATCAGCGCCGCACTTTGGGCAGAGAGGGCCGCCCCACTGACATCGACAAACAGGCCACCGCCCGTTTCCAGCCCGCCGTTGCGCCGGTACAGGGTTTGAACCTTGACCCCTTCATCCGCAGCGGTGCGTTGCAGCAACACCCCTTCCTGCCCCGGCTTATGCGGGTTCAAATCGTCAAGGATCATGACACATCCGGGCCCCTCCGCATCGGCCAGCGGACAGCTTTCGGTCAGTTGCTGGTGAATATGCGGCTGCAAACTGCGCAGTTCCTCTGCGGTGATCGACTGGCCCTCGGGAAAGACCACGATCTGGTCCAACAATTCTGTCATGTCATTTTCGGTGATCTTGCGTCGATTGCGGTCACGCTCAAACACGAACCTGCTGTCTGTTTCCGTCAACCGCTGCAAGGCCAGGGACAGGTCGCTGGCTGCCGGGTGCGCGCCCGCGTCCGCAAGGGCCTGCAACTCTGCCAGCCCCGCTGCGCCGGCCCGGCCCCAATCATTTTTCATTTCCCAAAGCGCCACATCGTCAACCGTCACTTTGCCAGCCTTGAACCGGCTCACCTGGGATTGGGTCGAGATTGCCGTGTCATTCAAGATCGGCGTCAACCAAAGCGCAGACAGCGCCAGGACCGCCAAAGCCATGAAAAGGTTGGTCTGGCGAATCCGCCCGGCCCAATCGGGCAACAGCACCGACCCCGCATAGGCCAGCGCATACACCAGCAACAAACCGGCGCTGAACGCCGCCGCCACCCGCGCCGGTGTCCATCCATAGGCATCCACCCGCAACCAAACCGCCCAGGCCGCCGCCGCACAGAGCAAAGGCAACAACAGGCACATGATCCGCGCCGCGCCGCGCATCAGCGGCGCGCGCACCATGTCCTCTGGGCTGCGATCAAGCGCCGATGTCACCAATGTGATCGCGGCAATCGCCACCGCCATCAACGTCGCCGCCACAGACAGGCTGCCGAAAAGCTGATCCATGCCGCGCAGGGGCAGCGCAATCAGAAACACCGCCACCACCAGGGTCAACACCGGCAGGATCACCCGAAACAGCCGCAACACCAGAAACGGCGACACATAGTCCCGCAGCTCGTGCATGATCGCCATTGCCAGCCCCAGAAACATCCCCGTCAGCGCAAAAGGCACCGGATCAAGCTCGAGCAGGTCATCAATGACCGTCACCCCGACGATTTCGAACAGCGCATCCGACAGATACACAATCCCCCAGACCACCGCCGTAAACAGCCAGGCCGCCAGATACCGCACCAAAATGGCCCACGCCGTATCAAACAACAGGGCATAGTCCCGCCAGCCCCCCGTTCGTTGCAACGCGGCAGAGACAAAAGGCGTTCCAACGAACAGCAACAGCGCCATCGCGGAGAAGGGCAAACCGCTGTCAAAAAACGGCTCCAACGTGTCAAACCCGGTGGTGTCCCAGGTCATCAACCCGGCGATCAACACCGCCATCACTGCGGCCCCCAACGCCGCCGAAGCCCAACGCAATGGCCCGACAATCCCGAGAAACAGCCCGAAACCGCCCATGACCGCCGTCACGGTGAACAGAAACAGCCGCGGGCGATGGAACATCGTCTCGGCCAATTCGCCGAAAAACCAGGCCGCCAATCCGGCACATGCCCCGACAAGGGCCAGTGTCAGGCGATGCATCGCCACTTCTTTGTCTGATCCGCTCATGTTTCGCCTCCGGGGGGGTCGCCCTTAGATGATCTTTGATGATTTGCGCGCAGTTTGGCGGTCTTTGGCCGCCTTGGCCAGACTACACTCTGGCGCCGGGGGCGGTGCAGCCCGTCATCCCGGAAATCCATCTTCCTGACCGTCTTGCGCCGTGGGCCAAATCCCGGAGATCAGGTTATGTGACAGCAGATCCGCCACCGAAGGATCGCGCACCAAAGGACGGAGCTGACGTGCAAGCGCCGCGCGGCTTGTCGCCTCTCGCTGCATCTCTGTCACGGCTTCTTCTACGGAAATACGACGAAACCGCAGTGATGCGCCGGGCGCGGCCTGGGCCACAATTGGCAGGTCCGGCGGGATCACCGTGCCAATCCGGGGATAGCCGCCGGTGGTCTGACACTCGGCCAACAGCACATAGGGCACGCCATCCCCGGTCATTTGAATATCACCGGGCAAGATCGGTTCGGACAGGATGGTCAGCCCGCTTTTGGCGGCAAACCGCGCCGCGCCCGCGATCAGCGCCACGCCCTGGCGATTGCCGCGCGCATCGCGCAGAAACTGCGTGGTTTCAAACGCAGCCCGCACCTCTGGGTCGAACAAATGACTTTGAAATCCATGCACAAACCGCAGCTCGCCGCCGCCAAACCGCGCCGGATCGGGCAGCACCTGCGCCACCGGCCCGCCGGGATCGTCGCCCAGCGCAAGCGTATCACCCGCCGCAATTGGCCGGCCCAGCCCGGCAATCAAATGCGTCGCACGCGCGCCCATCACGGTCGGCGTGACAAGACCACCGCCAACCGAAAGATAGCTGTAGACCCCAACGCCCAATGGCCGCAGCGTCAAACAGCCCCCCGGCGCAAGCATATGACTCGCGTTCCAGACCAGCCGCTGACCGTCGGCATCCGCCGCCATCGGCGCGCCGGTCAGGGCAATGCGGGCGGGACGGTCAACAGAAAACACCCCGCCCCCCGCCGCCATCTCAAGTGCGGCTCCCGGCGCGCCCAAAAGCGCCTCTGCCTCTGCCAGTGCAAGCCGATCGGCCGCCCCACCACGCGCCAACCCCTGCGCCAACCAGCCGGGGCGGCCCAAATCCTGGACCGTCAGCCCCGGCCCGGCCTGATGCACCAAAAGCTGTCCGGTGGAATGGCGGCTCATGGGATGGCCTCGACGCTGGCACCGGCCATGCCGCTGCTGTCAGCTGCAATATGTGCGGCCAGTTCCGCCTCGGACACCGGCAAAAAGCTCACCTGATCGCCGGCCCGCAAGGCCATCGGCGGCGAGGCATCGGGCTGAAACGTGCGAAATCCACATTGGCCGACATGGCGCCACCCGGTTGGCGCCGGATTGGTAAAGATGATCAGCTGACGCACCGCGACCACAATTGCCCCCTGCGGCACCTGAGGTGTCAGGGCGGTCTGGCGTGCAATGTCCCAATTGTCCGGCAACATCCCGAGATAGGGCTGGCCCGGTGCAAACCCGAGCGTCAGAACCTCTATCGGTGCAGAGCAAAAGGCGGCAATCGCCCCCGCCTCATCCGCCCCGGCCAGCGCCGCAGCTTCTGCCAGTTGCGGGCCGGCGGCCCCGCCAAACACCGCGGGAATTCGCCAATGGCGCCCGCCCGTGTTCGGCACCGCGCCCCAATCCCGCTCCGCCAGCAAGCGGTCTATCAGTAACCGGATCTCTGCATGGCTGATCCGCAGCGGATCAAAGGACACCATCGTCGAGGTCAACGAAACGGTGGTCTCTTCAACCCCATTCCAGCCCGCCGCATCCACCGCCGCCCGAAACGCGCGCGCCGCGCGGTTGGCGCCCCCCTGCGGCGTATCGCCAAAGGTGACCAGCATCGCCGTCACCCCCATCGTTGCCACTCTGGGATAGCCTTGCGCGTTTTCCATCTCTCAACCCTGCGTCAGCCGCCGCCGCCCTGCAACCGGAATACACCGCCATGGCCGCCACAGACCGCCGCCACGCCAGCCAATCAGACCACCCGGCATGTGTCTGGGTCCAGACATCCGAATGTCCCTTCCCCCGGGTCCGGGGGAAGGTCAGGTTGGGGGTCCGTTCGCCCTGTCCGCCAACAGGCGGGCAGATGTTAATGGCGCGATTGCGGACGGAAAACCACCAATTACAGCTGTTCCATCACCTCGTCAGACGCATCAAAGTTGGCGGTGACACGCTGCACGTCGTCATCGTCTTCCAACGCATCAATCAGGCGCATCAACTTCTGCATCCCATCCAGATCCAGCTCGGTTGTGGTGGTGGGTTTCCAGATAAGCTTGGTCGAATCCGATTCGCCCAGCTCGGCCTCAAGCGCGGTGGCCACGTCATTGAGGTCGGTATCGGCGCAATACACCACATGACCATCCTCGGAACTTTCGACATCCTCGGCCCCGGCTTCGATCGCGGCCATCATGACCGTATCGTTGTCGCCGACCGACGCGGGATAGATCACCTCGCCCTTGCGCTCGAACATGAAACCGACAGAACCGGTCTCGCCCAGATTGCCGCCCGCCTTGGTAAAGGTCGACCGCACAGTCGACGCGGTGCGGTTGCGGTTGTCGGTCATTGCCTCGACAATCACGGCAACGCCGCCGGGGCCATAACCCTCATAGCGAATTTCTTCGTATTCATCGCCTTCTGCCGCTTGCGATTTCTTGATCGCGCGGTCGATCACATCCTTTGGCACGGATTGCGATTTGGCTTCCTTGACCGCCAACCGCAGGCGCGGGTTCTTGTCCGGGTCAGGATCGCCCATCTTGGCGGCGACGGTGATTTCTTTTGACAATTTCGAAAACAATTTCGAACGGGCCGCATCCTGGCGACCCTTGCGGTGTTGGATATTTGCCCATTTTGAATGGCCGGCCATGGCTGCCTCATATAATATCTGCTGATCAGGCATGTCTATAATCCAGCACAGCCTCTGTTCGCAAGCCGGTTGCGGTTGGCGCGGGGAAAGGGTCAAGTGGCGACAGGAGGCCACGCCATGACCACGGACCAGATCATTCTCTTTTCGCTCTTCGGGGCTGTCTTCGGATTCTTGCTCTGGGGGCGGTTTCGTTATGACATCGTCGCCTTTTCCGCCCTGCTTCTGGGCGTGGTGTTTGGCGTGGTCGAAACCAAACATGCCTTTGACGGCTTTGGCCATCCCGCGACCTTGATCGTGGCGCTGGTGCTGGTGGTCTCGGCCGGGTTGGTGCGGTCGGGTGCAGTGTTGCTGATCACCCGCACGCTGGTGGATCAGAGCCGGGCGCTTGGCGCGCATATCGCCATCATGGGCGGGGTTGGTGCGGTGCTGTCGGGATTCATGAACAATGTCGCGGCCCTGGCGCTGTTGATGCCGGTCGATATTCAGACCGCCCGCAAGGCCGGGCGCAGTCCGGCGCAATCGCTGATGCCGCTCAGCTTTGCCACCATCCTTGGCGGCATGGTCACCTTGATCGGCACCCCGCCGAATATCATCATCGCCTCGATCCGGGGCGAGACCCTGGGCACACCTTTTGCAATGTTCGATTTTGCCCCGGTCGGTGGCGTGGCGGCGCTGGCGGGATTGTTGTTCGTGGCGTTGATCGGTTGGCGGTTAATCCCGCTGCGCGAAGACGCCCTGAGCAAGGCCGGCGAGCTGGAGCCCTACATTGCGGAATTGACCGCGCCGGCGGACAACAAGATTGTCGGCCAGCGTGTGCGCGAGCTGCGTGAGGTTGCCGACAAATCCGATGTGGCCATTGTCGGGCTGATTCGCGATGGCAAGCGGCGCTATGGCTCGGTTTTGAACACCCTGATCGAAGCCGGGGATGCGCTGGTGCTGGAGGCGACACCAGATGCGCTGGACGAATTCCGCTCGACCCTTGATCTGGCCTTTTCCGACGAGAAGCGAGAGGAGCTGCTGAAGGCGGATTCCGAAGGGCTGACCCTGATTGAAGTGGTCGTCCCCGACACCTCTCGCCTTGTGGGCAAGACCGTGCAATCCGTTGGTCTGGTCTGGCGGCACCGGACCATTTTGATGGGGATTTCGCGCAAGGGCCGCCGGATTACCAAACAGATGCAGCGCACGGAAATCGAACCAGGGGATATTCTGTTGCTGCTCGCCCCGCGTGAAAGCGGGCCTACGGTTGTGGAATGGCTGGGCGTCTTGCCGCTAGCGGACCGGGGTTTGGCGGTGACCGAAAATTCCAAGACCTGGATGGCAATCGGATTGTTTGCCGGCGCAGTGGCCGCGGCCAGTTTCGGCCTGATCTATCTGCCGGTGGCGCTGGGGCTGGTGGTTGTGGCCTATGTGTTGTTGAAAATCCTGCCCCTGGCCGAGCTTTATGATCATATCGAATGGCCGGTTGTGGTGCTTTTGGGGTCGATGATCCCGCTTGGCGCCGCGCTGGAGACATCCGGCGGCACCGAATTGATTGCCGGGGCTTTGGTTGGCTTTACCGAGGGCTGGCCGGTTTGGGCGGTGCTGACCGTCCTGATGGTGGTGACCATGACGCTGTCGGATGTGTTGAACAACACCGCAACCGCAATTGTCGCAGCCCCGGTCGGCATCCAGATGGCGCAGAGTTTGAATGTGTCGCCCGATCCGTTTTTGATGTGCGTGGCGGTGGCGGCCTCGGCGGCGTTCCTGACCCCGATCGGCCACAAGAACAACACGCTGATCCTTGGCCCCGGGGGCTATCGCTTTGGCGATTACTGGCGCATGGGATTGCCGTTGGAGATTTTGGTGATCGCGGTGTCGGTACCGGCAATATTGCTGTTCTGGCCGCTGTGAGATCCGCGATGAAGAAGGGGGCCAGCCCCCGTCCCTGCGGGACTCCCCCGGGATATTTGTGAACAGAAGAAGACGAAGACGACACCGCGGACTTTTGCTTTGTGGGGTCGCCGATTAAGAGGCTGGCATGGGACATTTTCTGATCTTACAATTGCGGCCCGAGGCGGATGCTTCGGACGCGGAATATGCGGCAATCCGCGACAAGGCGGGTTTGGCAGAGGCGCAGTGCCATCGCATTCGGCTGGATTGCGAAGATCTGCCAAGCGATCTGGACCCGCGCGATTTTTCCGGGGTGATTGTCGGGGGTGGGCCCGGGTGTGTGTCGGACGCACCGGACAAGAAGTCGCCGGTTGAGGCGCGGATCGAGGCTGCGGTCTTGTCTTTGATGCCTGCAATTTCGGATCATGATCATCCGTTTATGGGGTGTTGTTATGGCATCGGCATATTGGGCGCACATTTGGGCGGGGATGTTTCCAAGGCGCGGTATGGCGAAGCGGTGGGGCCGACCCTGTGCCAACTGACCGAGGATGGGCGGCAAGATCCGTTATTGGACGGATTGCCGGAGACATTTGAGGCCTTTGTCGGCCACAAGGAGGCGCTGCAATCGCTGCCGCAGGGCTGTGTGCATCTGCTGGCCTCTGCCCCCTGCCCGTTCCAGATGGTGCGGTATGGCCAGAACGTCTATGCCACGCAGTTTCATCCCGAGGCCGATGGCCAGGTTTTTGAAGATCGCATTCGCGTTTACCGCAACCATGGCTATTTCCCGCCAGACACCGCAGAGGATCTGATTGCGATGTGCCATGCGGCGGATGTCACCCAGCCTGAGGTTATTCTGCGCCGATTTGTTCAGCGCTATGGATGAAGCGGCCACAGGAACGGGATCATGAAGCTGGCCAGCAGGCCGATGGAGAGGTTGAGCGGGATGCCGACCTTTAGGAAGTCGGTGAAGCGATAGCCGCCGGGGCCATAGACCAGCATGTTGGTTTGATAGCCGATCGGGGTGGCAAAGCTGGCCGACGCCGCGACCATGACAGCCACCACCAGCGGCCGGGGATCGACGCCCAGCGCCCCTGCCAGACCGATGGCAATCGGCGTGACCACCACCGCCACCGCGTTGTTGCTGACCATCTCGGTCAGGATCGAGGTCAGCAGGTAGATGGCCCAGATAATCAGCGGGGCCGGCAACAGCCCGATATAGGGTGCGACGCCATCGACAATCAGCGCCACCGCGCCGGAATGTTCCAACGCCGCGCCAATCGCCAGCATCGCAAAGATCAAAGACAACAGGCGACCATCGACGAAGGAAAACGCCTCATCCGCGTCGATACAGCGCGTCAGCAACACCACGGCAACGGCTGCAAAACTCAGCAGGAAGATCGGGGCCATTCCAAAGGCCGCCAGACCGACGATGCCGAACAGCGCCACAAAGGCCACCGGGGCATGGCCACGCCGATAGGCCCGCGCCGAGGGTTGGGTGACATCCACCAGATCCATCTCGGTTGCCAGACGTTTGATGTCGTCCGCGGCGCCCTCCAGCAGCAGGGTATCCCCCACCCGCACCACCAATTCATCCAGCTGGCGCCCGATATTCTGGTTCCGACGATGCACAGCCAGCGGATAAACCCCGAACCGCCGCCGCAGCCGCATCGACCCCATCGACCGGCCGACCATCTTGCAGCCCGGTGTGATTAGCACCTCGACCGTGGTGGTTTCCACGGCAGAGACCTGATCCACGCGTTTCAGGGATTTATCGCGCTGCAAGGACAGAAGTTCGGTCATCTGGGTGCGCAGAACCACCCGGTCACCGACTTGCAGCTGCACGTTTTTCAGGTCGCGCCGCAACGACAGGTCGCCGCGCACCACGTCAATCAACCGCACACCATCGCGTTTGAACAATTGCACCCCGGTCACTTCGCGACCGATCAGGTTGCTTTCCGGCGGGATCACGGCCTCGGTAAAGAATTTCATCCGGCTTTTGTCGCTCAGCAGATCGGCCATGCTGTCACGATCCGGCAAGAGATAGGGGCCAACAAACCGAAGGTAGATCATCCCCCAGGCGACCAGAACCACCGCCAGCGGCGTCACTTCGAATATGGTAAACGGGGCCTGGCCCAGCGACCGCGACACACCGTCAACCAACAGGTTGGTCGATGTGCCGATCAGCGTCAACGTGCCGCCAAGGATCGCGCCATAGCTGAGCGGGATCAAAAGCTTGGAGGCATTGACCCCCAGCGTGCGCGACAATTGCACAAAGACCGGGATCATCACTACGACAACCGGGGTGTTCGACACCACCGCCGAGGCCAGCACCACAAAGGCCATCATCATGGCAATCGCCAGTTTCGGGTTTGATTGGGCCTGACGGTCGGCCATTTTGGTAAAGCTGTCCAAGGCGCCGGTGCGCACCAGCGCGCCCATGACAATGAACATCGCCGCGATGGTCCAGGGCGCGGGGTTCGACAGAACCTCCAGCCCTTTGTCATAGGGCAAGACCCCCGTAACCATCAAAAAGGCCGCGCCGGACAGGGCGACAACCTCGGTCGGATACACCTCTCGGACGAACAGAACGAACATCACGAGAACAACGCCCAATGTCGCCATGGCTTCGGAGGTTGGTGACAATTCCAGAATGCTGAACATATCGGCCCTTTTCAACGCGCCCAGCGCATAGTCTTACCCCTTGCATCCGCAGGAGCAAGGGCCGCGTTACTTGCCGAAAATCAAACGGTCGGGCCGGATTGTTGCAGACGCCCGCCCTGACGCACCATATGAACCGCCGTCGCCGCGCCGTTGCGGTCATCGGTTTCGACCATCAGCCCGCTGAGCGTCGCCTCTTCGCTGGCAGGGGTGAACCGGCCTTTGGGCATACCGGTGATGAAACGGCGCATTGGCTCGGCTTTGTCCATGCCAATAACCGAATTATAGTCACCACACATGCCCGCATCCGATTGAAACGCAGTGCCGCCGGGCAGGATCTGGGCATCCCCGGTGGGCACATGGGTGTGGGTGCCGACAACCACGCTGGCGCGGCCATCACAGAAATGGCCCATGCCCATTTTTTCGCTGGTGGCTTCGCAATGCATGTCAATCAGGCTGGCCTGGACCTGGCCGCCGCGCGGGTGGCTGCGTAAAATTGCATCAACCGCTGAAAAAGGATCATCAAATGGGCGTTTCATGAACACCTGGCCCAGGGCCTGAGCCACCAGAATACGACGCCCCCGACCGGCATCAAAGATTGCCGCACCGCGCCCCGGCGCATCCTTGGCAAAATTCATCGGGCGCAGAACGCGGGGCTCGCTTTCGATGAACTGCAGCATGTCGCGTTGATCAAACGCATGATCGCCCAGGGTGACGCAATCGGCGCCCGCATCAAGCAGAAGTTTGGCGTGATCACCGGTCAACCCCATGCCGTTGCTGGCATTTTCGCCGTTCACCACCACAAAGTCGAGCTTCCAATCGGCCCGAAGCCCGGCAAGACGGTCACTGACCGCTTTGCGGCCCGCACGGCCCATCACATCACCAAGAAAGAGTATACGCATATCGTTTGGGTAGGGTCACAAACACAGAACGGCAAGAGAAGAATACGAAATTCTGGCCAGCAAATCCGCCAAATCCATACTTATAATTGAGTTGACGGTGCAATTCACAACCCTGATTGTGTCTGGCATTGTCCGTTCATTGCGACCGCAACCGAGAGATTTTGCATGTTGACCCCTTTTGACATCTGGGCGCCGATGATCCGCGCGCCATTTTCCGGCGATGTGACCCAGGAAATTACCCCGCGAATCCTGTCCCCTGACATCAAGGGCGTGCCGGAAATCGAACATAAGGTGCAGGTCGAAGTGGCCAGCTATGGCAAGCAGTTGGGCAAGATCCTGGAGGCGCTGCAAACCCTGTCCGAGGCCACAGGCACGCCCCTGCCAGAGATCGACGCAATGGTGCAGCAGATCGAAGCGGTCAAATCCGACAGCAAGGCCGCATTGCGCGCCGACGCCGAAGCGGCGCTGGAACGGTTGCGCGCGGCAGATGAACCGGCGTGGCGGGAGCTGCGCAAAGGTTAGACGCCGGGTGTGATCACGGCCTTTTCGGTCACAATCACATCCAGTGGCTGATCGGTGGGCTCCAACGGCAGGTCCGGGTCTTCTTGTGCCGCATAGGCAAAGCCAATTGCCAGTGTCGGGCGCGCCGCACGCAACATTTCCAGCGTGCGGTCATAAAACCCGCCGCCATAGCCCAACCGGCCACCGCTGCGCGAAAAGGCCACCAGTGGCACAATCACGATTTCCGGTTCAATAAAGTCCAGCACCGCAGGCACAGACGCGCCGAACGGGCCATCAACCATGGCACATCCCGGTTCCCACCGGGCAAATTTCAACGGTGCGCCCTTGGTCTCGATCACCGGCACACAGACCGGGCCATGTGCCGCAGCCTCTTCCATCGCGGGCAGTGGATCAATCTCGGTGCGCATCGCCATGTAGCCCGAAAGCGGCACGCCACGATATCCCGCCAGCAACGAGGACAAGACCCCGGCGCGGCCCGGCCCGGCGGCCTCATGGGCCAGCTGACGCCGGGCGAAACCCGCCTGTCGTGCGGCGCGTTTGCGGGCGGCCAGATCGGTCACAACAACACCACAACCGCCAACCCAAGAAAGGCAAAGAAGCCGACAATATCGGTCACCGTGGTCACAAAGGCGCCCGAGGCCAGCGCCGGATCGACCCCGACCTTGTCCAGCACCACCGGAATCACCGTGCCCGCCAACCCGGCGATCACCATGTTGATCACCATCGCCGCGGCAATCACATAGCCCAGCGCCGGCGAGCCGAACCAGACCATGCCGACAATCGCCATCACGACGGCAAAAATCACCCCATTGACCAGACCAACAAGGACTTCGCGTCGGATCACCCGCCAGACGTTGGCGCCGGTCAGGTCCTTGGTGGCAATCGCGCGCACCGCCACGGTCAGCGACTGCGTGCCCGCATTGCCGCCCATCGAGGCCACAATCGGCATCAGAACCGCCAGCGCCACCAATTCGGCAATTGCGCCTTCGAACAGCGCAATCACCAGCGACGCCATCACCGCCGTCAACAGGTTGACCGCCAGCCACGGCAGGCGCTGCTTGGTGGTTTCAACAACCTTGTCCGAAAGCGAGCCTTCGCCAACCCCCGCCAGACGCATGATGTCTTCTTCGTGTTCTTCGTCCAGAACCGCCATCGCGTCGTCAATGGTGATCACGCCGACCAAACGGCCCTCTTCATCCACCACGGGTGCAGAAATCAGGTGATATTGGTTAAAGGCATAGGCCACATCACCCTCGACCTGGGTGGCGGGAATGACGCGAAACACCTCTTCTGTCAGATCCACCAGCGGCACATTGCGGCGCGCGCCCATCAGTTTGCCAAGCGTGATATTGCCAATCGGGTGCATCCGCGGATCAACCAGCACAACATGATAAAATTGTTCCGGCAGATCAGTGCTGCTGCGCAGGAAATCTATGGCATCGCCCACGGTCCAATGTTCCGGCGCGCGCACCACTTCGCGCTGCATCAAACGGCCTGCGGAATATTCCGGGTAGGCCATGGATTGTTCGACCGCCGCCCGGTCCGGTTCTTCCAGCGCGCCCAGAATCGCCGCCTGTTGCGGTTCTTCCAGATCCTCGATCAGATCGACCACATCGTCGCTGTCCAGCTCGCGCACAGCATCGGCCAGAACCTCGGGGTTGAGGACCGAAATCACTTCTTCCCGAATGCTTTCGTCCAGCTCGGACAGGATTTCGCCGTCGAATTCCTTGTCATAGAGCCGGATCAGCCGCGCACGATCAAACGGATTGACCTGTTCCAGAAGGTCGGCGATGTCGGCGGCGTGCAACGGTTCCATCGCCGCGACCAGCGCCTCGCGGTTTCCGGTTTCAACCGCATAGAGAATCGCCATGACCGCCTTGCGTTCCAGCACATAGGCATTTTCGGCGTCTTCCGCCTCGTCGTGGATGGGCAGGTCTTCACTCTGGTCTTGCATGATTTTTCTTTTGCCCCGCAGGCTCGATTTTAGAGAAACATACGATAGTGTCGGAAAAAGAAACAGTGGTCTCACAGGAATTGTCGTGCAGACATCGGCAAGATTTGCCAAGCCACAATTGACGACAACATTCAACAATGAGGGGTGGCAAAATGAAGCTTTTGACCGGCCAGACGCTCAGCTTTCGGGCAGATCCGTTTTCAGTGCCTTTTGCCGAGGCCTGCACCCTGCACCGCCACGGCGGCGTATTGGTCGATGACGGACGGATTGTGGCGACAGGCACCGCAGACGCGCTGCGCGCAAGCCACCCCAAGGCCGAGGAAGTGGCTTATGGTACGGATCTGATCTGTGCCGGTTTTGTCGATGCACATGTGCATTTCCCGCAAACCGCGATGATTGCCAGCTGGGGCCTGCGGCTGATTGACTGGCTGAACACCTATACCTTTCCCGAAGAGGCACGCTTTGCCGATCCGGCCTATGCCAAGGACATCGCGACCCGCTATCTTGATCTGACCGCCGCACATGGCACCACCACAGTGGCCAGTTTCTGTACCATTCATCCCGCCAGTGTTGATGCGATTTTCACCGCGGCACAGGCACGCGGGCAATGTGTGGTCGCGGGCAAGACCTGTATGGACCGCAATGCGCCGGATGATCTGCGCGACACGCCGCAAAGCGCCTATGACGACAGCAAGGCGTTGCTGGAGCGTTGGCACGGTCAGGACAGGCTGCGCTATGCGATCACGCCGCGATTTTCACCGACGTCAACGCCGGATCAACTAGCGGCGATGGGGGCGCTGTGGGGCGAACACCCGGAGTGTCTGATGCAAACACATCTGAGCGAGCAAACCGATGAAATCGCCTGGGTGAAATCGCTCTATCCCAAGGCGCGGGATTATCTTGATACCTACGAGGCGCACGGGCTTTTGGGCGCACGTGGGCTCTATGGTCATGCGATCCATCTGGACGAGCGGGAAATTGATCGCCTGGCCGAGGTCGGCGCGGCATTGGTCCATTGCCCGACCTCCAACACCTTTATCGGCTCTGGTCTGTTTCGCACCGCCGCGATGAAGGCGCGCGGATTGTCGGTTGGGTTGGCGACCGACACCGGCGGCGGGTCCAGCTTTTCCATGCTGCGCACCATGGCGGCGGCCTATGAGATCGGCCAATTGGTCGGCACGCCGCTACATGCCGCGCAACTCATGTGGCTTGCGACACAAGGATCGGCCAAGGCGCTGCATCTGGACGATGAAATCGGCAATCTCGCCCCCGGCATGGCGGCGGACCTTGTGGTGCTGGACCTTGCGTCGACCCCGGCGATTGCCCAACGTGTCGCCACCGCCAATGATCCATGGGAGGCGCTGTTTCCCACCATCATGATGGGCGACGATCGGGCCGTGCGTGCGACCTGGATCAATGGATGTCTGGTGTGACCCGGCCCTGAAACGCGATGTTCAGCAACCGCGCGCCAGCACCATGACCCAGATGTTGCCCGCCCCGCGCGCAACGCCAAGATCGGTCATCTCGCGGTCCATCATGTTGCGCCGATGCCCCCGCGAGGTGCGCCAGCCTTTCAATGCCTCATCCAGCGTCGTCTGGCCCTTGGCGATGTTTTCCGCCACCCCGCACCAGCGATACCCCGCCGCAGTCACCCGGGCCCCGACGTCAGAACCATTCGCCCCCTGATGCGCGAAAAATCCGCCGCGTGCCATATCATCGGCATGGGCCTGTGCGGCGACGACCAGCTGCGATGACCACCGCAAGGCCCGCCGCCCACGCAAACGACGCAATTGATTGACCGAATTCAGAGCCGCGCGTTCATCGGCCAGTGTCGGCGCGGCGCACCAACACAAGCCCGCCGCCAGGACATCCCGGCGCCTCATGCCATAAGCCTGTGCGCCAGCGTGTTCTGGCGGGCAATTGCGGCCGGCAAATCGAACGACACCACATGGCCATCCCGCACCACGGCGCGCCCTTCGACAAAGAGATCACGCACCTTGTTTGGCCCCGCCAGCAGCATCGCCCCCGCATCCCAACTGCCGGCGGCTTCGATCCCCGACATGTCCCAGATCGCCAGATCAGCGCGTTTGCCAAGGGCGATCTGACCGCAATCATCGCGGCCCAGAACCTCTGCCCCACCGCGGGTGGCAATGCGCAGCGCCTCGCGGGCGCTCATCGCATCCGCGCCAAGGGCAACCCGCTGCAACAGCATCATTTGACGGGCCTCGCCCACCAGATTGCCAATGTCATTCGACGCCGACCCGTCCACGCCCAGCCCCACTTTGACGCCCGCATCCCGCATCGCACGCACCGGCGCGATGCCAGAGCCAAGGCGACAGTTGGAACAGGGGCAATGCGCCACCCCGGTGCGTGTTTTGGCAAAGAGATCAATCTCTTGCCCGTCCAGCTTCACACAATGCGCGTGCCAGACATCATCGCCGGTCCATCCCAGATCCTCGGCATATTGCCCCGGACGACAACCGAACCTCTCAAGGGAAAAGGCGATATCCTCGTCATTTTCGGCCAGATGCGTGTGCAGCATCACGCCCTTGTCGCGCGCCAGTATCGCCGCCTCGCGCATCAGATCCCGGCTGACCGAAAACGGCGAACAGGGCGCCAGTCCGACCCGGACCATCGCGCCCTTGGATCGGTCATGAAAGGCATCCACCACACGAATCGAATCGTCCAGAATCGCGCGTTCCTGTTCGACCAGAGCATCCGGCGGCAGCCCGCCGTCGCTTTCGCCAATCGACATCGCGCCGCGCGTAGGATGAAATCGCAGACCCACCTCACGTGCGGCGGCAATCGTGTCATCCAGCCGCGCGCCGTTGGGATACATGTAAAGATGGTCAGAGGTCAGACTACAGCCCGACAGGGCCAATTCCGCCAAACCCACCTGTGCCGAGATGAAAATCTCTTCCGGGCCAAACCGCGCCCAGATCGGATAAAGCGTTTGCAGCCACCCAAACAGCAGCGCATCCTGCCCGCCCGGCACCGCGCGGGTCAGCGTTTGATACAAATGGTGATGCGTGTTGACCAGGCCCGGCGTCACAAGGCAACCGCTGGCCTGCACCACCTCGCCGTCACTGGCCAGATCCGCGCCAATTTCGGCAATGACGCCGTCCTGCAAACGGATGTCACATTCAGCAATTTCGCGGTCCGCGTCGTCCATCGTCAGGACCAGCGCGGCGCGTTTTATCAGGATGTCTTTCATTTGTACCCTCAGAGACAGGCCCATTTCTGAGGTGAAATCAAACGCGCCGGTAATGGGCAAATTTCGCACGTCCTGATGCCAAATTACCCGACCACCCCCCGGCGATCAAGCACGCTGGCCTAGGCCCCCTGCAAAATCGCCAGCGCCTGGGCATGAAGGGTCGCATTTGCAGCAGCCAGCGCGCGGCCGCCCTGATGCACCGGCCCGCCCGACCAATCGGTCACAAGACCACCCGCCGCTTCGATCACCGCAATCGGGGCCTGAATATCATAGGCATTCAACCCCGATTCGATCACCAGATCGACCTGTCCCGCCGCCAGCAGCGCATAGGCATAACAATCCATACCGTATCGCGTCAGCTGCACCTGCGCCGCAACACGGTCAAACGCGACCTTGTCTTCGGGCGTGCCAACCTCGGGGAACGTGGTGAACAAAATTGCATCCGACAGCGCCTCGGTGGTTTTTGTCGCCAAATCCACCTGCCCATGTGGGCCATCCATGCGCGCCACGCCGGGGCCGCCACGAAACCGCTCGCCGATATAGGGTTGATCAATCACCCCCATGCGCGGCCCGTTTGCATCCGACAAGGCGATCAACACGCCCCAGGTCGGCGTGCCGGAAATGAACCCGCGTGTGCCGTCGATCGGATCGAGCACCCATGTCAGACCGGATGTGCCATCCTGCGCGCCAAATTCCTCGCCCAGAATGGCGTCCTGTGGGCGATGCTGGGCCAGGACGTCGCGCATGGCCCGTTCTGCGGCGCGATCCGCCACGGTCACGGGATCAAATCCCGCCGCCAGTTTGGATTCCGTTCCCAGGGCCGTGCCCCGAAAAAACGGCAAAATGGCCGCACGCGCTGCGTCGGCCATTTCATCCGCCACCTTCCAGAGGTGGCTCATTTCGTCGTTCTGCATAGCATCCCCCGCCGATTTGCGCCGCCTTACGGCCGCGCTCTTGCGGGTTTATGCGACGTCGCTTAACACACGGGCAAGTTCAAACAGGCGCCGACGCTGATTTTCCGGGATCGCATAATAGGACCGCACCAGATCCAGCGCTTCCTTGTCGCCCAGAAGATCGGCAGGCACGCCGCTTTCCCCTGATGTCGGGGCCTCTGCCCCTTCGTCCAGACCTTCAAAGAAGAAGCTGACAGGAACCTCCAGCGCATCTGCAATGTCCCAAAGACGCGAGGCACTGACCCGGTTTGCACCGGTTTCATATTTCTGAATCTGCTGGAATTTGATTCCGACATGTTCGGCAAGCTGCTGCTGGGTCATTCCAACAAGCCACCGACGGTGGCGGACTCGTTTGCCTACATGCACATCCACGGGGTGTGGCATACCATTCATCCTTTACTTTGCGCCCCCGATGGAGAGATCCATCAGAGTTCGCATACTATAGTTGATGCGGAAATGAGTGACCCCCGCACAGTATTTACAACATTGCACCCCTGCAGCTTGGGAAAAGATACGGATGGCACACCAGAAAGCAAGGGAAAAGAACGCGTAAAAAGAATACGGTTAACGCCTGGCACACGCAGGACGGTAAGAAAACACCGCTCACCGCCCGCCTCTGTCGCCCCTCCCGATTGCCGCGACATATCACGCCATTTACAAAGCGGCAGTGGCGCGAAACTGTTAACTCGCGGCCATTAACCATCCCCCACCTCAAAGGACAAGTTTGAAAAATGCGCGCATTCATGATCGCAACCGCCGGGGCAGCAGCCGCGGTGACCGACTGCCCGAAACCCGATCCGGCGGCTGGGGAATTACGGTTGAAAATCGCGGCCTGCGGTTTGAATTTTGCCGATATTTTGATGGAAAAGGGCACCTATCAGGACACGCCGACCGCGCCATTCACCCTGGGAATGGAGGTCGCCGGCGTGGTCGATGCGCTGGGCCCGAATACGGACGGCCCTGCGCCCGGCACGCGGGTTGCGGTGTTTGGCGGCCATGGCGGGCTGGCAGAATACGGTTGTTTTGACGTGGCGCGCGCCGTCGTTCTGCCCGACAGCATGAGTTTTACCGACGCGGCGGCGTTGCAGATCGCCTATGGCACCTCGCATGTCGCATTGCAGCATCGCGCAAGATTGCAACCCGGCGAAACCTTGTTGGTGCTTGGGGCGGCCGGCGGGGTGGGCCTTACGGCGGTGGAAATCGGCAAGATCATGGGGGCCCGGGTGATTGCCTGTGCTCGCGGCGCAGACAAGCTAGCAGTGGCAAAAACCGCCGGGGCCGACCATCTGATCGACGCCACAACCGCCGACATCCGGGCCGAGGTCAAGGCCTTGGGCGGGGCGGATGTGGTCTATGATCCCATTGGCGGCGCACAGTTTGAAGCCGCCTTTCGGGCCTGCAATCCAGAGGCGCGCATCCTGCCGATCGGCTTCGCCAGCGGCGATGTGCCGCAGGTCAAGACCAACCATCTGTTGGTCAAAAACCTGAGCGTTCTGGGGGTCTATTGGGGCGGTTACCTGAAATTCCGCCCCGATGTCGTCACCGATTCTTTGAAAACCCTCATCGACTGGCACAGCGCTGGTCGGATTTCCCCGCATGTCAGCCATGTTCTGCCGCTGGATCGCGCGGCAGAGGCGCTGGCGCTATTGCGAGACCGGAAATCCACCGGCAAGGTTGTGGTCACACCCTGACGGCAATCGGCGTTGACGCAGCTAAAGCGTTTCATAGGCCTGACGTACCAAATCAGACAGCAACCGCACCGGTTCATTGCCCGGCTGATCATTGCTGTAGAGATTGACCATATAGGTGCCCAGATCCGGCAGACCGCATCCCATCGGCAATTCGGTCAACTGCCCGGGCACCGTCCCCTCCAGCAACGCCGTAACCGCGAGATCGGCGCTGACCGTCGCCTCGACCGTGCGGTCGCTGTCGGTTTCCACCACCGAGGTCCAGTCCACATCGGCGCGGTTCAATCTTTCGATCACACCGGGGCGAAAACCGCATTGCACCGCCTGGGCCAACCGCAGGGGACGGTGCCGCCAGACCTGCCCCCCCGGCGCACCAACCCAGCGCAGGGCAATCTCTGCCAATGTGGTGCCCCCGTCGCCCAATGACCGCTCGGTTGTCAGGATCAGATCGGTTTCCCCACGCGAAAAATCCTCGCGCAGTTTGGCGGTGTAGCTGGTGACCAGCCGCACCCGCATCCGCGGCATTTCCGCGGCAAACCGTTGCAGCACCAGCGGAATGACCGGGTAAACAATGTCATGCGGCACGCCCAGCCGGATTTCCCCGGCATATTCAGAAGCCGTCAGTTTCGAAAATGCCTCGTCGTTCAATTCGACCATGCGGCGGGCATAGCCCAGCAACTGCTCACCTGCCGCGGTCAAGGCAATGCGCCGCGCCGTCCGATCCAGCAGCTCCAGCCCCAGAAGCTCTTCCAACCGCTTGAGCTGCATCGACACCGCAGATTGCGTCAGGTTCAAAAACCCCGCCGCACGGGTGACGCCCCCGGTCTGGGCCACGGCCACAAAACTGCGCAGGACAGTGACATCAAGGTTTCGCATGATACATCACCCTTTGTGATATTAAAAATCAAAATCATTCGTTTTCAATATGACGCAGGCCGGGCTACACATCAAGGAACAAAATACTTCACAGCGAAAGCATCACAACCAAAGGAGATACCCAATGTCCCGCAGCCTTGAAATCGCCTGCCACCCAACCCGGCGCTCTGCCCTGCCCCGACTGACCGAAATTTTGGCAATTTACCGTCAGCGCCAGACCCTTGCCCGGCTGGATTCAGCGCAGCTTGCCGACCTTGGATTGACCACACAGCAAGCCGCAGCAGAAGCGCGCCGCCCGATCTGGGATCTGCCGACGCATTGAAACGCGCGCGAATCCGCGATTTGATGTCAATTGACACCGATTTCCTCCGAAAACACCGCCAAGACGACCGTTGATATCTTGAAAACTCAGGTGGTTCAGCCAATATCTGAGGGGACGGCCAGCATGTGCTTGGCCCCAGCTCTTTTTCGGAGGAACTCGATGGCTAACTTTAACACAATCCGGTCGACAGCGGCTGCCGCCGGCGCCGCCCAGATTGATGCGGGCCTGCGCGCCCACATGAACAAAGTCTACGGCACAATGTCGGTAGGCATGTTGATCACCTTTGCAGTCGCCTGGGCCGTTGGCTCTAACCCGGCGCTGTTGTCGGTGTTCCGTGACCCCGCGACATTGCAACCCAACATCCTGGGCTGGATCATCATGTTTGCGCCCCTCGGTATGGTGTTTGCCTTTGGCGCGGCGATCAACAAACTGTCCGCCGCCGGCGCGCAACTGTTCTTCTATGCCTTTGCGGCGGTGATGGGCCTGTCGCTCAGCTGGATCTTCGTGGCCTTCACCGGCTTCTCGATTGCTCAGGTCTTCCTGGTCACCTCGATCGCCTTTGCCGGTCTCAGCCTCTATGGCTACACCACCAAGAAAGACATTTCTGGTTGGGGCTCCTTCCTGATCATGGGTGTGATTGGTCTCTTGGTTGCGTCGATCATCAACATCTTCCTGGGTTCGCCCGCGATCATGTTCGCGATTTCGATCCTGGGTGTGCTGATCTTTGCCGGTCTGACCGCCTATGACACCCAGAAGATCAAGAACACCTACCTTGAGCACGCCCACCACGGCGACAGCGAATGGTTGGGCAAAGCCGCGATCATGGGGGCATTGAACCTCTATCTCGACTTTATCAACATGTTCATGTTCCTGCTGCAGCTGTTCGGCAATCGCGAATAAGCGGACCGCACAACAACAGACAGTATCACGCATTGGGCCGGTCATATGACCGGCCCTTTTGCGTTCCAACAACCACCCGCCATCGGAGCCACAGATGCGCACACAATACCATGCCCGCAAGGTCGGGCCGGACATGCATATCTGGGACGTGCATCGTCTCGTGCGCGCGCCAGAGCCTCTGGAGGTGATCAGACTGCCGCTCACCGAAATCGCAGAGCTTGATGAAAACTGGTGGTACGACGACCCTGCCAATGTGCCAACGCCACGATCCTTTGTGCAGCATATGACGCTGGTCAGGGCGTGCGACCTCGCCTATCCAATTCTGCTCTGTGCTGAGGGGCGATTGATGGATGGCATGCATCGCGCGGTCAAAGCTCTGCTGGCGCAGAACACATATATACTGGCGCGGCGGTTTCCAAAGACACCTGCCCCGGATCACATCAACGTGCCGCTTACAGAGCTGCCCTATCATGATCAAGACATCTGAGACCGCCCTGCACAGAAAAAGACCCACACACGAAAAAACGCCGCGCAGGCTTGGGGCCGCGCGGCGTTTTGCCGTCTAGAAGGGGAAGATCGCTTACTTGATCTTGCCTTCTTTGTATTCAACATGTTTCCGCACAACCGGGTCATACTTACGCTGAACCATTTTCTCGGTCATGGTGCGCGCATTTTTCTTGGCCACGTAAAAGTGGCCAGTGCCCGCGGTCGAATTCAGGCGGATCTTGATTGTGGTCGGCTTCGCCATTTTTCATCTCCTGCGTGGCGCGGGCCAATGCCGTCGCGCACTCGTATATCTCTATGAAGGTCGGGTTCTACTCGTCTACGCCCCCGAGTCAAGCGGTTTTCATCAGGTTCTGGCCGGAGAAGGCCATTATTGCGCGGAAGGCCTGTAAGCCGGATTCTGTCTCGGCGCGAACGCCGTGGATGACCATTCCTCTTGACGCATGATTGCCCATGCGCCTCTAGCTGCCAACCCGGACCTCTCGGGCTGAAACATCCCTGCGTCGATATCCCCGAAAGGATCAGTCGCGCGCGAGGCCCCTATTTGGCATTGCTCCCGGTGGGGCTTGCCTTGCGGGCGCTGTTGCCAGCCCCCCGGTGGGCTCTTACCCCACCGTTTCACCTTGACCCCTGCAGGCAGGGGCAGTTTGTTTTCTGTGGCGCTCTCCGTCGGGTTACCCCGCCCGGGCGTTACCCGGCACCGTTGTCTCAGGGAGTCCGGACTTTCCTCGCGGGTCTTGCGACCCCCGCGGCCATCCAGCCTTCCGCGCAAGGGCGCACTTACGGGTTGTGTGCGGCCCGGTCAACGGGAAACCGCGTTGACAGGTCCGCGAGCAGCGCAATGTCGCACCTGTCCAGGGGGCCCGTGACCGCCGGGCGAAACCGTGCCCGAAAAGCGTCAAGCAATGTAGCGTCATCCACCGCAGGCCCATAGCCAAACAACACCGCCAGCGCGCGGAACCGCGCGGCAGTGACCGTCGCCTCATCCCGTCGCGCCACGTCCGCCAGCCCGGTCTCTGGCCAAATCGAAAGCCCCATCCGCGCCAACCGCCGCCAATCGAACCGTCGGCCGGGGTCGATCTTGCGCCCCGGTGCCATGTCGGAATGGCCGATCACCCGCTGTGGGGCAATATCCCACCGCGCCATGATCCGTGGCAACAACGCCTCCAGACAGGCCATCTGAGGCTCTGAATACGGCTGGGTGCCGCTGTTGGTGATCTCGATCCCGATCGAGCGGGAATTGACGTCCGTGACGCCACCCCATGACCCGGCGCCGGCATGCCAGGCCCGCTGGTCCTCGCCAACCATTTGGATCAGCTCACCTGTGGTGGAAATCAGATAATGCGCCGAAACCTCGGCCACGGGATTACACAGCCAGTCACGTGCCGCCACCGTGGTGGTCATGGCGGTGTAATGCAGCACCACCATGTCTGGCCGCGCGCCCAGCCGCCGCGCGCCGCAATTGGGCGACGGATGCCATAACGCGCCCGCGTCCCGCAAGGATCAGCCGCCAGCAGCGCGACGGAAAGGTGTCGGATCCCAGGCACAGGCAAAACCATCCCCATCAGGATCAAGCGCCTTGCGATCCCGCTGTGGCCCGCCATTGGACAGGAAATCTTCCTGCGCCAGATCGGGGCTGGCAAAGCTTGCGCAATTGCGCTGATGCTTGGCCTGCGAATTCAACGACGACCGTTTGTAGACCGCCGTCCCGACCGGGTTGTTGGTCTGCAGGGCATAGCCGACGATATTGGGCTGGCCACCCTGTCGCGTCGGCAGGGCCGTCGGTTCAATCACCTGATATTGCGCCTGCGCCTGACGCAACCGGGCAGCATCGCCCTGAATATCACGTTCGCCAGAGACCGCCTGGAAATCCTGCTCGCGGCTGATTCCCGCGCCATTGGTCACCGCCTGCGGCGCGGGGTTTTCCGGGCTGGCGTCAAGTGGCGCAACGCCGGAATTTGCCGCCTGCGCCTCTGCCGCAGCGGCGCGTTCGATCGCGGCCCCATCGCCCTGTTGCGTGGATTGCAGCTCTGAGGTTTGCACCGGCGGCGCGCCTTCAAGACGGGCATTACGCTCAAGCCGCGCGGTGCGTTCCGCATCAACACGGTCGAAGCCCACACCGGCGCCACTGTCCGGCACCTGCGGCGCACAGGCCGCCAAGGCCCCTAGGGCGACACTCGCCAGGAAAATTCGCATATGCTTTGGCCTCATACCTGCTCTTTAAGCGTGGTTTACCACCATTTCGCCGGCTTGGAAACAAATCCCGCCGCCTGTTCCAGCGCATAAGCGCAATTCAGCAAATCACCCTCTTCCCAAGGCCGCCCAATCAACTGCAAGCCCAGCGGCAAGCCTTGGGCGTTGGTGCCCACAGGCACCGAAATACCGGGCAGACCGGCCAGATTGAGCGTGATGGTGAACACATCGTTCAGATACATCTGCACCGGATCGGTCGACGCCATCTCGCCCAGGCCAAACGCCGCGCTTGGCGTTGTTGGCGCAAGGATCGCATCAACGCCCGTGGCAAAGACGTCCTCGAAATCCTTCTTGATCAGGGTGCGCACCTTGCGGGCACGGTTGTAATAGGCGTCATAGAAACCCGCCGACAGCACATAGGTGCCAACCATGATCCGGCGCTGCACCTCTGGCCCGAAACCTTCGGCGCGGGTCTTTTCATACATCTCGGTGATGCCATCGCCTTGGGCCAATGTCGCACGGCGGCCAAAGCGCACCCCGTCATAACGCGCCAGGTTCGAAGACGCCTCAGCCGGAGCAATCACATAATAGGCCGGCAAGGCGTATTTCGTGTGCGGCAAAGAGATATCGACAACCTCGGCCCCGGCATCTGCCAGCATCTTGCGCCCCTCGGCCCAAAGCGCCTCGATCTCGTCCGGCATGCCGTCCATATGGTATTCACGCGGGATACCGATCTTCTTGCCCCGAACATCGCCGGTCAGCATCGCCTCGAAATCCGGCACCGCCAGATCCGCGCTGGTCGAATCCATCGGGTCATGCCCGGACATGGCCCCCAGCATGATTGCGGCGTCGCGCACATCCTTGGTCATCGGCCCGGCCTGATCCAGCGAACTGGCATAGGCCACAATGCCCCAACGCGAACAGCGGCCATAGGTCGGCTTGATACCGGTGATCCCGGTAAAAGCCGCGGGCTGGCGGATCGACCCACCAGTGTCGGTGCCGGTCGCCGCCAGACAAAGATCCGCAGCAACGGCACTGGCCGATCCACCGGACGAACCGCCCGGCGTCAGCGCCGTATCATCATCCGCACGCCGCCACGGGTTGACCGCATTGCCATAGGCCGAGCTTTCGTTCGAAGAGCCCATGGCGAATTCGTCCATGTTCAACTTGCCCAACATCACCGCGCCGGATTCGAACAATTGCCGGGTCACGGTGCTTTCATATTCCGGCTTGAACCCATCAAGGATGTTGGACGCCGCCTGGCTGGCCACACCCTTGGTGCAGAACAGATCCTTGATCCCCAACGGAATGCCGCACATGTCGGGCGCATCCCCGGCCTTGATCCGCGCATCCGCCGCACGGGCCTGCTCCAACGCGATCTCCGGCGTCTTGTGCACAACCGCGTTCAGCGCATCAGCACCGTCAATCGCAGCCAGACAAGCTTCGGTCAATTCCACGCTGGTCACATCGCCCTTGCGCATCGCATCCCGCGCTGCGGCGATTTTCATCCCATTCAGATCAGCCATTATTCAACCACCTTCGGAACCGCAAAAAATCCTTCACGCGCATCCGGCGCATTTTTCAGGACCTTGTCCTGTTGCCCCCCATCGGTCACCACATCGACCCGGCGCTTCAACCGCATAGGCGTGACCGACACCATCGGTTCCACCCCCTCGACATCGACTTCGTTCAGCTGTTCAATAAAGCCAAGAATATCGTTGAATTCCTGCGCCAGCGCCGGAAGATCCTCCGCATCCACACGGATACGGGCCAGTTTTGCCACTTTGGCGGCGGTGCCTTGGTCGATTGACATCGGGCCACTCCCAATCATTTGAGGTCTGGCATCGGCTTTACCGTTCTGCCCCGCCCCCTGCAACCACATGCCGGTGCGAAACCGCAATCATCCAGCCCGCAACCACCGCATTCAGCAGATACAATCGAAAATACCCGCAAATTGACCAAACAGCACATGACCGCCAGGCCAAAGCGACATGCCCCAGGTCGGCTCTTCTTCTGTTCACAAATATCCCGGGGAGCGCGAGGGGCTGGCCCCTCGCTCCGATCCGCGCAATCTGGACCAGTCCCGCAATCATGCTAGGGTCACCACAGCACAATCAGGAGACATCACATGCACCTCATCTGGCTTGGACACAGCTCGTTTCGTCTGGAAACCGGCGACGCAATCATCCTGATCGACCCCTGGCTCACCGGCAATCCAATGCTGGCGGAACACCAACATGCCGCCGCCACCAAGGGTGCGACGCATATCCTCTTGACCCATTGCCATTTTGATCACGTGGCCGACGTTCTGCCCCTGGCACGAGAGTTGAAGATCCCCACAGTCGGGCAATACGATGTGATGCAATATTGGGCAGAGCACGAAAACATCGACACCATCGGCTTCAACAAGGGCGGCACCGTGGATCTGGCCGGGGTCAAGGTCACCATGGTGCCCGCCTCGCATTCATCGACCTTCGGGTCTGATGCCGGCCCAAAGGCGGCAGGCAGCGAAGTGGGCTACATGATCACGGCAGAGGGGAAAACCATCTACCTGTCCGGCGACACCACCATCATGGCCGATATGGATTGGATGGGGGATTACCACAAACCCGACATCGGCATCCTGTCGGCCGGCGGGCATTTCACCATGGACATGGCCGGGGCCGCCTATGCCGCCAAACGATACTTCAACTTCAAGACCCTGATCCCCTGCCACTACCGGACCTTTCCCCTGCTAGAGCAATCGGCCCGGTCGCTGGTCGACGCTCTGCCGGGGGTGAATGTCATCGAACCCGAGGTCTTGCGCCCGATCGAGCTGTAAATCGCGTCGATCCCCGCCGCCACGGCACAGCCACCGCGCCGCATTTACTGCGGCGCCTCCTGGGCTGTGCCTCTTGGGCTGTCGATAGTGGGGGCGGATCAGCCCGCCTTGCGCATCATCACCTGATCCACAGTATCATCGGCCACACGGGCCGGGCTCACGCCCTTTTGCGCCGCCGCCAAAAGGATGCCGGACATGCTGCGCTCCAATTGCGCCAAACGCTCAGCCACAAAGGTCTCGCGGTCGGCGATTTTCAGGATTTCAGTCGCAACATTGATGATACCACCGCCATTGGCGACATAATCCGGCAAATAGAGAATGCCGCGCGCCTCCAGCAGATCGCCAATCGCCATATCGGCCAATTGGTTGTTGGCCGCGCCACAGATCATTGCAGCCTTGATCGCGGGCACGGTATCCGCATTCAATGTGCCACCAATTGCGCAAGGGGCAAAGATATCCGCCTCGACCGCATGGATCGTCGCGGGATCTGCCGCTTCGGCGCCGAATTGGGCCACCGCATCGGCGACCCGCGCCGCGACCGGGTCCGCGACACTCAACCGGGCCCCGGCTTTGTGCAGATATTCACACAGAGACCAACCGACATGGCCCAGCCCCTGCACCGCGACGCGTTTGCCGCCCAGATCGGCGCTGCCGAACTGACGTTCTGCGCCGATTTTCATCGCATTGAACACACCGCGTGCGGTGATCGGTGACGGATCGCCGCTGGCGAAGTCACCCTCCGCCAGACCCGCAACAAAATCGGCCTCCTGGGCCAGCACCTTGAGGTCATCCGGCGACATCCCCATGTCCTCGGCGGTCCAGTAACGGCCATCAAGCTCGGCCACCGCGCGGCCCATCGCGCGCAGTTTGGCTTCGGTTTTCTCGGTCCGTGGATCGCCCAGGATCACGGCCTTGCCGCCACCCAGCGGCAATCCGGCGGCGGCGTTTTTATAGGTCATGCCGCGCGACAGGGCGAGGACATCGGCCAATGCCGCATCAAAGCCATCATATGTCCGCATCCGCAAACCACCGGCGGCAGGCCCGGACAGGGTCGAATGAATGGCAATCACGCCCTCCAGCCCGCTGTCGCGGTCGCTGACGCGATAAACCTCTTGGTGCGTGGTGCAATCGATCCGTGTGAGCATGAAAACCTCCTTGTGTTGGCCCCAAATTATTGCGGAACCCACGCGACATCTTGCCAATCTTCATTGCCTGACAGGCGAAACTTGGTAAAAAACTCCAAAACAACAGGGGTACTTGGAGAATGGACAGCATCGACGCCAAAATTGTGCAGGCGCTGCAACGTGACGGGCGTCAGCGGCTCGCTGATCTGTCGGAAAAAGTTGGCCTGTCGGCCACGCCGCTGGCGCGCCGGATTGCGCGGTTGGAAAGTGACGGGGTCATCACCGGCTATTCCGCGCGGGTGGATCAGGAAAAGCTGGGCCTGCCGTTAAACGCCTTCATTTTTGTCGAGCTGGAACACCAGAACCGCGACGCGGTAAAAGCGTTTGAAACCGCGCTCTGCCGATTTGACGAGGTGATGGAATGCTATCTGATGACCGGCACGCGCGATATCCTGATCCGGGTGGTGGCCCGGGATCTGACGGCGTTTGACCGCTTTCTGGAAGACGGGTTGATGCAGGTCAAAGGCATCCGAAACATGCGATCCAGTTTTGCCCTGCGCACCATGATCCGGCGCAACGATTTGCCGCTGTGCCATTGATCCATCCCGCTCGATCTTACCCGTTCTTGCCCGAACTTCGCGGTGCATTGCGGCCCTTGGCCCCCTAGCCGTCGATGACAAACCCGGACAGGTCCGGGATCACAGCAACCTCTTCGATGGTGACGTCACGCACCGCAGCGGCCCCCGGCCCGGCCCACATCAGATCCAGCATTGTGTCCACCGCCTCTGGCGTGCCAATCAAAAACGCTGAAACAGAGCCATCGGGGTTGTTATGCACCCACCCCCGCAGCCCCAGCGACTGCGCCTGATTTTGCGTCCAGGCGCGATAGGCCACGCCCTGCACCCGGCCCATCACTCTGGCGTGTCGGGCAACTTCCTGTGTCATCTGCGCGCCCTCCCGGTCGGTTTCCAAATGAAGTCTGCCATGAATTGCGGTTTCGGGGAACCGTCGACAAGACAGCGGCGGGATCTAACCACATTTTTCATCTGGCCGGGGGCCAGGCGCGCGCCCATGTCGGGGCGAAACCAGCCGGCTTTTGCCGAAAATGGCCCCAAGTCCGACCCCGGGACAGCAACAGGGCTGCAAAAACCTCGGCCAGCCCGCCTGCGCCGCACAGAGTCAATTGACGGCCCCGCGATTTCACATCATATCCCAATCCATGACAGATCTCGCTCATATCCGTAATTTCTCGATCGTCGCCCATATCGACCACGGGAAATCCACCCTTGCCGACCGGCTGATCCAATCCACCAATACGGTGGCCGAACGGGACATGAAGGCCCAGTTGCTTGATTCGATGGACATCGAGCGCGAGCGCGGCATCACGATCAAGGCGCAAACCGTGCGCATTGATTATGTCGCCCAGAATGGCGAAGCCTATGTGTTGAACCTGATCGACACGCCCGGCCACGTGGATTTCGCCTATGAAGTGTCGCGGTCGATGCGTGCGGTCGAAGGATCGCTGTTGGTTGTGGACAGCACCCAAGGGGTCGAGGCGCAGACGCTGGCCAATGTCTATCACGCGCTGGACGCCGATCATGAGATTGTGCCGGTGCTGAACAAGATCGACCTGCCCGCAGCCGATTGCGACCGGGTGGCGGAACAGATCGAAGACGTGATTGGCATTGATGCGTCAGAGGCGGTTCAGGTGTCGGCCAAGACCGGCATCGGCATTGCCGAAACGCTTGAGGCGATTGTGCACCGTTTGCCCGCGCCCACCGGCGACCGCGAGGCACCGCTCAAGGCGATGCTGGTCGACAGCTGGTATGATGCCTACCTCGGTGTTGTGGTTCTGGTGCGGATCATGGATGGCGTCCTGAAAAAGGGCGACAATATCAAAATGATGCAGACCGGCGCGAAATACGGCGTTGACCGCATCGGCGTGTTCCGCCCGGCAATGACCGTGATAGACGAGCTTGGCCCCGGCGAGATCGGCTTTATCACCGCCTCGATCAAACAGGTGCGCGACACCAAGGTCGGCGATACCATCACCCACGAGAAGAAGGGCACCGATACGCCCCTGCCCGGCTTTGCGCCGTCGCAGCCGGTGGTTTTCTGTGGCCTGTTCCCTGTGGATTCGGCCGAATTCGAAGACCTGCGCGACGCGATCGAGAAACTGGCGCTGAACGACGCCTCCTTCAGCTATGAGATGGAAACCTCTGCCGCGCTTGGCTTTGGCTTTCGCTGCGGCTTCCTCGGGCTTTTGCACCTTGAGGTGATCCGCGACCGGATCGAGCGCGAATATGATATTGATCTGATCACCACCGCGCCGAGCGTGATTTATCAGATTTTCACCAAAGACGGTGAAATGGTGGAATTGCACAATCCCGCCGACATGCCCGATCCGTCGACAATTGATCACCTGAAGGAACCGCGCATCAAGGCGACGATCCTGGTGCCCGACGAATACCTGGGTGACGTGTTGAAGCTCTGTCAGGATCGGCGCGGCATTCAGATGGATCTGACCTATGCCGGGTCACGCGCGATGGTGGTCTATGACCTGCCGTTGAACGAAGTGGTGTTTGACTTCTACGACCGGCTGAAATCGGTGACCAAGGGCTATGCCTCGTTCGACTATCAGATGACCGAGTACCGCGAGGACAATCTGGTCAAGATGCAGGTGCTGGTGAATGACGAGCCGGTGGATGCGCTGTCGACCATGGTGCACCGTGACCGGGCCGAAATGCGGGGCCGGGCGATGTGCGAAAAGCTCAAAGATCTGATCCCGCGTCACATGTTCAAGATCCCGATTCAGGCGGCCATCGGCGGCAAGGTCATCGCACGCGAAACCCTGTCGGCGCTGCGCAAGGACGTGACAGCGAAATGTTACGGCGGCGACGCCACGCGCAAGAAAAAGCTGCTGGAAAAGCAGAAGGCCGGCAAGAAGAAGATGCGCCAGTTCGGCAAGGTCGACATCCCGCAAGAGGCCTTTATCAGCGCCCTGAAAATGGACGGTTAACCCCGGCCATTTTTCGGGAAACCGGATCTTGGCGGAAACGGGACAAATCCGTCAGGAGCCGGCAGCAGACCGGGCGACATGACTGAACGATATGAGCGGGGCGACAGCGATCAGCCCCGCCAGATGCCGTCATGTAGCCGCTTACACAGGTATTTTCCGGTCAGAGCTCTTCCGGTCAAAGGCATATCTGGTCAGGGCAATTTTCCGCCCTGACCGATCATCAAAGCCTATTCACAAGCGCCCGCCGTACAACCAATGTCCTGGCCGCCCGGGGTTGCGGGAATGTCGACAGACACATCTGTCGGGTCTTCGGTGGTCACTGGATAATCCGGGTATTCCGGGTCGACCGGCTCTAGCACGGGTTCATCGACCTCTTCACCAGGCTCATAGGATTTTGACGGCTCTTCGCCCGCGTCATCATTGCCCTGCGGCCCGACAAGGCGCGCCAGCATCCGGGCCTCGCGGCGTTCGATAAAGGCCTCGATCTGATCCAGGGTCGGGGTCGGTTTGGTGGTCTGGATATAATCGGCCGCCGCACGCAGTTGCGCCCGCATGAGCGACACCGGAACCCCGCTCAGGTCGCGTTCATAGGCGTCAAAGCTGGTGCCAAATGGCGATTGGGCAAAGGCAAATTCGGCGTCGGGCACAGACCCGCTGAGCGGTTGCAGATTGTCCCGCAGCGCACGTTCCATGCGCGGGTCAGCCAGTGCGCCACCCTCTTGCGCAAATCCCAGCGTCGCGGCGTGTTTCACAACGCCCCCCGCGCTCAGATCGCGCCCCGTGTCGCCCCAGCGTGGCCCGCCGAGGTACACGGCGGCGTACATCACCTTGGCCCGGATTTCCGCCGTGCCGCCGACCCGCAATCCGTCATAGAACATGCGATGAGTCTCGCGCCAATCGCGGCTGTGATAGGTCGGCAGCGCATCGTTGCCAATGCCGCAATAGGCATCATGCATCGCCGCCGCCTGGGCAAATTGCCGGCTGCGCGGATCGCCGATCATATTGACAAAAATCGGCGGGATCGACGCGCCATCCGTCAGCGTCCCCGGCTCAGCCCGCCAATTCGACGCGCCGCCATCGACAAAACCCAAAGGGCGCGCCAGTGGAAAGAATTCAACCTCGCGCGTCGGCAAACGGACCGAGGTGTCGGCCAGAAGAAACGGACCATCAAAGAAACGGCATTCCGGCGTGCCCGGCCCGCCACATTCCGGCCCGTCCATGGTCTGGTTCGCGGTCTGATGCGGGGTGGTCCCGGTGCGGGTTTGTGGCGTATCACAGCCCGCCAAGATCAGCAGCGCACACGCCGCACCAGAAATGTATTTCAACACTTTAACAGTCCTCTGCAACAAAACGCCGACGCGGAAACAGCCGATTCTCCAATTTCGCGATCTTGCCATTGCCCCGCAACATTGCAACCCTGCTGACCGGATGCCCGCAAGGCTGATCCCTTCAGGTCACAGATCGCGCAACAGCCCGGTGGAGCAGCTTTCGATCAGATCAAGCACAGCTTCGAAATCACCGGTGAAATAGGGATCTGGCACGTCCCTGACGGCCCCATCGTGAAATTCCGTGAACAACCGCACCGTCGCCGCCCCCGCTTTTGCCTCTGCCCGCAGCGCGCGAATATTGGCCAGATTGTCACGGTCCATGGCAAGGATCAGATCAAACTGATGAAAATCCTCAACGGTGAGCTGACGCGCCCGCAGCCCGCTCAGGTCATATCCCCGCGCGGCCGCCGCCCGTATCATCGGTGGATAGGGCGCCTCGCCCAGATGCCAGGCCCCGGTGCCCGCGCTGTCCAGAACCAGATCGCGATTGCCGCTTTCGGCCCGCACCACGGCCTCGGCGGCGGGCGACCGGCAAATATTTCCAAGACAGACAAACAGGATACGGCTGGTCATAACAGGGCCCCTTTGGCAATCTGACCAAGGTCTAGTTTCCAGAGGTCACATGCGCAACATCAGACAAAAGATTGTCATTCTCACCGGTGCCGGTATCTCGGCGGAAAGCGGGCTGGGCACCTTTCGCGACGCACAGGGGCTTTGGGCGCAACACGCAATAGAGGACGTCGCGACCCCAGAAGGGTTTGCACGCGACCCCGGCCTTGTGCACAGCTTTTACAATGCCCGCCGCGCCCAGGCCGCCGCAGCATCACCCAATGCGGCACATCATGCATTGGCGCGATTAGAGGCGGAGTTTCCCGGTGAGGTGGTGCTGGTCACGCAAAACGTCGATGATCTGCATCACCGCGCAGGATCGCAGAACATCCTGCAAATGCATGGCAAATTGGCCGGGGCGCTATGCGGCGCATGTGGGCTCCGCTGGCCTGCCCCGATCGTGATGACGCCCGACACCCCCTGTCCTGATTGCAGCCAACCGGCGGCGCGCCCGGATGTGGTGTGGTTTGGCGAATTCCCGCATCATATGGCCGAAATCGGCGATCATCTGGCGGGGTGCGATCTCTTTGCCGCCATTGGCACATCCGGTCAGGTTTATCCGGCGGCATCCTTTGTCGAAGAGGCCCGCAATGTCGGCGCGGAAACCGTGGAACTCAGCCTTGAACCAACCGCCGTGTCGCATCTGTTCAATCACTGCCATTCCGGCCCCGCAACCGAGACCGTCCCGCGCTGGGTGGCCTCGGTTCTGGGATATGGCGCTCTGGCTTAATGGCCGGCGTGGGCGTCCTTGGCCGGTTGACGCTCCAGATCCACCGGAATGTCCACCACCACATCGCCGGCCTGTTCAAAGGTCAGCGTGACCGACACAACAGCGCCCTGTTCAAACGGCGCGGTCAGCCCCATGAACATCACATGGTCGCCGCCCCGCGCCAGCCCATGCATGCCCCCGGCCGGAATGGCAAAGCCGTCTTCGACTTCCATCATTTTGAACACGCCATCCCCGATTTCCTTGTGGGTGTGCAGTTCCACCCGTGCCGCCGCATCAGAGCTGACAGACACAAGCCGGTCATCAACCGTGCCCTGATTGTGGATCATCATAAAGGCCGCGCCGGCGCGGGTGTTTGACGCGCGGGCATAGGCGTCGTCGATCACGATGCCATCGGCCAGCGCCGCTGTGGTCAGGGTGACGGTACAGATTGCAGAAGCGGCAAGCGCCGCGAATTTACGGGTCAGGGTCATATCAGACTCCAGTCATCAGGTTTTCTTTTCAGACGGATCGAAGGGTCAAACCCGCGCCGGGGGGCCCCGCGCCTGCGGCTGGGGGGCTGAATGGCCCGCCCTGTCGACAGCACCTGATACAACCAGATTGATACGCACCCAATATCGCCGGGGCAGCGGCGCAGTGATGGCCGCACCGACCTGAAACACCGACAACGTGAACTCTGGACAGATATGCGCAGGCCCGGTCGGATTGCCGTTTTCGTCCACCGCCATCATCACCGGGCCATTGCCGGTGCAGAGAATTATTTCATCTACCGGCTGTGACATGCCCCGCGCCACTGCCATCGACTGGGCAGTGAACCCCAGGATCAGGGCAAGAAACAGGCCGGTAAAAGGGCGTAAAAACCGTTGCATAGGGGGCATTTACGCGATTCAGATTTCGGGGCCAAGGGTCCGTGTCAATGGGTCACGCGGCTTCACACCTTGGCGAGCGGGGTTTTGCCGAAACCGGATCGGGGGCATCTTGGGGGCAGATGATTTGGGGAGTACCGAAATGAGCATGAACAGACGCGCCGTATTGGCGTCCCTTGTGGCGCTGCCACTGGTGCCACGCCTTGCCCTCGCGGGGGAACCGATGGTGTTTCAGACCAACGGCGTTGCCATCAATGGCGCCGATCCCGTGGCCTATTTCAAGGCCGCCAAGGCCGACACCACCGGCAATAGCCATCGCGTCGTGTGGCATGGGGCGGAATGGCATTTTGACAGCAAGGCGACAATGACCGCCTTTGAGGGCGATCCAGAACGGTTTGCGCCAAAGTTTGGTGGCTATTGTGCCTATGCGGCGTCGCAGGGTTACCTTGCGCCAACAATCCCAGAGGCCTGGACCGTTTACGAAGGGCGGTTGTACCTCAACGCGTCATTGCGCGCCCAGGAGCTTTGGCGTCAGGATATTCCCGGTAACATTGCCAAAGCCAATGCCAATTGGCCGAAAATTCTGGGCTGATCGCGGCCCAGGATCAGGGCCCTAGCCCGGGCTGACCATGTCAAGATCTTCGCCCATGGCAACAATACAAGAGTTGCCGGTGGCATAGGTCAGCACCAGGGTCCAATCGCCGGTTTGCGGTGCCTCCCAGAGCTCCATGATCTGGTCAGGCCCGCGCATTCCGGTGCCGCGCCGCTGTGACATCAACCGCTGTTCCAACCGGCTGTGCATCTGTTTTGTGGGTTCGCAAATGACCTCGGCAATCGGGGACGACGCCACAAGCGGCAGGGGCGCAAACATGGGCGCGATCGCCAATGCCAGGCCCCATGCACAGGTCTGAGAATTCGGGCGCACAGCTGTCCTCCCTCTGTTTGATCAATGGGGCCGCGTTGCCCTCAATGTAACAGATTTACGACATCAGGCCAGATAAATGTATAGACAAGTGATGCACAATGTATCCCAAGCCGCCATGGGGCAAACCAAAGCGGAGGGCGACATTAACCTTAAAGCCCAGCTCTGCGATCAAAGGCCCGGCTGTCGTTCAGGGAAATCAGGACAACAAACGGCCACAGGTCGGCGTTGCGCAATGCGCCGCCGCAGGAAAAGCACGTTTACCTTGTTTAAAAGGCGCCAAGATGCAGGATATCCCGCGCCACGATCCGGGCCGATACCGGGATAACCACCATGCAAGCCAATGAAACGGCAACATAAATCCAGAATGCCAGGGCAAAGGACATCCCCAGCCCCAAGGATACAAAAGCCGCCCCGACCCCGGCCAAAGCCCCGAATATTACAAATGCCAACATCATAGATTCACCGTATCACGCTGAACACTACACTCTACTTATTGGCGAAGAATGCAAATGCAATTTTAAGCTGTGTGGATTGTCGCCGATCCCATACGGCGGAATGCGCGTAACCTTGCCGGCGGGAAATTGCCCCCGAACGCAGGCTTTGCGCTACGCACGCGCCAGCCGCCGGTGCACGCCCGAACTGGCCCGCCGATGCCCAAAATCCTGCCTTTTGCGGCGGAAAACCGAACAAAAACCGGCTTGGCATTAACGGGCGCGCATTTCGGGGCGTTTGGTCTGGCCGCAATTCCAAATGCCTTTTCGGTGCAAAACTGCTCTGGCATGTCCAACCAGAACCGCGGGAAGTCGTGCCAACTTAAACCTATTTTTACGGAAATTTGCTGGCGGCAGGGCGGCGGCATTTGTCCTGTGTCAGGTCATTGCCCCGCCCGGCCATCACATCGCGCAGCGTGTCAGCCCAACACGCCCTGAAACTCGCGCCATTCGCCTTTGGACATGCCGGATGTTTCCTGCGTGACCTCTTCGCCCTTGATCATCCGGCGCACACAGTCGAGCGCAGACGACGACAGGGTTGCGCCGCCCATGCGGTAATCTTCGAAGGCTTTGAACGCAAATGGCACCCAATCGGCCACCATTTTGCACACCGCATCGGCATAGACCCGGATTTCATATTGCGCATGGGCGTCGGCCCGCAGCCGCAGGAAATGCAGCAGGTTGTGCAGATCCACCTTCCAATACCATTGGGTATAGATATTCGCCGGCAGGTTCATCCGCGCCAATTCCCGCGCCAGACCCTGTTGGCCTTCGTTGGAAATCATTTCCTCGTAATGGTCATAGGCCCGCATCGCATCATCCCGCAGATAGCGCAGCACGCGGTCAGCTTCTTCCCCGGTCAGCGCCTCGCCCCGGCCCTGATTGTTGACCACGGATTGCGCATTCAGCGCATCACGTTCGGGGATATAGAATTCCCGGTCCAGGATCGAATAACGGGCAGAGTATTCGTTGACGTTGGCGGTCCGGTGACGAATCCACTGGCGGGCGACAAACACCGGCAGTTTCACATGCAGCTTGATTTCGCACATCTCAAACGGTGTCGAATGCCAGTGCCGCATGAGATAGCGGATCAGACCCTCGTCATTGGTCACCGATTTGGTGCCCTTGCCATAGCTCACACGCGCCGCCTGACAGATCGCGGCATCGTCGCCCATATAGTCAATGACGCGGACAAATCCGTGATCCAGCACCGGAATGGCCTTGTAGAGATGCGCCTCGATCCCCGGCGCGGTGGCGCGCAGGGTGCTATGGGTTTCAGCCCGAAGAGCGTTGATTTCGGCGGCCTGTTCGGGCGTGACGGACATGGGCGAATCCTTTCTACAAGATGAATCAGACCCTCACTATATCTGGTACGGCGGGCAAACTTAAAGCGTATATAAGGTATGCCTTTTGCGCCGCACTACATGAGGTTTCTCTTTCATGCCGCTTTTATCATTGACTTTTTCCAGTTCAAATCAGAGCTTGTGGACAAAATAATCGGGCAAGAACCGGGGCAGTTTCATGAAACGTTATTTTCTTCCGCTCATCGCAGCGGCATCCCTTGCGGCGTGCACAGGCACCACCGGCAAGGACAATCCCTATCAGGATGATCCAGAAGAGGGCGAGGCCGCAACACCGGCGACACGTGACAGCGAACTGGTGTCCGTAGTCGACGCCAGTTCCAACAACGTCACATCTGCAACCGCACCGGGCGGCGACACGATTTCGGTCCGGGTCTATGCGCTGGACGGGACGCCTCTTGCCAATGAATTCACCCGGAACGAGGATCTGGACGTGCCCGGGTTCATGGCCTATTCGGCACAGGAAGACGCGCTTGACCGGATGTTTGTCGCAATGTCAGCACAAAGTGCCGACCAATCGGCTTTTGCCACCGCGGTCAGCGACGGGGGCCAGTTCGGCCAATTTTCCACCGGCACATTTTATCAAGGCAACGGTGTCTTTTCCGCCCCTGCAATCGGGCCCGGTCCCGGCGAAGGTCAGGTGTCTTATGCCGGGGCTTATGGCGGCCTGTCCGGGCCTGGATTGTCCTCGACCGACGGCGCGGGCTTGATTGCACCGGATAACGGCACCGATCCGGCCCTGCTCCCCGGAGAGCCCTATCGCGTGTCCGGCACGGTGTTCATCAACGCCAACTTCTCTGACAACGCTGTGGGTGGGACGATTTATGATCGTGAACTGATCAATCCGGCCAATGGCAAAACCATCGACATGGAAGACATCGACCTGCACGTCAGCACCATCGGGGCGAATGGGGCCTTTGGCGGCGAAGCCGTTGAAGACACCAACACAGTTGGCAGCTATGAGGGCATTTTTGTCGGTGACGGCGCCCCCTATGTCGCTGGTGCCGTCACGCTTTATGATGGCCAGGAGGTGGGTGTTTTTGTCCTGACACAATGTGGGATGGATGGCGATTCCGGGGTCTGTGACCAGGTTGCACCAAACTGACCGCCATGAAACGGCTGTGCATCACGTTGGTCGGCTGTCTGTTTGCCAGTGTTCCGGCTTGGCCGGAAACTGGCAAGCTGGCGACTGGTACATTGGCGGCCGGTTCGCGCGCCGCTGACGCACCTGCGTCGGCGCCTTCTGCGCCAACGATGCAATTGACCCAAACACAGCTCCAGTTTCGCACGGTTCACGCCATTGAACGGAACCAGCTGGATCAGGCGCTTCACCTTGCGCTTGCGATACTTGAGGCCGACCCGGAAGACAGCTTTGGTCACATGGCCATGGCCACCGTCCTGTTGCGCGGCGGAAATCCCGATCAGGCCCGATTGGCGGCGCGCAAGGCGTATCAAACCGCCGGCAGCCCGCGACAGAAACACGAAGCGGCGCGCGTTGCGGCCCTTGCCAACGCCCGCCAGGACCGGTTTCTGCCCGCCCAGGTCTGGATGCGGCGCGCGCATCAAAGCGCCCCTGACGAAGTCACCCGCCAAAGATCGGCGCAGGAATTTCGCACGGTGCGCAACCGGGCGCAGCTGAACTTTCAACTGTCGGGGGCGCTTTCGCCCTCTTCCAATGTGAACAACGGCGCCGCCGATCGGTTCAACGTGGTGGACGGTCTGCCGGTGGTTGGCATCCTGCCGCCGTCATCGCTGGCCCTGTCTGGTTTGGTGGGCACGTTTGGCGGCCAGCTAAGCTATCGTTTGCACGAAACGACAACCACGCAAACCCGGCTGACGGCGGGGGGCCAGATCAAACGTGTCTGGCTCAGCCGCGAGGCGCGCGACGACGCCCCCGATGCCGAAAACAGCGACTTTGGCTCGACCTACGGCGAGGTTGGCCTGCTGCATTTTCACAATCTTCCGCAGAAATCCGGCACGATCAGCCTTGGCGCAACCCTTGGTCAGGCCTGGAACGGCGGGGAACGGTCCTATAACGTCGGCGGCGCCAGGATCGGCTATCATGTCGGGCTGTCCGCCACCACCAGCCTGTCCGTGAACGGCTATTACCAACGCCGCTTTGAGGATGCCCAGGATCTGCCCGATGTCGAAACCTTTGGCGGCAAGCTGACGCTGGGCCATGCGCTTGGCAATGGCGATCATCTGGCGTTGTCTCTGTCGCACACGGCCGCACAATCCAAGAACCCGCAATCGCGATCTCTGGCGCGTGGTGTCGAAGTCTCTTATCGGCGCGCCAAACCAATTGGCCCGGTCTCCTTGTCGGTATCCGCCGGGATCAGTGAAACCCATTACCCCGATTACAGCATCCTGTCCTTCCCGGTGGAAGGCGGGCGCAATGACACCCGACAAACCGCCCGGATCAACCTGAAGGTCGATCAAATGACCTATATGGGGTTCACCCCGGTGGTCACATTGGCGTCGGAAAAAACCCAGTCCAATGTCAGCCGGTTCGAGACAGACGAGCTGTCGTTGTCCATCGGCATTCGTTCCAGTTTCTAGGCGGATCACATCTGGACATCCCTGCCCCGCCCCCTAGTGTCCGCCTCATACACATAGAGGAGGCCAATATGGCACTGCGGTATTTGCACACAATGGTCCGGGTCAAGGATCTGGAAAAATCCATGGCGTTCTACGAATTGCTGGGCTTGCAGGAAACCCGTCGCATCGACAATGAAAACGCCCGGTTTTCGTTGATTTTCATGGCGGCACCGGGACAAGAGGAATGCCCTGTTGAACTGACATACAATTGGGATGGCGACGAAGGCCTGCCCAGCGATGGCCGCCACTTCGGGCATCTCGCCTATCGTTGCGACAACATCTATGAGCTGTGCCAGACGCTTATGGATGCAGGTGTGACCATCAATCGCCCGCCGCGCGATGGCCATATGGCCTTTGTCCGTTCGCCCGACAATGTGTCGATCGAATTGCTGCAAGAAGGTGACAGCCTGCCACCGCAGGAACCCTGGGCCAGCATGGAAAACACCGGTCATTGGTAAGGAACAGACCACAGGCAAGACACTGGCCACCGGCACGACACTGGCCATCGGCAATGTTGGTCCGGGCATTTCGGTGCCTGGCACCAAGGCGCGCCCCGGCACTGTGGTTGCCCTGGCGGCTGCCCCGGTGGCTGCCGCTATGGCTGGCCCTGGCCGGGACCGCCGCAGCATCGGAACAGGATTGTCGTCTTGCTCTGGTGCTTGCGGTGGATGTGTCTTCCTCGGTGGATGCAAGCGAACATAGCTTGCAACGCCGCGGGCTGGCCGCCGCCCTGACCGACCCGGATGTGGCCCATGCGATGCTGGACGGCGGGGGGCCGGTCGCCTTGACCATTTTCGAATGGAGCGGCCGCCACCAGCAAAACATCCTCCAGGACTGGACCCTGCTCACCAACCGGGCTGATCTGGCGGCGGTGGCCGACCGGATGCTGACCCTGCCCCGCTCTTTTACGGGTGAGCCTACGGCCATTGGCGATGCCTTGAACTTTACCGCCCGGCTTTTGCAACGCGCGCCGATCTGTGCGCGCCAGGTGGTCGATGTGTCGGGGGATGGCATCACCAATCAGGGTCCGCGCCCACAAATGGTCTATCGTCAACCTGCCTTTGCCGGGGTGACCGTTAATGGCTTGACCGTCACCGGCGACGACCCCCGTGTTGTCCCCTATTACCAACAAGAGGTCCTGCATGGACCGCTGGCCTTTCTCGAACGTGCCTCCGGTTACGAAGAGTTTCAGGCCGCGATGATCCGCAAGCTGTACCGCGAAACCCGTGCCCTGGTGATCGGATCACTGCCACAACGCCACCCTTGATTGGCCGCCCAGGGCCTGTCCGCTAGGTATTCTGGCGCAGCCACGCGGCGACGGGGTGCATCTCCCGGAACACCTGTTCCAGCGCGGTTGGCAGATCGCCGCAAAGCCGCCCCTCTATCCCGTCCCACCACACAGTGAGCGATTTACGCCGCAGCAAATCAGCCCGCGCATGATCCTTGGCAAAGCCCGACGGCAACCGTTTCAATTCCGGCGCATCCAATCGAAATCCGCCCTTGGCCAAAATCCTGGCCAGCTCTGCCCCGGCGCGCCCCGCCACCGCATCGCGATAGGCCGTGATCTGATCCCCGGAAAACGCCATGATACCGGCCCCGGCGGTGACGTAATCCGGCGATATGCCAAAGAACCACCCCACTGCCGGAACGTGACCGGCCGGCGGCATCCACGCCAGATGCAGGTGAGTGTGATAGGGGGTTTTGTCCTTGGAAAACCGCAGGTCACGTTGCGGCCGGAACAGCTTGCCCTTGACGGTACCGCCCGACAGCGCGGCCAAGCGCCCCTCCAGCGCCGTCAGCAAATGCCCCGCAGGCACCTTCAATTCGCGGTCGTAACGCGGCTTTTGCCCGACAAACCAATCGCGCGTGTTGTGGCCCGCCAATTCGGTCAAAAACTGTTGGCTGTCCTTCACAAAACTCTCAAACCCATCGGCCATAACGCACCTCCAGAACCCAGTATAATCGCGCCACGCGGCGATTCCAGCATGGTTCGGACTTGCCGCGCGGCGCAAAACTGCTAGAGCGGAACCATGTCCGAAACACTCTCTCATTCCCAGCACATGCGTGCCATCGCCCGCATTGGCCTGCCCCTGATCGGCGGGCATTTGGCGCAATTCCTGATCGGTCTGACCGATACGGTGATGATGGGCTGGTACGGGGTGGCCTCGCTGGCGGCTCTGGTGCTTGGCACAACGATGTTCTTTGTCATCTTCCTCATGGGGTCGGGATTTGCCTGGGCGGTGATGCCGCTTGTCGCCTCGGCTGTGGCCAGCGGGGATGACACCGGTTTGCGCCGCGTGACACGCATGGGGCTTTGGCTGTCGGTCATCTATGGCCTGGTCTCATTGCCGCTGTTCTGGTTTTCGGCCCCCCTGCTCGAGGCATTGGGACAGGCCCCGGATCTGGCGGCCGAGGCCCAGACATATCTGCGGATTACCGGTGTCGCGATCCTGCCCGCGCTGTTGGTCATGGTGATCAAAAGCTACCTCGCCGCGCTGGAACGCACCGGTGTGGTGTTTTGGATCACGATCCTTGCGGCCTGTGTCAATGTCGTGGCCAATTACATGCTGATCTTCGGCAATTGGGGCGCACCAGAGATGGGCGTCGCCGGGGCGGCATGGGCGTCCATGCTGGTACAGGTCATTTCGCTGATCGGGGTGATCCTCTATGCCCGCATCGCCCTGCCCGAGCATGAATTGTTTCACCGCATCTGGCGCCCCGATTTCGCGGCCATGGGCCGTGTGCTGCGCCTTGGGGTGCCGATCGGTCTGACCAACCTGGCAGAGGTCGGCCTGTTCGCGGCCTCGTCCATCATGATGGGATGGCTGGGCACGGTGCCGCTGGCGGCGCATGGTATTGCCCTGCAATTGGCGACGGCGGCCTTCATGATCCACCTCGGCCTGTCAAATGCCGCCACCGTGCGGGCCGGCGCCGCATTCGGTCGCCGCGACGCGCGCGGGCTGAAACGTGGCGCGATCAGCGTCATTGTGCTCTCTGCGATTACGGCGGCCATCTCGATCACGGTCTTCCTGACATTGCCAGAGCCGTTGATCAGCCTGTTTCTGTCCGCTGATGACCCCGACCGGGACGCCATCCTGCATATCGGCACCAACCTGTTGATCATGGCGGCGCTGTTCCAATTGACCGATGGCGCCCAGGTGCTGGCGCTGGGGCTGTTGCGCGGGATTCAGGACACAACCGTACCGATGATCATGGCCGCTATAAGCTATTGGGGCCTCGGGCTCAGCGCCGCCTATCTTCTTGGCTTCACCTTTGGCTTTGGCGGGCCTGGGGTCTGGGCCGGCCTTGTCGCCGGGCTTGCCGCCGCCGGCGTCATGATGATGACCCGGTTCTGGCGCCGCGCTGACCGCATTGCCGCACCAACCGATGGCGTTGCGCACAATAGCTAAAGGGCGAAACGCAGTCTTCGGGTCTTCTTCTGTTCAAAAATATCCCAGGGGGGCAAGGGGGACAGCGTCCCCCAATCGTCCCGATCACCGGGCGACACCCTGACGGGGGCCGCACAGGTGCCAGCAACAACAGACCCGAACAAGACGCGCGCGCCCTAGTCCTTCAACAAACGATCCGCCTTCTTGCGCACCAATACCGTGCGCAGATCATGCATCGCCAGAAGCAAGGCATCCGTCACTTCGTCCAACTCTTCGGCTGTCGCCTTGGAATGCGCCCATTGGGTGGTCAGGTTCATGTGATCCACCGTGCGCAGAATGTCGTCGATATCGCGTGCCGCAAGGGTGGCGCGGCGTGCCTTCATCCAGCGGTCAATCTCGGATTTATCCGCATCGCTCAGGTCGCGCCCGCCATGCGGCTTGACCTCGCCATTGCGGATATTGATGACCGCGATTTGTTCCATCTCGATCCGGCGCTGGCGGTTGCCGGACTCGAGCCGGAACACCAACGCCCCATTTTCGCGCACCCGGAAATAATAGTCCGGCAAATCATCACTCATAAAGTTACCTCAGGTCGCGACAGAAATCCTGAATGCGGCGACAGGCTTCGGTCAATTGTGCATCCGACGTCGCATAGCTGACGCGAAAATTCGGGCTCAACCCAAACGCCGCCCCAAAAACCACCGCAACCCCGGTATCCTCCAGCAGCGCCGTGGCAAAGGTTTCATCGTCGGTGATCTGCACGCCGGATTTCGTCGTCTTGCCAATAAGCCCGGCAATCGAAGGATAGACGTAAAACGCCCCTTCCGGCACCGGACAGGTAATGCCGTCGATCTCGCTCAGCATGCGCACCACCAAATCGCGGCGGCGGGTGAACAATTTGACATTGTCGGCCAGGAATTCCTGCGGTCCATTCAATGCCTCGACCGCCGCCCATTGCGAAATCGAACAGGGGTTCGAGGTCGATTGCGACTGAACCTTGCGCATGGCGGCAATCAACGGTTTTGGTCCCGCCGCATAGCCAATCCGCCAGCCGGTCATCGCATAGGCCTTGGACACGCCATTACAGGTCAATGTCCGCTCATAAAGCCCCGGCTCGACCTCTGCCGGGGTGCAGAATTCGAAATCATCATAGGCAAGATGTTCATACATGTCGTCGGTCATCACATAGACATGCGGATGGCGCATCAACACATCGGTCAGCGGCTTCAACTCTTCCCGCGAATAACCGGCCCCCGACGGGTTGGAGGGGGAATTGAAAATCAGCCATTTTGTCTTGGGCGTGATCGCAGCCTCAAGCTGATCAGCGGTCAGTTTGAAACCGTTTTCCAGCGTGGCCTCGACCGCAACCGGCGTGCCCCCCGCCAACAGCACCATATCCGGGTAGCTGACCCAGTAGGGCGCAGGGATCACCACCTCGTCACCGGGGTTCAGCGTCGCCATCAACGCATTGTACAGGATCTGCTTGCCACCAGAGGCCACACTGACCTGATCCGGCGCATAGCTCAGGCCGTTTTCCCGCTGAAACTTGGCGCAGATCGCCTGTTTCAACTCCGGAATTCCATCCGGTGCGGTATACTTTGTCTTGCCCGCAGTGATCGCCGCGATCCCGGCCTGTTTGATATTCTCAGGCGTGTCAAAATCCGGCTCACCCGCACCGAGACCAATCACATCCTGCCCCGCGGCCTTCAGCTCAGCAGCTTTGGTGGTGACGGCGATGGTGGGCGACGGTTTGACACGGTTCAATGTGTCGGAAAGCAAGGACATGGGGTCGGGCCTGTGGTTTAAACTCTGCATGGTTTGTCTTAGATTGCGCCCGAGGGCCAATCAAGCAGGATCGGCCCAAAGGAGTAGAACAATGCACGACAAAGCGGTGGATTGGTACGGCCCCGAGGCCGCGACATTTGGCGATCGCCTGGCAGCCGCACGCGAGCAGGCCGGAATGAGCCAGGCCGATTTGGCCAAACGGCTGGGAATCAAGCTCAGCACCTTGAAAAAGTGGGAAGATGACCTGCTGGAACCGCGCGCCAACCGGTTGTCGATGATCGCCGGCATTTTGAACGTGACGTTCATGTGGCTGTTGAACGGCGAAGGCGAAGGCGTGGCGCATCCTGATGATGACGACGGCATGACCCCGGACGTCAACGATGTGCTGATCGAAATCCGCGAAATGAAGGCCACCATGATGGCCAATGCGGAAAAACTGGGCCGGCTGGAAAAAAAGCTGCGCCAGAAACTGGCGGAGGCAGGCACATGACGAATGTTTCGGACAATGAAGCCCGGTTGAAACGGGCGCGCATGCGGTCGATGCGGCGCGGGATCAAGGAAATGGACCTGATCCTTGTGGCCTATTGCGAGGCACGTCTGACCACGATGGACCCGGCGACATTGACGCAATATGAATCTCTTTTGAACGAAAACGATCAAGACCTCTATCAATGGGTCTCGGGCCAGGCAGAAGCCCCTGAAACTCTTCAAACAATGGTGGCCGACATCCGATCTGTGGCGCTTTTGGCGACCGGTGGCGTGGGGCTACGGGGATAGGCCCGGAAAATCCAAACGGTTTTTAACGCTTTTTTCGGTTTTTTGCCGCAACTTCCGCCAATAGAGATAAAGGCGGAGTCCCGAATGAGCATCCATTCCCCCCCGCCCGCTGGCAATGCGGGCTTTATGGCCAACTATCTGGAGGCGCTTGCTCTGGTGGAACGCCTGCACAGATTGCTGTTGGACGTGATCAAAGATGAATTCGAACGTGTCGGCGTGTTGGAAATCAATGCGGTACAGGCGCTGTTGCTGTTCAACATCGGCGAGAACGAGGTCACAGCAGGCGAATTGAAAAGCCGCGGATACTACCAGGGCAGCAACGTCAGCTATAACCTGAAAAAGCTGGTCGAAGCCGGGTATATGCACCATCAGCGCTGTGAAATCGACCGTCGATCCGTGCGGGTCAAACTGACCCCCAAGGGACGTGAAATCCGCGATGTGGTGGCGCAATTGTTCTCTCGCCATGCCGAGGGGCTGGAATCCCGTGGTGTGTTGGGGCCTGAAGGAATCGACGACATTACCGTGTCCCTGCGGCGGGTCGAACGGTACTGGACCGACCAGATCCGATATATCTATTAACAGATATCGGCGCTTGCCTTTGCGCCCCGCCATGTCACGCGCCGGTCCATGTCGCGCAGCGCTATGTTACGCCGGGCGACGCTACGCCGGGCCATGTTAAGCGGGTCGATGTTACGGCTGGGAAAATCGGGGCAAGCGGGATTTTCCGGCATTGATTTGCCTGATATGCTTGGCCCCGGCAACAGGCGTGCAGCCGACGCGGGGTCAGGCCCGATGGACGCGACCGCCCCCGTCATGTAAGATTGCTGCAAACAGAGGCGGAGCAGGCCCAATAGATGACAGCGTTGACGCAATTTCAGCGGTTGGAGGCAGGCGGTCTCTGGCGCGCAGCGCCTGGAGTACAGCGGCGCGATGTCGTCGTATCCTTGGGCAAAGCGACGCTCATCCTGTCCGATACCAACGACCAGGCCCTGACCCATTGGTCGCTGACCGCGATTGAACGCGCCAACCCCGGCCAGATCCCGGCCCGTTACCACCCCGACGGCGACCCCGGCGAAGAGTTGGAGCTGGACGAAGACGCGCGCGAAATGATCGACGCCATCGAACGCCTGCGCCGTGAAATCGACCGCCGTCGTCCGCGCGAAGGTCGTCTGCGCTGGGTCTTGGGGGCGGCGGCGATCACCACCTTCCTTGCGGGCGCGCTGTTCTGGCTGCCCGAGGCGCTGCTGTCGCACACGATGCGGGTGGTCCCCGCGGTGAAACGCGATGCAATTGGTCTGACCTTGCTGGACACGCTCAGCCGGGTGACCGGCCCGCCCTGCCGGGCCGAGGCATCGGCGCCGTCGCTGCGCATGTTGGGCCGCCGGATTCTGGGGCCCGAGCGGGCCAGCGATTTGATTGTCCTGCGCACCGCCAACCGCGACACCGCCCATTTGCCGGGCGGCTTCATCCTGTTGAACAGATCGGTGCTGGAAGATCACGAAGACCCCGAGGCCGCCGCCGGCTACGTGCTGGCGGAAAATCTGCGCGCGGCACAGGCCGATCCGCTGGAGGCCCTTTTGCGCCAGGCTGGCATGTTCGCCACCGCGCAGCTTCTGACCACGGGCCAATTGCCAGAAGAGGCGTTGGATACCTATGCGGAATCCTTGATGATCACCCAGCCCGCACCAGTGGCAACAGATGACCTGCTGGCGGGTTTTGCCGCGGCGCAACTGGGCTCGACACCCTATGCCTATGCCCGCGATGCGACCGGCGAATCCACGTTGCGATTGATCGAAGCCGACCCAATGAACGGCAAACAGGCGGAGCCGGTCATGTCAGACAACGACTGGCTCCGCCTGCAAGTGATTTGCGAACAATAGGTTAGTTGCGCAGGGACGCGCTGCGATAGCCGATCCGGTTGCGCACCACATCCAAAGCCGCGCGCAAACGGTCCTGCCGTTGGAACGGCCCAACCAGAACCATCCGGTAGTGTGTGCCTGACCGGGTGAATTCATTGATCCGCACCGGCAGCCCGGAGGATTGCAAATTCCGGATCGCCGCCTGGGCCTTTTGCTGGCTGGAGAAGCTGCCAACCTCGATAAAACGATGGCTGGCCGCCTGATGTGGGACCGGTGCCCGCGCTGGTGCCGGTGCGGCCTTGCGGACCTTTTGCGGGGCCGCCTTGGGAATTTCGCCACGCGATGACACGATGCCCGCCGCCTGCTGCTGGCGCATCGAGGTATAAGGGTATTGCAGTTTCGGGAAATAGACGCTGACTTCGTCGCCGGTGTATTTGTCAATCAACCGGCGCGGCACCGTATTGGTCCAGATCAACAGCATCTTGCGACGCCCATCCAGGGTCTGATGCGCCCGCGTGGTGCTCAGACGCCCATCCTTGAAGGCCGGCTGATAGCCTTTTGGGATCGGCACCCGATGCGACGCGCCACGTTCAAAGGCCGCCTTCGGCGCGACCACCGATTTTCCGGTGACATATCCTGTGCCGCTGCTGCCGGCATAAACACGCACGCCGTCGTCGGTTGTTTGCACCACGCGGCGATCCTTGTTCACGACCACAACCGGACCGGACACCTTGCCACAATTGGTTGTCCGCGTTGTGGAACAGGACACATCATACCGACGCACGGTATTGGGCGGCAGGACCCCGGCGCGGCGCACAACAACCGGTGCGGCAGGTGCCGGCGCCGGTGGGCGCACAACAACGCGCGTGGCGGGTACAACGGTTGGCGGCGCACGACGCACGGTCACAGGACGCGGTTTGGCCACAGGTGCGGGCGCAACCGCCGCTTCGCGGACAACCCGGCGCGGCGCGGGCGCGGCCACCGGCGTAGCCGCCGGTGCCTCTGGCACGATACTGACCGGTTCCGGCTGTTTCTTTGGCGCTTCGGCAACCCGGCTGCCGCCACCCGCGGCCTGCTGACCACAGATCACCTTGCGGTTGCGATCGACACGCGGCACCCAAGTGACCGAACCGTCGATCCCGGCGCGGATATAGATACAGCCCCGGCTGTCGACATATTGTCGCCCGCTGTAAGAATCCGACGGCACCTCTGCCGGTGCCGCCAAATCATCCCGGATCTGTGCCGACACCGCCGACGTGACAAATGACATTCCCATTGCGGCCGCAAACGCCGCAAAACCATTCAGTTTTTTCATAACCAGTCCCCACAGGTTTAGGGCAGCATCGCAAATGGTTGTGCCTTAGTAAAGCCGTGTCAGGTTATTTGGTGCCGAACATGCGATCTCCGGCATCTCCGAGCCCTGGAACGATATATCCCTTTTCATTCAGGTGGCTATCCAGCGAGGCCGTGACAATCGGAACATCGGGGTGGGTCTCTTTCATCCGCGCGACACCTTCGGGCGACGCAAGCAGACACAGGAACCGGATATTGGTGGCCCCCGCCTCTTTCAAAAGATCAATGGCCGCCGCCGATGAATTGCCAGTGGCCAACATCGGATCAACCGCAATCACCAGCCGATCATCCAGGCCATCCGGAACCTTGAAGTAGTATTGCACCGGCTCCAGCGTTTCCTCGTCACGATACAGACCGACAAAGCCGACCCGCGCCGACGGAATCAGCTCCAGCACACCATCCAACAGCCCGTTGCCAGCCCGCAGAATAGAGATCAACGCCAGCTTCTTGCCATCCAGAACCGGCGCATCCATCGGTTCCATCGGGGTTTCGATACGCTGGGTCGTCATCGGCAGGCTGCGGGTGATTTCATAGGCCAGAAGCTGGCTGATTTCGCGCAACAGCCGCCGGAACCCCGCGGTCGAGGTCTCCTTGTCGCGCATCAGGCTCAGCTTGTGTTGCACCAGGGGGTGATCAACAACGGTCAAATGGTCTGTCATGTTCGGTCCAGCTTCTGTTTAATGGCGTCACGGGTGGTCTGATCGCAGAACGCGGCATCAATAGCCGTCTGGTTCAGGCTGTCAAAATCGTTTTCATCCCATTTGAATGTTTTGGCGAGCGCCTCGTATTCACGGGTCATTGTGGTGTGGAAAAACGGCGGGTCGTCGGTAGAGACCGTAACCTTTACCCCTCTTTCGCGAAGTTTTTCAATCGGGTGCGCGGCGATGTTCGGGTAAACTCCCAGCGCCACGTTCGATCCGGGACAGACCTCCAGCACCACCGATTTTTCGGCCAGTTCTTCGACCAGCGAAAGATCCTCGATCACACGCACGCCATGGCCGATCCTTTCGACCTTCAGGTCGCGCACCGCATTTCGCACCTCCTCTGGCCCGCGCCATTCGCCCGCATGGGTGGTCAGCCGCAGCCCCGCTTCGCGCGCCATGTCAAAAGCATAGGCATAATCCTTTTGCTGGCCGATATTTTCATCGCCGCCCATGCCAAACCCACAGAGCCATTCATCCGCAGTTTCCGCCGCACATCGCGCCGTGGCCTTGGCCTGTTCCGGGCCGAAATGCCGGACACAGGTGACAATCCCGCGAAGGGTGATGCCAAAATCGCGCTCGGCCTGATCCGCGGCATCGCGGATCGCATGCAAATATTCGCGCCACGCGCCCAGATCGCCACCACCGCAGAAGTCCGGTGAAAGGAAAGATTCGCTGTAGACAACACCGTTTGCGGCGCTTTCTTCCAGTACCGCAAGGGTCAGGCGGCGAAAGTCTTCCGGGCTTTGCAGCACCTGGGTTGCAGCCTCATAGACCGACAGGAAATGCACGAAATCGCGAAAGACATAATTGCCCCGTTCGTCAAAGACGCCGGATATATCCACAGATTTTTCCACAGCCAACCCGGCAATGAACTTTGGCGGCGCAGCGCCCTCCAGGTGCAAATGCAGTTCAACCTTTGGAAATGTTCGATATGTCAAAGAAAACTCCGCAATTCTTGTGGGTAAACCACATTGAGATGTTCGCATATTGCAGCCGATATTGAGGTGAATTCGACCAGACCCAGCGCCGATTGCCTCTGAAACTGCCTCGGGCCAGCCGCCAAAACCGGTACCCTTTCGCGCGTGTGATCGGTGCCGACCCAGGTCGGATCATTACCGTGATCCGCCGTCAGGATCATCAGATCCCCCGGTCGCAATTGATCCAGAACAACCCCGATTTCCCGGTCGAACCATTCAAGCGCGCGGGCATATCCCGACACATCCCGGCGATGGCCATAAAGACTGTCGAATTCGACGAAATTTGCAAAGACCAGCCCGCCGTCTGGCGCGGTCTCTACCTGATTTGCCAAATCGGTCATCAATTCGGCGTCGCTGCCCTTGGTCACCGTGTCGATGCCCTGCATCGAGAAAATATCGCCAATCTTGCCAATGCCATGCACCGGGCGCCCCGCGTCCTGCACCCAATTTGTCAGAATTTTGCCGGGTGGCGTGACCGCGTAATCCCGCCGGTTCCCGGTACGGTGAAAGTCCGCATTTTCCCCGACAAAGGGTCGGGCAATCACCCGCCCCACGCGCATGTCATGTAAATGTGGCGCCAAATCGGCGCAAAGCTTCAACAACCGCTCCAGGCCAAAATGCTGTTCATGCGCTGCGATTTGAAACACGCTGTCCGCCGACGTGTAACAAATTGGCTTTCCTGTTCGAATATGCTCCGCCCCAAGAGCCGCCAGAATGTCCGTGCCAGAGGCATGGCAATTGCCCAGAATACCATCTGTTCCGGCAAGTTTGGCCGCCAGATCAGTCAAATCCTTGGGAAAGGCCGGGTTGGTATCCGGGAAGACATGCCAATCCCACGGCACCGGCAGACCCGCCAGTTCCCAATGCCCCGATGGGGTGTCTTTGCCCCGCGATTGTTCCGTGGCCGCGCCCCACATGCCTGTCGGCGCCGCCCCCAAACCGGGCACATCCGCCCCCGACGCCAGCCGACACGCCGCGCCAAGCCCAAGACCATCAAGATTGGGCAGATGCAGCGCCCCGGTCCGGCCTTCCTCGGCAAGACCATTGGCACAGGCCTCGGCAATATGGGCCAGCGTATTGGCCCCGCTGTCCGGCACATCCCCGTTAAAGAATTGGTCGGCATCCGGCGCACCGCCAATGCCAACCGAATCCATGACCACCAAAAATGCCCGTGTCATCCGGTGATCCTTTCCAAAACAAGCGCGGGCAGATCTGGCATTTCCTCGCCAATTGATATGGCGGCACGCACAGCATCAACCGCCTGATCTGCCTGGCTTTCCCGCGCGGCATGGACCCGTGCAAGGGGCTGGCCGCGCACCACGCGATCCCCCAGCTGCACCACATCCGACAAGCCGACACTGGGATCAATCAAATCACTCTCGACCGAGCGCCCGCCCCCCAATTGCACCACCGCCAGGCCCAAAGCCTCGCCGTTAATCGCGGTGACAATCCCGGCCTCTTGCGCCGGGATCTCGCGAATCACGGGCGCTTCGGGCAAAAATCGTTGCCAATTTTCGACAAAATGCACAGGCCCGCCCATCGCCTGCACCATTTGGGCAAAACGCTCTGCTGCGCGTCCGGTGGTGATGGCCTCTGTGATTGCGACTTCTCCGCTTGCGACATCCTCGGCCAATCCGCCGGACGCAAGCAACGTCCCGCCAAGGGCGACGCTGGCGTCAAACAGGCGGCCGCGCAGGCCGCCGCTCAGCACCTGAAGGACGTGATCCACCTCCAACGCATTGCCCAACGCCGGGGCCAGCGGTTGCGACATATCGGTGATCAACGCCTGTGTGGCACAGCCCGCGGCATTCGCCGTCGTCACCAACGCCCGGGCCAGCGCGCCCGCGTCATCGCGCGACTTCATGAAGGCGCCAGAGCCGCATTTGACATCCAGAACCAGACCATCCAGCCCCGCCGCCAGTTTCTTGGACAGGATGGATGCGGTGATCAAATCGAGGCTCTCGACCGTCGCCGTCACGTCGCGGATCGCATAGAGCCGCTTGTCCGCCGGGGCGATATCGGCGCTGGCCGACACGATGGCACAACCCGCGCTGCGCACCACCGCCCGAAACGCAGCCTCGTCCAATGTGGTGGACAGGCCGGGAATGCTCTCCATCTTGTCCAGCGTGCCGCCGGTATGGCCCAATCCCCGCCCCGAAATCATCGGCACATAGGCCCCGCAAGCCGCCAGCGCAGGGGCAAGCACCAAGGACACGCAATCGCCCACACCACCGGTGGAATGTTTGTCCAGCACCGGCCCCGGCAGATCCCAGGACAACACAGCGCCGCTGTCGCGCATCGCGCGCGTCAGCGCCACCCGCCCAGGTTCATCCAACCCGCGCAGACAAATCCCCATGGCAAAGGCACCGGCCTGGGCATCACTGACCCGGCCATCGGCCAGGCCTTCGGCGAACCAGCTCAGATCCGCCGCCGTGGGCGGATCCCCCCGCCGCAGGCCGGCAATGATTGCACGGGCATTTGTCATGTCTCGGCGTTTGCCATTTGCGCGGCATCAAATGCACCGGGCAACAGATCGGCAATCGTCATTCTGGTTTCGCGCCCTCCGGTGGTTGCCATGGTCACAACCACGTCCGGCGACGCCGCAAATTCCGCGAGCTTTTGGCGGCATCCACCACATGGAGTCACCGGCACCGGGCTGTCAGCTATGACATAAGCGGCCTCAAACCGGGTTTGACCGGCCGCAACCATCGCGGCAATTGCCCCCGCTTCGGCACAGGTGCCTTCGGGATATGCAATGTTTTCAACGTTGCAGCCGCCAAAGATCCGGCCATCCACCGCAGAAAGCGCTGCGCCGACCTTGAATCCGGAATAAGGCGCATAGGCATTTTCCCGCACCGCGCGGGCCGTTTCAGACAAATCCATCACCGTCCCTCGTTTCGGTTAGTTTGGCCAATGATCGGGCCGCAGGCAAAAGGATGCAAGTGTGACGTGACACCGGACCTGCCGCGCGCCCATCACAATTCGATGCCGCGCAGGATAATTTTCTGCAATGCGCCCGTGTTACCGCTAAGCTGGATTTACATATCGCCGCTAAAACTGTTATCGGCGCGCGACCACTAATGCGCAGGCACAATTTAGTTTAGCATTAAACAAATCACCAGCCAGGGGGAAGAAATGACCGATAGAAATGCCAAGGACACGGCGCAAGAGTCTTTGCGCGAAGCAGCGCTGTCGTATCACGAATTCCCCAAACCCGGCAAACTGGAGGTGCGCGCAACCAAGCCGCTGGCCAATGGCCGCGATCTGGCGCGCGCCTATTCACCCGGTGTGGCCGAAGCCTGTATCGAGATCAAGAACACCCCGGCAGATGCCGCGCGCTATACCGCACGCGGCAATCTGGTCGCGGTTGTGTCCAACGGCACGGCGGTTCTGGGGCTTGGCAACATCGGCGCGCTGGCGTCGAAACCGGTGATGGAGGGCAAGGCCGTCCTGTTCAAGAAATTCGCCAATATTGATTGCTTTGATATCGAGGTGGATGAAACCGACCCCGAAAAACTGGCGGATATTGTCTGTGCGCTGGAACCGACGTTTGGCGCAATCAATCTGGAAGACATCAAAGCGCCGGATTGTTTCATTGTTGAGAAAATCTGCCGCGAGCGGATGAATATCCCGGTTTTTCATGACGACCAGCACGGCACCGCGATTGTGGTTGGTGCGGCGGCAACAAATGCGCTGCATGTGGCGGGCAAGACGTTCGAAGACATCAAGATTGTCAGCACCGGCGGCGGCGCGGCGGGGATTGCCTGTCTCAACATGTTGCTGAAGCTGGGGGTGAAACGCGAAAACGTCTGGCTCTGTGACATCAAGGGGGTGGTCTATGAGGGCCGCACCGAAGAGATGACCGAGCAAAAGGCAGCCTTTGCGCAAAAGACCGACAAGCGGACCCTGGATGAGGTGATCGAAGGCGCTGATATGTTCCTTGGGCTTTCCGGCCCCGGTGTGCTGAAGCCGGAGATGGTCGCCAAGATGTGCGATGCGCCGATCATCTTTGCGCTGGCCAACCCGACGCCGGAAATCATGCCCGACCTCGCCCGCGAGGTGAAACCGGATGCGATCATCGCAACGGGGCGCAGCGATTTTCCCAATCAGGTCAACAACGTGCTGTGTTTCCCGTTCATTTTCCGGGGGGCATTGGATGTCGGCGCGACCGAGATCAATGACGAGATGCAGATCGCCTGTATCGAAGGCATCGCAGCCCTTGCCCGCGCCACCACCAGCGCCGAGGCCGCAGCCGCCTATAAGGGCGAGCAGCTGACATTCGGGGCGGATTATCTGATCCCGAAACCGTTTGATCCGCGCCTGTCGGCCGTTGTGTCCTCTGCCGTGGCCAAGGCCGCGATGGAAACCGGCGTCGCCACCCGGCCGCTGGACGACATGGAGGCCTACAAGAACAAGTTGAACGCAAGCGTGTTCAAATCGGCCCTGCTGATGCGCCCGGTGTTCCATGCCGCCGCCACCGCCAGCCGCCGGATCGTCTTTGCCGAAGGCGAGGACGAGCGTGTTTTGCGCGCCTCGCAGGCCATTCTTGAGGAAACCACCGAAAAGCCGATCCTGATCGGGCGCCCCGAAGTGATCGAAACCCGCTGTGAACGCGCCGGGCTGAAAATCCGCCCGGGCACCGATTTCGACATCGTGAACCCGGAAAACGATCCGCGCTATCGTGATTATTGGGGCACCTACCATGAATTGATGGCGCGGCGCGGCGTGACGCCGGATGTGGCCCGCGCGGTGATGCGCACCAACAGCACCGCCATTGCCGCCGTCATGGTGCATCGCGGCGAAGCCGACAGCATGATCTGTGGCACAATTGGCGAATTCCGCTGGCATCTGAACTATGTGACCCAGGTTCTGGGCACCGAACAGCACCGCCCGCGCGGCGCCCTGTCGATGATGATTCTGGAAGATGGGCCGCTGTTCCTTGCGGATACCCACGTTTGGTCCCTGCCCTCGCCCGAGGAGTTGGCCAAAGTGGCCCTTGGCGCGGCGCGTCATGCCCGCCGTTTCGGGGTGGAACCGCGCATCGCCTTTTGTTCGCAATCGCAATTTGGCAACCAGATGGAGGGGTCGGGTAAACGTCTGCGCGAGGCGATCGCCCTGCTCGACAATATGGACACCGATTTCCAATACGAAGGCGAAATGAACGTCGACACCGCATTGGACCCTGAATTGCGCGAGCGGCTTCTGCCCGGCGGACGATTGGAGGGCGCGGCCAATGTGATGATCTTTGGCCATGCGGATGCCGCATCCGGTGTGCGCAATATCCTCAAGCTCAAGGCCGGCGGGCTGGAGGTTGGGCCGATCCTGATGGGCATGGGCAACCGTGCGCATGTGGTCACACCGGGGATCACCGCCCGCGGGTTGCTGAACATGGCGGCCATTGCCGGCACGCCGGTGGCACATTACGGCTGAGATCGGCGAAACTTACCCGATCTTCACCATTTGGCGGCACAACTTCGGTTTGAAACCCCGGAGATAACCGCCAAATGCTACAATTGGTCGCCAAGATTCTGCCTTGGCGCAAACATGACGAAGACGATCTGATCGACCTGGACATGGACCGCCGCGATGGCGAAGGGGCCGGCCCGGTCCCGGATGTGGCATCGGTGGACCCGGCGGCAGTATTTGATGCCGAGACCGCAGAAGTTGACGATCGCTTGACCGAGCTGGCCCGCGCCGCATCCCGGCTGGGGTTCGAGGTTGTTGATGTCGCGGCCTTCCTGACCTCGCTGCGAGACCGGTCGACCGCACAGCTTGAAATCCTGTCGCAGACACAACAGACCTCGCAGCAATTGATCACCGCCAACAGCGCGGTGCGCGCGGGTATTGATGCGGTGTCAGCAAGCGCCGAAAACGCCGGGGAAATTGTCACTGTTTCTTCCGAAGCGGTGCGCAGAGCCACCGGAAAATCCCGCGATCTGGCGCAATGGGTCGCCTCTGTCTCTGATCAGGTGACTTCGGTCATGACCTCTCTGGGGGAGGTGCGGCAGAAAACCGAAATGATCGAAGACATTGCTTTTCAAGTGAATATCCTGTCGTTGAACGCCGGTATCGAAGCGTCCCGCGCGGGCGAGGCCGGTCGCGGCTTCGCCGTCATTGCCCAGATGATCAACGATCTTTCCGACCGCACCACCCAAACCAACGAGGATATTCGCGGCGGGGTGCAATCGCTGGGCAAACTGGTCTCTGAATTGGCCGTCCAATCGCGGGCGGTTCAGGGGGACGCGGAACTGGTGATCGACGAAAGCCGCAAAACGGATGAAAATCTGACGGCGATTGCCACCCAGATCCAGGAGGTTCAGACCACCGCCAGACGGATTCAGGCGGATGCGGACGCGGTGCACCGCGCCAATGAACGTTTCATGCCCGCCTTTGCCCATGTCAGCGACAGCGTGCAAGAGACCGCCAAGCGGCTGAAGGGCGCAATGGTGCGGGTTGATACGCTTGTCGATCATACCGAAAACATCGTCCAGCGTGCGGCCTCGCTGGGGGGTGATGTCGAAGATTCCATATTTATTCAACAGGTTATGCGGGACGCCGCCCGCCTGTCTGACGCACTGGAAGAGGCCGTGACCACCGGCAGGATCTCTTTGGTGGGGCTGTTTTCACAGGACTACCGCCCCATCGCAGGCTCCAACCCGGCCCAGGTCATGGCCCCCTTTACCCGTTTGACCGACGCGCTGTTCCCAGAGGTGCAAGAAGCCGCATTGGCCCTGTCGGACAAAGTCATTTTCTGCGCCGCCGTCAATCGGGATGGCTATCTTCCGACCCACAACAGCATGTTTTCCAAACCACAAAGACAGGATGTGGCATGGAACACCGCCAATTGCCGCAATCGGCGGATCTTTGATGATCGGGTCGGGCTGAAGGCCGGGCGAAACACGGCCCCCTTCCTTTTGCAGGTCTATCGCCGCGACATGGGCGGCGGCATTTTCAAGTTGATGAAGGATGTCTCGGCACCGATCATGGTCCAAGGCCACCATTGGGGGGGGCTTCGTCTGGCCTATGATGTGTGACGGCGCGGTCGGAAACCCGCGATGATTCCCGCCCCGACCGTGACGCGCGAAAACTTTGCAAACTCTGCCTGAATTCCCGAAAATCTGTTTAGTCGGCGCGGGTTTGCAAAAATTTGCAAGGACGCGCGCCCAAATATGCAAATTTTTTGCGATAATGTGACGCGGAAAGTGCCATGCCGCTTGCCCGAATGGCCGCAGGTTGCGTATCGAGATGGTATCTCGGAGGAGGAGGATATCATGGCATACAAGGATGTTTACGAAAACTGGAAGGCCGATCCTGAAACATTCTGGATGGAGGCCGCCAAATCCATCGACTGGGACAGGCCACCGACCCAGGCGTTGAGTGATCTTGGCGATCATCAGTATGAATGGTTCGCTGATGGCATGGTCAACGCCTGCTGGAACGCCGTCGACCGCCATGTTGTTGCCGGAAATGGTGACCGGGTGGCGATCATCCATGACAGTCCGATCACGGGAACGATTCACAAAATCACCTTTGCCGAATTGCAGGACCGGGTGGCCCGTCTTGCCGGCGCGCTGCGCGCCAAAGGCGTGGAAAAGGGCGACCGGGTCATCATCTATATGCCAATGGTGCCCGAGGCGATGGAGGCAATGCTGGCCTGCGCCCGTCTTGGCGCGATCCATTCCGTGGTCTTTGGCGGCTTTGCGGCCAATGAACTGGCCGTGCGCATCGACGACGCCAAGCCGCGCGCCATCATCGCGGCCTCCTGTGGTTTGGAACCCGGCCGGGTGGTGCATTACAAACCGCTGGTCGACGGCGCGATTGAACTCGCCTCGCACAAACCGGATTTCTGCGTGATCTTTCAACGCGAACAAGAGGTTGCAACGCTGGTTGCCGACCGTGACGTCGATTGGCACGGGTTTCAGGCCGGCGTGGAACCGGCGGAATGTCTGCCGGTCGAAGGCAACCACCCGGCCTATGTGCTCTACACCTCTGGCACCACCGGCGCGCCAAAGGGCGTCGTGCGCCACACCGGCGGCCATCTGGTGGCGCTGAACTGGACGATGAAAAACGTCTATAACGTCGATCCCGGCGACGTATTCTGGGCCGCGTCGGATGTCGGCTGGGTCGTCGGACACAGCTATATTTGCTATGGCCCTTTGATCCACGGCAACACCACCATCGTGTTTGAGGGCAAACCGGTTGGCACGCCAGACGCCGGCACCTTCTGGCGTGTGATTTCCGAACACAACGTCAAAAGCTTCTTCACCGCCCCGACCGCCTTTCGCGCCGTCAAACGCGAAGACCCGCAGGGCACGTTGATCAAGAATTACGACCTGTCCTGTCTGAATGCGGTCTATCTGGCCGGGGAACGGGCCGACCCCGACACAATCGTCTGGGCGCAGGAACAACTGAACGTGCCGGTGATTGACCATTGGTGGCAAACCGAAACCGGGTTCCCGATTGCGGCCAACCCGCTTGGGATCGAAGAACTGCCGGTCAAGATCGGCTCGCCCTCGGTGGCGATGCCGGGGTTTGACGTTCAGATCCTGGACGAAGGTGGCAACCCGGTGCCCGCCGGGGACATGGGCGCAATTGCCGTGAAACTGCCCCTGCCCCCCGGCACCTTGCCGACGCTTTGGAATGCCGGGGATCGCTATCGCAAAAGCTATCTCACAACGTTTCCGGGGTATTATGAAACCGGTGATGCCGGCATGATTGACGAAGACGGTTATCTGTACATCATGGCGCGCACCGATGACGTGATCAATGTCGCGGGTCACCGGCTTTCGACTGGCGGCATGGAAGAGGTGCTTGCCAGCCACCCGGATGTGGCCGAATGCGCGGTGATCGGCGTGACCGATGCGTTGAAAGGGCAACTGCCGGTCGGCTTCCTGTGTTTGAATGCCGGCGTGGATCGCAACCATGACGAGGTGATCGCAGAGGTGGTCAAATTGGTGCGGGAAAAAATCGGTCCAGTCGCGGCATTCAAACTGGCGGTTGTCGTGGATCGCCTGCCGAAGACCCGATCCGGCAAGATCCTGCGCGCAACCATGGTGAAAATTGCCGACAGCCAGGACTTCAAAATGCCGGCAACGATCGACGATCCGGCCATTTTGGACGAAATCAGCGGCGCGCTGAAAACAATTGGCTACGCCCAATAAACATACCGGCGCTTTGCGGTGATCCCCATCCGGGGGCCGCAAAGCGCCATTTGCCGCCACCCACCGCGGGCCGAAACCGTGGAGAAGACAAAGTGGAGAGGACAAAAATAAACCGCCCAGAGCAAGACCCCGGGCGGTTGATCCTTCTTAAATCTTGTTGCGACCAGCAACAGGGAAACAGGAACAGCGAAAAACGCAATCCTCGTCACTGGCCAGGTCCGACAACAGTCAGGTGTCACTCACTCACCTAACCGTCGTCGGGTCCTGTCCGGTGCGGCCATAATAATCCGCCCCGGATCGGGGTGCGCACCCGCCATTCTCGGGAAGAGAAAGGGCTTGAAAGCAATCGTGAGACACCGATGCCGACGGGCGCCCCCTTTCCTATTCTGCAACTGCACCTGAAATCTGTGACGGACATCACAGAAGCACACAGTATCCTGAATTTGCCCGGTTACTGTCCTTCGACAATCGTGTAACTTAACCTCGGCCAGATCATATTTGTCGGCCAAGTCATTATTTTTAGTTCGATACAGCGCGTCTATGGCGTGCAAGTTCTGGCAGGAACACCATGGTTTTGAAATTCCGAGATACCGCCCGGCGCGAAAGCCTTATCCTTGGCGCGCTGGATCCCAGCGAACGCGCCCTGTTATTGGCACTTTCAAAGTCCTGTCACTATCATGGTGGAAAGACGATTTTTTCCAAGGGCAGCCCCGGCGAAACGTTGATGTTGATTGAAACCGGGCGGGTCGAGATCAGCCTGACATCGGCCACGGGCAACCGGTCGATTGTGGCCCATCTTGGGCCCGGGGACTCTGTCGGGGAAATGGCCGTGCTTCTGGGCAGCGACCGCACAGCGGATGCAATTGCCACCAATGACGTGACCGGGCGTCTGTTGCACCGCACGCATCTGCTGCAATTCCTGACCGACCATCCACAAACCACCCTGGGTTTGATTGCGGACCTATGTCGCAAACTGCAATCCACGACCGAAGCGCTGGCAGATCTGTCCACCGCCGACGGCGGCACGCGTCTGGCAAAAGTGTTGATTGGATTGTTCGAACGTTGGGGGGTGGAAGAAGACGGCGGATTTCGCCTCACGCCTTCGGTGTCTCAATCCGATCTGGGCGATATGGCGGGACTGACGCGCGAAACCGTCAATCGCCAGATCCGCGCCTGGGAGCTGGACAAGATGCTGCGCCGCGATGGGCGTGATCTGATCCTGGTCGATCCCGATTTGCTGGCCACGCGCGCCGGTTAAACGCGGCAAGCGGGGGGCGCGCGACATACAGTTGCTAGACAAATTGTTCCCGGATCAGCCGTTCCTCAAGCCCGTGGCCGGGATCAAACAGGATACGGTGTGCGATTGAGGGTTCCGAACGGATATCAACAATTTCCACGTCTTGCACCGCGCGGGCGTCGGCCTCGGCCATGACCGGGCGTTTGCCCGGGTCCAGCACCTCGAACCGCACTTCTGCGGTCTTGGGCAGCAGCGCACCCCGCCACCGGCGCGGCCGGAACGCCGCCATCGCCGTCAGGGCGAGCACATCCGAACCGATCGGCAGAATCGGCCCATGGGCGGAAAAGTTATAGGCCGTTGATCCGGCCGGCGTCGCCAGCAAGGCACCGTCACAGACAAGTTCCGGCATCCGCACCCGCCCGTCGACCGAAATGCGCAGCCGCGCGGCCTGCGGGCCGGCACGCAGCAACGACACCTCGTTTATGGCAAGGGCATCGTGTTTGGTGCCATCGGTACATATCGCATGCATCGACAGTGGATTGATGACCTCTTCCTGTGCCTCTTTCAGGCGGTCCGCCAAACCATGTTCGTTATATTCATTCATCAAGAAACCGACCGTGCCGCGATTCATGCCGTAAACCGGCGCGGGGTTGTCCTGGGTCCGGTGCAGGGTCGCCAACATGAAGCCATCGCCGCCCAGGGCAACAATCACATCTGCCCCCTGTTCGGCGTGATCACCAAATCGGGTCGACAATGTGGCCTTGGCAGCCTGGGCAAGTGGTGCGTTCGAGGCACAAAACGCAATTCGTAGGCTCATGTCGTGTTTCCTTGCCGCACCTTCTGATTTCCGAAACAACCACAAGTTCCCCGGTATGACCAGCGATGGCGACATCAAATCGCCCTGTGGTCTTTTCCCGGCTTTTCGTCACGCTGTTGATGCAGTAGGAACCGCGCCATGCATTTGCTTGCCCAAGGAGCTTGCCATGACCACGTCGATCAAAAACCCCGGATTCTTTTCCCAGCCCCTCGCCGAACGTGACAGCGAAGTCTTTGCCGCCATCACCGGCGAATTGGGCCGCCAGCGCAGCGAGATCGAATTGATCGCGTCGGAAAACATCGTGTCGCGCGCGGTGATGGAGGCCCAGGGGTCGGTTTTGACCAACAAATACGCCGAAGGGTATCCGGGACGGCGCTATTATGGCGGGTGCGACTGGGTGGATGTGGCCGAAAATCTGGCAATTGCCCGCGCCAAGGAACTGTTTGGCTGTGAATTCGCCAATGTTCAGCCCAACTCGGGATCGCAGGCCAACCAGGGCGTCTATCAGGCGTTGATCCAACCGGGTGACACCATCCTTGGCATGTCGCTCGACGCGGGTGGCCACCTGACCCATGGTGCGCGCCCCAACCAATCGGGCAAATGGTTCAATGCGGTGCAATATGGCGTGCGCCAGCAGGACAACATGCTGGATTATGACCAGGTCGAGGAATTGGCGAAAGAACATCAGCCCAAGCTGATCATCGCAGGTGGTTCGGCCATTCCGCGCCAGATTGATTTCAAGCGGATGCGCGAAATTGCCGATATGGTTGGCGCCTATCTGCATGTGGACATGGCGCATTTCGCCGGTCTGGTGGCGGCGGGCGAGCACCCCTCGCCCTTCCCGCATGCGCATGTGGCCACCACCACCACGCACAAGACCCTGCGCGGCCCCCGTGGCGGCATGATCCTGACCAATGACGAGGCGATTGCCAAAAAGGTCAACTCGGCGATCTTCCCCGGCATTCAGGGCGGCCCGTTGATGCATGTGATTGCGGCCAAGGCCGTGGCCTTTGGCGAGGCGCTGCAACCGGAATTCAAAACCTATGCACAACAGGTGATCAAAAACGCCCAGGCGCTTTCGGATCAACTGATCAAGGGCGGGCTCGACACCGTCACCCATGGCACCGACACCCATGTTGTGCTGGTCGACCTGCGCCCCAAAGGGGTGAAGGGCAACGCCACCGAGACCGCATTGGGCCGTGCGCATATCACCTGTAACAAGAATGGTGTGCCGTTTGACCCGGAAAAACCAACCGTGACCTCGGGCATTCGCCTTGGCTCTCCTGCTGGGACGACCCGCGGTTTTGGCGAAACTGAGTTCCGCCAGATCGCGGATTGGATCATCGAGGTGGTCGACGGGCTGGCCGAAAACGGTGAAGAGGGCAACAAAGAGGTCGAAGCCAAGGTCAAAGCGGAAGTTGATGCGCTCTGCCAGAAGTTCCCGATCTACGCCGATCTGTGAACCTTGTGCGCTGACGCGCACCGGTAAGACTGCGTTCAGGCCACGCAGGCCTTGAAGGGGCTTTCTGCCCCTTCAAACTTCCCCGAGGATATTTTTGAACAGAAGAAGACCCGGAGCGTGCAATGCTCTGGGTCTTTTCATGTTTGGTCGGGCACAGAAAACCCTGTGGTTTTGCGATTTCACGCGACGGAAAAGGCGACCGTCTGCGTATCACCCTTGAAACCAACAAGAGGTGACCCCATGAAACGCCCCTATTACATTCCGCCAATTGTGACCGCTGGTTTTATTGCCCTTGGGTTTCTGGCCATGGCGGCAGGCAGCTCCGAGGCAGAATTTGCCGGCAAGCCGCCATGCATCGTCACCACGGATATCGCAGGCTAGGCACAGGTCAAATGATGTTCTGCCAGCGCAGGACCATCAGGAACAATGCGGCGACGGCCAGCAGTTTCAGCACGATCCCGCCCGCGAGATGCAGTCTTGCTGTGGTGCGGCGCTCTTTGGGGTCCAGCGATTTGAGGTAACGGGTCAGGCGTGCTTCGGCCCGTGACAGCGCGTGCAGGTCGAGCTGCCGCGCCAGTTTCGGATGCGCCGCCAGCCGCGACGCTTCGACAATCTGCGCCGCATCGCGCCGCGCCCATGCCGGAAGCCGCCGACCGGCACGGGTCAGCATGTGTTCAAACGTTGCGCCGCCAACGCCCAATTGATCCGCCATCAATTTGGCCAGGGCCGTTTTGCGCGCTTCGATAGTATGTGCCTCGATCACCGGTCTCACCTCTGATGGCGGTCATAAGCGGACATCCGGGCAAGGACAAGATCAGCTGTCTTCTGTTTGGCCCAGGCGCATTTTCCGGTTTCCCAATCCATGGCGTCGCGATAGATCTGGGGCATGCTGAACCAGATCCACCACCATCCGGCAGGTGACTGCCAGAGCGGCACGCCGCTTGTCATCGTTCACGGGCTTTATGGCTCTGCCCGCAATTGGGGGGTGATTGCCAAACGGCTGTCGGACAGCCGCCCGGTGATCGCCGTCGATCAACGCAATCACGGCGACAGTGCCTGGGCTGACAGCCACAACTATCCCGACATGGCGCAGGATCTGGCAGAGGTGATTGCGGACTTGGGCGGGCGCGCCGATGTGGTGGGCCATTCGATGGGGGGCAAGGCCGCGATGGTCCTGGCCCTGCGGCATCCCGACATGGTGAACCGATTGGTGGTCGGGGATATTGCCCCTGTGACCTATAGCCATGATCAGACACAATTTATCGACGCGATGAAGGCGGTGGATCTGCAACAGGTCAACAAGCGATCCGACGCCTTGGCGCAATTGGCGCGACATGTCGACGACCCGACGCTTCAGAGTTTTTTCACCCAATCGCTTGATGTGGCGGGCAAGCGATGGAAGCTCAATCTCGATGTTCTGGCGCGGGATATGGACAAGATTATCGGGTTTCCCGAAGTCTCTGGCGTATTTGACGGCCCGGCGCTGTTTTTGTCCGGTGCGGAGTCAGACTATGTCCTGCCTGAGCACAGGCCAGCGATCCGCGCGTTGTTTCCCAAGGCACGGTTCGCGAAACTGGTTGGGGCTGGTCACTGGCTGCATGCGGAGAAGCCGCGAGAGTTCGAGGCCTCTGTGCGGGCGTTCCTTGACGCCTGAGCCATGGTGACTGCGCCACTGGCGAACTGAAGCGTTTCACGAATGGCTTGCGCCATTCAGCCCGCCCGGCACGGGGCCCGAGTTTCAGCTTTTGTGAATTTGCAGATCTCTCTTTTCAAAGAGAACGGCGGCGACATTGTCGGAGCGTGTGATGACGCTCAGGTTGTTGGGCATGATCCGCAGTGATTCCGACATCCACCGGTCCAGACGACCACAGCCGCCATCGCCCCTAGGTGTCGATGACGCGCAGTTGGTCTTGCAACCAGGGCAGCTGGATATGGGCCGGGGTGATCATCAGATCCTGCACCAATCGGCGCACGGTGCGGGCGACTTCGCGAGGGACATCATCGGACCAATCGGCGCTGGCGAACAGCGAAATATTGCGCGAAAACGGCGCGAAGGGCAGCGGATGCGCCGCAAGGGAATCATGGATTCGCGCCGAGCGCATATAGCCCAGCGGGGTGGTCACCGCCCATCCCATGCCACGGGCAACCAATGCCATCAGCGACGGATGCGAGCCGATTTCGAACCGGCTGGGATAGGTCAGCTTGAGCCGCGCCATCTGGGCCTCGATTTGGCGACCAATCAATTGGTCCCGATCGTACCGCAAGAACGGCAGTTGGGCCATGACATCGGCGACATTGTCACCGGCCTCGCGCGGGGCGACAAAGATGAATGGATCGCGCACAAGCGGGTATTCTGTCACATTTTCAATGACTTCTCCGGTGGCGGCGGCCACGGCGATATGCAACCGGCTGTCGCGCATTGCGCTGCTGATTTCATGGCTGGGGGCCGAAATCAGCTTGAACCGGCAGCGCGTCAAACTCTCGGCCAGGAGGGTCGCCAAACGCGGCGTCAGGTCGTTGTCGAAATCGTCAATCATCCCAAGGTTCAGCGTCGACAGATGCGCCAGATCCATCACCGTCAACTCACTCTGCGCCAGACGCAATTGCCCCAGCACCACCTCGGTCCGGGTCAGGAAGGAACGCCCCGCCGGTGTCAGCTGCATCGGGCGTTTCGAGTGATCCACCAATGCGGTGCCAAGCGCGGTTTCCAGATTGCGCATTTGCTGGCTGACCGCCGGCTGGCTCAGCCCGGTTGCCCGCGCCGCGCCGGCCACAGATCCACTTTCGGCGAGCGCTTCGAACACCTCCAGCCCTCGCAATGTCACGCCTTTGGCCAGCATCACCCATCCTTTTGCCAGTTTTATCATTTGTGAATGTATCACCCGGCCAATTCAAGCCACAGCATGAGGTCCACCATGACCATTAAGCCGCTCAAGACCGCAATGACCCATCAAAACGGCACACCGCCCGAGGTCACCGCGACCGTCGCTGCGATGTTGGCGCGGATAAAAACCGGGGGCGAGGATGCTGTGCGCCACTATGCAGCAACGCTGGATCGCTGGCAGGGGGACATTGTGGTGCCGGATGAGATGCTGCGCACGGCGGGCACGCGCGTCGCCCCGGAACTGCGGGCGGCGATTCATTTTGCGCATGAAAACATTCACCACTTTGCCACGGCGCAGCGCGGATCAATTCAGGAATTTGAAACAGAGATCCGGCCGGGGCTGTTTGCCGGGCAAAAGCTCATCCCGGTGTCGACCGCCGGATGTTACGTGCCGGGCGGACGATATGCCCATATTGCCTCTGCCCTGATGACAATCACCACCGCCCGTGTCGCAGGGGTGCGCCATATCACTGTGGCCTCGCCCCCCAGAGGCGATGCAATACCCGATGCGATCCTGTTTGCCATGCATCTGGCCGGGGCCACCCGTGTTCTGAACCTGGGCGGGGTGCAGGCGATTGCGGCCATGGCGCAGGGGCTGTTTGAGACCCCCGGTGCCGATATTCTGGTGGGTCCCGGCAATGCCTTTGTCGCCGAGGCCAAGCGGCAAATGTTCGGCCCTGTCGGGATCGACATGTTTGCCGGTCCCACAGACAGTCTGGTGATTGCCGACGGCGACGCCGATCCGGAAACCGTGGCCTGGGATCTGGTGGGTCAGGCGGAACATGGCGCCAATTCGCCGATCTGGCTGGCGTCCCTATCGTCGGCGATCGCCGAACAGGTGATCGCCATCGTGCCCCGGCTGATTGCCACCCTGCCAGAGCCGAATCGCGCGGCGGCGGATCGGGCCTGGCGTGACCTTGGCGAGGTGGTGGTCTGCGACAGCCGGGAAGAGGCCGCGGATTATGCCGATGCCCGCGCGCCGGAACATCTGCATGTTCAGGCGGGTGACCTGGATTATTGGCGCAATCGGCTGCGCAGCTATGGCGCGCTGTTTCTTGGGGCGCAGACCACCGTTGCCTTTGGCGACAAGGCCACAGGACCAAACCACGTGCTGCCCACATCAGGCGCGGCGCGCTACACCGGCGGGTTGTCGGTGCACAAATTCCTGAAATGCGTCACCTGGCAGGAAATGCGCGGTGGCGCCTGCCCCGATCTGGCCGATGCCTGTGCCACGATCAGCCGCGCAGAAGGCATGGAGGGCCATGCACGCACCGCCGACATTCGCCAAGACAGTTGGAAACAAACAGGGAATCGCGCAGCAGGCTAAGACCGCAGCATGGCTTAATTGCTGCGGTGCCAGTCATGAATCCAGCCGTAAATTCAGCGATTAATAGCGCGCACAGAGCTGTTCTGCCTTCGTGCCGAACAGCTTGTAGCGTTTCCAAAAGGATTCATGATGGGCGCGATCCGATTGGCGGATTTCCTGCGCCATATGGGGGTCGCGAAAGAATCTGGCTGCCAAACGCTGGTCGGAGGAGGACAAAGCCGCGTCCGCCACGCTTTGAATACAGCCACAAAGCCGCGAATTGGCCGCCTGTCGACCGGATGTCACGCAGGCCCGGCTGATCGGACCCGCCGATACCGCGCTTGCAAGGATTGGCGCCAGCATCGCTGCGACGATGGCGGAAAATAGCACCTGTTTCATGATCTGCCCTCATGTTCTGCGGTGCCGGTTTCGAAACGACCGGCGTTGCCGCGATTGCGCCAGTTTGCACCAATTTCGGGCATATTTCAATTCACGCCGCTGTCAGACCAGAAAATTGGCGATCACCGCGTCGTGATCGCCAACCGCAATCGCAGATCATTCACCAAAGCCTCACGCGGGATGCCCTCGGCCCGGGCGAGGCGCAAAAGGGCAAAATGCACATGGGCGATTTCCTGATAATAGCTGGTATAGGCGAAATTGGTCGCCGCCCCGGCCACCGCACCCACCACCGGCACCGCCTGCGCCGCAAGCTTTTGGCCAAGCACAGTGGCAAGCCGGGGCGCGATACGGGCGATCATGGCATTGACCGTCGCCCCGGTCAGGGTCACACGGGCCGACAGAAAGGCCATATTGGCGCCGTCATCATGCTCTAGCGGACCGGCCGCGGCAAATACCGCCAGACATTCGGCCCGAATTTCGGCATCCTCCGGGTCAAAACCATGTTCCGCAGCGATACCTTGGATTGCGCGCAAAAGCACGGTGGTGGTCACCGGCAATTCCGCCAGCGCCGATGGCAGCCCGCCAAATCCTCCCGCCGCGCCCATCGCCGTGGTCACCGCCCGGTTCAACCACCCCGGCGCATCACCGACGCGGCCCCGGCTTTGGCTGGCGGCATCCATCGCGATGGCAAGGGCACGTTCGGTCGCGGTCTCCAGCCGATTCTTGACCCCGTCCGGTAGATGTTCCAGCAAATTTTCTGCCTGTGTGCCCATCAGATTGAGCACTTGAATGCCAACACCGCCAGCCCGTCGGTAACGCTGGACCAGAACATCCAGTTCCAAGGCCGTATTTGGTGAAATCAGCTCAGTTCCCGTCATCATGCCACCCCATGTTACTGGTATTTACATTGGGTGTCCGGCGAAAATTTCAAGCTTGCTGGGCCCAGGGCGTCACTTCGCCGGTGATCCCGTCCCAGGCCCCCGCGACCAAAGCATAGCCAAGAACCCGGTCCGGGTTGGTGGGCGGCGGCATTTCGACCCCGTCCAGTTTTTCAAAGCCAAAGCGTGAATAATAGGGCGCATCCCCCACCAGCATCACCCGTGTCCAGCCGAATTCCGTCGCGCGAATCATCGAATCACGGATCAGGGCAGCGGCCACGCCTTCGCCCTGGCGGGTCGGGTGAACCGCAACCGGACCCAACAAAAGCGCCGCCTGCCCGCCGACCCGGACCGGCCAATAGCGAATGGCACCGCCAATAATTCCCAGATCATCCACCGCCAATGTCGACAATTCCGCCACTGGCGGCACATCATCCCGCAGACGATAAGAGCTGAGCGCTGTCCGGCCGGGCGCAAAACTCAGATCGAAAAGCGCCTCGACGGCCCACCAATCCTCGGCTGTTTCTCTGCGCAGATGGATCACTGGGTCGGTCCTTTGACGGTATGGGTGGAAACGCGGGTAACATGCAGTTAGGTCTTGGGTAAAGCCAAAGGATTTCCGAATGTTCTATCGCCCCGCAGACGGCCACGGTCTGCCGCATAATCCGTTCAACGCCATTGTCACGCCACGGCCGATCGGCTGGATCGCCACCCGTGGCCAGGACGGTCAGGATAATCTGGCCCCCTATTCGTTCTTCAATGCGGTCGCCTATACCCCGCCGCAGGTGATGTTTTCGTCGACATCGGCCAAGGACGATCGCGGGGACACCAAGGACAGCGTGGCCAATATTCGCGAAACCGGTGTGTTTTGCGTCAACATCGTTGCATTTGAACAACGCGATGTGATGAACCAAAGCTCCGGGCCCTGGCCGCGTGAAGTGGATGAATTTGACCACGCCGGGATTGCCCGCGCGGATTGCCAGGAGATCGCCTGTTCACGTGTGATCGACAGCCCGGCGTCGCTGGAATGCCGATTGACCCAGATCGTCACCTTGCAAGGTGCGGCAAATTTTCTGGTGCTTGGCGAAGTGGTGGGCGTGCATATCGGCGATGACTATCTGGTGGATGGCATGCTGGACGTCACGCGGTACGCGCCGCTGACGCGGCTGGGATATCGCGACTATTCCGCTGTGCGCGAGGTGTTTTCGCTGAAGCGTCCCGGCGAATAGGCCCGGGCGGGGTTTCCGGGGCTCTGCCCCGCCTTCGATTGGGGGCTCTGCCCCGCTTTTGATTGTGGGGGCTCTGCCCCCGGCCTTTGGCCTCCCCCGGGATATTTTTGAACAGAAGAAGCCCTGGTGTCAGGACCTTAGGCGTTTGGCGTCGAGATTTCGCCACCGCCCACAAGAGCGCGCACGCCGGTTGTTGTCGGCGATGAGGTCGCAAGCCCCCGCGCCACGCGCACCGCGAGATAGGCAAAGGCCTGAGCCTCGAGCATGTCGCCGTCCAGGCCCACCGCTTCGACCGGCAGGACCGGGCAGTCCAGTGAAACCCCGAGCATCTGCATCATCACCGGGTTTTGCCGCCCGCCGCCAGTGACGTAAAGCGCGCTTGGCGGGCTGGGGCAATGTTCCATGCCCCGCATGACCGCACTGGCAGCCATGGCACACATTGTGGCGGCGGCATCGGCGTCTGCCAATTCACGGACCAGATCCAGCATGACAGAGAAGTCATTTCGGTCCAGCGACTTGGGCGGGATTTTCAGGAAATAGCCCTCTTCCAGAAACAATTCCAGCGCCCCGTCGACCACGTTGCCCTGACGCGAGAGCGCGCCATCCTTGTCATAAGCCAGACCGCGTCGTTCCATCATCAGATCATTCAACGGTGCATTGGCCGGGCCGGTGTCAAAGGCCAGCAAGGCGCCCGGGGTTTCAGGCGTCGGTTTGGTTGGATCGACCCAGGTGATATTGCCGACCCCGCCAAGGTTCAGAAACGCCACCGGCGCGGTCGCCCCGATCCATTTGGCGCAGGCGAAATGATAAAACGGCGCCAGCGGCGCGCCCTGCCCCCCCAACCGCACATCCGCCGAGCGGAAATCCCAGACCACCGGCAGGCCAAGCGCCTGGGACAGCGCGCCCCCATCGCCAAGTTGATGGGTGCCGCGCCCGGCGGGGTCATGCGCCAGCGTCTGGCCGTGAAACCCGACGATTTCGGCATCAAAGCCAGACAATGCTTCGATATGGCTGTTCTGGACCACCGCAAGCGCGGCGGTCACATCCTCATCCGGCCAGCGCCCAAGGGCCGCGCGCAGCACATCGCGTTCGTCGTCGCTATAGGCGCGATACCGGCTTTGGCCGAAGCTTTCGATGGTTTGGCCATCGGTGCGGATCACCGCCGCATCCACCCCGTCCAGTGATGTGCCAGACATTGCGCCCAACGCCGTTACCATGCCTGTCTTCAACATGCCCTTTTCCTCGCGCCTTGTGGGCTTTATAGCCTTGTCGCGACCATACCGGAGAGACGACATGACCTACCATCCCAAATCGGATTTCATGGCCACCATGATCGAGCGTGGCTTTTTGGCCGACTGCACCGATTATCAGGGATTGGACGAGGCCGCCGCCAAGGGCGGGATGCCGGCCTATATCGGATTTGACGCCACGGCAAAATCGCTGCATGTCGGGTCGCTGATCCAGATCATGATGCTGCGCTGGTTGCAGAAGACGGGCAACAAACCGATCACCCTGATGGGCGGCGGCACCACCAAGGTGGGGGACCCATCGTTTCGCGCCGATGAGCGCCCGCTGCTGACGCCGGATCAGATCGACGCCAATATTGCGGGCATCAAACAGGTTTTTGCCAAATACCTGAGCTATGACGAAGGGACATCCGTGCCCTCCGGCAGCGAAGCGGTCGGGCCGGACAATGCGGCCTTGATGCTGAACAACGCCGAATGGCTGGACGGGTTGAATTACCTCGATTTCCTGCGCGACATCGGGCGGCATTTTTCGGTCAACCGGATGCTGGCGTTTGAAAGCGTGAAATCGCGGCTGGACCGGGAACAATCGCTTTCGTTCCTGGAATTCAACTACATGATCCTGCAAGCCTATGATTTTCTTGAGCTGAACCGGCGGTACGGCTGTTTGGTCCAGATGGGCGGTTCCGACCAATGGGGCAATATCGTCAATGGGATCGACCTGACGCGCCGGGTGCTGGATCACGAGATTTACGGGCTGACCTCGCCGCTGTTGACCACCAGCGACGGCAAGAAAATGGGCAAGACCGCCGATGGGGCGATCTGGCTGAACGGCGACATGCGCAGCCCCTATGAGTTCTGGCAGTTCTGGCGCAATACCACGGATGCGGATGTCGGCCGGTTCCTGAAACTTTATACCGAGATTCCGGTCGATGAATGCGACCGCATGGGCGCGCTGGCCGGGTCCGAAATCAACGAAGCCAAGATTGTTCTGGCCAATGCGGTCACCGCGCTGTGCCACGGGGCCGAGGCGGCCACGACAGCCGAAGCCACGGCGCGCGACGTGTTTGAAAAAGGCGGTGTCGGGGATGATTTGCCGACGCTGACCTTGTCGGCAGAGGAGTTGGGCGACGGGATGTCGATCGTTCAGGTCATTGTCCGCTCTGGTCTGGCGAAATCCGGCAAAGAGGCCAAGCGGCTGATTTCCGAAAATGGCGCGCGACTGGATGATCAGCCGTTGACCGATGCCGGGTTGATGATTGACAGCGGTGCGCTGTCGTCGCCGATCAAATTGTCGGCCGGCAAGAAGCGTCACGCGTTGGTGCAACTGGGCTGAAGACGGGAGCGAGGGGCCAGCCCCTCGCGCACCCCGGGATATTTTTGAACAGAAGAAGATCGGTTTGCTTTTGGACCGGTCACCACCAGAGCCATTCTGCCAGCCACAGGACGCCGCCTACCGGCAGCGCCAGGGCAAATGCCACTATGGTCAGCCCGATCAGGGTCAGGCGCGGTGTTGGCGCATGCACGCCCATCACATGGTGTTTTTTCATACTGTCCTTAATCCGCATTTAATCTGAATCAGCGGTTAATGACGGCATGTCCTGTCAGCCCTCTCATCTGACCGCTTTGCAATTGGCACCCCTGCAGCAGCACCCGGCGTTCGGAGCGGCGCTGACCCATTTGGGGCGCCCGCCGCTGCGGCTATCATCTTCTGGCACGGGACGGGAATTTCAGCTGATGCGGCGGCGGTTTGGCCCGGTCGAGGTCGGATTGATTTCACGGGCGGATGTCACCCGGCGGGATCTGGCACATATCCGGGACAACTCTGGCTGTCGTCTGTTTCTGGTGAATGCCGAAACGGAGGCAAAGGGCCGTGCAGATGCCCGGTCGCGGGGGCATCCGGGCGTCATGCTGCGCCACCCGGCCTTTATCGCGGAACTCGCGCTCGGCACGAGCGCCGCCGAGATGAAGGGCCAAATGGCCCAAAAATGGCGCAACCGGTTGAATCGGGCCACCGCAAGCGGGATCGAAATCCGTCATTCCGCCATGTCGACTGACCCCGATCATTGGCTTCTGCGTGCGGATGCCGCGCAGCAGGTGAAAAACCGATATCGCGGATATCCGGCGGCGTTTTCCACCGCCTTTGCCCGCGCCAATGGCGGGTCGGCGCGGTTGTTCGAGGCGCATCTGGACGGAGAGACATTGGCCGCCATGCTGTTTTTCATCCACGGGCAAGTGGCGACATATCACATTGGATGGAACGGCAAATCCGGGAGGCAGCTGTCAGCGCATCATCTGGTGATGTGGCGGGCAATGATCGCCTTGGCGCGTCTGGGCATGACGCGGCTGGATTTGGGGGCGGTAGATACGGAAACCGCGCCGGGATTGGCGCGGTTCAAACTGGGCAGCGGCGCGCGCTGCCGATCATTGGGGGGGACCTGGGCGGTCCGGGTCTAGAGCCGTTGACCACCGTTCGGGAGGAGTTTTCCCCCCGAACCTGTCCGGCCTTTGGACCGGGTTAGTGCCCGCCCAAAATGCCGGTGCGCACGTTGTAGTCCACCGCCAATTCATAATCGGGGTCATCGTCGCTATCGACCATCAAATGCCCCGCCTTGGTCAGCAATTGGTGACAGTCACGGCTGAGGTGGCGCAGTTTGATCTGCTTGCCAGCCTCTTCATATTTGCCGGCCACGGCCTCGATCGCCTGAAGCGCGGATTGGTCGACCACACGACTGGCGGCGAAATCCACGATCACCACATCCGGGTCACCGGTGAAATCGAACAATTCGACAAACCCATCGGACGAACCAAAGAACAGCGGACCTTGGATTTCATAGACCTTGGCGCCAAGATCGGTCACCGATTCACGTGTCTTTGCGTGAATGCGCCGCGCATTGTTCCAGGAATAGGCCAGCGCCGAAACGATCACCCCGACAACCACAGCCACGGCCAGATCTTCGTAGACGGTAACCGCCGTGACCAGCAGAATGACAAAGGCATCCATCCGCGGCACCTTGCGCAGGATGGTGATCGAGTTCCAGGCAAAGGTACCGATCACCACCATGAACATCACGCCGACAAGCGCAGCCAACGGGATCAGTTCGATGATCGGCGAGGCAAAGAGAATGAAGATCAGCAGGAATACTGCCGCTGCAATCCCGGCCACGCGGGTGCGACCACCGGATTTCACGTTGATCATCGACTGGCCGATCATCGCACAACCGCCCATGCCGCCAAAGAAGCCGGTTACGGTGTTGGAGATGCCCTGGGCAATACATTCCTGGCTGGCACCGCCGCGTTTGTTGGTCATTTCGCCAACAAGGTTCAGCGTCAGCAGCGATTCAATCAGGCCGATCGCCGCCAGAATCACCGCGTAAGGCAGGATGATCTGCAAGGTTTCCAGGTTCAGCGGCACCGATGGAATATGGAAGGTGGGCAGCCCGCCCTGGATCGACGCCATATCCCCCACACGTGGGACATCCAGACCAAATGCGATGACCAGCGCGGCCACGATCCCGATCCCCGCCAGCGGGGCCGGAATGATCTTGGTCACCTTGGGCGTGGCCCAGATGATCAGCATGGTCAGCCCGACAAGCCCGAGCATGACATAAAGCGGCAGACCGCTAAGCCATTCACCGCCGGACGCGCCGTGGCCCGAAAGCTCGACACTGCCGGGCACCTTGAACTGGGTCAGCTGGGCCAGGAAAATCACGATCGCCAGACCGTTGACAAACCCCAGCATCACCGGATGCGGCACCAATCGGATGAATTTCCCCCATTGCATCGCCCCGGCAAATATTTGCAGCAGGCCCATCAGAACCACGGTCGCAAAAAGGTATTCCACGCCATGTTGCGCCACCAGGGCCACCATGACCACCGCCAGGGCGCCGGTCGCGCCGGAAATCATCCCCGGCCGGCCGCCGATCAGCGCCGTGATCAACCCGACCAGGAACGCGGCATAAAGCCCGACCAACGGGTGAACCCCGGCAACAAAGGCAAAGGCCACCGCTTCGGGCACCAGCGCCAGCGCCACGGTCAGGCCGGACAGCAGCTCGATGCGAAGCCGACCAGCGGTCAACCCCTCATCTGGCATCCAACGGAGGTCGGGCATGGCAAAGCCCTTGGCAAACGATGCCAGCAAAGCGCGTTTCATCGGCGGTTATCCTGAATTTTCATGTGTTCGCGCTAGCGCTATAGATCGACCCAAGGAAAATGGCCAGCCCGTGCACCCGCGGACAGATCGGATGCGGGGCAATTTCGCAACCGCGCCACAGAGACTGGCCAGATCCCGAACAGGTGCCGGCCAGCGGTAGCGCCCGGACAAGTCTGGTTGCGCTTGTTTCTGCGTTGACTAAGGATGTCACCGAAAAGCGCAAAACCGGAGGTTCGAATGGCAGAGACAATGATCGGGGTGATCGGCGGGTCGGGGATCTATGACATTGATGGCCTGGATCAGGCGCAATGGATCACGGTCGAAAGCCCCTTTGGCGCGCCGTCGGACCAGATCCTGACCGGGGTTCTGGGCGGGGTGAAAATGGCATTTCTGCCGCGCCACGGCCGGGGCCATGTGCATTCACCGACCACCGTGCCCTATCGCGCCAATATTGATGCGCTGAAACGGATTGGCGTGACCGATGTGATCAGCGTGTCGGCCTGTGGTTCCTTCCGCGAGGAAATGGCGCCGGGTGATTTCGTCATTGTCGACCAATTCATCGACCGGACCTTTGCCCGCGAGAAAAGCTTTTTCGGCACCGGCTGTGTGGCGCATGTCAGCGTGGCACATCCGACGTGCCCGCGCCTGTCGGCGGCCTGTTTGGCTGCGGCGCGTGACGCCGGGATCAAGGTGCATGATTGCGGCACCTATCTGGCGATGGAAGGGCCGCAGTTTTCGACACTCGCGGAATCAAAGATGTACCGCGAAAGCTGGGGCGCGGATGTGATCGGCATGACCAATATGCCCGAAGCGAAACTCGCCCGCGAGGCCGAGCTCTGTTATGCCAGCGTCGCGATGATCACCGATTATGACAGCTGGCATCCCGATCATGGCGAGGTCGACGTGACCCAGATCATTGCCACCCTGACCGGCAATGCCAGCAAAGGCCGCGATCTGGTCGGACGTTTGCCTGCGCTTCTGGGGCCAGACCGCGCGCCCTGCCCGCATGGCTGTGACCGGGCGCTGGAATTTGCCATCATGACAGCGCCGGACAAACGCGACCCGGAGCTGGTCGCGCGGCTGGATGCGGTGGCGGGGCGGGTGCTTTGACAGACATTGCTTTCTTTGCCAAATGTTGGCGCGCTGACCTGCCGAATGATTTCATGCACGGTGGCCGATTGCGGTTGCCACAAACGCTCAAGAAACTGGGCCGCCCACAACCGTCACCCGGTGTTGCGGTGCTATTTTGGTTTCATGGCGAGGGGCTGATCGGAGAAACCAGATTGCTGGATGTGCATTCGTCCGCTGACGACCCTGAACTAGATGTCACGGTCAGCCCGTTCACGATGTATGCCGAACCTATTTTGGGGGATGCTTGGCTGCGACGGGGCGATCACCCGGAGGAGACCGGCGATTTTTGCGCCAAGATTCGCGCAAACACGACCAGCATTGGCTGGTGTCTCGACCAAGCTGACCTTCTTGAGCTTGATACCGCCCGGCGTGACGTTGAAATATAGTAAACATGATGCAGTTTGAACTCTGGCTAACCTTCGTCGCGGCCTCGACGGCCCTGTTGCTGATCCCCGGCCCCACGGTGCTTTTGGTGCTGAGCCATGCGCTGTCCAAGGGGCGCAGCGTGGCTGTGGCCTCGGCGGCTGGGGTGGCGACCGGGGATTTCATTGCAATGTCGGCGTCTCTCGCCGGGTTGGGCGCGTTGGTGCTGGCCTCGGCGACGCTGTTCACGGTGCTGAAATGGATTGGCGCGATCTATTTGATCTGGCTGGGGGTCAAATTGATCCGCTCGGCCCCGAGTAAGGGTCTCACATCTGACCAAATGCACGCCGATGTGACCGCGCGCAGTGTGTTCAGCCACAATGCTGCGGTGACCGCGCTCAACCCGAAATCAATCGCGTTTTTCATCGCCTTTGTACCGCAATTCGTCGACAGCGCGGCGCCGCTGCTGCCGCAATTCGCGCTGTTGACCGCCACTTTCGTGACTTTGGCCACGGTAAACGCGCTGGCCTATGCGCTGCTGGCCGACCGGTTGCGTCGGATGATTTCCCGCCCGCAGGTGATCACGACAATCACCCGCTTTGGCGGTGCCGCATTGATTGCAATGGGTGTGCTGACGGCCACGATGCGGCGCGCGACCTGAGCGGCGCACGACCCAAGCCCCGGGATCAAACCGAGTCGCGGTTCTTTTTCATGAACTTGCGAATGAAGTGACGGATCTCACGGGCGGCGGTGGTGTCCATGTCTTTGCAAAGGGCCACAAATGCGTCGCGCTCGGTCTTGTCCAGACGCAAGATAAGTTGCGCATCTTTGTTGCCTACGCGCTTTTCATCCGTTTTTTTATTCACCGGCCGGGCCTTTGTCTTGATTTTTGTGATCTGATAGTGTATATACATCGCATAGACAATGCATGCACATGCTAAGTCACCACAAAGAAAAAGAAAAGGGCAAATGATGAACATCGCTTATGCACGATCAATGCTGCTGCGCGACCGGCTCGACTGGAACCGGCCACATGTAAACTGGCTCTCTGATGCGTATTATGCGCTGCGGTTTCCGCGCAAACACGACTGATCCCCGACTGCGCCGCGGATGCTGGTCCGGTGATCAGACGTCAGAAACGGTAGCCAAATCTTTCGATGTCCCGGGCACATATCCGGGACACGATGGCGGCCTCTTCGTCGCTGTAATACCCCCGGTAATCCGCCGCGCGATCCGATTGATTGGCATGCGGCATGTCCAGCGCAAACCCCAGATGCGCCTGCAGCGGCACCAGATCCTCTGCCAGATGTTCCAGCCGCAAAAACAGCGTTTTGCGTTCCTGCCCCTGAGCATCGGTGACATAGCGCGCCGCCGGAGCGGCGGACATGCTGGTCTGGACCGAGCCATCGCGCAAGAAGGCAGGAAAATCCAGACTCTGCGCCAGGCCCACCGCCGGATGGTCAAAGGATTGGGTCCGCAGCCAATGGTAATAACTCACCATGCGATCCCACGGGTTGCGCACCAGCGTGAAAATCAGAAAATCGTCAAATTCCGCCGGGCTGACAATGCCGTCGATATCCGCAAGCGTGGCATGTTTCCACAACCGCCCCCGCGCCGTCAGCGATTTCACCCGCCCCCGCCGCTTGCGGGCTTTTGGCGTGTCGCCAATCAGGATGTCATCGGCCATGGCCCGCGCCTCAAGCGCCAAGGCCATCGCGGTGCCGCCGGTTTTGGGAATATGAACAAAGATATAGCGCCGACCGCGGGAAATAATCATACCGCAAGGCTAGCCGGGCCAGCGGCCATGCGCAATTTCTAACCGTCAATGCCGCGCCCTGCCCCCATCTGATGCGCCTGACACCCCTGACGGGCCGAACGGGCCGCGCCGATGCTGACTTGCGGGCGGTTTGTCTTGGCTTATAAAAATAACAACCTGCACAAATAGGAGGACGCGATGGGCTGGCTGAAGGATGAAACCGGGCTGGAGCGGAACGCCGCGAATTATGTGCCGCTGACGCCCTTGTCGATGCTGATCCGGGCCAATCGGATCTTTCCCGACCGATTGGCGGTGGTCTATGGCCCCCACCGCAAGACCTATGGCGAATACTATGCGCGCTGCACGCGGCTGGCGTCGGCCCTGACCAAATCGGGCATTGAACCGGGCGACGTGGTGGCCACGGTGATCCCCAACCTTCCGGCCCAGGCCGAGGCGCATTTTGGCGTGCCGGCCTGTGGTGCGATCCTCAACACCATCAACACCCGGCTGGATGCCGACACAATCGCCTATATTCTGGACCATGGCGAGGCACGGATCGTTCTGGTCGATCCCCAGTTCCTGCCGGTGCTGGAGGATGCAATCGACCGGATGCAGGGCCCGCCCCCCGGCATCATCGAAGTGGCCGACCCCCACGCCGGTGTCCCGGCCAGTGGCCAGCATGTCGAATACGAAACCTTTCTGCAAACTGGCGATGCAGACTTTGACTGGGTGATGCCCAGCGACGAATGGGAAAGTATCGCGCTCAACTACACCTCCGGGACAACCGGGCGGCCCAAGGGCGTGGTATCCCATCACCGGGGTGCCTACCTCAGCGCGATGGCCCAGCCGATTTCCTGGCGCATGGCGCTTTATCCGACCTATCTGACCATCGTGCCGCTGTTTCATTGCAACGGCTGGAGCCACACCTGGATGATGCCCCTTCTCGGGGGCACATTGGTCTGTTGTCGCGACATCACCGCCGCCGCAATTTTCGACGCCATAGCCGACGAAGGCGTGACCCATTTTGGCGGTGCACCGATTGTGCTGAACCTGCTGATCAACGCAGTCGAATCAGACCGGCGCGAATTTGATCACACTGTAGAAGTTTTCACCGCAGGCGCCCCGCCAGCCCCGGCAATTCTGGCCAAGATCGAACCAATGGGTTTCAATATCACCCAAGTTTATGGCCTGACCGAAACCTATGGCCCCGCAACGGAATGCACCTGGCGGGACGAGGATTGGCAGGATCTGGCAGGGGACAACCGCGCCGCGATCAAGGCGCGTCAGGGTGTCGCCATGCCCATGATGGAGCAAATAACCGTGCTGGACCCCGATACGATGCAACAGGTGGACATGAACGCCCGCCACCAGGGCGAAATCATGTTTCGCGGCAATGCGGTGATGAAAGGCTACTATAAAAACCCGGCCGCCTCACAAGAAGCCTTTCGCGGTGGTTATTTCCACTCTGGCGATCTGGCAATCCAGCATTCAGATGGCTATATCCAAATCGCGGACAGGGCAAAAGACATCATCATTTCAGGTGGCGAAAACATCTCTTCGGTCGAAGTCGAAGCGACGTTGATGGCGCATGAGGCGGTCAGTCTTGCTGCTGTGGTGGCGAAACCGGACGACACATGGGGCGAAGTGCCCTGTGCGTTTGTGGAATTGAAGGACGGGCATGTGGCAACTGAAAGTGATCTGATCGCATTTGCCCGCAGTCGGCTGGCCGGCTTCAAAACCCCCAAAAAGGTGGTTTTCCAAGAGCTTCCCAAAACCTCGACCGGCAAGATCCAGAAATTCCAACTTCGCAATCTAGCCAGGGATCTCTGACCTTTGATACGTGTGTCGGCCATGCCGTTTTACCGGTTGTTCATTTGCCTGGCCTGGGGGCCAGTGGCGTTGCTGTTGCTGTTGCGGGTTCTACGGGGGCAAGAGCGGCTGGGCGATTGGGCACAGCGGATCGGCATTGCGCCGGGCGGTGCGGCGGGCCGTCATGTTTGGCTGCATGCGGCCTCGAACGGTGAACTTCTGTCGGCCCTGCCGGTGCTGAAGGCTTATCGGGCGGAACGCCCCGATCTGAAACTTCTGGTGACCACCAATTCGCTGACCGGGCGTGATCTGGCCCGGAAATGGGATCTTCCGGGGCTGACCGTGCGTCTGGCACCGCTGGACACCCGCTGGGCCGCGGTTTTGATGCGGCAGCTCTACCATGTGCAGGCACATGTGTTGTTGGAAAGCGAATTCTGGCCCAACCGTATTCTGGCGATGTCGGCCAAGGGTCTGCCCGTCTTTGCCGTTGGCGCACGTCTGTCGCGTGACACCGCCCAGACCTGGCGGCGGGTGTCGACACTGGCGGCACGGGTATTGGAGCGGCTGACCTATGTTTCGCCCCAGGACGAAGGCACGCGGCGGCGATTGATGCATCTCGGCCTGACATCGCGTCAGCTTGGCCCGGTCTTGGATCTCAAGGCCTTTTACCGCCCCCCGCCGGAACTGATGCCCGACGAAACCCTGAAAAAGGCTTTTGCCCGCGACCGCACATGGTTGGCGGCGTCGACCCACCCGGGCGAAGAAGAAATCGTGTTCCAGGCCCATTTGAACCTGCTGAAAATCGACCCGGAGGCGCGCTTGATCGTGGCGCCGCGCCATCCCAAACGCGGACCCCAGGTGTCGACACTGGCGCGGAAATCGGGGCTGGAATCTGCCCTGCGCTCTGCGGGCGATCCACCGCGCGCCAAGGCGGTCTATATTGCCGATACGCTGGGCGAAATGCCGCTGTGGTATCAATTGGCCGGCACAACCTTTATCGCGGGCACATTGGTCGACAAGGGCGGGCATACGCCGTTTGAGCCGGCGGTGTTTGACAGCACCTTGTTGCATGGCCCGGATATTGCCAATTTCACCACCATCTTCCGGCGGCTGGATGTGTCGGGCGCAGCAATTCAGGTGCATTCCGCCGAGGATCTGACCCGTGTGCTGATCCAGACCCGCGACCCCGACCGCCGGGATGCGATGCGCCGCATGGCCCATGACCAGTTGGATCACCCCTCTGGTCTGGACACCGTGATGGCAAAGTTGCTGGCAAATATGGCGGCTTGAACCGGGGGCACAGCGGCCTGAGCGGTTTTACGATCTTGTTACAATTTCACCAGTAGCCTGCGCCTCGGAAACTGCCTAATCTCGTCGCAACAGGGGGGGACGGCGGGCAATGTCCTATCATGAAAAATCTCAGTTGCCGCTGGCGATCCGGCCGCACCAAAAGGAAGAGATGCGGGCGCAATTCGCCGCTCTTTGCTTTCGCATTGTCAACAACCGCACCCAGGTTCTGCTGATCACGTCACGCGGGCGCAAACGCTGGATCATTCCCAAAGGCTGGCCCAGTCACGGCGTCACACCGGCCCAGGGCGCGGCCATCGAAGCCTGGGAAGAGGCCGGTGTGATGGGCCGGGCCTATAACCAATGTGTTGGTGTGTATTCCTACATGAAACTCAGCGCCCGATCCGGCGATCTGCCCTGTGTTGCGATGGTCTATCCGATCCGGGTCAAACGCATGCACGACAATTTCCCCGAGGCCGGCCAACGCCGGATGAAATGGATGCCCCCCGCCAGCGCCGCCGCATTGGTCAGTGAACCGGAATTGAAACATATCCTGCTGCATTTCGATCCCAGACGGCTCCGCTTGTAAGCCACCGCAACACCAGAGTTTGTCGCGAAATCGGATCGGTTCAGTTGATCTTCACGTCACAATGTTTAAGTCTAGGTGACCGACCTTTGGACATCTGACATGATTCATTATGCCCTGAAATGCGCAGACAATCACCGGTTCGAAAGCTGGTTTCAGTCTGGTGCCGCCTTTGACAAACTGAAAGCCGCCGGCATGGTGGCCTGTTCTGTCTGTGGCAGCAGCGATGTCGACAGGGACATAATGGCGCCACGGGTGTCACATGGCAGCGCCGCGCCAGATGCCGAACACCAGACAAAGCAAGAGGCGGAACCATCGTCCGGCGCGCGGCCCGCGCCGTCGGCTGGCCCCTTGTCGACGCCGTCATCACCGGCCGAACAGGCGCTGGCGCGGTTGAAGGACCATGTCGAGAAGAATTCGGATTATGTCGGCGGCGATTTCGCCCGCGAAGCCCGCGCCATGCATGTCGGCGAGGCCCCAGAGCGGTCCATCTATGGCGAGGCAAAACCGGAAGAAGCCCGCAAATTGATCGAAGATGGGGTGAATATCGCCCCCCTGCCCTTTCGGCTGGGGCGCAAATCGAACTGAGGGGCGCTGGTGCCGGGTTCGTTCTGCGCCCCGGTGCCTGTGCAGGAAACGAACAGCCACGAACCACCCGCCCACTTGCTCTTTTCCTGCCTTGTCAGTAAACCGCGCCAGATGTTTTGAAGGCGGGAAAGACCCATGCCCCTATTGGTGATGAAATTCGGCGGCACTTCGGTCGCCACGCTTGATCGTATTCGCCGCGCGGCCAAACGCGTTGGTGTAGAGGTGGCCAAGGGATATGACGTGATTGTCATTGTCTCGGCCATGGCCGGTGAAACCAACAAACTGGTCGGGCTGGTCAATGAGACCTCGCCGCTGTTCGATGCCCGTGAATACGATTCCATCGTATCCTCGGGCGAGAATGTGACCGCTGGTTTGATGGCGCTGACGCTGCAGGAAATGGATGTCCCCGCCCGGTCGTGGCAGGGCTGGCAGGTTCCGCTGCGGACCACCGACACCCATGCGGCGGCGCGGATTACCGAAATCCCCACCGACAATATCAATGCAAAATTCGCCGAAGGCATGCAGGTCGCCGTTGTCGCCGGGTTCCAGGGGATCGGCCCCGATGGCCGGGTCACAACGCTGGGCCGGGGTGGATCGGACACCACCGCTGTGGCCTTTGCCGCCGCCTTTGGCGCGGAGCGCTGCGATATTTATACCGATGTGGACGGGGTTTACACCACCGACCCCCGGATTTGCGACAAGGCGCGCAAGCTGGACAAAATCGCATTTGAAGAAATGCTCGAACTGGCCTCGCTGGGTGCCAAGGTGCTGCAAACCCGTTCTGTCGAACTGGCGATGCGGTACAATGTCAAACTGCGCGTGCTCAGCTCTTTCGAAGAACAATCCGACGAGGCCGGAACGCTCGTCTGCGATGAGGAGGAAATCATGGAACTGAATGTTGTGTCCGGCGTGGCCTATAGCCGCGATGAAGCAAAGATGACCCTGATTTCGGTCGCCGACCGTCCGGGCATTGCCGCCGCAATCTTCGGCCCCCTGGCCGATGCCGGGGTGAATGTGGACATGATTGTCCAGAACATCGCCGAAGAGGGCCGCACCGATATGACCTTCTCTTGCCCCACCGATCAGGTGAAGCGGGCGGAAAAGGCGATGATGGATGCCAAAACCACCGGCGCGATCAACTTCAACGACATTGTGGCGGATGAAGGTGTGGCCAAGATTTCGGTGGTCGGCATCGGCATGCGCAGCCACGCCGGTGTGGCGGCCAAGATGTTCAAGGTCCTGTCGGACGAAGGTGTCAACATAAAGGTCATTACAACCTCAGAGATAAAGATTTCTGTGCTGATCGACCGAAAGTATATGGAACTTGCAGTTCAGGCGCTTCATGATGCCTTTGAGCTGGAAAAGTCGGCCTGACACTTTTGCACCCTGACGACCGGTAACCGGCGCGCGGTCACGCCGCCCGGAGCCGCGACAATACGACAAGAGGCGGATAGCGCATTCGCCTCTTTCCGAGCACGCAGCCAAGCGTGTAGGATCACCCGGCGACCAAGGGGACATCACATCCATGCCGGACGGTACAGAAAGCGAAAGCCGCAAATTGCTTCGGCGCTTGCGTGATCTCATGGCCGAAGAGGCTGCGGGTCAGGAACGGCTCGACAAGATTGTGCATCTGACGGCGGATTCCATGGGAACCGAAGTCTGTTCAATCTATCTGTTCCGGGATGTGGAAACGCTTGAGCTTTGCGCCACCGAGGGGCTGAAAGCCGAAGCGGTACACCAGACCCGGATGCGCATTGGCGAGGGGTTGGTCGGGCGTGTCGCCCGCGCCGGCGTGATTATCAACACCGCTGACGCCCCCCAGGCGCCCGGATTTCGGTACATGCCGGAAACCGGCGAAGAAATTTATTCCAGTTTCCTTGGTGTCCCGATCCAGCGGCTTGGCGAAATGCTGGGCGTGCTTGTGGTGCAATCAAAGGAAGCGCGCGAATTCACCGCCGACGAGGTTTATGCGCTGGAAGTTGTGGCCATGGTTTTGGCCGAGATGACCGAGCTGGGGGTTTTTGTCGGCGAAGGCGCCGCCATGTCGGCGCGCCACACCCAACCCTTCATGTTGCGCGGCATCACCGGCCAGGAAGGCGCGGCCGAGGGCCATGTCTGGCTGCACGAACCGCGTGTGGTGGTGACAAATCCGATTTCCGACGATCCGCACCGCGAACTCGAACGCCTGAAAGAGGCGGTCGATGAATTGCGGGTTGGGGTTGATCAATTGCTGGCCGGGGCCGCCGGGGGCGATGCGGAACAGCTTGAAGTGCTGCAAGCCTATCGCATGTTTGCCAATTCGCGCAGCTGGATGCGCCGGATGGAAGAGGACATTTCCCGTGGTCTGTCCGCCGAGGCCGCGGTCGAAAAAGAACAAAGCACCGCCCGCTCTCGTCTGGCGCAGGTTCCGGATGCCTATTTGCGCGAACGGCTGCATGATCTCGACGATTTGTCGAACCGGTTGCTGCGCATTCTGACCGGTCAGGGCAGCGTCACCGGCGCGGAAATGCCGGATGATCCGATCCTCGTCGCCCGCAATATCGGCCCCGGCGAATTGCTGGAATATGGCCGCAAACTCAAAGGCATAGTGCTGGAACAAGGCTCGGTTGGCAGCCATGCGGCAATTGTTGCCCGTGCGCTGGCGATCCCGTTGGTGTTGCAGGCAAGCCGGATCACAACCGAGGCCCTGAACGGCAACCACATCATGGTGGACGGCGATCAGGGCGTGGCGCACCTGCGCCCCGATGACACCGTGGTGGCCGCATTTCGTGACAAGATTGCGATGCTGCACAAGGCCCAGGAGCGGTATTCCTCGATCCGGGACAAACCGGCGGAAACGCTCTGTGGCAAGGTGATCTCGCTGCAAATGAATGCCGGTCTGATGGCCGATCTGCCGTCGCTGAGCGGCTCTGGCGCCGAAGGCGTCGGCCTGTTCCGCACCGAATTACAGTTCCTCATTCGCAACCAGATGCCGCGACGCACCGAATTGGCACGGCTTTATTCGGGGGTGCTGGACGCCGCCCAGGGCAAACGTGTGGTGTTCCGCACGCTGGACATCGGTTCGGACAAGGTCCTGCCCTATATGAAGCCCACCGACGAGCCGAACCCGGCCCTTGGCTGGCGCGCCATTCGGGTGGCCTTGGACCGCCCCGGCGTGATGCGGATGCAATTGCAGGCGCTGTTGCGCGCCGCGAATGGGCGGCCGCTGTCGATCATGTTCCCGTTTATCGCGCAATACAGTGAATACCTCCAGGCGCGCGCCGAAATGGAAAAGACGTTGGAGCGGGAACGCATCCTGGGCCACACCCTGCCCTCCAAGTTGGAAATCGGGGCGATGCTGGAAACACCATCGCTGGCTTTTGCGCCGAATGCGTTTTTCGAAGAGGTGGAATTCCTGTCGATCGGCGGCAATGATCTGAAGCAATTCTTCTTTGCCGCTGACCGGGAAAACGAACGGGTGCGGCGGCGCTATGACACGCTGAACACCTCGTTCCTCAGCTTGATCGAGCTGATCATCGCCCGCTGTGACAGTTCCGGCACCCATGTCAGTTTCTGTGGCGAAGATGCCGGGCGTCCGATTGAAGCGGTGGTTCTGGCGGCGATGGGGCTGCGGTCGCTGTCGATGCGCCCGGCCTCGATTGGGCCAATCAAGCATATTCTGCGCCGCACGAATCTGGATGAACTGCGCAAGGTCATTGATACCGAACGTCAGGCTGGTGCCGAAACCGTGCGTCCCGCCGTGATGGAATTTCTGCGTCGCAACGCGTCTTGAATCCCGGGTAATTTCCGCTAGCGTGGCGCCAAGCGGAAAGGAACAACCCCATGAATTTCGACGAAATTATCGACCGGCGGAACACCCATTCCTCAAAATGGGACATGATGGAAAAAACCTTTGGCGTGTCGCCGACCGATGGGCTGGCCATGTGGGTTGCGGATATGGATTTCCGCCCGCCGCAGGCGGTTCTGGACGCGGTTCAGACGATGACCGACCATGGGATCTTTGGCTATTTTGGCGATGAAGACGCCTATCGTGCGGCAATCTGCTGGTGGATGAAGGAACAGCACGGCTGGGATGTCCCCGCCGAGGCAATATTTACCACACATGGTTTGGTGAACGGCACATCCATGTGCATCGAAAGCTTTACCAAGCCGGGCGACGGCATTGTGCTTATGACCCCGGTCTATCACGCCTTTGCCCGCGTGATCCGTGCATCTGACCGCAAGGTCGTGGAATGCCCGTTGGCCCAGATCGAGGGCCGCTATGAAATGGATTTCGACGCATGGGACGCCCGGATGACCGGGCAGGAAAAGATGATGATCCTGTGTTCACCGCATAATCCCGGTGGCCGTGTCTGGACGCGCAGCGAATTGCAGAATGTCGCCGATTTCTGCAAACGCCATGATCTTGTGTTGGTCTCGGATGAGATCCACCATGATCTGGTGTACCCCGGTCACAAACATCTTGCGATGCCGGTGATCGACCCCAGCATCGCTGACCGGCTGATTGTGATGACTGCAACCTCGAAAACCTTCAACCTTGCGGGCGGCCATACCGGCAACGTGATCATTCAGGATCCCGGTCTGCGCGCGAAATTTAACAGCCGGATGAAGGCAATGGGCATGTCGCCCAATTCTTTTGGTTTGGTCATGGCCACCGCGGCCTATAGCCCGGAGGGTGCGGCCTGGGTTGATGAGCTGGTGACCTATCTTGATGGCAATCGCAAAGTGCTCGACGAGGGATTGAATGCCCTGCCCGGTGTACGCTCCATGCCGCTAGAGGCGACCTATCTGTCCTGGGTCGATTTTTCCGGCACCGGAATGGATCAATCCGAACTGCTGCGCCGCGTCGAAAAGGACGCGCGCATCGCTGTCAGCCACGGCCCGACCTTTGGCAAGGGCGGCGAGACCTTTCTGCGGTTCAACTTTGGCACCCAACGGTCGCGTGTCGTCGAAGCGGTCGAACGGCTTCAGAGCGCGTTTTCCGACCTGCAATAACAGCTTTCGCCGCGTCGACGGCACCACATACGCCGATTTGATCAAAGCTCCCGGCGCGGCGAAGGCACATTCTGTGCGGCGGGAGCGTTATCATTAATATAATAAATTCAGAAGATTAGCGCCAAAACACGCCAGTTCCCCCGTCCTTTTCAGGCCTATTGTTCGAAAATGCGCAAGTCTTGCGCCCTGACACAAGTTTCTTCGATTTGTGAAGTCTCTAGGTCTTGGAACAACAGAAAACAGGTCAAGGAGGCATGACATGGGACTTTTGATTGACGGCGAATGGCATGACACGTGGTATGATACCAAGTCGACCGGCGGCAGCTTTGAACGTGCCGAGGCAAAATTTCGCAACTGGATTACCGCCGATGGCGCCCCCGGCCCCAGTGGCAAGGGCGGATTCCCGGCAGAATGTGGCCGCTACCATCTTTATGTGGGCTATGCATGCCCCTGGGCGCATCGGACGCTGATTTTTCGCGCGCTCAAGGGGCTGACGGAATATATTTCGGTATCGGTGGTGCATCCCGAAATGTTGGCGGATGGCTGGACCTTTGGCGATGACTTCGAAGGTGCCACCGGCGATCGGCTGTATGACAATGACTTTTTGCGGGATGTCTATCTACGTGCTGATCCCGGCATGACGGGCCGGGTGACGGTGCCGGTATTGTGGGACAAGGTGCAAAAAACCATTGTCAGCAATGAAAGCGCGGAAATCATCCGCATGTTCAACTCTGCATTCAACGAAGTGACCGGTAATACAGATGATTATTGGCCGGCACCGCTGCGCGACACCATCGCCCCGATCAATGACCGGATCTATGACACGTTGAACAATGGCGTCTACAAGGCGGGGTTTGCCACCACGCAATCGGCCTATGACGCGGCGATCCATCCGTTGTTTGACACGCTGGACTGGCTAGAGGACCACCTCGCGACCCACCGCTATCTGGCGGGCGATCGGGTGAGCGAAGCAGACTGGCGTTTGTTCACCACTCTGGTGCGCTTTGACATGGTGTATCACACCCATTTCAAATGCAATCTGCGCCAGATCGTCGACTACCCCAATCTTTGGGCGTATACGCGTGAATTGTATCAATGGCCCGGCGTCGCCGAGACCGTGCGGTTCGACCACATCACACGGCACTATTACTTCAGCCATGACAGCATCAATCCGCACCGGATTGTCCCTGTCGGGCCGTCACCCGATTTCAACGCCCCTCACGGGCGTGATGCGGGTGTGCCTGTGGCGGCATGATGTTCGACCAGCGCCGCCAGATCCTCTGGCGGCGTCGTGCTGGGCACCAAGGCGGCCGCATTTGCGCAATACTGAAAGATCGACCCATCCGAGAAAAAGCTGGTGTTGGTGACAAAGATCACCCGCGCCTTTGGCTGGCGATAGCTGGCAAAATCCGCCAGAGCCATGGCAGAGCCGCCCTCGATCAATAGGTTCATCACGATGACCTCGAAATTGGTGTCGGTCAGCGCCTGCACCGCTTCTTCATGCGATTGGGTCAACACAACGCGCACGCCAAACCGTTCCAGATGCCGTGCCCAGACAAGGCCAAGTGCCGGATCATCCTCTACGATAAGTACGTGCATGTGGTGACCTCAAAACCCCGGTATCAGCATTCCAGACAGCCCCCGGACCACACGGACCCTCGCCGCGCCAGGGTCCATTATGTCCTGGTGGGTTTTTTGGTGTCCGGACTAGCCTTGGCGAAATTCCCGTTCGCCCTGCACCACCCGATGCCTTTCAAGTATGTTTACCATATTTTCCGGATATTCCTAACAACTACTTAACGCCCGCCAGCACAAGACCCCGCCGCATTCCCATGATGCCCGGTCGATTGGCACAACGCCAAATTCCCGGCGAACTCACTTGTCTGGCGGTAGCGGGATGCTAGGTTGCAAAAAACAGTCAACTTTGAGGAACTCTTGATGGCAATTTTTCGCGGGATGGCCGCCCTTGGCCTGTGTATGACCCTGGCCACCCCGGCATTTGCCCAATCCAGCTGTGGTGGGTCGTTTTCGCAGTTCATCAAGGGGTTGAAATCCGAAGCCGCCAGCCATGGCCACACAACCGCCAGCATCGACAGGTTCTTTAGCGGTGTGCGCCAGGACAGCGCCGTCTTGCGGGCCGACAAACGCCAGGGCGTGTTTCAAATCCCTTTCGTCGATTTTGCCCGCCGCCTGATCAGCCAGAACCGGATCAACAACGGCCAAACCAATGGCCGCCGCTTTGACGCGGTGTTTGACCGGATGGAACAGGAATTTGGCGTCTCGCGGGGGGTGTTGTTGGCCTTTTGGGCATTTGAGACCGATTACGGCCAGATTCAGGGGGATTTCAACACGTTGAACGCGCTTGTCACCTTGGCGCATGACTGTCGTCGCCCCGAATTGTTCCGGCCACAGATCTTTGCCGCGCTTGAATTGTTTGAACGTGGCGCGTTTGATCCCGCCACTACCACCGGTGCCTGGGCGGGCGAAATCGGCATGGTTCAGATGTTGCCCGAAGACATCCTGACCAATGGGGTCGACGGCGATGGCGATGGTCTGGTCACGCTCAAGACCTCTGCCCCGGATGCGCTTTTGTCGGGGGCCAATATGCTGCGCGATCTTGGCTGGCGGGCGAATGAACCCTGGTTGCAGGAAGTGACGGTGCCGGGCGATCTTGACTGGTCCCTCACCGGTCTGGACCAACCACGCAGCACCGCCGATTGGGCGGCGATGGGCGTGCAGGTGCGCGAAGGGCGCGCAGCGGATCTGCCAGCCGCGCTGGTCCTGCCACAGGGACGCAAGGGGCCGGCGTTTTTCGCCTATCCCAATTTCAATGTCTATTTCGAGTGGAACAAAAGCTTTGTCTACGTCATGACCGCCGCCTATTTCGCCAACCGGCTGGAAGGGTCTACGGTGTTCAATGCGGGCAACCCCGAACCGGGCCTGTCCGGTGACCAGATGAAGGCATTGCAACGCAAGCTTCAGGCCATGGGGTATGACGTTGGCGAGATTGACGGCATCCTTGGCTCTGGCACACGCCACGCGGTGCAGGAAGTGCAGAAAAAGCTGGGAATGCCTGCCGATGCATGGCCGACACCGGCATTGTTGAACCGGCTCTGAGAACGCATTCCGGGGGGCCCGTGTGTGGTGAAGGGGGGCAGCCATTCGAACTGAATGAACCGCCAAATCACCTGCCCACTCTCGAAGTGGGACAGGTGTGGTCGCACAAAGCACCGAAACGGCCTGTCGGGTCAGACCTGTCTAGTAAACCGGGCCGGTCTGGTTAACCGGGCGGGCAAATCCCGGCACCTCAATTGCGCACCGGAAAGCGATCCCCCTTTTCGGTTATGACAACCAACCGATCCTGAGCATCGGTGATATAGGTGTCACAGCGGTTGAATCCATTGACAAATTCGATGCAGATCGTGCTATCGCCGGTCACCTTGTAATATCCATACCCGGTGCCGCCCTCGCCGGAATAGGTATATGTGTACCTGCCATCCGCATAATATTCCGCCTGACCGCCATCATAAAATTCGATGATCTTACCACGCAGGCGCAAATCCAGCGCCGAGGCCGCCAGGCTTTGATCGCCTTCCCGCCGCTCCCCGGTCTGGGCAAGAAGCGGGGCAGAAAGCACAGAGAAAACCAGCGATAAGGTCACAATCGGGCGCATGTCGGAACTCCATCATTTGCCCCGATCCTAACGGTTTGGTCACACAGGCCGAGACACGTTTACGCGACCAGCTTCTCTGCCTTTTGCAGATCGACAGACACCAATTGCGACACGCCCTGCTCCTGCATCGTCACGCCAAACAGCCGATCCATACGCGCCATCGTTACCGCATGGTGGGTGATGATCAGGAAACGGGTGTCGGTGCGGCGGCACATCTCGTCCAGCAGATCACAGAACCGGGTCACGTTGGCATCGTCCAGCGGCGCGTCAACCTCATCGAGCACACAGATCGGCGCAGGATTGGCCAGGAACACCGCAAAGATCAGCGCCAGCGCGGTCAGCGTCTGCTCCCCCCCCGACAAGAGCGACAGGGTCGACAGCTTCTTGCCCGGTGGCTGGCACATGATTTCGAGCCCCGCCTCAAGCGGATCGTCGCTTTCCACCAAGACCAAATTCGCCTCGCCACCGCCAAAAAGATGGGTGAACAACAGCGAGAAATTGCTGTTCACCTGCTCAAAGGCGGTCAACAGACGTTCACGCCCCTCGCGGTTCAGGCTGGAAATCCCATTGCGCAGGGTGCGCACGGCCTCTTCCAGATCGGTCTTTTCGCGCGACAGCGTGTCAAATTCTTCCTGCACTTCGCGGGCATCATCCTCGGCCCGCAAATTGACCGCGCCCAAGGCGTCGCGTTGCCGTTTCAGGCGGTTGACGTCGTCTTCGATCTTCTGCGCCGGCGGCATGTCGTCGGGGTTGGTGTCCAGCTTCTGCAACAGCTGGTCCGGCGTCACCTCTTGTTCGTCTTCGATCCGCGCGGCGGCGGCCTGGGCCGTTTCGATCGCAGCTTCGGCACGGGCCTTGGCACCGGCACGGGCCTCGCGCGCTTCGGATGCGGCGCGTTCGCTTTCGCGTTCGGCATGTTCCGCCGAACGCAGCAGGGTTTCGCAATCGGCCAATTGGTCTGCGGCGGTGCTGCGGCGATCCTCGGCGGTGATGATGCTGTCAGCCAATTCTTCGCGCTGGTTTGCAATCGCTTCGGGCACCAGCGCCGCTTCGGCCAATTCATCTTCGCTTGCCGCTTTGCGCGCACCCAATTCAGAGGTCCGTTTTTCGGCGGTTTCCAACCGGTGCCGCCAGCCCGAGAGCTCTTTTGCCACTTCCTGGCTGCGCCGGGTCCGGGCCTCGCCCTCGCGGCGCAATTCATCCAGGGCCGAACGTCGCGACATCATTGTCATGCGCGCGGCCTCGACCGTCATTCTGACATCATCCACCAGCGCGCGCGCCTCGTCCAGACGTGGTAGATCGGCCACCGCGCGTTCCGCTTCGCGCAGTTGCAACGCCGCCGCGCCGGTTTCGTCATCATGCCGCTGAACCGCCAACCCAAGGCTTTCCAACCGGCCCTCTGCCAGATTTTTGTCAGCCTCTGCGCGGTGTTTGGCGCGGCTGGCCTCGTTCAGGGCCTGATCGGCCAGACGACGGGCATCGCGCGCCTCTTTGTCGGCGCGGGTCAATTCGGCCAGACGTGCTGTCAGCGCCTCATGTGCACCACGGGCCGCCTCCATTCGGATTGTGGTGTCGTTCAGCGCCTGATTGAGCTCTTCCAAACGGTTCAATTGTTCCAGCCGCAGGGCCGCCGCCGAAGGCGCATCTTCGGCCCAGGCCCGATAGCCATCCCACCGCCAAAGATCGCCTTCGACGCTGACCAAACGCTGACCCGGCTGGAGCAGCGGTTGCAGACGGGGACCGTCGGCCTTTGCCACAAGGCCGATCTGCCCCATACGCCGGTTCAGAACCTCGGGCACGGTGACATGATCGGACAGGGCGGCAACCCCGCTCGGCAGCGCCTGAGGATCATCGTAATCCACCAGCGCGGCCCAGCCAGAGGGGCCTTCCGCCGTCACCTCGGGGGCGCGAAGATCGTCGGCCAATGCGGCGCCAAGCGCCTTTTCAAACCCCGGCTGGACCTGCAATTGATCCAGAATCTGACCACCTGCGGCGGTATCCCGATCCAACAGCTTGGCCAGCGCGCTGGTTTCAGCCGCCAGCGCCTTGGCCTCGCCCTCGGCTTCGGAGCGTTCGGCGCGGGCCTCGGCCTCGCGCGATTGCGCCTCGGTACGGGCATCATCGGCGGCGGCGAGCATGTCTTCGGCCCGTTCCGCCATCTCCTGGGCTGCGGTTTCCGCGTCATTGGCCTCGGCCTCGGCCTCGGCGGATTGTGCCAGTTTGGCGGCGGATTCGGCCATGGCGGCCCGGGCCTTTTCCGCCTCGGCCTGGCTACGGGTCTGGCGCTTGCGGCTGTCGTCCAGCATGCGTTGCGCCGATTGGTGACGCGCGGCCAAACGCGCCACATCCTCGGTCTGGAGCGCAAGATCTGCTTCACGCTCGGACAGAACCGAAGCGGCCTCTTGCGCCATGTCCGTGGCTTCCTGCATCTTTTCGCTGTGGCCGTCACCGGCCTTGGCCAGTTCGCGGGCCTCCCACTCTAGCCGTTCAATGGTTTCCCCGGCATCGCGGTTCAACCCGGCCTCGCGGTCAATGTCATGGCCAAGCTGCGAAATGCGGTTTTGCAAGGTCGCGATCTTGTCGCGGGCGCTGCTTTCCTGATCCGACAAGGCGTCGCGCTGGACCTGCAACCGTTGCAGGATCGCGGCGGCGATTGCCGCCTCTTCCCGTAGCGGCGGCAGGGCGGCATCCGCGTCCTGACGGGCCTTGGCGGCTTGCAGGGCCTCGGATTCGGCGCGGGCGGCGACGCTGATCATTTCGCGCAGCGCCTCTTCGGCCCGGAACCGGGCTTCATCGGCCTCTTTCCAACGACGATAAAGCAACAGACCCTCGGCCTGACGCAGATCGTTGCCGATGGCACGATAGCGTGCGGCCTGACGCGCCTGACGTGCCAATTGCCCCAATTGCGCCGCCAATTGTTCGATCACATCATCAACGCGCAGGAGATTGGCCTCGGTCCCCTTCAGCTTCAACTCTGCCTCGTGGCGGCGTTGGTACAGGCCTGAAATACCGGCCGCTTCTTCCAGAATACGGCGGCGGTTTTTCGGTTTGGCGTTGATCAATTCCGAAATCTGCCCCTGACGGACCAGCGCCGGGGAATGCGCCCCGGTCGAGGCATCAGCGAACAGCATCTGCACATCACGCGCGCGTACATCCTTGGCGTTGATCTTGTAGGCGCTGCCGACATCGCGGGTGATGCGGCGCACGACTTCAAGCCCGTCACTGTCGTTGAATCCGGCGGGCGCAAGCCGGTCGGAATTGTCCAGATGCAGCGCCACCTCGGCAAAATGACGCGCCGGACGGGACGCCGCGCCGGCAAAAATCACGTCTTCCATCCCGCCGCCGCGCATCGCCTTGGCCCGGTTTTCGCCCATAACCCAGCGCAGCGCTTCAAGCAGGTTGGATTTGCCGCAGCCATTGGGGCCAACCACGCCGGTCAACCCGTCCTTGATCAGAAGATCCGTCGGATCGACAAAGCTTTTGAACCCTGTCAGACGCAGTTTGGAAAAACGCAATGCTCGGCCCCCGCTGTGGCGCTGGTAATGGTCGACCCGGTGATTCCGGATTCGAACCATTCTGACGGGGGGGCTTGTGGTCTGTCAACGCCAGAACACAGGATATGGCTGTCAGCCGGCAGTTATCCACAATATATCGCGGGTTCGGCAGGATACCGCGCAATCCGCCATATCCCAAGACGCATTAGCCGATTCGCGCCTTCGCCCACAGGTTATCGACAGGAAAAGATCACATCGCTTTCCCCCCTGCTGTCCGGTGTAGAGACCGTTCCGGCACAGAATGTGCGGTGGCGGGGTTGCCGGGGCACCGGACGGCCATCGTTGCAATCAAGCCCGGCCAGCAGGACCGACGGGTCGCCCCGCACCCATGCCACATGGCAACCGGTGGCCTGCGCAATGGCCTGACTGCCGTTTTTGGCGACCTCCGACATCCGCGGTCGCCACATGGAATTGGTGCGGATCGCCTCGGCCAGGTTATCGCGTACCCGAATGTCAAAGGACATGCCGCCAACTGAACGTTGTAACGGGGCCACGCCCATATGGCGCAACCCCGGCGTGTCACAACAGGAGAGGATCAGGACCAAGGGAAACATAACAACCCATCTCATATCACCAGCCTAGCCACCGAAATGTTAATTTTGTCTTTACGCCCCCCCTGCCCTGCGGCGGCTTGGGGCCGGGGCTTGCCCTTGGCCCACGCGCGGTCATATAAACTGACCAATTCCCGGAGGAGCCATGCCGTTTCAACCTGTTCAGCCCGAAAAGCTCTCAACCGCAGTGACGCGCCAAATCGAAAAGCTGGTCCTGCGCGGCATTCTGCGCCCCGGCGACCGGCTGCCGGCGGAACGGGATATGGCGACCCGGCTTGGCGTCTCGCGCCCGTCGCTGCGGGATGCGATTGCCGAGCTTCAGACCAAAGGCCTGTTGACCAGCAAGGCAGGCGCCGGAATCTTTGTGGCCGATGTGCTTGGCTCTGCCTTTTCGCCGGCGCTGATCGACCTCTTCGCCCGGCATGACGATGCGGTGTTCGACTACCTCTCTTTTCGGCGCGACATGGAGGGGCTGGCGGCAGAGCGGGCCGCGACCCTGGGATCTGATACCGATCTGAAGGTGGTGCAAACGATCTATGACAAGATGGTCACCGCCCATGCCAAACGCGATCCGACGGACGAGGCGCAACTGGATGCCGATTTTCATCTTTCGATTATCGAGGCCAGCCATAATGTGGTCATGCTGCACATGATGCGATCCATGTACCAGCTCCTGCGCGAAGGGGTGTTTTACAACCGCCAGATCATGTTCAAACAGCGCCTGACACGCGACATGCTGCTGAACCAACATGCCGAGATCAACAGCGCACTGCAATCGCGCGATGGGACCGCAGCCCGCGCCGCCATCGAAAGCCATTTGGGCTTTGTCGAAACCGCCCTGCGCGACAATATCAAGGCGACGCAAAACGAAGAAATCGCGCAACAACGCTATGAACACGAACGCAGCCGCAAGGAATAACGCGCAACGCAGTGTCTGCCGCAGGTTTTTGGCAAAGCTGATCCAAGGATCGCCAAAGAAAAACGCCCGGACCAATAAGGACCGGGCGTTTTTTGTCATAGTGATTACGGGCGGCGCTTAGTGAAGCTTGTCACCCACAGTGGTAATCGCGTCGTCAATCAGTTTGCCCGCGCTGTCGGCGGTCATCTGCTTGGCAATCACCTCTTCCGCAGCGGCAACAGCGATGGACGCGGCGGTATCCCGCACGTCTTTGACTGCGCGCCCCTGGGCCATGGCGATCTGATCTTCCGCAGCAGCAACACGGCGGGCAATCGAAGCCTTCAAGTCTTGCTTGGCGCTTTCAGAAGCGATCCGGGCCTCTTCGCGTGCATGTTCGATAATACGCGTGGCCTGCTCCTGCACTTCCTGTTGCTTGCGCTCGTAAGAGGCCAGCAGAGTCTGTGCTTCTTCGCGGATCGACCGGGCTTCGTCCAGCTCGTCGCGAATGTCGTCAGCGCGTTTGTCGAGCATCCCGCCAAGCATTGCCGGAACCTTGAAATAAATCAGGATCGCAATGAACAGCAGGAATGCCAGCAGCACGATGAAGTTCGTGTTGGTCAGTGAAAAGAACGGACCTGTCGCGGCCAGCGCCGGACTGGCCATGATCAAGCCGGGGGCGATCAGCGCCAGTGTCTGTAGCTTGCGCATGTCTTACCCCTTCGTCCGCTGTGCCACGGCCGCGTCAATCGCCGCAGCATCGGCATTACCGCCGAGCACTTTGACGATCTCTGCTGCGGTGTCACGCGCAACTTCGACCACGTGTTCCATCGCACTTGCGCGGATTTCGGCAATCGCCGCTTCCGATTCCGCAGATTTGGCCGCGATTTCCGCATCGGCCTTGTCTGTGGCCAGTTTCAGTTCGGCAGCAATCTCGGCTTTGGTTTCCGCGATGATATTCTGTGCCTCGGCACGGGCATCCGCCAGTGCTTTGTCATAGGCTTGTTCTGCTTCACCTGCCTTGCGCTTCAGCTCTTCAGCCTTGGCAAGATCGTTGGTGATGGTTCCCTGACGTTCCGCCAGAACCGCAGCGATGCGCGGAAGCGCGATGCGGGACAGGACGAAATAGATCACAACAAGTGTGATCAGGAGCCAGAAAATCTGGTTGCCCCAGTGATCGAAATTCAGCTGCGGCATACCGGCGGAATCCGCCGAATGGGTTGCGACGCCGGTGGCATCGGCAAGCCCGTCAGCGGCATGGCCGGCTTCGGTTCCGTGCGTTTCTGTTGCCATGTCGTCCTCCTTGGGAAGTCCGGTTACCGTCGTTCGGGCGAAACAAGCCGCCCGAACGAGGCGTAAGGATCAGTCTTCCGTAAGGATTAAACGGCGAACATCAACAGCAGAGCGATCAGGAACGAAAAGATGCCCAGAGCTTCTGCAAACGCGATGCCGATGAAGAGTGTCGCTGTTTGCGACGCGGCTGCCGATGGGTTGCGCAGAGCGCCGGCAAGATAGTTGGCAGCAACGTTGCCAACACCCAGGGCTGCGATGCCTGTGCCGAGACCTGCAATGCCTGCGCCGATATGTGCGAGTTGACCTTCCATGGGTGTATCTCCTTACGATTGGAAGTTGAAATTCAGGGTTGTTCGAAGGATGCGCAATTGCTGCGCACCGCTGATTAGTGAGACGGGTGCAGCGCGTCCTTGAGGTACACGCACGTCAGGATCGTGAACACATAGGCCTGGATAAAGGACACCAGGATTTCCAGTCCGTACATTGCCGTGATGGCAAGAACCGACACCGGGCTGACAACGGCAAGTGCGGCAAAGCCTGCAAAAACCTTGATCACGGCGTGACCAGCCATCAGGTTACCGGCAAGACGAATTGAATGGCTGACCGGGCGCACGAAGTAGGAAATCACCTCGATCACCGCGAGAACCGGGCGCAAGGCCAGGGGCGCAGAGCTGACCCAGAAAAGGCCCAGAAACTTTGTGCCATGTTTGACAAAGCCAACAACCGTCACGGTGACAAATACCAGCAATGCCAGTACGATCGTGACCGCAAAATGCGATGTGGTGGTAAACGACAGCGGGATAAGCCCAAGGAAGTTGGACATCACAATGAACATGAACAGCGTCATGATGTAGGGAAAGAATGCCAAAGCATCTTTGCCCGCCACGTCTTCGACCATTTTATAGACAAGCCCATAGGCCATTTCGCCAATCGACTGGGACCGCGAAGGGATAATCGCGCGGCGCGACGTCCCCAGAACCATCAGCGCGATGACCGCCACAACAGCAATGAACATCCAGAGTGTTGCATTGGTGATCGTGAACATGCCGACATCGCTGCCGCCGAACAGCGGCTTGACGATAAACTGGTCCATCGGATGGAAAACCAGACCGCCCTCTTCTGCACCATGCGCTTCAGTCGCCATTTTTGTCCCTCTCGTCCTCGTCGGCTGTTTCAGCCGTTTTCGTCTTCTGGATCTCGTTCGCCGTGCGCATCATTGTTTGCACCCCGGCGGCAAAGCCCAGCAATGTGAACAGCACCAGGAAGATCGGCATTGTGCCAAACAGGCTGTCCAGCCCATACCCGATGCCAAAGCCGATCCCGAGACCGGCGACCAATTCAATCACCATTCGCCAAGCCATGTTTGCCTGGGAATAATGTTCCTCTTGATGGGGCTTGGCCTCTGTGCCCTTGAGCTTGGCAATTCGTGCGTCCAGCGCGTCTAGCCGCTTGCGATGCTCATGGTCTGGCAAGCTGATCCCCATCTTGTGTTCTGCCGATGTGCTAAGGCGCCACGCGCGCCGAGTCAACACGCGACGCGCGGTGGTGAAAATTCGATTAGACGGCTGTTTTAAAACAGTTTTTCACAAGCAAACACCCGGGCTGACAAAGCGCCGCAGGCCCAATGCAGTGCATTTGGGCCTGGCAGCTATATTCAACTGAATGGTTGATCTTGTATTTGGCTCAATGCGCCGTTGTCGCGCAGAGCATTTTGCGGGCCACGCAACGGGCCGCCCGCAAAGAAAGTCATATCGGCAAAGCCGGTCTTTTATGGTGTGCCGGTTGTCGAAGACGAGCTCGACGAGCTCGAGGAACCCGCGCCACCCAGGAGCAACAGGCCAAGGCCCGCCGCAGGTGCCAACCAGACGCCCGGTCCGGAACCAACCGCCACTTCGGTCGCGCAATCGTCACGCACCACGTCGGTCCGCTGGTTTGCGGCGCCTGGGCCCGACTCACCAAAACCTTGTGCTGCGACCTGATGGCCTGCGGCCACAACGACGTTGCCAACGCTCTGGGCCCGCGCTTGCGACAGGGCCTGGTTGTAGCTTGGCGAACCAACCGAGCTGGAAAATCCGTTGATCGCGATGATGCCTGTTTGTGCACCTTGCGCAAATGCGGCAATGGCGGCGGCCTGCGATCCAGTAGGTGTGGATACGTTAATGGGGAAGAATACGCTCAGCGTACAACCTTCCTGCTGCACACTTTGTGCAGAGGCGGCCGAAGCAAAATGAAGGCTGGCGGCAATAAGTGCAGCGCGAAATACGCTGTTTTTCGAAATCATGTCTGATCCTCTCGTCTGCTAGCGATACTGCTCACAAAATATTCCAAACCTCAGAAATTTCCAAACTTCAGAACACTGATTCGAACGTGTCCCAACCGCCCGTGCGCATCGCGTGGAGATTATCTTGAATTATTACCCTCAGGTCAATGACAGTTGCACCAAGTCGGCGAAAGCCTGCTACTTGACCGCAACACTTTGGGCGTCTACGCCATCAGGCGTGACACCAACGCTATCACTTGACGCGGTTTTTGCCGCCCTCGCCGATCCAACCCGGCGTGCCATCCTGTCCATGTTGCTGGAGGATGACATGGCCGTCACTGATGTGGCAGAGCCATTCGAGATGTCACTTGCCGCGATTTCCAAGCATTTGGCGATCCTGACTCGGTCTGGGTTGATCAGTCAAGAGAAACGTGGCCGGGTGAAATGGTGCAAGCTGGAACCAGACGCGCTGCGCGATGCATCGGTGTGGATGCAGGGCTTTGGCCAGTTCGAGCCGGTGAACCTTGAGGATTTCGAGAGATTTTTGGCCAAAGAGCTGCCGGAACAAGACGACGCCTAGATCGGCGTTCGACGCCCGTCCCGGCCGTTTTCGCGTCGCAACAAGACCAACAAAGCGGCAATCGTCAGCCCGACACCACCCAGAATCAGGGGCGGCGGCGTGCCGTGGCCCAAAGCGGCCTCCCACAGCAACACCCAGGATGGCGTCAGATAGGTGTAGGCCATGACCTTTGACGCCGGCAATCGCAGCGAGGCCACCTGAAGCAACATGAAACTGAAGGCCGTGGAAAAAACCACCAGATACCCCAACGTGAGCCAGACAAGACCCGGCAGTTCGCCCCAGCGCGTCGCACGGACGTCAGACCAGCCGTAGATCCCGATCATGATCGCCCCGGCAATCAGAATTCCGGTGGTGAACACCAATGGCGGCTCGCCCCGGTTGAGCCTTGCCAGCAACGGAATATAGACCGCGTGACACAGACATCCGAGGAAATAAATTGCTTCGCCTTCGCCAATTTCGAACCGCAGCAAGGTGGCAATGTCGCCCTGAAAGATGACCCAAAGCGCGCCCATGGCGCCGATCCCAAGTCCAAGGGCAATCGGCCCTGTCAGGATCTGGCGCAACAAGAGATAGCCAAATCCCGCCGCCATCACCGGTGTCAGCGTGAAAACCGCGGCGGCGCTGACCGGCGTGGCGGTCTTCAGACCATGGAACATCAAGATGAAATAGGTTCCGAAAAACCCGGCCAACAGGAAATAGCGCCAGGGGGCCGTGACGTGGGATCGGCGGAATTGCCCGGTGGCCGCCGCCATCGCCCCCGTCACAACCGCCGCCAAAGCAAAGCGCGCGAATTGAAGCGCCGCCGGCGCGATGTCATTCGCCGCCATCACGCCAAGTGAAAACGACCCCGCCACCAGCGCCGAAAACACCAACATGGCCAAATGGCCCTTGGTCGCCTCAGTCACCCGCGGTACAGGTTTTTTCCCATTCCCGCGCGCGCGCCTTGAGAAAATTCAAAAACGCCTGAACCTTGGCGGCGCGGTGCAAATCCACATGGGTCACCAGCCACAATTGCGTCGCCCATTCCTCGCGTTGGGGCATGACCTGAACCAGCTTCTCATGCCGCTTGGCCTCGTACACCGGCACAAAGCCAATGCCCGCCCCGGCCAGAACCGCCTCGGTCAAGGCACGCATGTCGCTGCTGCGGAACACGATAGAGCTTTCGGGCACCTGTTCGTTGAGCCAGCGAAAGATCGGGGCGCGGCTGCGCATTTCATCATGACTGACCAGCCGGTGCCCCGCCAGATCCGCATCGCTTTGCGGCATGCCATGCGCCTCGACGTAATCGCGACTGGCATAAAGCGCAAAGGGATGGCGAAAGAAGGGTTGCACCACATTGTCGGGCTGCTCCGGCGCCGATCCCGCCCGGATGGCCACATGAGCCTCGCCATATTCCAGCCGGAACAACCGGTCGCCGGTCAAATACCGCAGGATCACATCGGGGTATTCACGTTGAAAGTCCGCCATCACCGGCGCGAATTGCGTCGACATGCCAACAAGCGAGGTCACAACCAATTCGCCGGCCACCCCTTCACCGCGGCCTTTGATCCGCCCTTGCAGCTGATTGAACTGATCTTCGGTGGCCTGCGCCACCCGCAAAAGATCCTCTCCCGCTTCGGTCGGGGTGTAGCCGCGAGCATGGCGCTGAAACAGTTTTGCCCCCATCTGCGCCTCCAGCGCGTCAATGTGGCGAATGACTGTGGCGTGGTGCACCCCCAGAACTTCGGCGGCCCCGCTGACGGTGCCCTTGATCGCCACTTGATAGGCGGTGCGCACCTCACTCCAATTGTCCATGATGTCCTCGCAAGAAAATTCACTGTGCGTCAAATCACATAACCTGTTAATTTGACGATATTGCGTTCGATGATGCAATAGCCAAATGTGGGGCATGACACTGGATATTTCCAACCCCGGAGAGAAAAAATGACGTCCCAAACTGTTTTGCGCATCGACGCATCCGCCCGCAAGTCAGGCTCGGCCACCCGCGCCCTGACCGACAATCTTGTGCAATCCCTGGCCCCGACAAAGGTCATCACGCGCGATCTGGCCGACACGCCATTGCCGCAGATTGACGAAACCTGGGTTGGTGCGAATTTCACACCCGCCGATGACCGCACCGATGCCCAGGTGACACGCCTGGCGCAATCCGATGCTCTGGTTGCCGAATTGCAGGCGGCAGATACAATTGTCATCGGCCTGCCGGTCTATAACTTTTCCATTCCCGCCGCGCTCAAGGCCTGGATCGACCTTGTGGCCCGCGCCGGCGTGACATTCCGTTACACCGCCGAAGGCCCCGAAGGTCTCTTGACCGGGAAAAAGGTTGTCGTGGGCTTTGCCTCTGGCGGTGTGCCGCTGGGCTCGGACTATGACTTTGCCTCGAAATACCTGACGCATGTTCTGGGATTCCTTGGGCTGACGGATGTGAAATTCGTGACTGAAAACGCCGAAACCCCTGACAGCGGTGATGTGGCGGCTTAACCGCCACGCCCCTTCAGTACGGGGCAAACCCTCACTCACCCTCGACCCTCCCCCAATGACCTCCTCCATGACCTCCGGGCCGCGCAGATTTTCCTGCGCGGCCCGATTTGCCTTTGCGCCGCGCCCGCTTGACTCTGCCATGTCAAACCCGTAGGTCTGCAGCCAATACCCGGAAGATTTATCCCTTCCGGTCCCTTGGGCTATGCCCGGGATCGCCTCCCACCAGCGCGTTGCGCCCGTGGGAGCGTTTGTGCTTTGAGGGGTCGCATCTTATGTGTGCGGTCAACGGAAACAGATCAGGAGGCATCGTGCCCCATGTTTGAAAATCTGTCTGAACGCCTGTCCGGCGTCTTTGACCGCCTGACCAAACAGGGCGCGCTTTCGGCTGATGATGTAAAGACCGCCCTGCGCGAGGTCCGCGTCGCCCTGTTGGAGGCTGACGTATCGCTGCCCGTCGCGCGCGATTTCATCAAAGCGGTCGAGGCCAAGGCCACCGGCGCCGCCGTCACCAAATCGGTCACACCGGGCCAGCAGGTCGTCAAGATTGTGCACGACGCGCTGATTGATACGCTCAAGGGCGAAGGCGAACCCGGCACGCTGAAGATCGACAACGCCCCTGCCCCGATCCTGATGGTCGGTTTGCAAGGTTCCGGTAAGACCACAACCACTGGCAAACTGGCCCGGCGGTTGCGCGAACGGGATGGCAAAAAGGTTTTGATGGCCTCGCTCGACATCTATCGCCCGGCGGCGATGGAGCAGCTCGCGGTGCTGGGCAAACAGGTTGGCGTTGATACGCTGCCGATCGTCAAAGGCGAAAGCGCGGTCCAGATCGCCAAACGTGCCAAGCAACAGGCGACGCTGGGCGGCTATGACGTCTATATGCTCGACACCGCCGGGCGTTTGCAGATCGACCAGACCTTGATGCAAGAGGTCGAGGATGTGCGCGACGCGGTCGACCCGCGCGAAACGCTGCTGGTGGTCGATGGTCTGACCGGTCAGGTCGCGGTCGAAGTGGCCGAAGAATTCGACGGCAAGATCGGCATTTCCGGTGTCGTCCTGACGCGGATGGACGGCGATGGCCGTGGCGGTGCGGCGCTTTCGATGCGTGCGGTCACCGGCAAGCCAATCAAATTCGTCGGTCTCGGCGAAAAGATGGACGCGCTCGAAACATTCGAACCAGAGCGGATTGCCGGCCGAATCCTCGGCATGGGCGACATCGTCGCGCTGGTGGAAAAGGCGCAGGAAACGCTGGAGGCCGAACAGGCCGAGCGGATGATGAAACGCTTTTCCAAAGGCCAGTTCAACTTCAACGATCTCAAGATGCAAATCGAACAGATGATGAAGATGGGCGGCATGGAAAGCATGATGTCGATGATGCCCGGCATGGGCAAAATGGCGAAACAGGTCGAAGAATCCGGTTTCGACGACAAGGTTCTGCGCCAGCAGGTCGCCCTCATCAATTCGATGACCAAAACAGAACGCGCCAACCCGCAACTGCTTCAGGCCAGCCGCAAAAAGCGGATCGCCAAGGGCGCGGGCATGGAAGTGTCCGAATTGAACAAGCTTCTGAAAATGCAGCGCCAGATGGGCGACATGATGAAGAAGATGGGCAAAATGGGCAAAGGCGGCATGCTGAAACAGGCGATGCGCGGCATGTTCGGTGGCAAGGGCGGTCTTCCGCCCGAAATGGCCCAGGGCATGGACCCCAAAGCGCTGGAGGCCGCAGCCAAACAGATGGGCGCCAAAGGCGGCCTTCCCGGCGGCCTCGGCGGTCTTGGTGGTCTGGGCGGCGGCGCGGCCCTGCCCCCCGGTCTTTCGGGATTTGGCAAAAAGAAATGACGACCTTCGCCCAATACCCTTGCGGTTGGCGCAGGCATGACCTTGCCACGACCGAGGCAGATCAATGACCGTGTTGTCCGTCGACATTCCCGTGATCGAGACCGAGCGGCTGATCCTGCGCGCACCGCAGGAAAGCGATTTCGAGGCGCATGCCACATTCATGGCCAGCGACCGATCGCATTTCATCGGCGGCCCGACAGATCGTTATCAGGCATGGCGCGGGTTTTCCTCGGCATTGGGGCATTGGATGCTGCGCGGCTATGGCGGATGGACCATGACGCTCCAATCTGACGGCACCCCGGTCGGGCGCAGTGGCTATATCTTTGGCGAAGGCTGGCAAGAGCCGGAAATCGGTTGGCACGTCTATGGCGCGTTTGAGGGCAAAGGCTATGTCTTTGAAGCCGCAGAGGCGATTTTGAAGATCGGTCCAGCCAAATTCGGCTTGGACAAAGTGATCTCTTACATTGATCCGGCCAACACCCGGTCCGCGGCGCTGGCCGAACGGTTGGGTGCGGTGCTGGAATGCAAAAGCGAATTGCTGGGCAAGCCCTGCAATATCTATCGTCACCGCTCTTATGCGGGGGGGGAATAGATGCCGCTGTCGCAAATTCCCGTGCTGGAAACCCGACGTCTGGTGCTGCGTGGCCCAGAGGCCGAGGATTACCCGGACTTCAAAGCCACCTTCAGCTCCTATCGGTCGCGTTTCATGGGCGGGCCGCTGAATGCCTATGAGGCCTGGATGCTGTATGCCGCCGAGATCGGCCATTGGCAGATCCGCGGCTATGGCATGTGGATGGTCCATTTGAAGGACAGCGACGAAACCGTTGGCATGGCCGGTCATTGGAAACCCGCGAAATGGCCCGAGGCGGAAATCGCCTGGATCATCTGGCCGGATCGTGCCGGGCGCGGTTTTGCGCTGGAGGCAACCCATGCGGTGCGCGCCCATGCCTATGACGTGCTCGGATGGAAGACGGCGGTCAGCTATCTTGATCCGAAAAACCTCGACAGTATTCGTCTGGCCGAACGGCTGGGGGCGCATAAAGACCGCGACGCCCAGACGGTGGATGGCGGCGATGTGGTTTATCGCCATCCAACCCCGGACGCCCTGAACGGAACCCAGCTGGCCCATGGCATCGACATGGAGATCAGCCACTACGCCGATCCGCTTTTTACGCCGAAAGGATATGCACTTGACTGATCCTGTCACCCGCGCCGCGACGTTGCTCAAGGGCCACCGCGAAAGCATCGACCGACTTGACGCAATCCTGGTCTATACGCTGGGCGAGCGGTTCAAACACACCCAGGCCGTTGGCGTTCTGAAGGCCGAACACGACCTGCCCCCTTCCGACCCGGACCGCGAAGCCCAGCAAATCGCGCGACTGGAGGATTTGGCACTTCGGGCCGATCTCGACCCGGATTTCGCCAAGAAGTTCCTGAACTTCGTCATCGCTGAAGTCATTCAGCACCACAAACAGCACCAGAGCTGATCGACGCTGGTGCCCCTCTGATCTGACCGGCATGCCGCCGATCAAACACGCCATTCAAAGGAGAAACTCACAATGGCCATCAAAATTCGTCTCGCCCGCGGCGGCTCGAAAAAACGTCCCTTTTACCGCATCGTGGCCTCCGACAGCCGCATGCCGCGCGATGGTCGTTACATCGAACGTCTGGGCACCTATAACCCGCTGCTGCCGAAAGACAGCGAAGAGCGCGTGAAAATGGACCTGGAGCGCGTGCAATACTGGCTCGGCCAGGGCGGCCAGCCCACCGACCGCGTGGCCCGTTTCCTGGAAGCGGCCGGCGTTCTGGAGAAGAAAGAGCGCGCCAACCTGAAAAAAGGTGAGCCGGGCAAGAAAGCTCAGGAACGCGCTGAAGAAAAAGCCGCCAAGGCAGCTGAAGCGGCCGAAGCCGCTGCCGCACCGGCAGAAGACGCCGCCGCAGAATAAGCTGTGGTTCTGGGCCCGGACGACATGTCCGGGCCTTTTGCAAAGCGATATCTGACTTGCGCCTGATCCGATTGATCTTTTTTGTCGCGACTGCGTTTGTGGCCGGTATGCTGTTCGAACGTTCCGAACAGCACGGGGCATGTGAATCGTCAGGCGGGCAATGGGTGCGCGCTGGCTACTGCGGAGAGGGTACACAATGACCGAACTGGTCTGTGTTGGGGCAATTGCCGGCGCTTTTGGCGTCCACGGCGAGGTGCGGATCAAAAGCTTTACCGCAGAGCCGCTTGCCATTGCCGATTACGGCCCGTTGTTTACCGAAGATGGCGGGCGCAGTTTTGATCTTGTGCTGGATCGCGCGGTCAAGAACGGCTTTGCCGCGCGTTTGTCGGGCGTGCTGACCAAAGAGGCCGCTGATGATCTGCGCGGGGTTCAGCTTTTTGCCCCAAGAGATCGCTTGCCCGATTTGCCGGATGATGAATTCTACCATGCCGATCTGATCGGGATGACGGTGCAGGACACCGGCGGTGCCGTATTGGGCACGGTCAAAGCGGTGCACAACCACGGCGCCGATGATCTGCTGGAAATTCACGGACCGGGATTGAAGACCACCGTGCTGTTGCCGTTCACCCGCGCCGCTGTGCCCACCGTGGATATGGCCACCGGGCGCATCGTGGCCGACCCGCCAATCGGATTGTTTCCCGACGCGGACCCGGCTTAACCCGCGGATTGCGGCGCAAACGCCCCATGTGTTTGCAGGGCCAACAGACGCGCCAGATGCTGCGCCCGCACCGGGCCACGATCCTGCATTTGCGCCGGGATGGCGGCCCAGGCCTTCAACAACCGATGACGGGTATAGAATTCGGCGACGTCCTGTTCCAACCCTTTATAATGTCGTGAAAAAGACCGTCGCCATGCACCGGGCATCAGGCCCGGTTGCCCCGGCAATTCCGGCAGATACAACACCAGATCTGCCCAAATCTCTCCGACATCGCGGCCCACCGGATGCTGTGCCAGATTTTCGAAATCAATCCCGGTGATCCTGTCGCCATCAAACAGCAGATTTGCCAGCGTCATGTCCCCGTGCAACACCGCGCGGCGCACAGTGCGCCCCTGCAGCGTCTCTGCCGCAGCGCGCAGTGCCTGATACGCGGCAGCATATCCCGCAGCCTCGGCACATTCCGGTGCCATGGGCAGACGCCCTAACGCGCCCAGCGGATCGAACCGCCCCAGGCTGGTGTCGCGTGCGACATGAAAGCGATGCAGCCAAGCGCCGGCCTGCATCATGATCCTGTCCGGGCTTGTTCCTGTCTGCAACGCCCGGCGCCCCGACTGGCCCGGCACAAAGTCCAGCAAAAACGCGCGCTCGTCCTCGGCAAAGCCCAGCAGGCGCTGCGCCTTCAGATCGCTTTGTTCGCGGAAAATGCGCCCGGCCTGACGATGCGCCCGCACGATGCGACGAAACCGCGCCAGATCCGTGCCGGGAAACTGCTTCACCACATCGCGCCGGACCCGCCAGACATTGGGGGCCAGCCCCTCGACATCATCGACGGGCAGATCCGGGCGCAACGCGGCCCAAGCCGCCATTGGAAGGGTGTTCAAGATCATTCCGTCCTTTTGACGTGAAATCCCGGCACGCGCAATTTCTTCGGCCCTTCCCCCCGACCATCCGCCGCGCTAAGGAGCGATCATGACACAGGACCGCCCCACCCCACCGACGAAATCCCATGGCCGCAAGGCCGTGCGCCCCACGTTGAAACCCGAACCCCTGATGGGTGACACCGCCGACCTACACGGGGTCTGGCGGGCCACGATCATCACCTTGTTTCCGGATCTGTTTCCCGGCGTGCTGGGCGGGTCGCTGACCGGACGCGCGTTGAAAGACGGGCTGTGGCAAATGGATACCGTCAACCTGCGCGATTTCGGCGAGGGCAAACACCGCAATGTCGATGACACCCCGGCCGGTGGCGGCGCGGGGATGGTTCTGCGCCCCGACATCATGGGCCGGGCGATCGACCATGCAATGCGCAAAGGTCCGGGGCCGCTGATCTATCTGTCGCCGCGTGGCCGCCGTTTTGATCAGACCATGGCCAAAAGCCTGGCCACCACCCCCGGTGCGGTGTTCATCTGTGGCCGGTTCGAAGGTCTGGACCAGCGGGTGATCGACCACTATGGCATCACCGAGGTCAGCCTTGGTGATTTTGTCATGACCGGCGGCGAAATCGCGGCACAGGCGATGATTGACGCCACTGTGCGGCTTTTGCCCGGCGTGCTGGGCAATGAGGCCAGCGCCGAAGAAGAAAGCTTCTCTGACGGGTTGCTGGAACATCCGCAATTCACCAAACCCGCCGAATGGCAGGGCCACAAGATCCCGGATGTGTTGCTGTCCGGCCATCACGGTGAAATTGCCAAATGGCGCCACGCCCAAGGCCAGGCCATAACCCGCGCCCGCCGTCCCGATCTTTGGCAGGCCTGGCAAAAGCGCCAGGAAAACGAGCCCCCTGAATAGAAGCTGCTTTATCGCCCTGTCCGTGCTATCCTGTGCCTGTTTTTGCACGCATTAAAAAAGGGGAACAGGATGGCACTTTCACTGCAAGTACTTTACCCGGCGACCGATGGCACCACTTTCGATATGGACTATTACCTTGGCACCCATATCCCGATGGTGGGCGAACACATGGGCGCATTCATCGAAAACGTGCTGGTGACCAAGGGTCTGGGCGGCGGTGCCCCCGATGCCCCGGCGCAATACCATGCGGTTGCGACAATGACATTTGCCGACAAGGATGCATTGAATGCGGCATTGGCCGCGGCCCCGCCAGTGGTGGCCGATATCGCCAATTTCACCAATGTCGAACCACAGATGATGGTTGGCGAAGTCATCGCCTGACGTCTTTGCCCCGATGGCCCGGATCGACGGTCTTTTTCCTTGTATACGCGGCCATTCTCTGGTTTACCGCGCCCATCCCGCGCCTTGCTGGTCCCATGCCGATTCCTGCCTTCTTCTGGCAGGGGATGCACAGACCACGAAGCCAGACGCGTGATACGAGACTAGCAAAGCCGACCTGATCTCTGGCGGGCGTGATGACACGGACCCGAAAGAAGACCGAGAGCTCTGAGGCCGACCAACTTCACGGACCAACCGTGAGCCAGATAGGAGCCGATCACATGAACCTGATCGCACAACTCGAGGCGGAACAAATCGCCTCGCTCGGGAAGGACATTCCCGATTTCAAGGCCGGCGATACCATTCGCGTCGGCTATAAAGTGACCGAAGGCACACGCACCCGTGTGCAGAACTACGAAGGCGTCTGCATCAGCCGTAAAAACGGCGACGGCATTGCCGGTTCCTTCACCGTTCGCAAGATTTCGTTTGGCGAAGGCGTGGAACGTGTGTTCCCGCTGTTTTCGACCAACATCGACAGCATCACCGTGGTCCGCCGCGGCCGTGTCCGTCGCGCGAAGCTGTACTACCTGCGCTCGCGTCGCGGCAAATCGGCCCGTATCGCCGAAGATGCAACATACAAGCCCAAGGCCGCCAAGGCCGGGGCCGAAGCGTAAGGAGCGGGCAGATGAAGCAAGAGATCCATCCCCAATACCACGTCATCGACGTCAAAATGACCGATGGCACCGTGGTTCAGATGCGCACCACCTGGGGCAAAGAAGGCGACACCATGACGCTGGATATTGACCCGACGGCTCACCCGGCGTGGAACGGCGGCTCGACCCGTCTTCTCGACCAGGGCGGTCGCGTTTCGAAGTTCAAAAAGAAATACGAGGGGCTTGGGTTCTAAGAACCCAAACCACGCCATGCAAATACGCAAGGCTGCCCCCGGATCATCCGCGGGGCAGCCTTTTTCTTTTGGCCCTCGTTTACGTTTACACCCTATTTTGTGAAAGCGAGGTTTTCATGCAAACCGTTTCAAGCGATATCTCCCCCCGCCCCTCACTAATGCGCGAAGCGCTGGTGCTGGCGGCGTTGATCATTCCCGGCCCCTTTGCCATTGACATGTTCCTGCCGGCGATGCCCGACATCACCCGCGATCTAGGCACGTCCATTGCCGCCACCCAGATGACATTGACCGCCTATTTCATGGCCTTCGGTCTGGCGCAGATGGCCTATGGCCCCTGGTCCGATGCCGCGGGCCGCAAAAAGCCGCTGTACCTTGGGCTGGTGATCTTTCTGATCGGCACATTGGCCTGCACCTTTGCCACCTCCATTGGCCTGCTGATCGCAGCGCGGGTGTTTCAGGCCCTGGGCGCTGCGGTCTTGATGGTGGTGCCCCGTGCCATCATCCGCGATCGCCACACCGGCGAAAGCGCGACCCGGCTGATGGCCTTGGTCATGTTGGTGATGTCCGTCTCTCCCATGCTGGCACCGCTTGCAGGCTCGCTGCTGATGGGCTTTGGCGGCTGGCGGGTGATCTTTGGCGTGCTGGCCCTGGCGGCGGCACTGGCGCTGTTTCTGACGTTCCGGACCTTGCCGGAAACGCTCGCGACACAGGACCGCCGCCCGGTCAATGCCGCCAGCATGATGGCCGGCATCCGCCAATTGTCGCGCGACCGCAGCTTCATGGGCCTGACGTTGGTCGGCGGCTTCGGCATGGCCAGCTTCTTTGTCTATATCGCCATGGCCCCGTTTGTCTTTACCGGCGCTTACGGGCTCAGCCCACAGCAATTCAGCCTCGCCTTTGCCGTCAACGCGGTTGGCTTCTTCCTCGCGTCACAGGCCGCCGCCGGTCTGGGCGCCCGGTTTGGCGCCACCCGCGTGGTGGTGATCGCCACCTGTGGCTTCGCGACCTTTGCCACCTTGCTCGGCATCTGGGCCGCCCTGGCCCCCTTGCCAATGGTCGGCCTGATCCTCGGACTGGCCCTGGGCAATGCCTGCCTCGGATTGGTAATCCCCACCGCAATGGTGCTCGCGCTTGAGGATCACGGCCCCATGGCGGGGCTGGCCTCCTCTTACGGTGGCACGTTGCAAATGGTGATCGGCGGCGGAATGATTGGCGTCACCGGCATCTTCTTTGATGGCTCCCCCGCCCGCCTGATCCTGGCAATCCTGATCTGCGCCGCACTGGCGGTGATTTCTGTGATCGCCACCCGCCCAAAGGCCGCTCTGCCAGCCTAGGCAGCGACGAACAAAAACACCGGCCTGCCCCACCCTATTCAGGTTCATCCGGGGCAGGCCTTTCATCTGACAAGAAATATCCCGGGGGTTTGGGGGCTGGCCCCCAACCTGTCGACACGCCCCGGCGTGGCGAAAAAACCACCGCAAAGCTGGCCCCGGCGGCGCCCCACAAGATTTCCCGCAGGAAACCACACCGCCCCTCTTGCTCCCCACCCGACTTGATGGGAAGAAGCAGGAAAATCTGAACAACCCACTGAACATAAGACTGGCCCAAGGTTCGGGAAAATTCCCGGGCTTCTCTGGCCAGACCTAAAGGCAAAGGGGCAGCGCCATGGCGCATCTCATCGTGGTCGGCAATGAAAAAGGCGGCGCAGGCAAATCGACCGTGTCCATGCATGTGGCCACGGCCCTTGCGCGGATGGGGCACCGTGTTGGCGTGCTTGACCTTGACCTGCGGCAGAAAACCTTTGGCCGCTACATGCACAACCGCAGCAGCCATATGGCCGAAATCGGCCTGAGCCTGCCGTCGCCGTACTACCTCGATCTGCCAGATCGGGCCAATGGCGCCACCGGTGACGACACCAGACTGCACGACGCCCTTGCCACCCTGCACCCGAACAATGATTTCATCCTGATCGACTGTCCGGGGTCGCACACCAAACTCAGCCAGACCGCGCATGCGATGGCCGACACCTTGGTCACACCGCTGAACGACAGCTTCATCGACTTTGACCTGCTGGCCCATATCGACACCTCCGGCGAAAACATCACCGGGCCCTCCGTCTATTCCGAAATGGTCTGGCGGGCGCGGCAGATGCGGGCACAGGCCGGACAGAAACCGATTGACTGGATCGTGCTGCGCAACCGCGTCGGGTCTCAGCAGATGGTCAACAAGATGAAGATGGAAAACGCGGTCGCGCGGCTGGCCAAACGCATCGGCTTCCGCGTCGGGCCCGGGTTCTCCGAACGGGTTGTCTTTCGCGAATTGTTCCCCCGTGGATTAACGCTGTTGGACCTGCGCGATGCGGGCGTGCGGCAACTCAACATGTCCAACATCGCTGCCCGCCAGGAATTGCGCGAATTGATCAAGGCGCTGAACCTGCCCAGTGTGACCGTCGATTTCTAGCGCCACCCAATAGATCGCAGACAGATCCACCCGGAAAATCTTGGATTTCCGGGGTGTATCTTACCATCTGGCGCGGTTTGTACGCACTGCCGCCCCTCCCCGCACAGGCTTATCCAATAGGCTCTGTAACAGCTATGCCTAGGGCGGTGTCGCGATTGCGCACGGCGACACGGATGTGGAGTTCCGCGACCTGCCGGTCGAAGTCGCGCGCTTTCAGAGATTGGCCCAGTCTCTCAAGACAATGCATCTTGCTCTCAACGCGACTCCGGCGGTGGTTGCCGCTCGGCGGTGGCTCCCGGTTCGTCGTCAGGTACTTTGCCGCGAACCACCGCTTCACATCCTCCGGCTATCGCGCTGGATTTTCGCGATAAATCCTCTACCGCATGTGTGCAACACGACCCGCAACACACAAAAAAGGGGCCGCCCAAAGGCGACCCCCAAAGTCTTCCGGTTGGAAGGCGTGATTTACATCATGCCGCCCATGCCGCCCATGCCGCCCATGTCGGGCATGCCGCCACCGGCTGCGCCGGCTTTCTCGGGCTTGTCGGCAACCATGGCTTCGGTGGTGATCAGCAGACCAGCAATCGAAGCGGCGTCCTGCAGTGCTGTGCGCACAACTTTGGCCGGGTCGATGACGCCGAATTTGAACATGTCGCCATATTCTTCGGTCTGTGCGTTGAAGCCGAACTTGACGTCTTCGCTTTCGCGGATTTTGCCAGCCACAACCGAACCGTCAACACCGGCGTTTTCTGCGATCTGACGCAGCGGTGCTTCCAGCGCTTTGCGCACGATCGAGATACCAACGTTCTGGTCGTTGTTGTCGCCTGTCAGACCTTCGAGCGTTTTGCCCGCTTGGATCAGAGCAACACCACCGCCAACAACGATGCCTTCTTGTACAGCAGCGCGAGTCGCGTTCAGAGCATCGTCAACACGATCTTTGCGCTCTTTCACTTCAACTTCGGTCATGCCGCCAACGCGGATAACAGCAACACCGCCGGCCAGTTTGGCAACGCGCTCTTGCAGTTTCTCACGGTCGTAATCGGAAGTGGTTTCTTCGATCTGTGTACGGATCTGGGAAACGCGTGCTTCGATTTCAGCTTTCTCGCCGGCACCGTCAACGATGGTGGTCTCGTCTTTGGTGATCGCAACTTTCTTGGCTGTGCCCAGCATGTCCATGGTCACGGACTCGAGCTTCATGCCCAGATCTTCTGAGATCACTTGACCGCCGGTCAGGATCGCGATGTCCTGCAGCATGGATTTGCGGCGATCGCCGAAACCAGGTGCTTTGACAGCTGCGATTTTCAGGCCGCCGCGCAGTTTGTTGACAACCAGAGTTGCCAGCGCTTCGCCTTCGACGTCTTCTGCAATGATCAGCAGCGGCTTTTGCGACTGGATCACTTGCTCGAGCAGCGGAACCATCGGCTGAAGCGACGACAGTTTTTTCTCGTGCAGCAGGATCATGCAGTCTTCGAGGTCTGCAATCATCTTGTCGGAGTTGGTCACGAAGTAAGGCGACAGGTAGCCGCGGTCGAACTGCATGCCTTCGACAACATCGGTCTCTGTTTCCAGGCCTTTGTTTTCTTCGACGGTGATGACACCCTCGTTGCCGACTTTTTGCATCGCGTCAGCAATCTGCTGGCCGATTTCTTTTTCGCCGTTGGCGGAGATGGTGCCAACCTGCGCAACTTCGGCGCTGTCGGACACGTCACGCGACGCGGCTTTGATCGCTTCCACGACTTTGGCTGTCGCCAGGTCGATACCGCGCTTCAGATCCATCGGGTTCATGCCGGCGGCAACCGATTTCAGACCTTCTTTGACGATGGCCTGGGCCAGAACGGTCGCGGTGGTGGTGCCGTCGCCCGCTTCGTCGTTGGTGCGGGAAGCAACTTCCTTCACCATTTGTGCGCCCATGTTCTCGAACTTGTCTTCCAGTTCGATTTCCTTGGCAACCGATACACCGTCTTTGGTGATGCGCGGCGCGCCAAAGGATTTGTCGAGCACAACGTTACGGCCTTTGGGGCCGAGTGTCACCTTCACCGCGTCAGCGAGGATGTTCACACCCTTCAGCATCTTGTTGCGGGCATCGGTGTCGAATTTGACGTCCTTGGCAGACATATATGTCTCTCCTTGACTAGAATTTCGGTGGAAATCGGGAAGCGGGCCGGTGCCCTGCCCCCCGCGACAATCAGGCGATAACGCCCATGATGTCGCTTTCTTTCATGATCAGCAGCTCTTCGCCGTCCAGCGTGATCTCGGTGCCCGACCATTTGCCGAACAGGATCTTGTCACCCGCTTTAACGTCGAGAGTCACACGCTCGCCTTTGTCGTCACGTGCACCTGCGCCCACGGAAACGACTTCGCCTTCCTGGGGCTTTTCTTTTGCACTGTCTGGAATGATCAGACCGCCAGCGGTTTTTTCGTCGCCTTCAACGCGACGCACAAGCACGCGATCATGAAGCGGTGTAAATGCCATCTTTGCAGCTCCTCGGCTCAAAGTTAGTTTCAGTCCCCCCTCTGTTCCCGTCCGGGCCAGAGGGCATTATCACTCACCCTGTTTGAGTGCTAACGTCGCATAGCTAGGGAGTCGGAAATCCACTGTCAACTGTCGGGTCGGGAAAAATCATGCCGTTTTCCGATGATTCCTGCGCTGCATTGCGGCAAAATTTTCAATAGCCGCAGGGAAAAATACTTGCGTCTGGCTGTATGTTATTTCATAACAAACCTGACCCCTCCCCGGTACGTTGTGTTTCAGCGTTCCGATACAAAAGCTTTGCGTGCCCGTTACCTTCTGCGGGCAGTTAGGCCGCGATGTCCGCCGTTGCAAAACCGGCATCCGCAACTCTGACCACCGGGGATTTCCATGAAAACGTCATTCTTCGCAGTCGCGGCCGCGCTTGCCGCCTCCACTGCTTCCGCCCAAGACCTGCCGCAAGCCAACAGCGATTGGTTCACCGCCGGCCAGGCCCATATCGAAGCGATGCTGGCCCGTCAGCCCAACACCGGCAAAGCCAAAAACGTGATCCTGCTGGTGTCCGACGGCAATGGTGTTGGCACCAACTATGCGACACGTGTGTTTGCAGGCCAGCAGGAAGGCAAGCTCGGCGAAGAGCATGTTCTGCCGTATGAGACCACCGACTGGAACTCTGCGATTGTCAAAACCTACAATATCAACGCCCAGACCCCTGATTCCGCCCCCACCGCCGGCGCGATGAATTCGGGCATCAAACAGCGTTTCAACCTGATCAACCTGAACGAAAACGGCATTCACGAAGATTGCTCGTCCGTGACCGGCAACGAAGTGACCGTGTTCTCGGAACTGCAAACCGAAGCGGGCAAATCCGTCGGCATCATTTCCACCGCGCGCCTGACACATGCCACACCGGCCGCTGTCTACGCCAAGACCGCCAACCGCAACTGGGAAGATTCGGTTCCAGAAGATTGCACCGCACAAAAAGACATCGCCTCGCAGCTGATTGACGCGATGGAAGCGGGCACAATCGATTTCGCAATGGGCGGCGGTGGTCGTCACTTCCTGCCTGCGGATTTCGAAATGGGCAACCTCAAGGGGCGCCGCAAGGATGGCGAAAACCTGATCGAAAAGGCCACCGGCCTTGGCGCGCAGTTCGCGTCGGACACAGAATCGTTCAACGCCCTGGATCTGGCCGCCGATTCGCCGATCCTGGCGCTGTATGAAAACAGCCACATGCAGTACAACGCCGACCGCACCGACGAACCTTCGCTGGCAGAGATGACCAAATCGGCCATCGAATACCTGTCGAAGAACGAAAACGGTTTCTATCTGGAAATCGAAGCGGGCCGCGTCGACCACGCCAGCCACGCCGGCAACGCCTATCGCACGCTGACCGATGGTCTGGCCTTTATTGATGCGGTGAAAATGGCGGATGAGCTGACCAACGACGAAGACACGCTGATCATCGTCACCGCCGACCACGAGCACGCGATCGCGTTCAACGGCTACTGCGGCCGTGGTTCTGACATCACCGGCCTTTGCATGGGTGTTGCCAAGGAAGGCGATTCGCACTCGGGCGAGCCGCTGTTGGCAAAAGACGGCAAGCCATACACCGTTATCGGCTTCCTCAATGGCACCGGTTCGGTTCTGCGCGAAGATGTGAACTGGGTCGGCGCACGCCCCGATCTGACACAGGAAGACGCGACAGACATGGATTACATCCAACAGGCGCTGATCCCGACGTCGTCGGAAACCCACTCAGGCGAAGACGTTGCCGTCTATGCCAAAGGCCCATGGGCACATTTGTTTGATGGCACCATCGAACAAAACGTGATTTTCCATGTTATGAACCATGCCGTGAACGTCGAATAATCGGCACCCTGATTTCAGGATTAAGGGGGCCGGTGACACGGCCCTCTTTTTCGTTTCTGGCCCAAGATTCCCATTGCGGGTCACGATATGTAATACTATTACACACAGGACATCAATATGGACCGTCGCAGTTTCATGTTTTCCGCCGCCGCCCTTGCCACCCCGTCGCTGCTGTCCGCAGCCGAGCCGATCAAACTGCGCGACCTCTATGGTGCAGGGCGCGAATTTTCCGATCTGGCACAAGAGCTTGAAGGTCAGCGCATCACGGTCACCGGTTTCATGGCACCACCGCTGAAGGCCGAATCCAGCTTCTTTGTCCTGACCAAATTGCCGATGGCGGTCTGCCCCTTCTGCGAGACCGAGGCCGAATGGCCGAACGATATTCTGGCGGTTTACACCAAACGGACCGTCAAGGTGATCCCGTTCAACGTCAAAATCGACACCGCCGGCACGCTGTCGCTGGGCGGTTTCAAAGACCCGGACACCGGATTTGTCAGTCGCGTGCGCCTGCTTGATGCGACCTATGGCTGATCCCCGCCGCCTGCCCCTTCGGGTCACCAACCTGCGCATTGCCAATCCGCGTGGCCGGGTTCTGGTGGATGTGCCGGATCTTGCGGTTGCCCCGGGCGAGGCATTGGGTATTCGGGGCCCATCCGGCGCCGGGAAATCGACCCTGTTGTTTGCGCTTGCCGGGTTGATTGAATCCGCAAGCGGCCAGGTTGTCTGGGGTGATCAGGATCTTCTGAACCTGTCGGCCGAGGCCCGCACTGCCTTTCGCGCCGAAAACATGGGCCTGATCTTTCAGGACTTTTTGCTGTTCGAAGAATTGGGCGCCGCGGCGAATGCCGGGGTTGGATCGTTCTTTCGCCGCAAATCCACGCGCCCCGCCCTGCGCCAGCGCGCCGACAGGATGCTGACCCATCTTGGCATTCGCGACGAGGCCCGCAACGTCACCAGCTTTTCCGGCGGTGAACGTCAACGCGTCGCCGTCGCCCGCGCCCTGGCGCATGATCCGGCCCTGCTGTTGGCGGATGAGCCTACGGCCAGCCTGGACCGCGCCGCCGCAGACAGGTTGGTCGGTGATCTGATCGACCTCACGCGTGCCGAGGGCAAGACGCTGATCACCGTCAGCCATGACATCGCCCTGCTGGACCGCATGGATCGGGTGATCCTGATCCAGGATAGCAAACTGGTGGAGACCGAAAATGTCTAGTCTCTGGGCTTCGCTGTCCGCCACATGGCAGGATAGTCTGATCGCGCTGGCGCTGGTCCTTCCGGGGCTGATCATCGGCGCGCTGACCATTCGCGGCTTTGCCCCCTGGGCGCTTGTGCGGGCGCTCCTGTGGCGCTTTCGCTGGCCGAACGTGATGTTCGTGCTGCTGATCGCCGCCTCGGTCGGCATGGGCATCGGATTGATTGCCCAGGAACGTGGCCTGCGCAAAGGCACCGCCGCCGCCGCCGATAAATTCGACATGATTGTCGCCGCCCCCGGCAGTGAAATGACCCTGATGCTGGCCTCTGTCTATCTCCAGCCGTCTGATGTGCCGCTGCTGAAGGGCCAGATCTACAACGAGATCGCCAACCATGACCGCGTGACAATTGCCGCGCCACTGGCCTTCGGCGACAGTTTCGACGGCGCGCCGATCATCGGCACGATTGCTGATTTCGCCCGGTATCTAAGCGACAACCGGATCGAAGGCCGCATGTGGCAAGACACCTTCGAGGCAATTGCCGGCGCCTATGTGCCATTGGACATCGGCGACAGCTTTGTCCCGTCGCATGGTTTTGGTGACACCGCCGAGGACGATGCCCATGGCGACCAGATCACTGTCGTCGGCCGCATGGCGCCAACCGGTTCGCCCTGGGACCGCGCGATCATGGTGCCTGTCGAATCGGTCTGGGCCGTGCATGGTCTGGCCAATGGGCATGCGCCGGACGCCCCGGTTCAACTCGGCCCCCCTTATGATGCGGCCTATTTCCCCGGCACACCGGCCATCGTGGTCAAGGCGGACGAGCTTTGGGCGACCTATTCCCTGCGCTCGGAATTCACCCGCGACGCAGAAACCATGGCCTTCTTTCCCGGCACCGTTCTTGCCGAACTTTATGCCGTGATGGGCGACGTGCGCCAGGCGATGTCGCTGATGACACTGGTGACCCAGGTGCTGGTGGCGACATCGGTTCTGGTGGGCATGTTCATCCTGACCCGGCTGTTCCGGCGACAAATGTCGCTGCTGCGTGCTCTGGGCGCACCGGGTCGTTTTGTGTTGTCGGTGGTCTGGTCCTATGCCGCGATGTTGCTGGTCAGCGGCGCGGTCCTCGGGCTTGGGGTCGGGCTGGGCGCGGCCCATGCCCTGTCGCGCATTGTCACCGCCCGCACCGATATTCTGGTGGTGCCGCAAATCGGCTGGACCGAGGTGCATTTGCTGCTCGGCTTCCTCTCCGTCACCCTCCTGTTGTCCCTGCTGCCAGCCCTTGCGGTCCTGCGCCGCCCGATTGTCGACGGGCTGCGCGCCTGACCTTCGAACTGATCCCTGAAAGGAACACACCCCCATGCGTTTGATCCCTGCTCTGCTGCTCTCCCTCGGGCTGGCGACCACGGCCATTGCCGACGACACCCATGACGACCACGATCACGACGAGCAAGACACTCACCTCGCGGTGATGGACGGGGTCGAGGTGCTGCACCCCTGGACCAACGCCGGGACCGGCCCAATGACCCTGATCTTTGCCGAAGTGGAAAACACCGGCAACACCGCCCTCACCCTGCTTGGCGCAGAAAGCGACGACGCCACCAGCGCCGAACTGGTCGGCTTCATGTTGAAGGACGGCAGCGAAAACTATCAGGTGATCCCAATGCTGGAAATCGCCCCGGGGCGGGAATTGGATCTCGCCCCTCGTGGCGTGGCCATTCGTTTGAATGGCCTGACCACCCCGCGCACCGAAGGCGACGAAATTGAAATCCACCTTCTGACCGACCGCGGCGAACTGGCCTTGCATGTCGCGGTCGAAGCCGAAGACGCAATGAAGCACAGCCATGCCGGACATGCCCATTAACCGCCGCAGTTAACGGGGACCGGCCTTCTTTTGTTCAAAAATATCCCGGGGGTCCGGGGGCTGGCCCCCGGTCCGTCGGCGCGCATCGGCGCGACGAACCCACAAAAGACCACACCCCGGCGGGCAAAGCTACGGGATCAGCCGGGCATAAAGGATCAATTCAGGCCGGTATTCGAAATGCATCCCGTCATAGTGATGCCATTTGCCGCCCCAGATAAACCCGTACCGCTCCAGACTGCGCACCACGGTTTCCGGGATGCCATTGCGATACTCACCGGCCTGCCCCTCCGGCACACCACCCCACCGCCAATAGCCGCCATATTTGGTGTTCAGATCCAGCGCGATACCAAAACTATGCGCACTCAGCCGCGTCGTGCCGGCAATCACCCGCCAATTGAAACTGCCCCCCACATTGCGCAGGCTGGCATGAACGGCCGCATCGCTTTGGCTGATCTCGGCCATCGCTGCGGCCAATTGACAGGCCACGCCATGCCGGTCCGTCATCAGATAGGTCGCCCGGCCCGGCCCCGGATAGCGCACTTTTTGCAGGCTGCCGCGCGCCGCGCTTTCTTCAGCAAAATAGAGTGCGCGAAAAAAGCCATCGTTGCGCACCCGCCCCGGATCGTTCCACGGCGTGGCCCTTGGGCCCAGATCAAAATCCAGAGGATAGCGATAGTGGAATTGCTCCACCACCGATCCATCGGTCAGCATCCCCTTCGGATCACCGCCCCGCACCCGCCCCAAGGGCAGCGTTTCGCCAGAGGCAAACACCACCTGTTGCGCCGCCAGATCCACCGTCAAACCGGGATAGGCCATCTCCAGCGCCACCTTCAAAGGCGAACCACCATCCGGAAGCGCCATCGCCAGAAAATCACGGGCCCCACAATCCGCCGCAAGCGCGGGCTGGGCCAGAAACCCAAGCACCAACAACCCTTGCCGCAGACGTGTCAGCATCCCATGCGGCTTTCCATGGATTTCAGCTCGTTCACCCGGTTCTTTTCCGAGGCGGTCAGCGTCGGATTCGACGTGTAGCAATTGGAATTGTCGAAGGTGTTTTTGCCCCGCGCGGTCTTGAAGCAATATCCCTTGCGATCAAAGATTGAATTGCGCTCATACCACAGCTCATCACAGCTGGGCCCGCTGCTGCGCACCGCGCCGCTCAACCCGCCACTTTCGGGGCGTTGTCCGGCGCCGTTCTGCAAGTACCGGCCATAGGCCCAGCCAGACACATTCTGCCATTGCACCGCACACCACCGATATTTGTAGCCGGATTTGACCTCACAGTCAGAGACATAGACCCCCGTCGCATTATAGGGGAGCTCGGCCACAACGCCGTATTCGTCGCCATATTTCGACTTGCCCGGTCCGGTCCGCAGGTTCAGCGTGTCGTTCGAGGCCACATCCACCAGCGAATAATACCCCAGATACTCGGTGCTGCGATGGCCGCCGCGTGATTGTTTCAGGTACTTGCGACCAAAGGCATAGCCCTGAATGCAACCATAGGTCACGTTACACCACCCGTTAGAACCACAGGACTGCACCCGCACCCCATCCGCATTGTACGGCAATTCGCCAATGGCCTTGTTCTTGCTGCCGGGGCCAGACCGGACAAACAACGTGTCATCCACCGGGATATTGGTCACCGACCAACGCCCATCCAGTGCCGGACAGGAATACTGCGCGGTTGCAGGCGGCGGATTATGGACAGGCGGATTGTATACCGGCGGATCCGGCTCGACCTCGACCGCCGGCGGCTTTTCATAGGCGGCCAGTTTTGCCTTGGCTTCATCCGCATAACGCCCTGCGGGAAAGACGATCAAATAGGTGCGATAGGCGTCTTCGGTATCGGTCGCTTCTGCCTGTTCCCAATAGTCCCTGTCGGCCATGTCCAACAGCAATTTGCGGGCATCTGCGGCTTTGGGGTGATCGGGATAGCGGGCCAGAAAATCCTCCAGATCTTCTTTGCGGCCACCGGAGACCGCGTTGATATAGGCCACCAATGGATCTTCGACCGCAGGCGGGCGTGCCGGGGGATCGTCGCGCTCATCGCGGGGCGCATTGCCCGGGGTGTCGTCGCCATCCGGCAGGCCGACAAGATAGATTTCCTCATCCGGCAATTGCATCCGTTCAATTGGCACCTGCCTGCCGTCGGTCTGTTCCCGCACCTTGGCGCGCACCTTGCGGAACATGCGCCCCACCTCCAGTCCCGGCTCGTCCAGAACCTCAAGCAGGGCTTCGGTATAGGGGCTGTGCGTTCCTGCCCCGTCATCCGCGGTACTTCCGGCCTCGGCGGCGAAGCTGACCACCAGACCGCTTTCACCTTCCAGCGACACCGGGGCCAATCCGCGTTTCAGCGACCGTGTGCCATTGGTACGCTCCATCGCAGAGGCAAAGGGATTGTCGCGGCAGGCATCCAGCAACACCATGCCCAGCTTGCCCGCCTGACGCACCGTGGTCAGCATCGCGGTCAATGGCAGGGCCTCAAAGGTGGCCGTCGCCTCGGATCGCATACGTGCATCAACCGGGATAAGGTAATTCGCACCGCTCATTTCGATCCCGTGACCGGCATAAAACACCACCGCCAGATCGGCCCGCAGCGCTTTTTCGGTAAACTCGCCCAGCGCAATACGGAAATTCTGGCCAGTCAAATTCTCACGCAGCATGACGTCAAAGCCAATATTGCTCAACTTCTCTGCGACGGCGCGGGCATCGTTTTGGGGGTTGGCCAAGGGCGTTGTCTGTTCATAAGCGGAATTGCCAATCACCAGCGCAACGCGGCTTTCGGCCAATGCCGCACCGGTCAACACGGTCCAGAACAACAAGACAAAATTCATCAGACGCATGGTAATTCCCCTATCTGGCCAAAAGGCCAATTCGATCGGCCGTAAAGGATGCCACACACCAGGCAACATCACTGTGGCGGCCGCATCGTGCTTCGCGCTGGCCAATCCAGCTGCCCTGACTGGCAGCAGCAGACGTGCCCCGGTTTCGGGCCGATTTATACACCTGCAACAACAATTGGTCCTGACGGCCCAGGACATCACTGGAACAGATCGCCCGTTCAACCCGGGTTGAGGCCCGGGCGCAATTGAACCCCGGCCCAATGTTACCCGACAACCGCCCACTGCGCAGCGCATTGATCCGGTCGCCGGACACGGTCTGGACACATCCGGCAACCGCCCAGGCCACCCCGGTGCAAACGGCATCGCGTTGTTTCAACCAGGCGCGTTGGTTGCCGACATCGACCCAGCCGTTGCTGCGGGCGTTCTGGAAGGCAGATAAAAGGTCATTGTCCTGGCGCGCCAGATCCGAATTGGAACAAATAGCATGCTCCACAGCTGTCGAGGCCCGGCGGCAATCAAAGCTGGGGCTGGCACTGTTGCTGGGTGGCGGTGACACCACGGGCGGCGGTGCGGCGACTGGGGGGATCACCGGCTCTGCCTCGGTCAGGGCGGCAATGCGCGCCATGGCCTCGTCCACATATTGGCCATCAGAAAACACGATCAGATAGCGGCGGTAGGCCTGCACGCTGTCTTCGGCCCGGGCCTGCGCCCAGAACGCATCATCCTGCATCAGGGCAATCAGCTTGCGGGCGTCTTTGGCGCGGGGATGATCGGGATAGCGTGACACAAATTCATTCAGCGGCTCGATTTCACCGGTGGCAACCGCATCCAGATAGGCCACCATCGGGTCACGCGTGACCGGCCCACGCGGAAGATCGGTGCGTGGCGGCGGGGCGGTGTCGGGTGGCGGGCTGGCGCCTTCGGGCACAAAGTAGATCGCCTTGTCCGGCAGTTGCATCCGTTCGACCGGCACCTGTTGCCCATTGGTCGCCTCGCGCACCTTGGCACGGATCTTGCGGAACATGCGACCGACCTCCAGCCCCGGTTCGTCGATCACCTCAAGCAGGGCGGTGGTATAGGGGCTGTTGCCGCCATCGCCATCCTCAGCGGTGCGCCCTTCCTGGGCGGCAAAGCTGACGATCATCCCTTGCTCACCCTCGACATTCACCGGCGCCAGCCCGCGTTTCAAGGACCGGGTGCCATTGTTGCGCTGGATGGTGGCGGCAAAGGGATTGTCGCGACAGGCGTCCAGCATCACGATGCCCAGCACCCCCGCATGGGTCACGACCGACAGGATGTCATCCAGCGCCAGCGCCTCGAATTGCGCGGTCGCCTCGGACCGCATCATCGCATCCACCGGGATCAGGAAATTTCGCCCGCCCAGCTCGATCCCGTGACCGGCATAAAACACCAACGCCAGATCCGCCTGCAAGGCCGCCTCGGTAAACTGCCCCAGAGCCAGGCGCATGTCCTGCCCGCCAAGGTTTTCATGCGCCATGACATCAAAGCCCAGCGTTTCAAGTTTGGCGGTCAGCGCACGGGCATCATTGACCGGATTTTCCAGCCGCGCGGCATTGGTGTAATCGGAATTGCCAATCACCAACGCCACACGCGTTTCCGCCCAAAGCGGCATGGCGGCAAAAACCGCCAGCGCCAGCGCCATCTGAAACATATGGGTCAGATCACGCCGCATAAGCACGTTCCAATGCTGCCAGCGACCCACGACCCAACACGCCATCCACCGCACCGGTGTAATAGCCCCGCGCCTTCAAGGCCTGCTGCAACTCGCGCGCCAGGGCCCGGTCAAAGGATTTGTAATTTTCGATCACAAACCGCGACCCATATTCCAGCGACAGCACCAGATAGGTGCCCCGGTCCTCTGCATCTGCACCCAGATCCGCATAAGGGCCCCAGGCAAGCCGACCACAGGAATAGGCATGGCGCAACGTGCAGGCCTTTTTGCGCAAGGCGAGGCCCCGCACCGGATCGGCAGGCACGTCTTCCAATTCAAGCATCCCGGCGGCATGGCCGCAATAAAACCCGGTATCCCCCTCACAGGATTGCAGGGCCAGTTCAAAAGACTGCGGGAAATCCTGCGTCACGCCTTCGCCCCGGTAATACAGCCCGGCAAGCCGACCACAGCCCCAGGCATTGCCATCATCACAGCCCTTCTGAAAGAATTCCGCCGCAAGCTCATGATTTTCGGCCGTTCCCGCCCCTTCGGCGTGGAACCATCCGGCGCGGGCGCAGCTCCAGCCGTTTTCCAACACGCAGCCACGGGTGAAATAGGTCAAAGCGCCCTCGAAATCCTCTTCCCCAAGCGTGCCGTATTCCAGCATTTCCCCAAGCCAGCCACAGGAGCGGCCATCGCTCAGGCCACAGCCCTTTTCGTACCATTCCGCAGCGGTTTCGAAATCCGGCGTGCCCAACGACCCATCCTGATACAGATTTCCGACGTTGCTACAGGTCCAGGCCTCCTCTGGCCCGCAGGTTGCGCTAAGCCGCGCCAGCGCCAGTTGCATGTCGGGTTCCGGGGCGCGCCCGGCCTTGTGCATCCAGCCCTCCATGCCACAGCCATTTTCATCGCCACCGGCACAGGCTCTGGCAAACAAGCGCAGCGCCTCGGCGTCGCTGGCACCGTCAATCCGCTTGTTCTTATGGATATATCCCAGCGACCGACACGCCCAGGTTTCGTCCAGCTCGCAGGCCCGGCTGAGTTTGGCCACGGCGACCTGAAGGTCCGGGTTTTCCACCCGCCCGCGCGAATGCATCCAGCCGACATTGCCACAGGCATTGGTGTCCCCCAGATCACAGCCTTTGGTGAACAGGCGCAGCGCCTCGGCGTCTGATGCGCCGTCGATCCGTTTGTTGATATGGACATGTGCCAGCGACCGACAGGCAAACCCCTCGTCCGCGTCACAGGCCATGGTCAGATAGTCAATTGCCGCCGCAAGATCCGACTCTGGCGCGCGGTCGTTGGAATGCATCCAGCCAAGATTGCCACAGGACGTCATATAGCCGTTGTCGCAGCCCATGGTGAAATAGCGCAGGGCCTCGGCATCGCTGCTGTCGGGCAATTTGCCATCAAGATGCAATTTCCCCAAAGCATTCGGCGCACTGCGCAGCCCCATCGCCAGCGCCTGATCATAATAGTCCATCGCCAGATCGTAGTTCGGCGGCGTGGCATCGACGTAAAGAGACGCGAGACTGAGGATCGCGCTCTGATACCCGGCCTCCATCGACTTTTGATAGAATTCTGCCGCCTCTGACACGCTGGCCTCCATGCCGCCGTAACCATGTTCGGCGATCACCCCCAGCCGTTCATAGGCAAAGGCCGGATCGGCACGGCCGCCAAGCTCCATGTATCGGCGAATGCGCGGATCATCGTCATCACCAACCCAGATCGCACGCCCGGCCAGAAAGTAGAAAAACCATTCTTCGGGGTAGTCCAGTATCGCCTGCTGACAGGCCGCCAGCGCCCGTTCGGGTTCAATGGCATCATAGGCAATAGAGCCCCCCGGCACACGCGGGTGCCAGGCGTATCCGGCCAGACGGTCGCATTCCGTCAGCTCCTCGACCGAGGTGCGGAAAGAGGATTCAAAGAATTCGTTGTCCGATGTCCCTGCATTTTCGCCCTCGACCTCTGCGGTGGCGGGGCCGGTCGCATCCGATGTCTCTGCCTCGGCATCCTTTGCAATGGGCGGCACCAGATGGATTTCGCGCCCCGGCAGGTCGCTTTCGAAAATCGGGGTCTGCTCGCCATCGGTGCGGGCGCGCACGGAATCGCGCAGGCGGCGGAAAAAGAAACTGATTTCCACCCCCGGTTCATCCAGAAGCTCCAACAGCGATTCCGCATAGGGGCTGTGGTCGCCCTCGCCATCCGCCGCCGTTTGGCCCGGCGCGGTGGCAAAACTGACAACCTGACCACGTCCGGGATCCGGCAAAGGCGCCAAACCGCGACTGAGCGACCGGGTCTTGTCCAGTCTTTCGATCGAAGACACCCAAGGATTGTCGCGACAGGCGTCCACCATGATGATCGACAATTGCCGCGCCAATGCAGCCTTTTCCACCAGCGTCTGCAACGAAATCGATTCAATGTCGGCCTCGGCCTCATGTTCCAGCAGGGCATCGGTCGGGATCAGATAGTTTTCGCCCGACAATTCGATGCCATGCCCGGCAAAATAGACCAGTGAAATATCGGAATTGCTGGCCTCGCGGGCGAATTTTCCGATCAGGCGGCGAAACCCGCGATAATCCAGATCAATGCCCAACGTGACCTCGAACCCCACCTGTTTCAGCCGGTCGGCAATAGCGGTGGCGTCACGTTCGGGATTGTCCAGCCTGGGTGCGTTTTCGTAGGCGGAATTGCCGATCACCAGGGCAACCCGTGTTTCGGCCGCCGCGGTCAGCGCCAAAACAGACATCACCACTGTGATCAGAAAACGCAGCACCATGCCCTATCCATCCTCTGTATAAAGGCCAATGACCCCGGTTTGACAGCTGCCGCGCGCCAGAACCGACGGCAGCGTGTCATCATCGGGCACTGTCTTGGCATTGAAATTGTCCAGCATCCGGCGCAGATCCAGCGGCGGGCGGCTACAGAAAATTGCCACCAACTGATCCTCGCCGGTGGGTTCGGTCACCCGAAACCGCACCGGAAAGCCGCGCGGTCCGACCTGATCATCACCCGAAGGTTTCAGCGGATGAAGATATTGCAGCGCGCCATTGCTGGCCACGTTGAACAACGTCAGATACCGCAGCTCGCGACTGGGCGGGGTGAATGTGAAATTCACAAATGCCCCAACCGGATTAAGGCTGTGGTCCTGCCCGGCTTTGACCCCGACCGCCGCGCGCGACGCTTTTTTCGAGGCAAGGATATGGCGCAGCGCCTTTGTGCGGGCGACCATGCGGCTGGCATCACCGGTGATTGTGGTGATGCGGTCGCCGGTGTGGTTGAACACATCCCACCGCCCGCCGCCCAAATCCCTGAACGACAGTTCGGGGGATGCATTGACCACATAATAGCTGCCGTCTTTCAATCCCGGCGGAGGGGGGCCATCAAAGCTGACAGCCACCGCATCGCGTGGCGGATCCCCGGCCTTGGGCTGTTCCGGCTCAGGCGCCTTTGCGGCGGGTTCGGCAAAGGACAGCAACGCATGCGCATCCCCCCGTGGCAGAATGCGGGGCTGCTGGCTCTGTTTCATATGCGCAAACACCCGATCATCGAGATAATCGGCCATCTCGGCGCGGGTCATTGTGCCGTCGTTGTTGGTGTCCGCCGCGCCGGTGATCGCCTCGGCAAAGAACCACGACAGCGCGCCATGCTGTTTGCCGTCGATCCGGGTTTCCGTCACCAATCTTTCTTCGCTGGCGGTCGCAAGGATCTGGGTGACATGGGCCAGTTCATCACTGCCATCGTCGCCCTCTTCGGCGATGATTTCATCCTCCAGCGGATCAATACCGGTGTCCCACACCCCACCATTGCGCGTCAGCCCTATCGCCCCGGTGTCGACCTTGCGGGTCAGACCGGCGGAATGGCAACTGTCCATCACCCAAATCACGTTATAGGCGGCGGCTTCGGCCAGGATCTGGCGCAGTTGATCATCATTCAATCGCCCGACCCGCGGATTTTTCGGGTCGAATTCATAAAACATGATGGTTTCGTCTTTGTGGTCCGTCACCTCGTCAAAAGGTTCGGAATTTTCCACCTCTTGCCCGCCATGGCCGGAAAAGGTCACGATCAGCGTGTCCCCCGGCGTCGCTTCGGCGATCATCGACCGCCAGCCCGCGAGAAAAGCCTCGACCGTGGCACGTTCGTCGATCAAAAGCCGCTCGTCCGGCAGGTTGATCCGCACCCGGCGCATCGCGCTGGCAATGCGTTGGGCATCGTTCACCGCCCCTTGCAGATCCGAAAGCTCGCCTGCGGGCGCGGGATGGGGGCTGAAAGCACGGTAATCATCCACCCCCACCACCATGGCATATTGCGCCGCGTGGACCGCAGGAGCGGCCCCTAGGGACAATGAAATGACACAGGCCGCAGCCCGCAATTTATTTGTGCAGGACAAGCTCCACTCGCCGGGCAATCGCCTGACGCTCCTCAATCGAATACAGGTAAGGGTCCGACAGTTTGGGCGGAACGCGTTCGCCTTTGCCGTCGATATGAATATAAGTATAGGCGTCATAGGTCGCGAGGTAATGGGTGAGGTAGTCGCGCACGGCCTGGGCCCGACGATAAGACAGATCAAGGTTATAACTGTCCGACCCGCGCTCGTCCGTGTGACCGATCAGGGTGATTTCGCTGATCTTGTTGGCCTTCAGAAAGGCGCCGACATAATCGGCCTCATACGCGGCCTTGTCGTCCAGATGATCGGAGTTTGACCCGAATTTGATTGGCAAGAACACGGTTGTCACCGCCTTGGCCGCGCCGTCGGCCACGGCGTAATCCTCTTTCTTGCCACTGGCATAAGGATCTTCGTGTACCACCTTTTCTTTTACTGATTCTTTTGCGGGTTCTTTTTCTGGCGGCTTTTCTTTGATCTCCGGCACGTCGACGTGATCTTCCTTGATCACCTCGGCATGATCTTCAAAGCCTTTTTCCTCTTTCGGGGGCGCTTCGTGCACCTCCTCGTGGTCGGTTGCGCCACCGCCGCCGACCTCATCGCCATAGGATTCGATGGCGATGCCGCGCACCGCGCTTTTCAGGACGCCGCTGGGCGATCCACCGCGGGTGATCGTGCTGTCCAGCGTGCCAGCCAGCATCATGTTTTCCTGTGCCAGCCGCGCCAAACGTTCGGCCACCGGCACCAGACGTTCATCCGGTGGCGTCAGCGCCGGATCGGTGATCGTATCCAGCGCCGCATTATAAAGCTGCGCGGCTTCATCCCGGTTGCCTCTGGCTGCGGCAATATCGGCCCGCACCGCCTGCACCGACCAATGCAGCCCCGGCACACGTTCCAGAACCGCCTCGGCCGCAGCCAGATCGCCCTGCGCCACAAAGCGCCCCGCGCGGCTGGCCAGAACGCCCGACGCCTGTGCCGTTGCGCGGGTCACTGTTCGTTGGTTGCATATACCGCCCGTCCGCAGGGTTGAAACCGCCGCCAGAATGTCATCGACACTGCCCGCCGCATAGGTATCGCGCAGCGCTTTCAAACCGTCGGAACAGGTTGCGGCAAAGGCCGCCCCCGGCAGAACCGTCGTGGCCAGGAGAGCTGCAAAAAGTGTGGTGCGTAACATCGTTGAACCCTCCTTCACTCGAAGACTTCGAATGTGACGTGATTGGTGGCACTTTGACCGCCATCTTCCTGAACGCGTTCGGCGGCTTCGATGGCAATGCCACGGGTCAGCGGTTGGAAACGTGACTTGGCATAGTCCAACGCGCCCTCGGCGGTCATTTTCTGGTCGCCCAATCCGCCCATCCGACAATAGGCCAACATGGTTTCGCCTTTGCCCGGTTCGTCAAAGCGAATGCGCAGACCCGACCCTTCGTAGGGGATTTTGCGCTTTTCACCGGCCTCAAGGAATTGTGGCCCCAAAAGCGCGCCTGGCAGTTCCTCGATGTTCTTGCTTTCTTCGACATAGAACATCTGCAACTCGCATTTGTGGCTGGCTTCGATGGTGAATTCCAGAAGGTCGTCGATGTAGTAATCGTTCTGGTCCACATGGATCGCCAGCGTCAGCTTGTCCTTCTTGGCCTCTTCGGCGGGCGGGGCATATTTCACCGGTTCGGTCACGGCCGGTTTGTAAACAACGTCTTCTTTTTCGACGACTTCCTCGACCGCTTTTTCAACCTCTTTTTCCAGAGCGCCTTCGGCGTATTCCTCTGGTTCGTGTTTGACCTCTGCATAGCTTTCCGCCGGGCGATAGGGGCGCAGGTCGGTCATCCGTTCCAGAATATCGGCATAATATTTCTCGACTTCCGAGCGCTGGATCTTGCCACCCGCATCAAGCCGCGACAGCCAGTCCCCGACCACAACCGTCAAGGTCGGATCGCCCATCTGGCGAGCCCGGACGCGGAAAGTGTCTTCATCAAGATAGAAGTCGCGGGCCAATTGCCGAACGTCGAGCGCATGGAAATGCATGTCGGCCAAATAGGTGACAATCTCGCCTCCACCGACCGAATTCGGCGCCCGCAGGCTGGCCATCTGACCGCCGGCGGTCATGCTGGTGGCGTTCAGCTCTGCCAATGCCGACAGGAACGAAGCCCGGTCCTGGGCATAATATTCGTCCAGCTCGTCATTTTCGACATAGAGCTCCAGCAGCACCTCCAGTTCATCACGCGAGAAACGCTGTGACGACATCAGCGCATCGCGGACCTCGTCCTTTTTGTTGATCATGCCATTGTCATGACAATCAAAACAGGACCGCGCATTGACCACCTCGACACCTTTGCCGATTGGTTTGGTGCGGAACGACACGATAGAGGCCGGGCCGACCAGAAGTCGCTCACCAAGGTTGGTGGACAGGTAGTAACCCTGCAATCCATTTGGCAGGGAAAAGATCATTTCACCGCCGTCATGTTCGAACGGTGACGTGCCAGAGGGCGTGCGCGCCAGCTCTTTTGGGCCATCGGGGTGAAGCTCCAGCGATTGCTCGCCGTGGCTGCCGGCAAAGTCATAGGACTTCCAGTAATAGCCATCCCGCGGCAGATCGAACCGCTCCAGCATCCGGTTGTGATCCGACACGCCGGACGATCCCGGCAACATGCCGGCGCGAATGACCTGCAATTCATCAATCTCGCGATCGGCATCAACGCCAATGCGGTCTTCGATGTCGCGAATATCGGCGGTCAGATCCAGCAGGATGTCGTAATAGGGCGATTGCGACGCAAACCGCGCCACCCAATCGGCCCGCATGATCGGCACAAAAGCCCCGGTGGCATCCGCCACGGTTTTCAGCAGCGGATCATAGGCGGGATCAACGCCATAGGGATAGACGCTGGCCAGATCTTCCCAGGCCTCTTCGTCAAAATCGGCGTTTTCGACCTCTTCCGTAAAGACACCGGTCGACAGCGACAGCCAGTCATCAAAGGTCCATTCATAGTCGCGCAGATCAATGCGGACCACCGCACCTTCGGTGTTGGGCACCGGATGCACCGGCACCACACTGCGACCGTTGGACATTGAATTGATCAGCTTGTTGAAACCGGCATGCATGTAATGCATCGGATTTTTCAGCGCGCCCACCGCGCCACAATCGACCTCGGCCAGCGGCATTTCCGCAAAGGTGAAATACCGCATATATTGCCGGTCACGTTTTTCCACATCATTGATGTCGCGGGCGATGGCCAGCATGCGTTCCTCACGCGAGAAGCCGGCAAACAGCGGCGGCGGCAATTCTTCGTGCGGCACGGCGGCCACCGGCGGCACCGGTACTCTGTCCGACCCGGACGCTTCGGCAACGGGCGCCGGTGCGGGGGCTGCCGCTGGCATCTCTGGTTCGCCAAGCGCCACGATCCACTTGTGCAGCACCTCCAGCTCGTCCTTGCTCATCTTCTTGCCGGTGGGCATCCGACCGGCGGCCACGGATTCATAAATCGGCGACTTTTCGGGGTTGCCGGGGATCAGGATTCGGTCGTCAAACTTCATGTCGGCAATATCGCCGGTCGGGAACACCCCGTTATAGGTCTTGCCCGGCGCGTGGCAGGCGCGACAATAATCTTCGATGATCTGATCAGCCGCCGCCACCAATTGCGGATCGACACCTTTTTTCGCGACCGCAGCGGGCGGCGCAGTTTTCGGGGCGGCCGGGGCCTCGGCCGTTTCGGCGGGCGGCGGCATCACCGGTTCAAGCGGCTCGGTAGATTCACAATAGGCCTCGACGCGTTTCATCAGCCGTTCGGCACCGGTGTGATCCTCGATCACATCTTCGCCGCTCTCCTCTGCGACCTCTTCGACCACGGGATGATCGGGGATCGGGTCGGCCTCGGCCACGCGCACCGGCGTATCCGTACCGCCAGAGGGCGTGTCGGTTTCATCGGCTGGGGTGTTGATCACGATGGGCGGCGTCACCTTGTTTCCACCCGGCAGGGTTTCCACATCCACATTGGTGCCAGACAGATAGGCATAGATCGCCGCGCGATCCGCGCTGGCCAGTTGCGCGGTCTGGCGCGCAATCCGCCGCATCGACGGCGATGTCATTGGATTGCCGTTCAGCTTCTTGGCCTCGGTCAGCGCGCCAATCACAAAATTTTCCATCGGAAATTTGGCAAGCCGGTCGGCGGTGATGTCCGGCGCATATTCCCCAAGCAGGCCAAATTCGCCTTCATAGGCGCGGGTGTTGTCCAATTCGTATTTGAAGCCCAACCCGGTATCGCGCGGCGTGTGGCATTCGGCGCAATGGCCGACCGCTTCGACCAGATATTGCCCACGCGCCATTTGCGGATCGGACACAGCGGTCAGCGGCCCGCGTGACGACGAAAACTTGTCGAGGACAAATTCGCTCATGTAGGAAATATTATGCTCGCGGCTTTTGGCATCTGCGGTGGGCAGCTCTGCCATAAAGGCCTTCATGTCGAGCGCATCTTCCGGCCTCATCCGGCCATAAGACGGATAGGGAAACACCGCACCGAAATATTTATCGCCATCGGGTGACGTGCCGCGCAGGACCGCATTCAAAAAGGTGGCATTGCTCCAGTCACCAATTCCCGCAGCCTTGTGGTGGGTGATGTTCGGGGCATAAAGCTCGCCAAATCGGGTCGACATTTCCTGACCACCCGCCAGAATTGTGTCATCACCGTCCACCGCGTGACAGGTGGCACAGCCGGCCGCGTAATACATCGTCCTGCCGTTTTCCAGATCCGGTTGGTAATCCGCATAGGCGCCCGCCTCGAACAACGCGCCTGTTTGCGCCCAGGATGCAGTGGCAAATACGCCAAGGACGAGGCCGAGTGTCATATGATGTCTCATGTCGATGTCCTTTTACCGAAATTCGAATTCTTCAAAATGGACCGACCGCGGGGATTTCCCCAACGTCTTCAGTCCCGAAACAAGCGCGCTGCGCATGGGCGCAGGGCCACAAAACCAAAACCCGGCCTGTGTCAGATCGAATGCGACCTTGTCCGCCAGAACCTGGGCGGTCAAACGTCCGTCGGACTTGCTGATATGCAGATCCAACGTAAACCCGGGGCAGCGTTTTTCAGCGGCGCGGAATCGGTCGAGACCGACGACCTCTTCCGGTTTGTTGACACAATACACCAATTTGATGGTTCGGGTCTCGTCTGCTGTCAAACTGTCGGCAAAGGCCAGAAAGGGCGTGATGCCAATCCCCCCCGCAACCCAGAGCTGTTCCTTCTCGCCCTTGGCATAGTTGAAGCGGCCATAGCCACCCTCCACCGTCATCTTGTCGCCCACCTTCACCAGATCACGCAGACGGCGGGTATAATCCCCCAGCCCCCGGATCGAAAACTGCACCTCGCCCTTGGGGCCGGTGCCGGAAATGGTAAAGGGATGTGGTTCGCGCAGGCCCATGCGTTTGATCGAAATCACCGCAAAGGCCCCGGGGCGCGGCCGCACGCCCCGCCCGCGCGGCTTGGCCTCGATGATCGTGGCGGCGGGATGATGTTCGACCTTGGTGATGTCATAGGGGCGGCGGCGATACGGCGCCAGAAGCTGGGTCCACAAGAAGCTGAGAATTCCCAGAACCGCCATGAAGTTCAGGTATTGCGCCGCCATTGCATTCATGTCGAACGGCACTTTGACAAAGAACTGATGCCCGGTCAGCACGATGAACAACAGCCCCAGAATACGGTGCGTCCAGCGCCACAGGCCATAGGGGATCAGATCGCGGTTAAGGAACCGCACCCGCCGGGTGATCGCCGCCGGCAGCCGTTTGAAGAAACTGACCAGGATCAGGGCCAGCAGAATGGGAAAGACGATTTCGGCCACATCCACGGCGGTTTTCGCAAGGCCGGTGGCCACGATCTGGCCCTCCAGATCCATGCCGACACCTTCGTGAAACAGGATGAAAGCCACAATCGAAATGCCGGTCCATTTGTGCAGTTTGTAAATCCGGTCCAGCCCGCCAATCATCGGCTCCAGAAATCTGGGCCGTGTTGCCAAAAACAGGTTGATCGCCATCAAGGAATAGCCGCTGGCCCCGGCGCAAAGCGCGGCAACACTTTGCGCGCTGGCATTTCCCGCAGCAATAACAACCAATCCGCTGGGAAAGAAAACGCCAAAAAGAAAGACGAGGACATAAAACATATTGCGGGACAATCTCCGTGGCAGCCTGAAAATAACCTAGGCCAAGATCACGGAATGCCTGCCGTAAAGTCAATCTTTATGACGGCAAAAGTCGGGAATTGTCAGGAATACCATACCTTTGAAACCGGCTTTTGCTATCCGGGGTCAGGAATCCCTGCCCCGTACAAGCGCCAATCCGGCACTGGCGGCAAACAACAACGCCGCACAGCAGACGATGGTTGGCCCGGTCGGAGAATCAAGCGTCAGCGCCAATTGCATCCCGCCGATCACCGCGCCGGCCCCGACCAAAGCGGCAATTGCCGCCATCCGTTCCGGTGTGTGCGACAATGGCCGCGCCGCCGCTGCGGGAATGATCAACATCGCGGCAATCAACAATACCCCGACGACCTTAATTGCCACTGCAACCACCAGTGCCAGCGCCAGTGTCAGCACCATTTGTTCCCGTTTCGGATTGAACCCGGCCGCCCAGGCCAATTCATCGCTCAGCGTCGCGGTCAAAAGCGCCTGCCAGCGCCAGACCATCAACCCGATGACCGCCGCAGCCCCGCCCCAGATCACCAGAAGATCGTCACGCCCGACCGCCAGAATATCGCCAAACAGATAGGACATCAGGTCAATGCGCACCCCGTCCAGCAGTGAAACCGCCACCAGACCAAAGGCCAGAGAGGAATGCGCCAGAACGCCCAGCATCGTGTCGACGGCAAATCCGCGCCCGGACAGCGCGGTGACGCAGCTGGCCATCACCAGCGCCACCACCAGCGCGCCAATCAGCGGCGAGACAGAAAACGCCAGCGCCAGTGCCACCCCAAGGATCGAGGCATGTGCCGTTGCATCGCCGAAATAGGCCATGCGCCGCCAGACCACAAAACAGCCCAAAGGTGCAGCCGCCAGGGCAACGCCTATGCCGGCCAACACGGCCCGGACCAGAAAATCATCCAACAGGCTCATTCCGTGACCCCGTGTTTATGGTTGTGGTCCTGACCAATGCCATGGTCATGGATGCAATCGCTGCCATGTTGGTGGTCGTGATGGTGATCACTGTCATGGGCATGATCATGTTCATGACGATAAAGCGCCAATGCGCCGCCGGTGCCGCTGCCAAACAGCGCGCGGTATTCCGGGGCCGAGGCCACGACCTCCGGGCGGCCTTCACAGCACACATGGCCATTCAGACAAATCACCCGGTCAGATGCGCTCATCACCACATGCAATTCATGGCTGACCATCACCACAGCACAGCCAAGATCGCGCCGCACCTCTTCGATGCGGCGATAGAATTCGGCAGAGCCGCGTTGATCCAGGCCCTGCGTCGCTTCGTCCAGCAAGAGCAATTGCGGCTCGTGCAGGATGGCCCGCGCCAGCAGAACCCGTTGCAGCTGGCCACCGGACAGGCCGGACATCTGGCGCATCGCCAGATCGGGAACGCCCGCGCGCAACAACGCCGCATCACGTTTTGCCCGAGACGCAGGGTTGGGCAAAGACAGGAACCGGTCGACGTTCAACGGCAACGTCGGATCAATATGCAGCTTTTGCGGCACATAGCCGATGCGCAGCCCCTTTTGACGGTCAATCCGGCCAGAAGACGGGCGCACCGCGCCAATCATCGTCTTCAGCATGGTGGATTTGCCAGACCCATTGGGGCCAACAATTGTGACGATCTCACCGGTCTCGATCGCAAAATTCACGTCACTCAGGGCGGGGTCCTGACCGTGGCGGACGCTCATACCCTGCATTTGCAGCAATGTCATTTCGGGTCTTTTCCCCGGCTTTCAGGGCCCGGATTGGCGGGCTCCTGACAATTGGGACACAGGCCTTCGGCCTCGATCACCGCGCGTTCCACCCGGAACCCAGCCTCGCCCGCCAGATCCCCCAGCAGCGCCATGGCCGGACGCGCCCGGGTTTCGGCAACAGCGTCACACTGGCGACAGATCAAGAAGGCCGGCGCATGGTCCGCGCCCGGATGCACACAGCCGACAAAGGCATTCAGCCGCTCGATCTTGTGGGCGAAACCGTGACGCACCAGAAACTCCAGCGCACGGTAAACCACCGGCGGCTGCGATCCGAACCCTTCGCGACCCAGAACCTCAAGCAGATCATAGGCCCCCATCGCACGATGTTCATGCAGCAGGATTTCCAACGTCCGCCGCCGCACCGGGGTAAACTGCAACCCGCGCGTTTCACAATAATCCACAGCCGACGTGATCCCGCCGGATTTGCAGGTTTCGTGGTCATGCTGATGGAAACCAACTGGCTTCATTGCGTGGGCCTTTCCAAGAATTGGCGCTTGATAGGTTATACTATGACATGTATCAAGTCGCGAACGTTATAAGGTAACATGCTAATGAAAAAAACCGTCCTGCCAATCCTGACTTTCTTTGCCATGCCTGCAATGGCCGACGTGCCAAAGGTTGTGACCGACATTGCCCCGGTGCATGGGCTTGCCGCCCGCGTGATGCAGGGTGTGGGAACGCCGGATCTGATTGTGCCGCCCGGTGCCTCGCCGCATGATTTTGCGCTGCGTCCGTCGCAGGCCCGTGGGCTGGAACAGGCGGATCTGGTGCTTTGGATGGGCCCCGATCTTGCGCCTTGGATGGATCGCGTTCTGGATGTGCTGGCCGATGCCGAAGCGCTGGATCTGAACGCCCTGCCGGGGACGCAAATTCTGGAATTCCGCGACGACGAAGAATTCGGCGATCATGATCACGACCATGGGGAAGATCATGCAGAAGACGCGCATGACGACCATGACGAGCACGAACATGATGAAGACGAACACGAAGAACACGAAGAACACGAAGAACACGAAGAAAATACCGGCCATGATGGCCATGATCACGGGCCAAATGACCCGCACAGCTGGCTTTCTCCGGCCAATGCCAAATACTGGGTCACCGTCATTGCGGAAAACCTTGCGGCGCGCGATCCCGAAAACGCCGACATCTATTCCGCCAATGCAACGGCAGCCGCGACCGAGATTGACGCGGCCGTAGAATATGCCGAGGCCAAGCTCACCCCCCATCACGACGCACCTTTCCTGGTGTTTCATGATGCCTATCACTACTTTGAGGCCGCGTTTGACCTGCACACGGTTGGCACCGTGGCCGAAGGTGACGCCGCTGCACCGGGGCCGGGCCGCATTCGGGATCTGCAAAACCGGATCGCCGCCGAAGGCGTCCTTTGCCTGTTTTCCGAACCACAGTTTGAAACCGGCCTGATCGAAACACTGGCTGAATCCACGGATGCAGAGATCGGCGTTCTGGACCCGCTGGGCAGCAAGCTGGATCTGGGACCGGATTTCTATCCCACTCTGATCACCTCCATGGCGGATGTCATTTCCGAGTGTTTGGCCAAATAGACCAGGGTCCGATACCCGGCGCGAAAGACGCCTAAAAACCAAAATGCCTCTGCCCGGTATCCGAGCAGAGGCATTTTTGTTTCAGCACGCAGGAACCGATTGGCTTCAGCCGCGCAGCGCCTTGGCAAATTGATTGAAAATCAGATCATTGGCGCAGATCAAATTGCGATCCGCCAGCGGGTCACCGCCCGGTTGGACCGTATCGACAAGCGCCCCGGCCTCGCGCGCGATCAACATACCCGCCGCCACGTCCCAGAGGTGGAACTCACGCTCCCAATAGCCATCATAGCGGCCCGCAGCGACATAAGCGAGGTCAAGCGCCGCCGCACCCCAGCGCCGCACACCGGCGCAGACCGGCATCAGACGGCCCAGATCCCGCAGGGTTTCCGGCAGGCCCCGACGGGTCCCAAACGGCACACCCGTGGCAAACAGCGCCTCGTTCATGCGCTTGCGGTCCGACACACGGATGCGGGTGTCATTCATCCAGGCACCCGAGCCTTTTTCTGCAAAAAACATCTCGTCCTTGGCGGCATCAAACACCACCGCCGCCACGATCTGGCCCTTGTGCTCCAACGCGATGGACACTGCCCAATGCGGCAGACCATGCAGAAAGTTCGACGTGCCATCCAATGGATCGACGATCCAGCGCCGGGTCGGGTCCTGCCCTGCTGTTTCGCCGCCTTCTTCGCCCAAAAACCCATAGGTCGGGCGCGCGGACATCAATTCTTCCTTGATGATCTGTTCCGCCGCAAGATCGGCCTTGGTAACAAAATCACCCGCCGCTTTGGACGAAGATTGCAGGTTCTCGACCTCGCGGAAATCCTTGGTCAGCGACCGGCCCGCCTTGCGCGCGGTTTTCAGCATGATGTTGAGATTGGCGCTGCCTTGCATTATCGGGCTCCTTGGGCGGTCGTGGTCCGACGGAACGGACACGGAAATAACACGCCCCTGATACCTGGGCGTAAAAACACATCAGGCCGCGCATATACGCGGCCCGACGGGCATTGCCAAGGCCGTATCGGCCTACTTGTAGTACACACCTTTTTCACCAACCGGCGCATAGGCGCGTGGCGTATAGGTCTTTTTAATGTGCCGCTTCTTCTTGTGCGACGGCGCATTGTAATAGCTGGCATTGGTATTTGGCTTGCCACAGCAGATCTCGCCATTGGCCAGAACGGGCTGAAGCCCGGCAGGACAGTAATTGGCCACACCCGGATAAGGATAAACCAGGTTCTGGCCGGCGCGCATGGTGCCATCGCCCATATACATGTCGCCCCAGGCCAGCGCCGGAGACGCGCCAAGACCGATAAAACCCGCGATCAGCAGTGCCGATTTGAAATTCATGATGTCCCCCGTATTTGATTGCAATCGTTATTTGATATTCTAGCCAAAGGCTACGCAGTTCGCGCGCCAAGTCAACGGAAGCCTGCACAAACGCCTGATTTTTCCGGGTTTTGCGGCTTTGACGCTAGTGCGGCTTGGTCGGGGGAATATCCACGGGACTTTGGGAATCACTGAATTCGTCTTCTTCCTGCATCGGCACGGCATAAGATCCATTCAACCATTTCGCCAAATCCAGATCCGCACAGCGCTTCGAACAAAACGGCCGATATTTCGGGTCCGCCGGGTTCTGACACATCGGGCAATTCATCTGATTTCCGCCAGCGGATTGCGCACACGGGCCCGTTGCAATTCGTAATGGCCCAGATTGGTCCACCCCACCAGCGTGGTTTCCACACTGTCGGTTTTCAATCCGCGTCGCAGTTCGGTTTCCACGACCCGCCGGTCCTTTTTCGCCATCGGCGCCATATCAATCACGATCTGGCCGCCCAAACCCCGCAGGCGCAATTGCCGCGGCAAATCGCGCATCGCCGCCAGATTGGCCTTGAGCCCAGCCGCAGGCGAGGTGTCGCCACCGGTATTCACATCCACCGCAACCAATGCACGGGTTGTTTCGACATACATATGTCCCGCCCCGCGCAGGGCCACCGAATCCCCGGCCAGCGCGTCAATCTGGTCCAGCACGCCCAGCCGTTCGAACCCACCGGGCTCGGTCTCGACATCTGCCGGTTCGACCCATTCCCGCCAGGCCAAAACATGCGGCCCGTCCCCCTCGGTCAGCTTTTCCGGCTCTCCGGTGGCATCGGCCAACACGCTGCGCGCCAGATCCAGCACCGCCAGAATGTCCTCGGCAATATCCTCTGCATCCGCCTCGGCACAGGACGACCGCAGGATCAGCCCCATGTCCCGGTCCGGCATCGCCTCATGCGCCAGCTCCAACAGGGCATCGCGGGTATCCTCGTCGCGGATCTGACGCGAGATATTGAGCCCCGGCGCCCCCGGCGTGGCAATCGCATAGCGACTTTTGAACAAAAGTTTCTGCGTGACCGGCACCGCCTTGCCCGATTCGGCATGGCCGGTGACCTGCACCAAAAGCGGCTCGCCCGGCTTCAACCCCTTGACCTGACGCAGGAATACCGCGCCATCCGGGGTGGACAGAAACATGCCGCCCTGCCCTTTCATCGGGCGATCGGCCTTGGCGCGGTAGATGGCGCCGGGGCGCACCGCCGTGCCATCAATCAAAAGATCCTCAAGCCGCCCATCGACAATCAATGCCGCCGCTTCACGACCCTCATAGGAGTCCAGAACAATCATCCGGCCTTTCATGCCGCCACCTCACGATAAAGCGGATAGCCCGCAGCCAGTAAAAGTCCGGCGGTTTCCGCCAGAGGTAACCCCATAATGGCGGGATAAGATCCTGAAATCCATGGAATAAATGCACCGGCCATGCCCTGGATGCCGTAACCGCCCGCCTTGCCCTGCCAATCACCTGACTGCAAATACGCGTTCAGTTCCAGATCCGAGAGCCGTTTCATCCGCACTGCGCTGACCACGTCCTTTTGCCAGAACCCGGTCGCGGTACGCACCGCCACAGAGGTGATCACCTGATGGCGTCGCCCTGACAATTTGGTCAGAAACTCTGCGGCTTCGGCCATATCTGCCGGTTTACCCATGATGCGGCGCCCAAGGGCCACGGTGGTGTCGGCACACAGCACAACTTCATCCACCGCCACATCCATGGCCTCTGCCTTCTCCCGTGCAATACGGGCGCAATAGGGCCGCGGCAGTTCGGCCTTCAACGGCGTTTCGTCAATATCCGGCGCGCGGATATCGTCCGGCGTCACACCCAAAAGCCCCAGAAGCTCGCGCCGTCTGGGGCTTCCCGATCCCAGGATGAATCTCACTGGGAAACCGATTATTTGAAACGATAATTGATCCGACCCTTGGTCAGATCATAAGGTGTCATTTCAACCTGCACCTTGTCGCCAGCCAGAACACGGATGCGGTTCTTGCGCATCTTGCCTGCCGTATGTGCGATGATCTCATGGCCGTTTTCCAGCTCGACCCGAAACGTCGCATTAGGCAGAAGTTCTTTCACGACACCGGGAAATTCGAGCATCTCTTCCTTGGCCATGGTCTCTCCTTGATTGTTAGCCCCGGTGCTAGGACCGGGCGCGCCCTAAATGGGCGCTTGCGGCCCGTTTTTCAAGGGGTATCTACGCGAAGATCACGCAAAGTGGCGATGGGAACACTTGTTTCGGCATCGCAGCCTTGCTCAATCCAATGTGCACGATTGGCGACGACGCCAGTCTCGCGCACCTGAGCGACTGCATTAACCGCCACATCGGCATATGTCCAGCCGACTTCGTTCAACGTCCCCGCCGCCAGGACCCCGGTCGCTGGAAAACCGGTATCCGGCGGACCGAATACGCCGCCCGCGCCGACATTGGTGTCCACAGCCTCGCTCCAGGGGAAGTCCCCCACCGTGCTGGCCATGGCCACAATGAATTGATTCTCCAACGCCCGCGCCATGGCCCCGATCCTGACCCGCCAATATCCGGCAAGCGCCTCGGTGCAGGACGGCACCAACAAAACATCCGCCGCCATCAATCCCCGCCCCAAAAGCGGAAATTCACTGTCGTAACAGATCAAGATGCCGATCCGCCCCAGATCAGTGTCAAACAGCGACACAGGCGCGCCGCCAACCACACCCCAGGGGTCGCGCTCAAACCGGGTCATGATCTGTTTGTCCTGAAACCCGCTTTTGCCGGACGGGGCAAACAAACGCGCGCGGTTCACCGGTCGCATACCGCCCGCAATCTCCGGGTCAAACACCGGTGCCGACGCCGCACAGATGTGAACCCCATGTTCCACTGCCAGCCGCGCATGTACCGCATCCGCATCTGCCACCCGCTCGGCAACCGCATGCAACGACCGCTCCAGATCGGCCGCGGCTTCTGTCCCGGCCAAGGTGGCCAATTCCATCGCGCCATATTCGGGAAACAGCAAAAGATCCGCCCCCTGCCCGGCGGCCTCGGACACCCAGGCGGCAATCTTGTCCTCATATTGCGCCCAGGACTGCAAAAACGTCATCTGATAGGCTGCGCTGGCAATTTTCACGCGGGTCCGTCCTTCTTCTGTTCAAAAATATCCCGGGGGGTCCCCTTGGGGACGGGGGCAGCGCCCCCTCTTACATCTCGATATCCATCGTCACCGGATAATGATCCGACGCGGCCACCAGCGCCGCGCAGAGCTCCGGCGTGCGCCAACAGGTTGGATCATTGAACGGATGCCAGATACGCCAGCTCGGGCGTTTGGCAAAAAGATCCGGTGACACAAAGATATAGTCCAGCAGCGCCTGAAGATACCGGTCTTCGTTGCTGATATAGAATCGCGCGGTTGTCGGCACTGCGCCAATCCGGCGTTGCAGCGCGATATTGGCATTGGGATCAAAAAGCCGCGGCCCTTCGCGATCTTCGCCACGGATGATCTCCACAGAGGAGCGGCCGAACAATTCCTCATATTCATCCAGCCCCGGCCCGTCGTTCAGATCCCCCATCACCATCAGACTGTCGCCCGCCTCCAGATGTTCGACCACCCTTTGCCGCAACCAGATCGCCTGGGCCAATTGCTTGCGGCGGTTGGCAATCGAAATCCGCATCACTTGATCGCGGGTTTTGGCGCCATGCGGTGCCTTGGATTTCAGATGCGCCCCGATCAGACGCAGGTTTTGGCCCGAACGTGTCTCAACCGCCAGTTCCAGCGGCGGTTTGGAAAATTTCACCCGGTCGCGCCGGGCGTCAAAGTCCAGATCAATCTCGAAGTCGGTATCGAATCGCGGTGTTTGCGCGGTCTCCTGCGGGTCGTGGCGCACGGTCAGCACATCCGGGTCATAAAGCAGGGCGATTTCCTGCTGTGTGGTGTTGGTGAATCCAATCACCGCCTTGCGACACCGAAGATCATAGGTTTGGGCAAAGGTCTCCAGCGCGCGCACCCCATCCCGGCCCCGGTGGCTGTCGGGCGCCTCGATCACCATCACCGCGTCGGCATCAAGGGCGGTGAACACGATGCCAAGCGCCTCGGACTGGTCACGGCGGCTGACGCCATGGCGGGCAGATCGGCCGTCATCAGCCAACAACTGTCCCGCGTCATCAAACAGCGCGTCAAACCATTCGACATTATAGGTTGCAATGCGCATGGCGCCCCCGGCCCGGTAAATCACCCGGACTATCGCCGCCCAAACGGTCCCTTGCAACCAAATCACCACGGGCATTCGACCCATCAAGGCCCGGAAGTTTTCCTGCCCGGAATCCGCAAAATAGGAAAAATCTCCCATTTGGCATGAAAAATGTAGAATTTTCGGTCGTTTTACACTCCAATCAGACGAATTAACGCAAAACTGCCTGCGGTTGTTTTGCTAGGGTGAACAAATGTCCAGGATAGGGACAGCAAACAATAATGACCGTCAAAACAAAACAGTCAAAAACAAAAGGGAAACTGACATGGCCTCAACAATCGTCGTCGGATATGACGGCAGCGAAAGCTCGCAACGGGCTGTCGACTTTGCGGTAAAAGCCGCAAGCGCACAGGGCAAGACCATCGTGATCGCCCATGTGCTGGAATGGTCGCCTTATTCCTTTCTGACTCCAACAGAGCTGGAAGAGCGTCACAAACGCCGGAACGAAGAATTGCAACGCGCCGATACCGCGCTGCTTACCCCCCTGGTCGCCACGCTGAAAGACAGCGGCGTCGAGGTCAAAACCATCCTGAAGTACGGCCATATTGCCGAAACATTGATCAAGATAGCCCAGGCCGAAGAAGCCTCGCATCTTGTGATCGGACGCACCGGCCATTCCGAGCTTGAGACACGTCTCTTTGGCTCTGTTGCCGGATCTCTGGCCCAGGCCGCACCGGCCCCGGTCACAATCGTTCCATAACAATAACCAACGACAGGGATCACCATGACATCCATTTCAAAAACCGCCGGTCTGGCGGTTGCGGGCACGCTGGTTTCAGCGGCCCCCGCGCTTGCGCAATCCATCGACGAGAAGGTCAACCAGATCTTCGCCAATTCGACCGGTTGGTTCGTCAGCTTCATTTTCAGCCCCTTTCCGGGCACTTCCTTCCCCTGGATCGTGATGTGGCTGGTCATCGCCGCGACGGTCTTTTCAATCTATTTCGGCTTTGTACAGTTCCGCACGTTCGGCCATGCAATCAAGCTGGTCAAAGGGGATTATTCCGATCCCGATGACGCGGGCGAGGTCAGCCACTTTCAGGCGCTGGCCACCGCGCTTTCGGGCACTGTTGGTTTGGGCAATATCGCCGGTGTGGCGGTTGCGGTCGGCATCGGCGGACCGGGCGCCACATTCTGGATGATCCTTGCGGGTCTTCTTGGCATGGCGTCGAAATTCACCGAATGTACCCTTGGCGTGAAATACCGCAATGAATACGCCGATGGCACCGTGTCCGGTGGCCCGATGTATTACATGACCAAAGGCTTCTCTGAACGCGGCCTTCCGGGGGGCAAGATCCTGGCGGTCATGTTCTCGATCTTCTGTATCCTTGGTGCATTTGGTGGCGGCAACATGTTCCAGGCAAACCAGGCACATGCGCAGATCACAAACGTCGTGGGGGACTTCCCCGGCTGGATCACCGGCGTTGTTTTTGCCGGTATCGTCTTTGCCGTGATCGTTGGTGGTTTGAAATCCATCGCTAGCGTGACGGAAAAGATCGTGCCGATCATGGGTGTGCTTTATGTCGCCACCGCTGTCGTCATCTTGCTGATGAACGCCAACATGATTGGCTGGGCCTTTGGCCAGATCTTCGCAGGTGCCTTTACCGGTCTCGGCGTGGCCGGCGGTATGGTTGGTGCGCTGATCCAGGGCTTCAAACGCGCGGCGTTTTCGAACGAAGCGGGTGTTGGCTCGGCGGCGATCGCCCACTCGGCGGTGCGGACCAAAGAACCAATCACCGAGGGTTTTGTGTCCTTGCTGGAACCCTTCATCGACACCGTGGTCATTTGCACCATGACCGCGCTGGTGATCATCATCACCCAGCAGCTTGTGATCGACGAGGCAACCGGCCTTTACATGCTGAACGAAGCTGGCACAGCCATTGCAACGGTTGACGGCAACTCTGGTGTGGCGCTGACCTCTGCGGCGTTCTCGTCGTCGTTTGGCTGGTTCAAATACATCCTGGCGATTGCCGTGATCCTGTTCGCCTTCTCGACCATGATCAGCTGGTCCTATTATGGCTTGAAAGCCTGGACCTACCTGTTTGGCGAAGGCAAAACCACCGAACTGGTGTTCAAGATCATCTTCTGCCTGTTCGTGGTGATTGGTGCCGCAGCCAGCCTTGGCCCGGTCATCGACTTCTCGGATGCGGCGATCTTTGCCATGGCTGTGGTCAACATCTTTGCGCTCTACTTCCTGATGCCAATCGTCAAGGGCGAGATGAACAGCTATATGAACCGACTGAAATCCGGTCAGATCAAGAAATACAATTGATCTGAACCGACCTTAAGAAATTGAGGGGGCCGGGCGTGTCATGCGCCCGGCCCTTTTGTTTTTGTCGGTGGTTTCTTCGCCAGTTTGATCCGGATCAAGGCAGGCCGCCATGCGCGCACCTAAGGCTGTTGTGCAAAGCAACCAAAGGAGTGTCCCAATGACACATACGCCGCATGAACTGGCCGAGGAATTCCCGGAACACGCCGACAAGCTGCACGCGCTGAAAACCGAAAACGCACATTTCGCCCGGTTGGCCGATGAATATCACAACATCAACCGCGCCGTGCACCGGGCCGAAACCAATATCGAACCGGTCGAGGAACTGGCCGAGGTCGCATTGCGCAAACAGCGCGCGGCCCTGAAAGACGAGATTTATGCCCTGATGACCAAGGCCGGATAGCCGCCACACTGCGGCAAACCGGCACAGGCAGACAGAAGCACGCCACCACGAGCCTGACAGCCATTGAAACCGCGTGCAGCAGCGACATATCCAACGGAAATCATAATCTTTTCCGGAGGTATCTATGCTGTTGCGCGCGCTTGACCGTTTTTTTGGCCATGAGGCATCGGGGGGCATCCTGTTGATGTTATCGGCGGTCGCCGCGTTGATCGTTGCGAATTCCGGGTTGGCCGGGGCCTATGATGCTTTCCTGAATGCAAAACTGTCGCTTACGGTGAACGGCGAAGGTCTGGAAAAACCTGCGATCCTTTGGATCAACGACGGGTTGATGGCCGTCTTCTTCTTTCTGATCGGCCTCGAGCTCAAGCGCGAGATGCTGGAAGGCAAGCTGAAGAACCCGCGCGACGTGATCCTGCCGGGTGCGGCGGCGATTGGCGGCATGGCATTGCCCGCGCTGGTGTTTGTGGCGCTGAACTGGAATTCGCCGCTTACTTTGGGGGGCTGGGCCATTCCGGCGGCCACCGACATCGCCTTTGCGCTTGGTATTCTGGCGCTGGTCGGCAGCCGCGCGCCTTCGTCGCTCAAGGTGTTCTTGCTGACATTGGCCATCCTTGATGACCTTGGGGCCATCATCATCATCGCCCTGTTTTATACTGCGGAATTGAAGGTTGATTACCTCTACCTTGCTTTGCTGCCGCTGGCGGGTCTGATCATGTTGAACCTGAAGGGCGCGCACCGCATTGCACCGGCGCTGCTTCTGGGCGCGATCATGTGGTATTTCGTGCTGAAATCCGGGGTTCACGCGACGCTGGCCGGGGTGATCACCGCCTTTTGTATCCCGCTCACGGACAAATGGGGCAAAAGCCCGCTGCATTCGCTGGAACATGGTCTGACGCCTTATGTGCTGTACATGATTGTGCCGATCTTTGCTTTCGCCAATGCCGGTGTCGTCCTGCAAGGGATGAGCTTTTCCGACCTGCTGGCGCCTCTGCCGCTTGGGGTTGCCCTGGGCTTGATCGTCGGCAAACAGGTGGGCGTCTTTGGCGTGACCTATGCGCTGGTGAAAACCGGTGTGGCGCGGATGCCACATGGCGCAAACTGGCTGCATATCTACGGTCTCAGCTGTCTGGCCGGGGTCGGCTTTACCATGTCGCTGTTCATCGGCTCGCTCAGTTTTGCGGATCCCGCCCTGATGAACGACGTGCGTCTCGGGGTTCTGTCCGGCTCGCTGGTATCTGGTGTGATTGGCTATGTGGCGCTGATTCTGGCCGCCGCCAACACCCCGGAAGAGGCGGCCGAAGCCGCCTGATCACTCGATCCCGTAGGGCAGCACATCGCGGCTGTCCTGCTGGATCTGCAACCTTTGTTCCAACGGCGGTATGGCGCGTTGATGGCAATTGGTGCGTTCACAGATCCGGCAGGAAATGCCGATCGGTTCAAACGCAATGTCCTGCGCCACATCAAGCCCGTCGGCATAGATCAATTGATCTGCGTGTTCGACCTCGCACCCCAATGCCATGGCATACCGGCGCAGCGGCGCGCCATAACGCCCGCCGCTTTTGGAAATGTCCCGCGCAATCGAGATATAGCGCACGCCATCCGGGGTTTCCGCCAACTGGCGCAAAAACCGCCCCGGCGTTTCAAAGGCACGATGCACATTCCACAGCGGACAGGCCCCACCGTAGCGGGCAAATTGCAGCCGCGTGGCGGAATGGCGTTTGGTGATCGTGCCGGCCTGATCCACCCGCACAAAAAAGAACGGCACCCCCTTGGCCCCCGGACGCTGAAGCGTTGAGAGCCGGTGCGCCACCTGTTCGATGGATGCGCCAAAGCGCGTCGCCAAACGTTCCAGGTCGTGGCGTGTCTCCTGTGCTGCGGCGAGAAACGGGCGATACGGCATCATCGCCGCGCCCGCGAAATAATTTGCCAGTCCCAGCAGGGCGATGTCACGCGCGGTTTCGGATTGGAACCGCGCCAGATCCAATGTGGCATTCAGCAGCTTGCCCTGTTGCAGCATCGCCAATTGAAACAGAAGCTGGAAATTCCGGGTCTCGGGCGTCGCCCGATCCGAAAGCGTGACGATCCCCGCCTCCCGGTCAAAATGGCGCAGCCGATCGGTATCGGCAATCCGAACCCTGATCCCCTGCCCCTTCAACCAGGCCTCTGCCGCGCCGGGCACATTTGCCTGACCATAGCTTTCTGCGGATGAGCTGGCGAAATGCTCTGCGGCCCGATCCACCGCATCAATGTAATTGTCGCAATAGTGGAAGAAATCCCGCACCTCCTCCCAAGGCGAGAGTTTCGGCCCGCCGCCCTCGTGCCCCAAAGCCGCATCAAGCGAGGCCAGCCGCTCGTGCGTTTGGCGATAGGCGCTGTGCAATTCCAGGAATGCGCGTGCCAAGGCCGGCGCGTTAGAGGCCGTCAGGCGCAGATCGGCCAGCGGTGGCGCGCCTGCATCGTCACGGTTGAACACCGGATCGGCCAGCGCCTCTCGCATGTCGGACACCAACCGCTCGGCGTCGCCGGAATTCAGCTCGGTGACATCGAAGCCGAATTCCTGTGCCAGCGCCAGAACCACCGTTGTGCTGACCGGACGGTTGTTGTTTTCCATCTGGTTCAGATAGGGCAGAGACACGCCCAATTTGGCCGCGAAATCCTTTTGCGTCAGCCCCAGACGTGTCCGGGTTTCGCGCAGCTTTGCGCCGGCGTAAAGTTTCTGGATCGCCATGGGGTGCCTTTGCGGGTTTGCTTTTACCCAAGACTAGATTTGCAAACCCGATTGAGCAAGCCACCGCGCGCCAAACACACCGCGCCCGTGCCGGTTACACCAGCCCCAGCCGCTTTTCGCGCCGGATGACATAGAGAATCGACGCCATGCCGCACAGACCGGTGATCAGCATGATCCAGAGCAGCGGCCAAGGTCCGGTGCCCGGCTTCAACAAGGCCCCGGCCAACGCCGAAAGCCCGGCCCCGCCGCCAATCATGATTGCCCCGCCCAGACCGCTTGCCGTGCCCGCCAGATGCGGACGCACCGAAAGCGTACCGGCGGTGGCATTGGGAATGGTCATCCCGTTGCCCAGCCCCACAAAGACCATGAACCCGAAAAAGCTGAGCGCGGAGCCAAGGCCAAGGGAGAATACAATAAGCGACATGACCACACCAATCGTGTTGATCATGCAGCCCCAAAGCACCATCCGGTTCACGCCGATCCGCGCCGAATACCGTCCCGACATGAAATTACCGGCAAAGTAACCCACCGCCGGCGCGCCAAACAACAGGCCCAGCATCGCCGGTTCGAGGTGGAACACCTCGGACCCGACAAACGGCGCCCCGCCGAGATAGGCAAAAAAGGCCCCTGACGACAGCGCCGACGCCAAAGCATACCCCCAGAACCGCGGCGAGCGGAACAATTCGGGGTAATCACCGAACTGCTGCCACAAGGTCTGGCCGGAGCGCATCTTGGTCTCTCCCAGATCGCGCCACGCCAGCCAGAGCGTCGCCAGACCGGTTGCAAACAACAGCCAGAACGACGCCTTCCATCCCCAGAATTCATCCAGAATCCCACCGATCATCGGCCCGATCATCGGCACAACCGCCATGCCCATGGTGACATACCCGATCATCGACGCCGCCTGATCCTGTGGCACCATATCGCGCACCACCGCACGGCTGAGCACCATCGCCACAACCACAACCGCCTGCGCCATCCGGCAAATCAAAAACACCGTCACATTTGGCGCAAAGATACAGCCCAGCGTCGCCACCACGAAAATCGACAGCCCGCCAAGGATGATCGGCCGCCGTCCGACCTTGTCCGACAGCGGACCAACGATCAGCTGCAAACCGGCATTCACCGCAAGATAAATCGCAACCGAAAGCTGCATCAAACGGTATTCGGTATCGAAATAGGCCGTCATCCCCGGCAGCGACGGCAGGAAAATGTTCATGGCAAGCGCCGCCATGCCCGCAAGCATGATCAGGGTCGCGATATGGGGCGGGGTCGTGCGATCGAGGAAACGCACATCTGGTTTTTCAATCATGGCAATTTCCTACGCGGCACAATTTACCCTGTCCATGCAGAGCGCCGGGAATTTGAGCAAATTTTGCCTGCTATGGCGCGCACATTAGATGTGCATGGGGTCATTGGACCATAGCACAGCGCCCACCCGATACACTTTGCAAATATTCTGGCTTTCACATGACCTGATTTGCAAATATTCCATGTTCTTCTTGTAACGTCGCTGCGCCGCAGTATTGTGACCCCGACAGCACAAGGGGCCATCGCATGAAAGATATTCTTCAGGAACTCGAAGATCGCCGCGCCAATGCCCGTCAGGGCGGCGGACAAAAACGCATCGACGCACAGCACGCCAAGGGCAAACTGACCGCGCGCGAGCGGATTGAGCTTTTGCTGGATGAAGACAGTTTCGAAGAATACGACACCTTTGTTGCCCACCGCTGCACCGACTTCGACATGCAGAACAACCAGCCCGCAGGCGACGGCGTTGTCACCGGCTGGGGCACGGTCAATGGCCGCATGATCTATGTCTTTTCCCAGGACTTCACGGTGCTTGGCGGGTCGGTCTCCGCGACCCATGCGCAAAAAATCTGCAAGATCATGGACATGGCGGTGCAAAACGGTGCGCCGGTCATTGGCCTGAACGATTCCGGCGGCGCCCGCATTCAAGAAGGCGTTGATGCGCTGGCCGGCTATGCCGAGATCTTTCAACGCAACGTGCTGGCCTCTGGCGTCGTGCCCCAGATCAGCGTCATCATGGGCCCCTGCGCCGGTGGCGCTGTCTATTCCCCGGCGATGACCGATTTCATCTTCATGGTGCGCGACAGCTCTTACATGTTTGTCACCGGCCCCGATGTGGTGAAAACCGTCACCAACGAACAGGTGACGGCAGAGGAACTGGGCGGGGCATCGACCCACACCAAGAAATCGTCGGTCGCCGATGGCGCATTTGAAAACGATGTCGAGGCCCTGGCCGAAGTTCGTCGGCTGATCGACTTTCTGCCGCTCAACAATCGTGAAAAACCCCCGGTGCGGCCATTCTTTGACGATGTGAACCGGCTGGATCACAGCCTGGATACGCTGGTGCCGGAAAACGCCAACACGCCGTATGACATGAAGGAATTGATCCTGAAGGTCGCGGACGAAGGCGATTTTTACGAGATCCAGGAAGATTACGCCAAGAACATCATCACCGGCTTTATCCGGCTTGAGGGCCAGACCGTGGGAGTCGTTGCCAACCAACCCATGGTTCTGGCCGGCTGTCTCGACATTGATTCGTCGCGCAAGGCCGCGCGATTCGTCCGATTCTGTGATGCCTTTGAAATTCCGATTCTGACGCTGGTGGATGTTCCGGGATTCCTGCCCGGCACGTCACAGGAATACGGCGGCGTCATCAAACACGGCGCGAAATTGCTGTTTGCCTATGGCGAGGCGACGGTGCCCAAGGTCACGCTGATCACCCGCAAGGCCTATGGCGGCGCCTATGACGTGATGTCGTCGAAACACCTGCGCGGTGATATGAACTATGCTTGGCCAACAGCGGAAATCGCGGTGATGGGCGCCAAGGGCGCGACAGAGATTCTGTATCGGTCGGAACTGGGCGACAAGGACAAGATCGCCAAGCGGACCGCAGACTACGAAGACCGTTTTGCCAATCCGTTTGTTGCCGCCGAACGCGGTTTCATCGACGAGGTCATCATGCCGCATTCGACCCGCAAGCGCATCAGTCGCGCCTTTGCCGGGCTGCGGAACAAGAAGCTGACCAACCCATGGAAAAAGCACGACAATATCCCGCTGTAATGCGGGGGTATTTTTCCGTCAAAAGCGCAAAGAAGGAAGCACACAGGTGAGCAAAGGTTGGCATATCACGCGGGACGCACAGGGTTTGACCCTGTCACGCCTGCCAACCGCACGGTTTGACCTGTCTGCCCAGGCCGCATTCCCGGCGTTGCGCATGTTGCCGCTGGCCCAGATGATCCGCCAGGATATGTGGCGCCTGCTGCAAAACCTGCGCGGTTTCGCCCCTGCGGTCCGGGTAGAGCGTAACGACAACGGGCTGTTGGTCACAGCGGGCGGTGCCGTCACCAGCCGCTTTCCCAAGGCCCGCACAGAGGCGCAATTGGACGGGTTGCTGCACGATTCCGCGCTGCGGGATCGCTGGCAGAGATCGGCCAGGTTGACGCAGCGGAAAGATGTGTTATGACCTTGACCCATGTCAAGAATTCTGCGGCGCGAGGGGGACCTGAACGCCGCGCAGCTCCACCGGGAGGAGACCGGAAACGGTGGTGGGGCTGCCACTTGACCCTTACGATACTGATGGCAACCACAGCGATGGCCCAGGGCGCAACCACCAGCCCCGTCGCGCTGAACGTGCCTTCGGGCCAGCCCGTCTATCTGCTGGAATTTCTGGATGAACCTGACGCCCCGAAACACATGTTCCGCGCCCGGTTTGTCGCCCCCGACCTCGATGCGGTGTCCAGTGATATAGAATCGGTTTTTGCCGATATGGAATTGCTGTGCAACACCGTCGCCCTGCCGGAAATCGGCGCCCGCGCCATCGCGCCCGACCGGATCATCGTCTCGATCAGCTCTGCGCCAATGGAATTGGGCACGATTGCCCCCGAGATAACCCAGTTTTTCGAGTCCTATTCGATTGCTGATGACACCTGCATCTGGGAGTTGTTTTGATGTCTCCACTATATCTTGGGCCTCGCGCCCAGGCCCGCACGGCGTTTGCGGCTTTCGCGCCACAGCGCTGTGAACAAGACGAAATACCGTATATTTCAATAGGCTTATCCGCTAAAGTTAAGGCGGGTTACACCCAAGTGGCCTTACCTTTGTATCGGGACGGGGCCGGGCATTGCGCCCGGAATCGTGCCGTTGTGACTGACAGGAGAAACCAATGTCCAAGAGCATCAAGCTCATCGCAGCATTTGGCCTTTTTGCCGCCGTCGCTGCATGCGCACAGCAACAGCAAGAAGAATATGTCGTTGTTGACCCTGAGCCGATTTCGATCGAGCCAGTGTACACCGGCAAATACAAATAAACCGACCCCGGGGCAGGCCTTTGGGCCTGCTCCGAATTCGCCCGTCCCCAACGGCCGCCCGATGTTGCGGGGGTGCGTGGCATGATCAAACATCGCGGATTTCCCGGTCGGCTTCCGGGCACAGATTTCCAATTCATCGTTCGCCGCCCCAACCCCAAGGGCGCAACACCCATTATCCGGCGCGAGCGGTTTCGCGACCGGCGTGCACCGGATCGGCGCGCCGACCAATGGTTCATGGCCGCGCTTTGGGAACATTTTGGCGACGAACCCTTTGAACGCGGCAACCTTGATGCCGGACGGCTGAGCTGGCTTTTTGGCCGCGAGGTCCTGGCCCATGATGATCCGTTTGATGCCCAAAGCTATGAGGCGCTGCTGATCATCGACGAAGCGGCGGCGCGGCGCGCCTTTCCCGAAGCGTTTGAAAACGGTGGGCCGCGGTGATGAGCGCGAACCTGCCTGTCCTGCCGCCAAACGCGCGGGCCATTGCCGATATAGCGCGCAATCGCCCGGCCCGCTTGGCAGGCGCGACGCGGCATCGCAATGTCACGGATATACGAGTGCGGCAGGTGGTTCAGTTCATGCCTGCAATTCACCGTTACCCTTTGACCTGCGGGCGGGTCTGCGTTTCCCCTTCGCGACCGCCCGCGTCTTTTTCCCGCGCCCCGCGTTCGACCGATGTTGCCGGCGTGTCGCCGCGTCACAGCGCCGGACACCTGCGCGAGTGTCGCCAATCGGCCTCACCCTGCAATTGTTCGAAACGGCATAGTGTTACCCAACGTCAATCCTGCGCTATGCTTCGATTTGTCAATCCTCGGTCAAAAGAGGCAAAGAGCGAGAGCAGCCAAACAGAATTGTTTGATCATGGTTTTGGTGGCCACACCGGTCGCCGTCCCGCAACATGGCAAGGCAGAGATGCCGTCGCGTTCGGGGCATTCGATGGTGGCACCGCTGACACGGTAGCTCCGTATTCTCTCACACACCTGAAACGGTTCCCGGTGCGCCCAGCGCGCTGGGGCCGCTTTGTCGTGCCTATCAAGACCCGGAAGGACAGCATATGTTCAACAAGATCCTGATCGCCAATCGGGGCGAAATCGCCTGTCGTGTCATCAAATCCGCCCGCAAGATGGGCATCAAGACAGTGGCGATCTATTCCGACGCCGACAAACATGCGCTGCACGTCAAAATGGCAGATGAGGCGATCCACATCGGCCCGCCGCCCGCCAATCAGTCGTATATCGTGATTGACAAGGTGATGGAGGCGATCAAGGCCTCGGGCGCCGAAGCGGTCCATCCCGGGTATGGTTTCCTGTCGGAAAACCCGAAGTTTGCCGAGGCGCTGGAGGCCGCCGGTGTCGCATTCATTGGCCCGCCGGTGGGCGCGATTGAATCGATGGGTGACAAGATCACCTCAAAGAAAATCGCCCAAGAGGCGAATGTCAGCACCGTTCCCGGTTACATGGGCCTGATCGAAGACGCCGAAGACGCGGTCAAGATTTCCAATCAGGTCGGCTATCCGGTGATGATCAAGGCATCGGCCGGCGGCGGTGGCAAGGGCATGCGCATCGCCTGGAACGACGACGAGGCGCGCGAAGGCTTTCAATCCTCCAAGAACGAAGCCGCCAACAGCTTTGGCGACGATCGGATCTTTATCGAAAAATTCGTGACGCAACCGCGCCACATTGAAATTCAGGTGCTGGCCGATGGCCATGGCAATGCGGTCTATCTAGGCGAACGGGAGTGTTCGATCCAGCGCCGCAACCAGAAAGTCATCGAAGAGGCGCCCTCGCCCTTCCTGGACGAAGCCACCCGCAAGGCGATGGGCGAGCAATCTGTCGCTCTGGCCAAGGCGGTGGGCTATGCCAGCGCGGGCACGGTGGAATTCATCGTCGATGGCGACAAGAATTTCTATTTCCTGGAAATGAACACCCGCTTGCAGGTGGAACATCCGGTGACCGAGCTGATCACCGGCGTTGATCTGGTGGAACAGATGATCCGGGTTGCGGCGGGCGAGCCGCTGTCGATCACGCAGGATGACGTGACGCTGACCGGCTGGGCGGTGGAAAGCCGCCTCTATGCCGAAGACCCCTATCGCAATTTCCTGCCGTCGATTGGCCGTTTGACCCGCTATCGCCCGCCGATCGAGGTCGCGGCCGGCCCGCTTCTGGCCAATGACAAATGGCAGGGGGATGCGCCCGAAGGTCCGGTTGCGGTGCGCAATGACACCGGCGTCTTTGAGGGCGGTGAAATCAGCATGTATTACGACCCGATGATCGCCAAGCTCTGTACCTGGGCACCGACACGGGCCGAAGCGATTGAAGCGATGCGCGTCGCGCTGGACAGTTTTGAGGTTGAGGGCATTGGCCACAACATCCCCTTCCTGTCTGCGGTGATGGATCATGAAAAATTCGCCTCGGGCAATATGACAACCGCTTTCATCGCCGAGGAATATCCCGATGGCTTTGCCGGGGTGGAACTGGACGACGCGGCCCTGCGCCGGATTGCGGCAACCTGTGCTGCGATGAACCGGGTGGCGGAAATCCGGCGCACGCGGGTGTCGGGCCGGTTGGACAATCACGAACGCCGCGTCGACAACAAGGCCTGTGTCACCTTGCAGGGCACCACGTACAACGTGGTGATCGACCCCGATCAGAACGGCGCTTCGGTGGCGTTTGAGGACGGCCCCAGCCTGCGGATCGAGGGCCATTGGACGCCCGGTGATACGCTGGCCGAAATGACGGTCGATGGCGCGCCGCTGGTGCTGAAGGTCGACAAGATCACCCATGGTTTCCGCATCCGCAGCCGCGGTGGCGATATGAAGGTGCATGTCCGTTCGCGCCGTCAGGCCGAATTGGCCGCGCTGATGCCGGAAAAGCTGCCGCCAGATACATCAAAGCTGCTGCTCTGCCCGATGCCGGGTCTGGTGGTGAAACTGGATGTCGAAGTCGGCCAAGAGGTGCAGGAAGGTCAGGCGCTCTGCACGATCGAGGCGATGAAGATGGAAAACATCCTGCGCGCCGAAAAAACCGCCGTGGTGTCCAAGATCAATGCCGGCGCCGGCGACAGCCTGGCGGTGGACGAAGTGATCATGGAGTTCGAATGATCCCGACATGGTGGCGCTGGGCTGGATAGCAACCTTTCTGGCGGTGTGGCTGGGCCTGAGCTTCGCCACCACCGGCGTTGTCCTGGCCGACCGCATGGCGGGGCTGGCGGCGGTCTTTCTGGCGCTGGTGGCGCTTTTGGCCGCCTATCGCCTGCGCAGGGAACGCGATCTTCTGCGGCTGTTGCGGCGCGGGTTGGTGGTGTTGCTGCCGGTGGTGCTGGCCATCCTGCTGCCGATGATCTGGGTGGTTTCGGAAACGGCGCTTGACGTGCGGCTGCGCCAGGCGATCCTGGCCGGCCTGATCATCGTGGCGGGGTGGATGACCACCTATGTGCTGCAAGAGGAACGCCGGGGCGGTGATCGGGCCGACCGGCGGCGCGATACGCTGACGGCGCTGCAAAGCGAGACCTATAATATCCTGAGCAAGATCGACAATCAGGCGATCCATGCCAATGCCAAGATCGTCCAACAGAAGATGGCCACCTCGGGCCTTGGGCCGAATGCCTATCTGCCGTTTTCGACCTCGGAAAGCCCGCCGATCGTGTTCAACGCGGTGTCGGACTCAATTTCGCTTTTGTCGCCGGCCACCATCCGCCCGGTCCTGCGATTTTACACGGAATACGAAGACCTGCGGTCCTTGATCGAGGATATGCGGGGCGAGGATTTTCGCAATCTGGCGCCAAGTCGGCGCATTGCGATTCATCAGGAGCTGACCCGGCGGCGCATTGTTACCCTGCGCTGGGGCATGGCAGCACAAATCGCCATAAACGTGGCGCTTGGGCTACCGGAAGAGAAGGCACGCGCCTTCAAGAGATCGGGATTCAATGAAAGCATTCAGCCGGAGGGCGACGAATGATTCGCCCAACGGAAAGGAAACGTTCAGAAATCGCCGCTGATCGGCGCTTCGGGGTCGCGTTTCGGCAGTTTGGGTTCATAAATCTTGCTCATGGCCCTTACTCCTTGTTGCATATGGATGCGGTCCACGGCTGTGGGCCTACCTTGTATATAGGGCAAAACCCTTGCCATTTCAATAAGCCCCGCCCCTACCGGCGATCGCGGATCTCTTGTTGGCGCAGGGGCATCTTGTCGATGGATCGGGTGACTTCGCGCACCGACCAAGGGAAGGGTTTGCGCAGATATACGCTGCCGTCCTTGCCGATCAACACCAGCATGAAACCACGCGGACGCAGTTTTTCGCGCAACGGGCTGAGCACAGTTGGATCAATATCGGTCAGCACAACGACATCGCGAATGGCCAGATCTTCCAGCCGTTCATTCAGCAGATCCATCTGTTGGGTGAACCGGGGATCGTTTGGCCCGTCGGCAAACACCACCAAGGGACGTTTGAGCCAGAGGTATTCATCCAACTCATGCAAACCGGCAGGTTGGATTACGCTGTCTTCCACCGCAACGCCCTCTTCGGTCCCTTGCGGGTCCTCTTCGGGGCCTTCGTCAACGGGGGCTGCGGTGACATCATCGGCCCGCTGGGCCACGGCCATTCCCTCCTGCGCAAAGGCAGGTGACAGGCCAAAGGCCAAAACAACGATCAGAACGCGGTACATCTGGGCCATGGGTCCTCCTTGTACCCAGCATATAGGTGCTGGTCAGGCAATTGCGACCGAGAATGGCGTGAACACCCGCCAAAGCAACCCAATTCGCAGGCGCGCGGCATGCGCCCCGCATCACACCCTGCCCCGAATATGAAAGGACACCCCATGACCCGTACCAAGGATGACTGGAAAGCGCTGGCCGAAAAGGAACTGCGCGGCCGCCCGCTGGAGGACCTGACCTGGAACACGCTTGAGGGCATTCCGGTCAGCCCGCTCTATACCGCCGAAGACACCGCAGACCTGCCGCATATGAACAGCCTGCCGGGGTTTGCGCCCTTCACGCGCGGACCAAAGGCCACGATGTATGCCGGTCGCCCCTGGACCATCCGGCAATATGCCGGCTTCTCGACAGCGGAAGAATCCAACGCTTTTTACCGCCGCAACCTGGCGGCCGGGCAACAGGGGGTTTCGGTGGCCTTCGATCTGGCCACCCACCGGGGATATGACAGCGACCACCCGCGTGTCGTGGGCGATGTCGGCAAGGCCGGCGTGGCCATCGATTCGGTTGAGGACATGAAGATCCTGTTCGACGGCATCCCGCTGGACAAGGTGTCGGTGTCGATGACAATGAACGGCGCGGTGATCCCGATCCTGGCCAGTTTCATTGTCGCGGGTGAGGAACAGGGCCACGACAAGGCACTGCTGGCGGGCACCATTCAGAACGACATTCTGAAGGAATTCATGGTCCGCAACACCTATATCTATCCGCCCGAACCGTCGATGCGCATCATCTCGGACATTATCGAATACACCTCTGAGGGCATGCCGAAATTCAACTCGATCTCGATCTCCGGCTATCACATGCAAGAGGCCGGGGCGAACCTGGTGCAAGAGTTGGCCTATACGCTGGCCGATGGCCGCGAATATGTGCGTGCCGCGATTGATGCGGGCATGGACGTCGACAAATTCGCAGGCCGGTTGTCGTTCTTCTTTGCCATCGGCATGAACTTCTTCATGGAGGCCGCGAAACTGCGCGCCGCGCGCCTGCTGTGGCACCGCATCATGACGGAGTTCGGCGCCAAGAATGACCGCTCGAAAATGCTGCGCACACACTGTCAGACCTCGGGTGTGTCACTGCAAGAGCAAGACCCCTACAACAACGTCATTCGCACCGCCTATGAGGCGATGTCAGCAGTGCTGGGCGGCACGCAATCGCTGCACACCAACGCGCTGGACGAAGCCATTGCCCTTCCCACCGATTTCTCGGCCCGGATCGCGCGCAATACACAGCTGATCTTACAGGAAGAGACAGGCGTGACCAACGTGGTCGATCCGCTGGCTGGATCGTATTACGTCGAAAGCCTGACAGCGGAACTGGCTGACAAGGCCTGGGCCTTGATTGAAGAGGTCGAGGAAATGGGCGGCATGACCAAAGCCGTAGCATCCGGTATGCCCAAGCTGCGGATCGAGGAAAGTGCCGCCACCCGTCAGGCGATGATCGACAAAGGCGACGAGGTGATCGTCGGCGTCAACAAATACCGCAAGGACAAAGAAGACCCGATCGACATTCTCGACGTCGACAACGTGGCGGTGCGCGAAAGTCAGATTGCGCGCCTGGAACGTATTCGCAGCGAACGGGATCAAGCGGGTTGTGATGCGGCGCTCGCAGAGCTTTCCCGACGCGCCAAAGAGGGCGGCAACCTGTTGGAAGCTGCGGTCGAGGCCGCGCGCGCACGTGCCAGCGTAGGAGAAATCAGCATGGCGATGGAAAAGGAATTCGGACGGCATCGCGCCGAGGTCAAAACGCTCGCGGGGGTCTATGGCGCGGCTTATGAAGGCGACGAAGGCTTTGCCGCGATCCAGAAATCGGTCGAGGATTTCGCCGAGGAAGAAGGCCGCCGCCCCCGCATGCTGGTGGTGAAAATGGGCCAGGACGGGCACGACCGCGGGGCCAAGGTGATTGCCACCGCATTTGCCGATATTGGCTTTGACGTCGACGTTGGCCCGCTGTTCCAGACCCCGGACGAAGCGGCCCAGGACGCCATCGACAACGATGTGCATGTGGTCGGAATTTCGTCGCAAGCGGCAGGTCACAAGACATTGGCGCCGCAATTGATCGCGGCGCTGAAGGCCAATGACGCGGGCGACATCATCGTGATCTGCGGCGGCGTGATCCCGCAGCAGGATTACGATTTCCTGAAATCGGCGGGGGTCAAGGCGATCTTTGGCCCCGGCACCAATATCCCCACCGCAGCCCAGGATATCCTGCGTCTGATCCGAGAGGCGCGCAGCTAAGGGAAAACCTCTGCCGGAGCGCTGACCGCAAGGTCAGGAGCCTCCGGCGGGCGTATTTTTGCAGAGAAGAAGATCAAGGCCGGATCAATATCCGCGAAGAAAGCCCGCAGCGGCTTGAAGAGCGGTGCCTCAGCGCCTTGCCCGCCGCCATCCGGCTTTGCGGGCGGCGGCCTCGGTACAGAACCAATGCTCCCCTTTTTTGGGGGAAATCCGTGTGTTGGCGTAAAATGCCTGCCCCGGCATATGATAGATCCGCGTGCCATCTGATGCGATATTGCCTTTGATCTGGCATCCTTTTGGGGCGATCTGGGGTTCTGGGCGGGCCGCGGCACGATGGGTATCGGGGCGGACCACAACCGAGGTCCAGAGCCCCCGCCCCGCCGCCAGGGCGCGACGTTCGTCAGAGGCGTAAAGCGTGGAATATTTCTTGTAGGCAAAGGCCAATCCGGCCCGGACCAGTGCACGCCCGACATCCTGGCCATCCAGGGTGCATATTGCGACCTGGCGACCATAGCGATCCACGGATTGGGGCACACAGTGCAGTGTCTTTCCATCCAACCAGACAGCCACCTGTCGGGTCACTTCGCGCCCGCAAGGCCAATCGCCATCAACCGGGTGGCGGCAGGTTTGATCCTTTTCCACCGCATCAATCCCGAACAGCCGAATACGACGGTCGGCGACATCCAAAGTGTCGCCATCAATCACCCGCGCGGTCCCGGAAACCTCAGCCGGGGCTGCCGCAACAGCGGTGGCCAGCCCGGCGCAAGCGCAGATCAGGGCAGCAGCGGCAGCTGGAACGAGTCGGGAACAAATTCTTAACATTTCGTTAATGTGTGACCGGCACCCCGGTCACACAAGCCGATTTGTTAAGAAAGGTTAATCAAACCCTGCTTGATTGTATCCGCGCCGCAACAGCACTCAGCTCCCCCCAGCAGCGCCCAGATGGCGCGATCGTCCGTTCGCGGCGGGATTAATAGGGCATCGGGTGGGCGCGATGCAGCGTATCAATCGCTGTCAGAAGCTCTTCGCTCAACTCAAGGTCAATTGCCCCCAACAGGTGGTCCAATTGCGCGAGGGTTGTGGCCCCAAAGATCGACGACGCCACAAAGGGGCGCTGTGCGCTCCAGGCCAGGGCCATATGCACCGGATCAAGGTCATAGTCCCGCGCCAGGGCAACATAGGCATCTGCCGCCGCCAACGACAATGGCCCCACCCGTCCGCCCATCTCGGCATTGATCGACATGCGCGATCCTTCGGGCACGGCGCCACCGCTGTATTTGCCGGTCAGATACCCACAGGCCAGCGGCGAATAGGGCAACAGGCCGACATTTTCATTCCAGCACATTTCCGCCAAATCGGTGTCCGCCAACCGGCACATCAAGGAATATTCGTTCTGCAGAGAGGCCACGCGCGGCCCGCCAACCCGTTTGGCGGCTTCGATCCATTGCGTGGTGCCCCAGGCCGTTTCGTTCGACAGACCAAAAGCGCGGATGCGGCCGCGTTCCATCTCTTTTTGCAGCGCCCCAAGACAGTCTTCCATGTCGTCCATGATCGCCGCGCGATCCTGTGATGTGGGATCGAATGTCCAGTTCTTGCGGAACATAAACGAACCGCGGTTGGGCCAGTGAAACTGATAAAGGTCAATGTAGTCGGTTTTCAGCCGCGCCAGCGCTTCGTCAATTTCACCAGAAATTGTCTTTGACGTAATTGGCGCCCCGTTGCGGACATGAGGCTGGCCTTCGCCGGAATGTTTGGTGGCCAAAATCATGTCACTGCGCCGCCCGGTGCGGGCAATCCAGTCCCCGATGATTTCCTCGGTCCGGCCCACGGTTTCGGCGCGGACCGGGTTGACCGGGTACATTTCGGCGGTGTCGACAAATGTGATCCCTGCGTCCAGCGCCCGATCAATCTGGGCATGGGCCACGTCGGGGGACGTCTGGGTGCCGAATGTCATTGTGCCGAGGCAATATTCCGACACGGTCATTCCCGTCTGGCCGAGTGGGTTCATCTTCATGGCATCCGCCTCCGTTTTTTCAATTTTGTGGACCCTAACGTGCGCTGGCAAAAGATAAACCCCGGAAATTTCCCCAGGCTTGCGCGCCGTCACGCTTGAGAACATTTAGCGAACATATATTATGTGGTCATGAGTCGCCATCACGCCCTTCTGACGCGCGCGCCGCACAAAAGCCGCCCGGCCCTTACGGTCATGGGGGACATATCGCTGGCGCAGATGCGGGTGCATGAAATCTGTGGGCTGGCCCGGCGCACCCTGGCGGTCTGGATCGCAGATGCGGTGCAACGCTCCGGTCCCGGCCCGGTGATCTGGGTTTCCCCCCCATGGGAACGTGATGATCTCTTTGCCACCGGTCTGGCACAGATCTGCGCACCGGAGCGGTTTTTGTTTGTCCGCCCGAAACGTGCCGAGGACATCCTGTGGACGCTGGAGGAAGTGCTGCGGTCGGGGGCGGTGCCGCTGGTGGTGGGTGATCTGCCGGGCTTTCCCAGCCTGACTCAGGTGCGGCGCATGCATCTGGCGGCCGAAGCCGGGGCAGAGGCATTGGGCGGCAAGCCGCTGGGGCTTCTGCTGACACCCGGACAATCGGGCGCAACATCCGAAAGCGCAGCGGGGGGCGTATCTGGCGGGGCACCGGGGGTGGAAACCCGCTGGTCGCTGACCCCGGCCCATACCCCCGAAACGCCCGGCTGGCGGTTGACCCGGCTGCGGGCCCGCACCGCACCGGTCCGCAGCTGGCGGGTACAACAAGGTGCAGACGGGCCAGAGCTGCTCTCTGTTTCCGCCCCCGACAGGCTCCCCCCTGACAAGATCCCCCCTGATACGCAGGCCCCTGACACGCAGGCCCCTGATACATGCGCGGGCTCTGCGCCGAGTTCTGTGTCGGCACCCCCGCCGGCCTTTGCGCCGACCGCGGCAAATGGCAGGTCAAACCGCCGCTGACCCACCGTTGGCAGGCGACCCTGCCCCGGTCACCCCACCGGGATCAACGTCTCAAGACGCACCCGACCGGTGATAGCGCTAAAAACACCGCCAAAGATGGCGGCACGCACCAGATCAAACACTTTGATCAAAACCCACGAAAATACATCCGACCTGCGCCGCAAACCGCCTGAATGCCGCGCTAATGCCGCATTTTCCACAAATTCGACTGATCAAACAAAAATCAACAAAAGGAGACGACGATGGCACAGCGCGCCCATGCCCCACAAGATGATGTAACCTGGCTGCACCCGGTCGCAACCGGCAGCACGCATCAACAAACGGCAACACCGGCGGGCTGGATCGGCGGACGTCCCACCCTGCCCGATGACCTCGACTGGCCGATGGCCGGCGGCATCCCGGCCGGTTTCCTCGCCCAGATCAACCTGTCCCGACTGCCCAAAGAAACATGGCGCGGATATGGCCCGCAAAGCGGCTGGTTGCGGGTATTTCTGACCCACGACGGCGCGCCGATCCTGATCCACAGCCCGGCGTTTGGCGACACCGCCACCCCGCCGCTGGACACCATATTGCGTTGGCAAAGCGCCGCGCAAGCTCCGCGCTGGGACTTGCAGATTGGCCCCATGCCACAGCCGCCGGTCACAATCGCCGCCCCGACGGGGTTCGACCTGGCCCATCCGGGCTGTCAGCCAATTGATCTGGCGACGGTGCGGTCGCTGATCGCGGCACTGCACCGGGTTCTGGACGAAAGCGACGCCTTTCTGACCAAGTTGCAGGACGACCAGAAAACCCCGGCGCCAGCGCCCGAACCCGAGCAACCCGGCGCAAATGGCATCTGGGGCAATATCCTGCGCGCCAAACCCAAGGTCGTGGCCACCGGCCAGCGCCGGATTGCCAACCCCGCCATCCTGCTCAGCGGTGCGGCCGATGTCGACACCGCCCGCGCGATCCTCGTCCGGCTGGAGCGCAAACTGGAACATGCGGGTGACCACCTCCCGCCTGAGGCGCTGGCCCTGATCTGTGCGGCGCTTGAACATGTGAAATTGCCGCTGTTCCAGACCGAAGCAGCCCCGGACCTCGCGCAGGAAGGTATGCCCGACACCCCGATCCGTATCTACCAGCGCAACGTGCCCGCCACCAAATCGGCATGGGCGCCACGCGGCACACCGCGCAGCCGCTGGGCCGAAGACTGGCAGCAGGAACTGGCGAACCTTGCCCGTGCTGCCGTCGCACAGGCCCCCGATATGATGCCACCGGCCGCCCGCGCGTTCTGGTCCGCGGATGTGGCGCAATTGGCCCATGGCGCAACCTGTTCAGCCGGGGCGCTTCATGCCACGACACAGGGCGAATTGGCGACATTGCTGCGCCTGCCGTCGAACCTGTTGACCGGTTGGGATTGGGGGGCAGAGGCATTGGATTTCTGCCTGCCGCTCGCCGCACTGGCCCAGGGTGATTTCACCAAGGGCCAGGTGCTGTGGCAGGATGACGTTGATCCGGCATAAGCTGCGCCGCGCATTGGCGACCACAGCAAGGCGCGCGGTCACCCCTTGACCGGCGCCCCGCCCGCGAAAGCATTGCCATTGACATAGTCACAGGGCGCCTCCTGCATCTCAAGATGCAGGCCATCCCCGTGATAGGGATGGGCCCGTGCAAGGGCTTCGTCCACCTCGATCCCCAGTCCCGGCGCGGTCGGCGGCGTGACAAATCCCGCCTCGACACCAAGACTGCCCCGGATCAGATCGCGGTGGAAATCGGTTTCGATGGTCTCGATCATCAACAGATTCGGGATGGTGGCCGCCAGATGGATATTGGCGGCCCATTCCACCGGCCCGGCATACAGATGCGGTGCGATCTGTGCATTGAAATGCTCGGCCATGGCCGCGATTTTGCGGGTTTCCCAAATCCCGCCCGACCGCCCCAATGCCGGTTGCAGAATGCTTGCGCCGCCCGATTGCAACACAGCCCCGAATTCCACCCGCGTTGTCAGCCGTTCCCCGGTGGCAATTGGAATGCGCAGCGCCTCGGCCAGCTTGCGAAACTCATGCAGATTGTCGGGCGGGATCGGCTCTTCGTACCACAGCGGTTGATAGGCTTCGATCGCCTGCCCCAACCGGATCGCGCCCGCGGTGGTGAATTGACCATGGGTACCGAACAACAAATCGGCCCGGTCCCCCACCGCATCGCGTACCATCTCGCAAAACGCCATCGACATGGAAATATCGCTGAGCGCCGGCATATGGCCGCCGCGCATGGTATAGGGTCCGGCGGGGTCGAATTTCACCGCCGTATAGCCGCGCGCCACCAGATCCGCCGCGCTTTCGGCGGCCATTTCCGGCGAGGTCCAGAAATCCGGCAGCGGATGATGCGGCAAGGGATAGAGATAGGAATAGGCCCGCAGCCGTTCATTCATCATCCCCCCCAAAAGCGCCCAGACAGGCCGGTCCCGCGCCTTGCCGACAATATCCCAACACGCGATCTCCAACCCGGAAAACGCCCCCATGACGGTCAGATCCGGGCGCTGGGTAAACCCGCTGGAAAAGGCGCGGCGAAACATCCGCTCGACGTTTTCCGGGCTGTCGCCGGCCATATGCCGGTCAAACACGTCATGGATCACCGCTGTCATCGCCACCGGCCCGACCGAGGTCGCATAACATTCGCCCCAACCGGTAATGCCGGTATCGGTGGTCAGCTTGACCAATATCCAATACCGCCCGCCCCAGCCCGGCGCCGGGGGGGCGGTGACGATGACTTCAAGATCGGCCAGTTTCATGCCAAACCCTCCTGATGGCGAAGAATGCCCGCAAGGGCATGAGGAGCCGCGTTCCGGCCCAGGTCAACAGGGCCGCGCGTCATGACCCAAACAGGATCACATTGCGCCGCGCCGCGCCAGTCCGGGTATCGGCAATCGCGTCGTTGATCTGGTCCAGACGATACCGCCCGGAAATCAGCTCATCCAGTTGCAACCGCCCCTGTGCATAAAGATCGGCCATCCAGGGAATATCGCGCGCAATCACCACATCCCCCATTTTCGACCCCACCATCGCGGTGCCCATATAGGCGCTGACCGAGGGTTCATATTGCGCCATGGCCCCGGTATGCGGCATGCCGATCATCACCATCCGCCCGCCCCAGCCAAGGTATCGCGGCGCGTCGTCATAGGCTGAAGTAAGCCCGACGGTCACGGCCACCACATCCGCACCGCGCCCGCCAAGGGCGGCTTTTGCGTCTTTCCAGGGATGCGCGCCGGTTGCCAGCACCCCATGTGTGGCACCAAAATCCCGCGCCATGTCCAGCTTTTGCGCGCTCATATCCACCGCCACGATCCGGCGTGCACCGGCAATCCGCGCGCCCTGAATGGCGTTCAGCCCGACGCCGCCGGTACCGATCACCACGACGTCCTCGCCTGCGCGCAACGCCCCGGCATTGACCACCGCACCAACGCCGGTGATCACGCCACAGGCCAAGAGCGCCGCGCTCTCGGCGGGCATTGTGGCGGGCAGCTTCACCACCTGAGCCTGATCCACCACAACCTGCTCGGCGAATGCACCGCAATTCATGGCGGCGGCAACCGGCGTGCCATCGACGTCAAACAGTTTCGGCTCTGCCTCTGCCTGGCTGTCACAGATCGTCTGCCGTCCCGCGCCGCAATTGGCGCAGGTGCCACAGGGTTTGATCAGCGTGACAACCACAAAATCCCCCAGATCCACGCTGGTCACACCCGCGCCCAGCGCCGTGACCCGGCCCGCCGCTTCATGCCCGTAGACAGCCGGAAGCGCCCCGCCCCAGCCGCCCTCGGCAAAGGTGATGTCGGAATGACAAATCGCCACCGCATCCAGCGTCACCGTGATTTCGCCCGCGCCGGGCGCGCGCAACATCAGATCCTCGATCTGCATCGCCGCGCCAAAGGTCCGCTGCACGGCTGCTTTGATCTTTTGCATGTCACCCTCCGGTTTTCAGCCAGACAAGCAAATGCGCCCCCATGTTACCAGCACCGAATTGCCACGCCGGTGCAAAGCGACGTTTGGTCAAGCAGATCAGGCGGAACAGAGCCGGTCAATCAAATCGGCCAATTGCCTTGGCGCTGAAATAAACGGCGAGTGCCCGGTATCAAGCGCATGCACATGCTGCGCGGGCCAGTCCGCCACCATCGCGGCCTGATGCTGCGGCGGAATCGTCTGGTCCTTGGTACAGCGGATATAATGGCGCGGCAAGTGATGTGAGCTTTCACTCAGCTTCAGCACCTCGGCCTGTGGCGCGATTGGTTGCGGACAGAGTTGCGCCGCCGCACGCCGGGCCAGATCCGGCGGGCAATCGCTGTAAAACAACGGCACCGCCGCAGGCAGAGCGACATAGCTCAGCCCGTCGTCCGATTTGGCAAAGGGACGCTGGGCCGGTTGCGACGGCACATCCCGCCGCAGGTCCAGCATCGACCGCCCTTGCTCTGGCACATACGCGCAAAGATAGATCAGCTTCGCGATCTTTTCCGGGGCGCGTTCCGCGGCGGCGGTGATCGGGTAACCTGCTGCGGAATGGCCGACCACCACGGTATGCGCGCCCAGCGCCGCCAGGATTGCATCGGTATACTGCGCCAAGGTGATCGCGGAATGTGGCGTCGGATCGGCCCCGGCCCCCGGCAGGTCAATCGCCCGCGCATCATGCCCCAGGGCCGCCAGTTCCGGCAGGACCGTATCCCAGGCCCAGGCCCCGTGGCAGGAGCCATGAATCAACAGGATGTCAGACATGGCCGATATCCCGCAGGAATGCGTTGACCAATCCGCCAAAGGCCTCTGGCTGTTCGATACAGGCCAAATGCCCCGCCCGGCGCAGCAATTCAAACCGCGCACCGGGGATCAACGCAATGGTTTCGCGCACCAGATCCGGCGGCGTGGCGCGATCTTCGCTGGCGGCGATGCCCAGACAGGGCAAGCGCAGGCTGGCGGTCGGAGTATAGAAATCAGTACCGGAAATCGCAGCACAACATGCGGCATAGCCCTCGGCCGGTTGCCGCGCGACCATATTGCGCCACTGGCCAATGTCGGGCGTGGCGCGAAATCCGGCGGTGAACCAACGCTCCATCGTAGCATCTAGAAGCGCGGCAATGCCGTCGCCCTGAACCGTCGCAATCCGATCCTGCCATTGTGCTGCGGTGCCGACCTTGGCCGCAGTACAGGCCAGAACCAGCCCGCGCACCAAATCCAGCCGCTTGACCGCCAATCCCTGCGCCACCATGCCGCCCAGCGACAAGCCGACGAAAACAGCATCGCGCAGACCGAGATGATCCATCAGCCCCTCGGCATCGCGCACCAATGTGCCCATGCCATAGGGCCCCGGCGGACACTCCGACAAGCCATGCCCGCGCATGTCATAGCGCAAGATCCGCAGCCCCGGCGGCAATTGCGCCACCACATCATCCCAGATCCGCAAATCACAACCCAGCGAGTTGCCAAAGACCAGCGCCGCGCCGTCGGGGTCCCCGTCTTCGCGGTAATGCAACCCGCATCCGTTTATCTCTGCAAAGGCCATACTGTGCCCCCTCTTTGCGCGTCAGTCGTTCAGACGCATATGCGCGATGATCTGGCCGTGATCCGAGGCCAGTTTGTTATATGGCGCCTCTGGGTGGCTGCCATCGGTCAGATGATCATTCAACACGCTGAAATATTCCATCTGGCCGACGCGCCCGGCAAAATCCGGGTGGAAATGCCGCGACAGATAGATCTGGTCGATGGATTCGAAATTGCCGCCAAAGGCGGCAGTATAGACCATGTCGCGCAGGGATTTGCGCACAAAGAGTTTCTCTGCCGAATGCAGCCGCAGGCGGTCTACCGCTTCGGTGATTTGCAGGTTTTCCTCGCGGGAATAGCGGTCGTTCGGGGTCTTGGCATCGTGGCGCAGCATCCAGGAATAATTCTTGAACGGCACTTCGCCTGCGATGATTTCCGAGCTGACCGCATGTTCACCGTCGTTGAAATCGCCCAGGACCATCACCGGATTGCCCTGCTCCAGCTCGCCCACGATCAAGCGTCGCAGCACCCAGGCCTCGGCCATGCGGCGCAGCGCCGCCCGCAGGCTGCCCAGCGCACGGCCCAGCGGGTCGTAATGTGACAGGTCCTGCTCGGGCGCAAATTCCGCCCCCGCCGGTGTCAGATATTCCCCAAGCTTGGATTTCAGGTGACAGTTGATGACCGTGATCACCTGATCCCCCACCGGCACCCGCGCCAGAAGGACGGGACGCGACAGGCGATGCAGGGTAAATTGACCACTGTCTTCGGCGTCCAGGCCCCGCAGGGGCTGAAACGGAATGGTCAGCGGTTCCTCCAGATCCTGTATCATCTCGGGATCCCCAACAAAGCCAAACCGCGACAGGATCGCCAGACCGGGACGCCGTTTTCCGGGCTGATGCTGGTCGGCAAAATTCGGCGCAAAGGCCAGCGCGGCATTGTCATACGACCGGTAGGCCAATTTGCGGAAAATCGCCTTTTTATGGTAGCGTTTGGAGCGGTCGGGAATGGCGGCTGCATTCAACGCCTCGCCACGCTGATCGGCCTCGTTGATCACATCGCTCAGCGCATCTTCTTCGAAGATTTCCTGAAATCCGATGATATCCGCATCCATGGTAAGGATCTGATCGGCCAGCCAATCCTTCTTCCAGGCGTATTCCTCGGGGGTGTAGGTCTGGAACTTGTAATATTCCTTGTCCGGTCCGATCAGGTTTTTGACATTGAAAGAGGCAATGGTGAAATCTGTCATGGCGACGCTCCTGCGGCTGTTGCAGTCAGGGAAACATTGCGGCCCGCCCCATGCAAGGACGATCCCGCATCGGCGGGGAATTCCCGGCGGCGCAGGACCGCATCGGGCGATGCGATTTCAGGCGATGCTGTTCAGGGCGCGCTGAAACACCGCGGGATCGACGTTGCCGCCGGAAATCGTGCAAACCACCGTATCGGCCTCGATCTCGGCCCCGTGGAACAGCGCAGCCGCCAGCGCCACCGCCCCGCCCGGTTCCGCCACCACCTTGAGCCGGACAAAGGCCTGCGCCATGGCCCGCAACGCGGCCTCGTCGCTGACCGCGATCCCCGGGCCGCAGAGGCGCTGCATGATCGGAAAGGTCAACGTGCCGGGTGTCGGGGTCAAGACCGCATCACACAGGCCGCCCGCCTCGACCGCATTGCGTTCCAGCTGGCCGGATATCAGCGACCGGGCGACATCGTCGAACCCCCTCGGTTCCACCGGGCGCACCCGAAGACCGGGCGCATGGGCCTCGGCCGCCAAGGCAATCCCGGACGTCAGCCCGCCGCCGCCACAACAGACCAGCACCTCTGCCCTGTCGATCCCCAGTTCCGCCGCCTGTTGCGCAATTTCCAGACCACAGGTGCCCTGCCCTGCGATGACCTCGGGCGCGTCATAGGGGCGGATCAGGGTCAGGCCACGCTCTTCGGCCAGCTGCTGGCCAATCGGTTCGCGATCTTCGACCCCACGTTCATACAGCACCACCTCGGCGCCCAGCCCACGGGTATTGGCGACTTTGACCTTGGGGGCGTCCGACGGCATGATAATGACCGCAGGCACCCCGAAATGCCGCGCCGCCAGCGCCACGCCCTGGGCATGATTGCCGGATGAAAAGGCGATAACGCCACGCGCCCGCACCGCCGGGTCCAGCGCCGACAAGGCGGACATGCCGCCGCGAAACTTGAAACTGCCGGTGTGTTGCAGACATTCCGGTTTGATCAGCACCCGCCGCCCGGCGATCTCGTCCAGAAAGGGCGAGGACAGCAAAGGTGTGCGGCGCACCACGCCAGAGATCCGCGCATAGGCGGCTTCAATCATTGCAATGTTCATCGCATGTCATCCAACCAATTGCCCAATGCATTCAGCGCCTCAGGCTCATCCAGAAATGGCACATGGCCACGATCGGGCACCACGGCGATATGGGCATCGGGGCGGCGCTTTTGCATCTCGGCAAGGGTTTCGGCGCTGAGAAGATCAGAGTTCGCCCCCCGGATCACCGCCAATGGTTTGCCGGCAAAGGCATCATAAAGCGGCCAGAGATCCGGCATCGGCTGGGCACCGGCGGCAATCACCGCGTCACGCAGGCCGGGATCATAGGTGATGCGCAGCCCATCGGCGGTCTGATCATAAAAGGTTTCGACCTCTTGCCGCCAGCGGCTGGCCGGGACATTGGCAAACCCGGTCATCACACCTTTTTCACGCGCGGCTGCGGCCTCTTCATAGGTTTTCCACGGCGGCTGCTTGCCCAGATAGCCCATGATCACGTCAAGCCCATCACTGGCCAGTTCTGGCCCGATATCGTTCAGCGCCACCCCGATCAAACGCTCTGGCACGGTCACGGCCAATGCCATCGCCACCAGTCCCCCCCGCGACGTGCCAAGGATCGCCACCCGGTCCAACCCGAGATGATCCAACAGCTCCACGACATCCAGCGCCTCGCGCGGGATATTATAGCTGAGCGGATCAGCGGCGAATTCCGATTTCCCCCGGCCGCGATAATCCAGCCGGATCACCCGACAGCCGGTCAGATGCGGCAGGACATAGGAAAAATCGCGGCTGTCGCGGGTCAATCCCGACAGGCACAACACCGGCAGGCCGGTGCCCTCATCCGCGAAATACAATTTCAGCCCATCCGAAGTGGTGAAATATGCCATTCAGATCCCCAAGATCCCGGCAATCCCGGTCAGATCCGACAGGACATGCTGGGGGCGCCCCGGCAGGTTGTCCACAGGCTCATTTGCGCGATTGACCCAAGCGGTATGAAAACCATAGCCCGCCGCCCCCGCCGCGTCCCAGCCATTGGACGATACAAAAAGCACCTGCTCCGGGCGACAGTCAAACCGGGTGCCAACCATGTCATAGACCTGTTTCGCCGGCTTGAAGATGCCGACGCTTTCCACCGAAAGCACATCGTCCAGCAATTCCTGAAGGCCCGCGCTTTCGACCGCGCCGGCCAACATATCCGGCGACCCATTGGACAGGATCGCGGTCGACATCCCGGCCGCTTTCAGCGTCGCCAGCATCGGTGGCACTTCGGCATAGGCCTGCAGCTCCCAATAGAGGGCCAGCAGCCGTTCCCGCAACGCCACATCGCTTTCCAGCCCATGACGCGCCATCGCCCAGTCCAGCCCGTCCTGCGTGACCTGCCAGAAATCGCAATGATCGTCGGTGATGGCCCGCAACCAGCTGTATTGCAGCTGTTTCGCCCGCCAATCCGCAGACAAGGCAGGCCATTTGCCCGCCCAATGATCCTGGCCGGGTTCCGCCGCCGCCAGCCGCGCCGCCGATGACACATCCAGCAAGGTGCCGTAAGCGTCAAAAATACAGGTCGTGATTGTCATCACAATGTCCCCCTTTTGGGCGAGACTGGCACGGGAAAGACCAAGGGAAAACCCCGATTCCATGTTACGTTGACGCAGCCAAACTCAAAGGAGCGCAAAATGCCGAAAGTACACGGCGAAATCCACTGGAACGAACTCATGACCCGCGACATCGCAAGCGCCAAAGCCTATTATTCCAGCACCTGCGGCTGGACCTGGGAAACCGTACCGATGGGCGATGCCGAATATCATGTCGCCAAACGCGGCGAGGACATGGTGGCCGGAATGATGGACATGGCGGACATTCCCAATATGGATGAGATCCCCGCCCATTGGTTCATGTATATCGCCGTTGATGACGTCGATGCCGCCGCCAAGCAGACAGCCGCGATGGGCGGCACTGTCATGCGTGATTTGTTCGAGGTCGAAGGCGTGGGCCGTTTCGCTATCATCAAGGATCCCACCGGCGCGGCGCTGGGGTTGATGACGCCAAGCAATCCGAAAACACCGCCGCAACATCTTGTTTTCAAGGGATGGTTCCGCATGGTGCCGGGCCTTGGGACATGACGCGACAGCACAAAATCGGCATTGGCATCCGCACCGGCGCACGCGGTTTGCCAATCCCGGTGCATGCCGCTATTATAGCGGTTCATCATCCGGAGAACCCGCCAGAGCGGCGGCCTCCCACTTTCATTCCCCCCACATCTCGGAGATTGCATGACCCAGGTCAAATCGGGCGACACCGTTGCCATTCATTATACCGGAACACTGGCCGACGGCGCCACCTTTGACAGCTCGCAGGGGCGTGACCCGCTGGAATTCACCGTCGGATCGGGCCAGATCATTCCCGGTCTCGACAAAGCCATTCCCGGCATGGAAGTGGGCGACAAGAAGGTCGTGAACATTCCCGCTGACGAGGCTTATGGCCAGCCTGACCCAAGCGCCCGTCAGGACGTGCCGCGCAGCGAAATCCCGGCGGATATTCCGCTTGATCCCGGCACGCAGCTTCAGGTTCAGACCCCAACCGGGCAGGTCATGCCGGTTGTTGTGGTCGAGGTCACCGAAGAGGTGGTCACGCTGGACGCCAATCACCCGCTGGCGGGCAAAGATCTGACGTTCGACATCGAATTGGTCAAGATCGACGCCGCCTGAGCGGACGTCAAACTGAACGGACGTCAAACTAAGCCGAAGCCAAATCATGACATGAAACGCCCGTCGCATTCCGCGGCGGGCGTTTTTTCATGGCCTATCAGCTGCGAACGCCGGCGAACTCGGTTTGCCACGTCTCGCGTTCTTCGTCCGTGATCTTGCGGAAGGTCACGTCAGGCACGGTAAACCCATGTCCGACCGGCAGCGTCGACAGCGCGGCATCCAGCTCAGCTGGCCAGCTGTCATCATCGGTCTGCATCGCAGCCATCAATTGGGCGCTGGCGTCGGGGATGAAGGGGCTGGAAATCACCGCGTAGAACCGGATCAGGTTCAGCGCCATACGGATCTGCGCCGCCGCCTGTTCGGGATCGGTCTTGAAGGTCGACCATGGCGCCGCGTCCTGCAGGTATTCGTTGCCCGCAACCCAGATCGCGCGCAGCTCTTGCGCCGCTTTGCGCACCTCGATGGCCTCCATATGGCCCTCATACGCGCGCAGACGGGTTGTCAGATCGGCGATCAGCGCCTCTTCGCGCGGACCATTTGCGCCCCCGGCGGGCACTTCTTCGCCGAATTTCGAGCGACAGAATTTGGTGACGCGGCTGACAAAGTTGCCAAGCACATCGGCCAGATCCTTGTTCACCGAGGCCTGGAAGTTTTCCCAGGTGAACTCGCTGTCCGAACTTTCGGGGGCATGCGACAACAGCCACCAGCGCCAGTAATCGGCCGGCAGGATGGCCAGCGCCTGATCCATGAACACGCCACGCCCCTGCGAGGTGCTGAACTGGCCGCCATCATAATTCAGATAATTGAACGACTTGATGTAATCGACCAATTTCCATGGCTCACCCGAACCGAGGATCGTCGCCGGAAAGCTGAGGGTGTGGAACGGCACGTTGTCCTTGCCCATGAACTGGGTATAGCGCACGTCGTCGGCGCCCTTGTCGGTGCGCCACCAGCGTTGCCAATCGGCGTCGCCCTTGCCGTTGGCCTCGGCCCATTCACCGGCACTGGCGATATATTCGATCGGGGCGTCAAACCAGACATAGAAAACCTTGCCCTCCATTCCCGGCCAGGGCGCATCGCCCTTCTGCACCGGAACACCCCAGTCGAGGTCACGGGTGATCCCCCGGTCCTGTAGACCGTCCCCATCGTTCAGCCACTTCTTGGCGATAGAGGTGGTCAAAACCGGCCAGTCGGTTTTGCCATCAATCCAAGCCTCCAGCTGGCCCCGCATATCGGATTGCCGCAGATAAAGGTGTTTGGTTTCCCGCACCTCAAGATCGGTCGAGCCCGAGACCGCGCTGCGCGGCTCGATCAGGTCGGTGGGATCAAGCTGTTTGGTGCAGTTTTCGCATTGGTCGCCGCGCGCCTTGTCGTAACCGCAGTTCGGGCAGGTGCCCTCGATATAACGGTCCGGCAGGAAGCGGCCATCGGCGTGGGAATAGACCTGTTTTTCGCTGACTTCGCGGATCAGACCTGCCTCGGCCAAACGGCCTGCGAAATGCTGGGTCAGCTTGCGGTTTTGCGGGCTGGAGGAGCGGCCAAAATGATCAAAGGACAGACGAAAGCCTTTGGCGATCTCGGCTTGCACCACATGCATTTCAGCACAGAATTCATCCACCGGCTTGCCGGCCTTTGCGGCGGCCAGTTCGGCGGGCGTGCCGTGTTCATCGGTGGCACACAGGAACATCACCTCGTTACCGCGGGCCCGTTGGAACCGCGCAAACAGATCCGCCGGCAATTGCGAGCCGATCAGGTTTCCGAGGTGCTTGATCCCGTTGATATAGGGAATGGCAGAAGTAATGAGGTGGCGTGTCATGGGCGTCCCCGAAATGTGGTTTCGCCCCGTTTAGCGCAGGGCGACACGCGGGGCCAGTGGTCGTGGGGGCGGGGCAAAAGATTTGCCAATTCCCGCAGTGGGATTAGGCCAGCCGCCCCCGCCCGGAGGATGTTACTCGGCATCATCCATGTCAAAACCCAGATGCTTGGCGACGGCAAAGATGTCTTTGTCGCCACGGCCACACATGTTCATGATGATCAGGTGATCTTTCGGCAGATCCGGTGCGATCTTCATCACATGCGCCAGGGCGTGAGAGGGTTCCAACGCCGGAATGATGCCTTCACATTCACAGCAAAGCTGGAATGCCTCCAGCGCTTCCTTGTCGGTGATGGCGACATATTCGGCGCGGCCGGTGTCATGCAGCCAAGAATGTTCCGGGCCAATGCCGGGATAGTCGAGACCGGCAGAGATCGAGAATCCTTCGAGGATCTGACCATCATCATCCTGCAACAGATAGGTCCGGTTGCCATGCAGCACCCCGGGACGTCCCCCCGTCAGCGAGGCGCAATGTTCCATCTTCTGGTTCACACCTTTGCCGCCGGCCTCGACCCCGATGATGCGCACATCCTTGTCATCTAGGAAGGGAAAGAACAGACCCATGGCATTCGATCCACCACCGATGGCAGCAATGATCGTGTCGGGCAAACGGCCCTCGGCCTCTTGCATCTGTTCTTTGGCTTCTTTGCCAATGATCGCCTGAAAATCGCGGACCATCGCCGGATAGGGATGCGGCCCGGCCACGGTGCCGATGCAGTAGAACGTATCGCGCACGTTGGTCACCCAGTCGCGCAGCGCATCGTTCATCGCGTCCTTGAGCGTGCCACGCCCAGACGTGACCGGCACCACCTCGGCCCCCAGAAGGCGCATGCGGAACACATTCGGCTTTTGCCGTTCAACATCATGCGCGCCCATATAGACCACGCATTTCAGCCCGAACTTGGCACAGACGGTGGCGGTGGCCACCCCATGCTGTCCAGCGCCGGTTTCGGCAATAATCCGGGTCTTGCCCATACGCTTGGCCAGCAGGATCTGGCCCAACACATTGTTGATCTTATGCGCGCCGGTGTGGTTCAGCTCGTCACGCTTGAGATAGATCTTGGCGCCGCCAAGGCGTTCGCTCAGCCCTTCGGCATGATAAAGCGGGCTGGGACGACCAACATAGTGTTTCCACAGAAACTCCATCTCGTCCCAGAAATCTTTGTCTGTCTTGGCCTTTTCATATTCCTCTTCAAGCGAGAGGATCAGCGGCATCAGGGTCTCGGACACAAAGCGCCCGCCGTAATTGCCGAAACGACCCTTTTCGTCAGGGCCGGTCATGAAAGAATTGAAAAGGTCGTTGGACATGAGGACACCTTTGTCGGTTTTGCCCATCTGAATACCGCCGCAGCCCAAGGAGTAAAAGCACTAATGCCCCCGGAACCAGAGCAATATGGTGCACTGCGAAGGTGCATCCGCCAAAAGAAACGGCGCGCCCCCAAAGGGAGACGCGCCGCATCATAAAGGTTTTGTCGGATCTTCGCCGGATCAGAGGTTGGGCTGGCTGGCCGAAAGGCCAATTTCGCTGCCCATTGCCACCATATCGGCGACCAGCTTTGCAGCATCATCCAACATGCCCTGGGCTGGTTCCTTGGCTTCTTTGGCGGCTTTGTGCACCGAAGCGGCCTCGGCGATCATCGCGTCCAGCAGTTCCTGGGTCATGTCGGTGCGGGCAATCGCCCGTTCCGCCAGAACAGTCACGCCGTCGGAATTGATCTGGGCAAACCCACCGGTCACAACATATTCGGCCGTTGCGCCGGCCCCATCAACCCGCAGAACGCCGGGACGCAGGGTGGTGATCGTTGGCGCGTGGTCGGCCATAGCCGTCATATCGCCGTCCGCACCCGGGATCTGAACCGAAGTCACCTTTTGCGAAGCAAGGCTGCGCTCTGGGCTGACCAGGTCGAATTGCATTTCATCTGCCATCTTCTTCTCCTTTGGAGAGGTTGTTCCCGCGCGGGCCCCGAAGGGCCCGTTTGGAAACAACCGGCCAGTTCATTAGGCCGCGTCGGCAGCCATCTTCTCGGCTTTGGCTTTCACCTCTTCGATGCCGCCAACCATATAGAAGGCGCCTTCGGGCAGGTGGTCATATTCGCCGGCCACAACCGCCTTGAACGAAGAGATCGTGTCTTCCAGCGGAACCTGCACACCGTCAGAGCCGGTGAACACTTTCGCCACGTCGAACGGCTGGGACAGGAAACGCTGGATTTTCCGGGCACGTGCCACGGTCAGCTTGTCCTCTTCCGACAGTTCGTCCATGCCGAGAATGGCGATGATGTCCTGCAGCGATTTGTAGCGCTGAAGGATCTGCTGAACGTCGGACGCCACTTTATAGTGCTCGTCACCCACAATCGCCGGATCCATCAAACGCGAGCTGGAATCGAGCGGGTCAACGGCCGGGTAGATACCCAGTTCGGAGATCGCACGCGACAGAACGGTTTGCGCATCAAGGTGGGCAAAGGTGGTTGCAGGTGCCGGGTCGGTAAGGTCATCCGCAGGCACATAGACCGCTTGGATCGATGTAATCGAACCGCGCTTTGTCGATGTAATCCGTTCCTGCATCGCACCCATGTCGGTGGCCAGTGTCGGCTGATAGCCCACAGCGGAAGGAATACGACCAAGCAGAGCCGAAACTTCCGAACCCGCCTGAGTAAAGCGGAAGATGTTGTCGACAAAGAACAGAACGTCAGAACCTGTCGAATCACGGAATTGTTCCGCCAGCGTCAGACCGGTCAGGGCAACCCGCATACGCGCACCGGGAGGCTCGTTCATCTGGCCGTAAACCAGCGCAATTTTCGACTCGGTCATGTTATCGGGGTTGATAACGCCGGATTCGATCATTTCGTAGTAAAGGTCGTTACCTTCACGGGTCCGCTCACCAACACCCGCGAACACCGAGAGACCCGAGTGCACTTTTGCGATGTTGTTGATCAGTTCCATGATCAGAACGGTTTTGCCCACGCCGGCACCACCGAACAGACCAATTTTACCACCCTTAGCGTAAGGCGCCAGCAGGTCGATAACCTTGATCCCGGTCACCAGAACCTCGGCTTCGGTCGCCTGATCGGAAAATTCCGGTGCAGGCTGGTGGATCGAACGGGTTTCTGTTGCCTCAACTGCACCTTTTTCGTCAACCGGCTCGCCGATGACGTTGATGATGCGGCCAAGGGTCGCCTCGCCGACGGGAACCGAAATCGGCCCGCCTGTGTCTTCGACCGCTTGACCGCGAACGAGGCCCTCGGTCGCTTCCATTGCGATGGCCCGGACAGTGTTTTCACCCAGGTGCTGGGCCACTTCCAGAACCAGATTGTTGCCGTTGTTGTCGGTGGTCAGCGCGTTCAGAATCGCCGGCAGCTCGTCGTCGAACTGTACGTCGACAACGGCGCCGATGACCTGGGTCACTTTGCCTTGTGCGTTTGCCATTTATAGGTCTCCGGTTCTTAGAGCGCTTCCGCGCCCGAGATAATTTCGATCAGTTCGTTGGTGATGACGGCCTGACGCGAGCGGTTGTATTCGATCGTCAGCTTGTCGATCATTTCGCCTGCGTTGCGGGTTGCGTTGTCCATTGCGGACATCCGCGCACCCTGTTCCGATGCACCATTTTCCAAAAGGCCTGCAAAGATCTGGGTTGCCACACCACGGGGCAGCAGATCGGCAAGAATTGCCTCTTCGCTGGGCTCGTAGTCATAGAGCGTGCTCGCCCCGGCTTCCTCGGCCTCGTCCACATCGAATGTGGCGGGGATGATCTGTTGCGCGGTCGGAATTTGGGTCACGACGTTGACGAACTTCGCATAGAAGATCGTCGCAACGTCGAAATCACCACCGTCAAACCGGCCAAGAACATCCTTTGCGATGTCCTGCGCATTGGCATAGCCGACACGCTTGACGTCGCTCAGGTCGATATGGGCCACAAAATGTGCACCCAAATCGCGTTTGATCGCATCACGGCCTTTTTTGCCGACGGTCAGGATTTTGACAGTCTTGCCCTGGGCAATAAGCTCTTGCGCCTTGGCGCGCGCCAGCTTGGCGATGTTGCCGTTAAAGCCGCCGCAAAGACCGCGCTCAGCGGTCATCACGACAAGCAGATGCACATCGTCACTGCCAGTGCCGGACAAAAGCCGGGGTGCGCTGTCGCTGTCACCCACAGATTTTGCCAGCCCTGCCATCACGGCATTGAACCGTTCCGTATAGGGACGCGACTGTTCCGCAGCTTCCTGTGCCCGCCGCAGTTTTGCGGCGGCCACCATTTGCATGGCCTTGGTGATCTTGCGGGTCGATTTGACCGACGCGATCCTGTTTTTTAGGTCCTTGAGATTTGGCATAGCCCTATCTCCTTATGCGAAGTCAGCGGCGAATTCGTCCAGTGCGGCGCGGATCTTGTCCTCGGCTTCACCTTTGATCTTGGGGTCTTCCTTGGTGATGAAGTCCAGCAGATCGCTGTGCTTGGAACGCAGATGTTGCAGCATGCCCTGTTCGAAACGGCCCACGTCGGACACCGCGATCTTGTCGAGGTAACCTTTGGTGCCGGCGAAGATGACGCAGACGATTTCCGCGTTGGTCAGCGGCGAATACTGCGGCTGTTTCATCAGCTCGGTCAGACGCGCACCACGGTTCAGCAGCTGCTGGGTCGCGGCATCAAGGTCGGAACCAAACTGGGCAAAGGCCGCCATTTCGCGATACTGCGCCAGTTCCAGTTTCACCGGACCCGCAACCGATTTCATCGAGTTCGTCTGAGCGGACGAACCAACCCGCGACACCGACAGACCGGTGTTCACAGCTGGGCGAATACCCTGATAGAACAATTCGGTTTCAAGGAAGATCTGGCCGTCGGTGATCGAAATCACGTTGGTCGGAATAAACGCCGAAACGTCGCCACCTTGGGTTTCAATGATCGGCAGAGCGGTCAGCGAGCCCGAGCCGTTGTCTTCGTTCAGCTTGGCCGAACGTTCCAGCAGGCGGGAGTGGAGATAGAAAACGTCGCCAGGATAGGCTTCACGTCCGGGCGGACGACGCAGCAGCAGCGACATCTGACGATAAGACACAGCCTGTTTGGACAGGTCATCATAGATGATCAGCGCGTGACGGCCGTTGTCGCGGAAGAATTCCGCCATTGCGGTCGCGGCATAGGGCGCAAGGAACTGCATCGGGGCCGGGTCGGACGCGGTCGCAGCCACAACGATCGAATAATCAATCGCGCCGGATTCTTCGAGACGCTTCACCAGCTGTGCAACGGTCGAACGCTTTTGGCCAACAGCGACATAGATGCAATACAGCTTCTTGTCTTCGTCGTCGCCGGCGGCTTCGTTGTAGGTTTTCTGGTTCAGGATCGCGTCAAGCGCCACGGCGGTTTTGCCGGTCTGACGGTCACCAATGATCAGCTCACGCTGGCCACGGCCAATCGGGATCATCGCGTCAACCGATTTCAGGCCGGTTGCCATCGGTTCATGAACCGATTTACGCGGGATGATGCCCGGTGCCTTGACGTCGGCGATGCGACGCTCGGAGAATTCAATCGGGCCCTTGCCGTCCAGCGGGTTGCCCAGACCGTCAACAACACGACCCAGAAGACCATTGCCCGCGGGCACGTCCACGATCGAGTTGGTGCGCTTGACGGTGTCACCTTCTTTGATGTCCCGGTCAGAGCCGAAGATCACGATACCGACGTTGTCGGCCTCGAGGTTCAGCGCCATGCCCATGATGCCGCCGGGGAATTCGACCATTTCGCCAGCTTGAACGCTGTCGAGGCCGTGAACACGTGCGATACCGTCACCGACAGAGAGCACGCGGCCCACTTCGGCGATTTCCGCCTCTTGTCCGAAGTTTTGGATCTGCTCCTTTAGGATCGCAGAAATTTCGGCTGCTTGGATACCCATTTATCCGACCTCTTTCATTGCATTCTGGAGGGAATTGAGCTTGGAGCGGATCGACGTGTCGATCATCTTCGAGCCCACCTTGACAACAAGACCACCGATGAGGGTTTCATCAACGGTCGCATTCACTTTTATGTCTTTGCCAATGGACGCTTTCAGCGTCGCTGCCAGCGCATCGGCCTGGGCCGGGGACAGCGGCTGGGCGCTGACCACATCTGCGGTCACTTCGCCTTTGTGGTCTGCAATCTTGGCGCGCAGCTGTTTGATGAGCTGAGGCAACACGAACAACCGGCGCTTGGAGGCCATCAGCCCCAGCGCCTTTGCCAACACCGGGCGCAGCTCCATCTTTTGGGCCAGCGCTGTGATCGCCGCACCCTGGGCCGCGCGCGTATAGAGCGGGTTGTTGATCAGATCCCGCAAATCGTCGCTCTCATTCAGCGCCGCAGCAAGATCGTCAAGGTTTCCTTCAAGCTCGGCCAATTTGCCGTTCTCGTTCGCGATCTCGAACACCGCTGTCGCATAGCGATCAGCAATGCCAGAGGAAATCGAAGCTGGTTCGGACACGTCCACCCTTCCGACTATCTGGCCCCGGTTCTTCGCAGGATGCGAATTCCGGGGGCGTTTCCCGGCCTTGATGTAGCTCAAAGCGCAAAATCAACGCGGATGTAGCAGAGCCTACCCTACCCCGCAACATGCTTGAAGGCTTTTCCGAACTGGTGTTTTTTGATAAAAACCAGTGACTTAGCTCATATGCGACCGAATGCGGCACCGGAAAGACAACAAAAAACGCGCGAATTTGTGAAGATCCACGATTCCCGTGCCGGTTTTCTGCGCAATTTTGGTGCGATGACCGACCCTGATTTACATGTTAGCGCCTATACTGGTTTGATGCCTTTTGCGGGCGTCGGGCTGAGCACTTCCAACGGGTTTCGCACCCGCACCCGGTTGCCCGGACCCAAAGGTGCCTGCACCCGTTTGGATGCCACAACCATCAACACCCCTGCCGGCAATGGCAAGCCAAATCGCTGGCCCATCCGTTCCCAGACCGGGCCGGCCTTGTGCCAAAAGCGGCGGCGCGACGGCGGTTGATAGAGCGCCGCGGCGTGGGCCTCTGGCATGAAGCCATGCACGCGCAATTGGGTCTCAAGCTGGCCCTGGCTGTAGGGGCGGCCAAAGCCGAAAGGCGTGGCATCGCTGCGCGACCACAGGCCCGCGCGGTTCGGCACGATGAACATCACCTTGCCCCCCGGCCCCAGCACCCGGTGGCATTCCTCCAGCAGCGCCGTGGGACGTTCTGAGGTTTCCAGCCCATGCAACAGCAAAAGTTTGTCGATACGACCGGTTTCAATCGGCCACAGCGTTTCCTCTGTCAGAACAGACACGTTTGGCGCGCCCGCAGGCCAGGGCATCACCCCCTGCGGGCCCGGCATCATTGCAATCACCCGGCGCGCGTCCCGCAGATAGGGCCGCAGCAATGGCACGGCAAAGCCATATCCGGCCACGGTTTGGCCCTTGGCCTCGGGCCAGATTTTCAGCATCCGTTCGCGCACGGCCTTTTGCGCCGCACGGCCCAGCGTGCTGCGGTAATAGAAATTCCTCAGATCCTGCACATCAAGGTGCATTGCGGTCCGCGCTCCTTTGGGTCAGACTTGGGGGCCACTCTAGCAACGGAGCCGCGAATTGCCATGCCCCTTGAGCTTGTGACCATCCCGTGCCTGTCGGATAATTACACTTATCTGATGCATGATGCCCAATCCGGCGAGACCGCCGTGTTTGATGTGCCGGAGGCCGGGCCGATCCTGAGCGCATTGGAAACCCGGGGCTGGACGCTCAGCCATATCTTTTTGACCCATCACCATTGGGATCATGTGGACGGCACCGCCGATCTGCTGCGCGCCGCCCCTGCCCGTGTCATTGGTGCCAAGGCGGACGCGCATCGTCTGCCGCCGCTGGACCAACAGGTGGTCGAAGGCGACAGCATTGCCTTTGGCGGCGAAGAGGTGACCGTTTTGGATGTGCCGGGCCATACCATCGGCCATGTCGCCTATCACCTGCCGAAGTCCGGGTTCCTCGTGACGATGGACAGTCTGATGGCGCTGGGTTGTGGCCGGTTGTTCGAAGGCACGCCCGATATGATGATGGCCTCGATGCAGAAAATGGCCGCCCTGCCGCCGGACACAGTGATTTGTTCCGGCCATGAATACGCGGAAACCAATTTTCGTTTTGCCATGACCATTGAACCGGGCAATAATGATCTTATCTCTCGCGGAGAAGAAATCGCGGCAGCACGCGCAGCGGGGCGTGCCACCGTTCCCACCACGTTAGCACAAGAGCTGGCCACCAACCCATTTTTGCGCGCCCATGTTGCGGCGGTGAAAACGGCGGTTGCACTGGCGGATGGCGATCCCGTGTCTGTCTTTGCCGAGGTCCGAAAACGGCGGGACAGCTTCAAATAACCTCTGCCACATTGCCGCAAATCACGGCGCTGTCTCTACAGTGTTTGGAAATGTGACCAGAAAAATGAAGAAAAAACTTGAAGCTGGTCCCGGATCGACCAAACTTTAACCTTATGAGGCCAAGGTTGTCCCTGCGTTCCGCGCAGGCCGACCCAAATCAGAAGGAGCACGCGCAGTGCCTTCATTCTCGAACACACTTGAACAGGCAATCCACGCGGCCCTGGCCCTTGCCAACAGCCGTTCACACGAATTTGCCACGCTGGAACATTTGCTTCTGGCCCTGATCGACGAACCCGATGCCACCCGTGTGATGAAGGCATGCAGCGTCGATACCGAAGAATTGCGACAGAAACTTGTCGAATACGTCGACAGTGACCTGTCCAATCTGGTGACCGACATCGAAGGGTCCGAAGCGGTGCCCACCGCGGCCTTCCAACGCGTGATCCAACGCGCGGCGATTCATGTGCAATCGTCGGGCCGGACCGAAGTGACCGGTGCCAATGTGTTGGTCGCGATCTTTGCCGAACGCGAATCCAACGCCGCCTACTTCCTGCAAGAGCAGGATATGACACGGTATGATGCGGTGAATTTCATCGCGCATGGTGTGGCCAAGGATCCCGCCTTTGGCGAGGCGCGGTCGGTATCCGGCGCGCAGGACATCGAAGATGAGACCCAGCAGCCCGAAAATACCGCCGAAGCCGGCCAAAAAGAGAGCGCGCTTGGCAAATATTGTGTCGACCTGAACGAAAAGTCCCGGCTTGGCGATGTGGATCCGCTGATCGGTCGCGACTCCGAGGTCGAGCGCTGCATTCAGGTGCTGTGCCGCCGCCGCAAGAACAACCCGCTTCTGGTGGGCGATCCGGGCGTCGGCAAAACCGCCATTGCAGAGGGTCTCGCACGTAAGATCGTGTCCGGCGAAACCCCCGAAGTTCTGTCGGAAACCACCATCTATTCGCTGGATATGGGCGCGCTTCTGGCGGGCACGCGGTATCGTGGTGATTTCGAAGAGCGTCTGAAAGCAGTCATGAATGAGCTGGAGGACCATCCCAACGCGGTCTTGTTCATCGACGAAATTCACACCGTAATCGGCGCTGGTGCCACATCCGGCGGGGCGATGGATGCGTCGAACCTGCTGAAACCTGCTTTGCAGGGCGGCAAACTGCGCACCATGGGCAGCACGACCTACAAGGAATTCCGCCAGCATTTCGAAAAGGATCGCGCCCTTGCCCGCCGGTTCCAGAAAATCGACGTGGCGGAACCCTCGGTCGAAGATTCGGTAAAGATCCTGAAAGGTCTGAAACCCTATTTCGAGGATCACCACCACATCAAATACACGGCGGATGCGATCAAGACCGCTGTCGAACTGTCGGCGCGCTATATCACGGACCGCAAATTGCCGGACAAGGCGATTGATGTGATCGACGAAGCCGGTGCCGCGCAGCATCTGCTGGTGGAATCGCGTCGCCGCAAGACCATCGGCACCAAGGAAATCGAAGATGTGGTCGCCAAGATTGCCCGCATCCCGCCGAAAAACGTGTCGAAAAGCGATGCCGAGGTTCTGAAAGATCTGGAGGCCAGCCTGAAACGCGTGGTCTTTGGCCAGGATGACGCCATTGTCGCCCTGTCCAGCGCGATCAAACTGGCCCGTGCCGGGCTGCGCGAACCGGAAAAACCCATCGGCAACTACCTGTTTGCCGGGCCAACCGGTGTCGGCAAAACCGAGGTGGCAAAACAACTGGCGGATACGCTGGGTGTTGAGCTGCTGCGGTTTGACATGTCGGAATACATGGAGAAACACGCCGTTTCGCGTCTGATCGGTGCGCCTCCGGGCTATGTTGGTTTCGATCAGGGTGGCCAGCTGACCGACGGCGTCGACCAGCACCCGCATTGCGTCCTGCTTCTGGACGAGATGGAAAAGGCCCACCCGGATGTCTATAACATCCTGTTGCAGGTGATGGATCACGGCACGCTGACCGATCACAACGGGCGCACTGTGGATTTCCGCAATGTGATCCTGATCATGACGTCCAACGCCGGCGCGACGGAACAGGCCAAAGCGGCTATCGGCTTTGGCCGGGATCGCCGCGAGGGCGAGGATACCGCCGCGATCGAACGCACCTTCACACCGGAGTTCCGCAACCGTCTGGATGCGGTCATCAGCTTCAAACCGCTGCCAAAAGCAGTGATTTCGCTGGTGGTGGAAAAGTTCGTTCTGCAACTGGAAGCGCAGTTGATGGATCGCAACGTCACAATCGAGCTGACGAAACCCGCCGCCGAATGGTTGGGTGACAAAGGTTACGACGACAAAATGGGCGCGCGACCGCTGGGTCGGGTGATCCAGGAACACATCAAGAAGCCACTGGCCGAAGAATTGCTGTTTGGCAAACTGGCCAAGGGCGGTGTTGTTCGTGTCTCGGTCAAGGACGGCAAGATCGATCTGCAAATCAGCGGGCCGGACAAACCGCGCCTGACTGGCAAGAAGCCACCGCTTCTGACCGCCGAATGATCAAACGGATCATCGCGATCCTGATGATTGGCTCAGCCGCCCCTGTGGTGGCTGAGCCTTTTTTGTTGGCGCAGCCCGTTGACTGTATCCTTGGGCAATCCTGTTACATCCAGCAATTTGTCGACCACGACCCCGGTCCCGGCGCACGGGATTTCCTCTGCCAGGGTCTGAGCTATGATGGCCACAAGGGCACGGATTTCGCCCTCCCCACACAAGAGGACATGCAGCGCGGGGTGATCGTGCGCGCCGCAGCCCCCGGCGTGGTGCGCGGCACCCGCGACGGGATGGCGGACGAAGTGTATGCTGGGCGCGATCTTGCCAACCGCGACTGCGGCAATGGTGTTGTGATCCAACATGCCGATGGCTGGGAAACCCAATATTGCCATTTGCGGCGCGGCTCGGTTCTGGTCCGCTCGGGTCAGGAGGTCGCCACCGGCACCGCGCTTGGGCTTGTCGGCCTTAGCGGCCGCACAGAGTTCCCGCATTTGCATCTTTCGGTCCGCAAGGATGGCGCAGTGGTCGATCCTTTTGCGCCAAATGGCGCGGCCTCCTGTGACGCCGATCAAACACTCTGGGCGGATCGGCTGCCCTACGTGCCAGGCGGAGTGATCGACGTCGGGTTTTCCGCCGGTGTGCCGGATTATTCCCAGGTGCAAATTGGAACCGCCGACGACATTGCCCCACGCCGCGATACCGCCTTGGTGGGATATGGATATGCGTTTGGCGGTCGGGCTGGCGATGTCCTGCGCATTGTGATCGATGGCCCCGCTGGGCAGATCACCACCAGCGACACCCAACTCGAAAAACCGCAGGCCACATTTTTCCGCGCTGCCGGCCGCAGGGCCCAACCGTCCGGCTGGCCAAGCGGCACCTATGAACTCATCGTTCAACTCTTGCGCGGTGACGAAATCATCAGCGAGAAAACCGAAACAACAACCCTGCGCTGACGCCGCCCCGGACCTGCTCCGGGGCCTCCTGCCCCCCCAGATCACAAGCGTTTCGTGAAACGCGTCAGTCTTCCAGAGCCTCCAGTGTCAGGGCCGTTTGTGGCACCGGAAGATCATCCACCCGCAACTCGTATGTCGGGCGCGCCAGCCGGTTGCGCACCACCCAGATCAGACGGTCCTGCGCCCGGGTGATCGCCACATAGGCCAGTCGTTTCCACAGCGGTTGCCCGGCCTCGACCCGGCCCATGCGGGCCGCAACAAACAAATCCGGGGCAAAAACCTGGACGCTGTCCCATTGTGACCCTTGGGCCTTGTGGATCGTCACAGCGGCGCCATGCAAAAATGTCGCCCCCATCCGGGCGGCAAAAGGAATGAACGGCTCCTCCTCGTCCGGCATTTCGATTTTCACGATCGACGCCGCGGACACCCGTGGATCTTCCGCGCCCATCACATGCAGACGGGAAAACCCCGGCTTCTTGCCCGCGCCAAGATAGACCACCTGCGCGCCCTTGATCAGGCCCCGCGCCTCCAGATCCAGACGTTTCTTGCGATGTTTCAGCGGCAATTCGATGCCATCACAGATCAGCGGCTCACCTTCAAGCAGGCGGTCGTCCGGCGCGTCGTGCACCTTGCGAAAGGCATTGATCAGCCGGATGCGCGTGGCATTTCGCCAGACCAGAACCGGCGAGCGCGCCATCAGATCAACCTCGACCCGCTGGCCCCAGACCACACGGTCATCGGATTTGGACTTTTCTTCCACCATCTGTTCGAAATCGTGGAATTCCAACGTCGGATCCGCCAGCGCATGGGCCAGATCAAGGATCGGATTGTCCGCTTCTTGCCGGTGAATGCGGCGCAGGGCCAAAACCCGGTCCTCGTCCAGCTTTTCAAACACCATCGCGCCGGATTGATTGACCGGGGCCAGCTGGGCGGGATCGCCAAACATCACCAAGGTCGGGAAAATTTCCCGCAGATCACCATATTGCCGATCATCCAACATCGAGGCTTCGTCGACAAACCCGATATCCAGCTCTTCTTCGCGCCGTTTCCATCCGGTGATGAAATCCGATCCGCGCAGCCCAGCCGCCGCCAGCGCCCCGGGGATGGAATTGTTGGTCTGATAAAATGCATGTGCCCGGTCGAGTGCCGCGTCGGTCAAACCTTCGATGTCGGGGCGTTCGCCATTGCCCGCCAGCCATTCGGCAATGCGTTCATATTCCGGGTCATACACCGGTGTATAAAGAATGCGGTGAATGGTGGTGGCAGGCACGCCGCGCATGCGCAATACGCTGGCGGCCTTGTTCGTCGGCGCCAGAATTGCCAGCGTGCGCCGGTCCTTGCGCTTGCGCCCTTCCCAATCGCCGGACACAATGTCGACCCCGGCGTCTTTTAACGCTTTGTACAGCTCGGCCAACAACAATGTCTTGCCCGAACCGGCCTTGCCGGTGATGGCCAGCACGTTGCTGCGGCCATCACGCGGGGGGGACAAAATAGCGTCGTCCAGATTGATGCCGGCAGCGCGCAAAACCGTGCTCACACGGTCAAAGGCTTCGGCCTGATCTTCGGAAAAAGTGAGCGTGGGCACTGTCATGGGCGGACACTATAGGCCCACCCGAACAAGTGCCAGAGCGTTCAAACGCGATTGCGCCGGATCAGGCTATTTCGGCCAGCTGGTCCGCCGGCGCAAAGGCACGGGTGAACCAATGGCGCGACTGGCTGGCCGGGATTCCGGCGCTGGCAGACACCCGTTGCTGGGCCTCGGGCGAGAACCCCCAAAGTCCGACACTGATCCGGGACCGGCCTTCGCCTTCGCTGCCCAGAACCTCGGGCGAGGCACCGATCCGGCGATAGATCCGCACCATGCGGGCGTCAAACACGCCCACAAAATGTTCGACATCAAAATTCTGCATGATCTCGCCGCCCGCCAACATCAGGGCCGCCGCCACATTGCCACCGGCATTTCGCGCCATGCAAAACCGGGTGCATTCCCAGATCAGCGGGCTTTGAATGCGGACACCGTCGGTCAGATGGATGAAGTGGTCATTGACCATGGTGCGCCCAACCGTGGGCAAAAACCGCATTGAGCCGCCATGGCCACCGTCCGGGGTTTGCCAAATGACATAAAGCGGGTTTTCACGGTCATATTCGTCGCGTTCTTCGCCGCGTTCGTCGACCTGAACCTCCCAGCCCAGCCGTGTATGGAACTGATCGGCACGGTCGCGAAACATGGCACCCGCCAGCGTGGGTTCCTGGGCCAGTTGGTCGGCATAAAGATAACGGATCATGGTGGGGCACTCCTCTCGTGTCGAGAGAGAAGCTGGCCCACAAAGGGTTAAGGCCCGCAGAGCTGAGCGCGCGGGTCTTAACCTTTAGACAACGATCAGCCCGCGACTCAGTGCACGGGCCACTGCGTGAGTGGTGTTCATAGCGCCCAATTTGAAGCGGGCCGATTCAATATAGACCCGCAATGTATGTTCCGAGATCGACAGCTGTTCCGCCGCCTGTGCCCGGCTCAACCCAACCGCCAACAGCGTCATCGCCTCAACCTCGCGCGGAGAGAGGGATTGACCCTGCTCAGGCAAGCGGTCTGGTTCGAATTCCAGCGCCTTTTGGTTGAAATAATGTGCCACTAGGATCAAATCCCGGCGATTGCCGTCACAAAAGCTCTGCCAGGCCGGATCGTCGCATCGGTGGTTGACAGTAAAGAGGGCAAATTGGCCTTTGGGGCCCCGGATCGGGATCGAAAACCCCTGATTGCCTATGCCGTATTCCATTGCCTCCTTCTGAAAGGCCCGCGCCGCACGGGATGACCAATCCAACATTTTCCAATCAACCGGGTGAAACCGCTGAAAGCAGCCCAAGACCACCGGATCAATTCGCAAATACCCCTGGTCGAGATAGCGTTCGACCCATTCCGGGGCATAGGTGCCGCATCCGTATTGATCGCCATTGCTGTTGACCCAATGGTAGACCAAATGGTCGACCCCAAAGACATCTCGTAATCCGACAATGATGTCTTGCAGTTCTTCAAGCGCGGCGGATTGCTCCAACCGTGCCAGTATCACATCCAATCGTGGCGTGTTCACCGCGAAGCCCAATCTGCGCCCCTTCCGCGCACGAGGCGACCTCTGCCATTGCGACAACCCGCGCATCATCCAGCTGCTCAGCCAAGGAAGGCAGCCCGTTCGATACAGCGAATTTTTTGAGATCGGCCAGTACGTCGAGTATCCATTCGTGTTTCATAACGACTCTCTCTGCCATTGGTTAACGATAAGTTAATACAACCATAGCATGAGAAGGGTTTCTGGAAAATTCACCTATTTTCCCTCCCCAAAAATAGCGAGGTGGGAAAATGCAAAGGATTGAAATGAAAAAGTTTCGCATTTTGACGTCAAACGGCCCGCCGCACCGTGTCGGGTGCCGCGGGCCGTTGCGAGGTGATTCACACCCTCATCCTTAAGGGCATCTGCCTGTCGAGCGGCGGACCTTGATCGGCCCGCCGACGATCTTAAGACTTTGGACCGGCTTCAAGCGCGTCTTCGAATGTGCGCAGACCGGTGCGCGGTGCCTGAACCAAAACCGACATATTGCCCGGCTTGTGTTCGTTGCGCAGCATTTTCATATGCGCGGCCGGCAGATCCGCCCAGTCGAACACCTCGGACATGCAGGGATCAAGCCGCCGTTCCAGCATCAACTTGTTGGCCGCAGCCGCCTGTTTCAGGTGGGCAAAGTGCGAGCCCTGAAGACGCTTTTGGTGCATCCACATGTAGCGCACGTCAAACGTCAGGTTGAAACCGGTGGTGCCCGCGCAGATCACAACCATCCCGCCCTTTTTCACCACAAAGGTCGACACCGGGAATGTGGCTTCGCCGGGGTGTTCGAACACCATATCGACGTTCACGCCCTTGCCGGTGATGTCCCAGATCGCCTTGCCGAACTTGCGGGCCTCTTTGAACCACTCGGCATATTCCGGGGTGTTCACCGTGGGCAATTGGCCCCAGCAATTGAAATCCTTGCGGTTCAAGACACCCTTGGCGCCCAGCCCCATGACAAAGTCACGCTTGTCCTCGTCCGAGATCACACCAATGGCATTTGCACCGGCTGTATTGATCAGCTGGATCGCATAAGATCCCAGACCACCCGACGCCCCCCAGACCAGAACGTTCTGGCCGGGTTTCAAATCATGCGGCTCGTGGCCGAACAGCATCCGGTAGGCAGTGGCCAACGTCAGCGTGTAGCAGGCGCTCTCTTCCCATGTCAGATGCTTGGGGCGCGGCATGAGCTGCTGGGCCTGGACATTGGTGAACTGGGCAAAAGAGCCGTCCGGTGTCTCATATCCCCAGATCCGCTGGCTGGCGGAATACATCGGGTCGCCGCCGTTGCATTCCTCGTCGTCGCCATCATCCTGGTTGCAGTGGATCACCACCTCGTCGCCGACTTTCCAGCGCTTCACCTTGTCACCCACGGCCCAGACGATGCCCGAAGCATCGGAACCCGCAATATGGAACGGCTTGCCGTGGCCATCAAACGGGCTGATCGGCTGGCCGAGGGATGCCCAGACACCATTGTAGTTCACACCGGCGGCCATCACCAGAACCAGCACCTCGTTGCTGTCCAGCACGGGCACATCCACGACCTCCAATTGCATGGCCGTGTCGGGGTTGCCGTGACGTTCACGGCGAATGGCCCAAGCATACATCTGCTTGGGAACAAATCCCATCGGGGGCATTTCGCCCAATTCATACAGGTCCTTTTCAGGCGCCTCATAAGCGGCGATGCCGCCGTGCGTGTCCAGTGCCATGTGGGCCTCCTTGGCTAAATCATGCCGCAATGCAGAATCGCGGTGCGTTTGTCTGCAATATCGCCCCAAGCGCAACATTGCAACACACATGATGCCATTTTTGTAATTTTATAACCGAGCCGATGCAGAAATCACCGTGCTTGCGCAGCATCTGAGCGGGCGAGATGCGCAATCGAATTGGCATAGAACGCCACCACCTCTGCTTGATGCGGCAAAATCGCATACCGTCCCGCGGTTTCCGCAATCAGTTCGCGCCGCAACAACCCTTCGATTCCCGCGGCAACCTCCGCCGGTCCGGCGCTTGCACCTGCATCTGCATCCTTTTCAGGGCAAACGCCGGGGAACGCTTCGGCCAGGGCTTCGATCTCGGCCCGGGTTCGTGCCGTTCCGTCCCGCAGGCAATAGGCCACCAATGGCACCGGAAGGATCGGCACCGCCGCGCCGATCCGGGTCATCAACTCCTGCGCCAACGCCTCGGGGCGGCGACCCTGAATTTCGACAAAGCCGCGCAGATCCAACGGCATGCCAAAGCTGACCGCCGCACAGCCAAAACGGTGAAATTTCCCCATCACCCGCAAGCGGATGTGGCGCAGCAAGAAGATCAAAGCCTCGCCCAGACGACCACGAAACCGCCGCTCACCGGATTTGCCCGCCGCGATCAGCACCCGATCCTCCAGCACGCGGTCATAGTTCAGGGCCACCGGCACAAAGACCACATCACGCCCGGCCGGATCCCAGCCATCCACGATGTATTTCAGCAAACCGACGCGCGGCACCGCCGGTGCGCCCGTCAGGCTGAGACCGCCCTCCGGAAACATGCCCTGGGCCAGCCCCCCGGCCGTGGCCAGCGCCACATACCGCGCCAGGACCCGCCGATAGAGGTCATCGCGGCTTTTGCGGCGAATGAAATAGGCCCCCATCGACCGGATCAAGAAAGACAGCGGCCAGACCCGCGCCCATTCCCCCACCGCATAGGCCAGCGCAGAGCGTTCCGCCGCCAGATAGGTGACAAGCACATAGTCCATATTTGACCGGTGATTGATCACATAGACCACCGTGGCCTCGGGATTGATCGCCCGGATGGCCGCGTCGTCCTGATTTGTCAGCCGCACATGATAAAGCGAACGTGACAACCACCGCGCCAGCCGGATCGCCACACCGAAATAGGCGGTGGCGGAAAAGGATGGCACAATCTCGCGCGCGTACCGGCGGGCTTTTTCAAACGCCACATCCTCGCGCACGCCATTGGCCTGGGCATAGGCGACCACGGCCTCGCTCACCTGGGGGTCATAAATCAGCCGCTGGATCATATCGACCCGCCGCGCCAGTTTGAACGGTTCGATCGGCCGCTCGAGCCGTTGATTGATCCGCGCCACCACGCGTTCCATCCGGCGGCGTAAAAACCAACGCACAGACGGGAACAGGAAATGCGATGCGAATGTGACCACCGCAAAGGCAAGGATCAACAAAAACAGCCAAACGGGGATTTCAATGGTGCCAATCATGGCGCCACGTTTGCATTTTGCTGCAATTGCGTAAACATGGGAACACGCCGCGATGCAGCGAATTGACAACGCCACTTTATTTCGCATATGACGTCATTAACGAAACAAAATTACGTCCAAGAATCACGAGGCTGACATGACCGAGACCCGCAAGGCCGACAAGCCCTGGCTCATCCGCACCTATGCCGGCCATTCCACGGCCGCTGCATCCAACGCGCTCTATCGCAACAATCTGGCCAAGGGCCAGACCGGCCTGTCGGTGGCTTTCGATCTGCCAACCCAAACAGGGTATGACAGCGACCATGTGCTGGCGCGGGGCGAGGTCGGCAAGGTTGGCGTGCCGGTCTGTCATCTGGGGGACATGCGCGCGCTGTTCGACCAGATCCCGCTGGATCAGATGAACACCTCGATGACGATCAATGCCACTGCGCCCTGGTTGCTGTCGCTTTATGTTGCCGTGGCTGAGGAACAGGGCGCGGATATTTCCAAGCTTCAAGGCACCGTGCAAAACGACCTGATCAAGGAATATCTGTCGCGCGGCACCTATATCTGCCCGCCGAAACCCAGCCTGAAAATGATCGCGGATGTGGCGGAATATTGTTATTCGCATATCCCGAAATGGAACCCGATGAACGTCTGTTCCTATCATTTGCAAGAGGCCGGCGCGACACCGGAGCAGGAACTGGCCTTTGCGCTGGCCACCGCCACCGCTGTTCTGGATGAACTGCGCCCGCGTGTGCCAGAGGCGGATTTCCCCGCCGTGGTGCAGCGGATTTCGTTCTTCGTGAATGCCGGCATCCGCTTCGTGACCGAGATGTGCAAGATGCGCGCCTTTGTCGATCTCTGGGACGAAATCTGTGAAACGCGCTATGGCGTGACCGATCCGAAACAGCGGCGGTTCCGCTATGGCGTCCAGGTCAACTCGCTTGGCCTGACCGAGCAACAGCCGGAAAACAACGTTTATCGCATCCTGATCGAAATGCTGGCGGTGACGCTGTCGAAAAACGCCCGCGCCCGTGCGGTGCAATTGCCCGCCTGGAACGAAGCACTCGGCCTGCCCCGCCCCTGGGATCAGCAATGGTCGATGCGGATGCAACAGATCCTGGCTTATGAGACCGACCTTCTGGAATTTGACGACCTGTTCGATGGCAACCCGGCGGTGGACCGCAAGGTCGAGGCGCTGAAGGAAGGCGCACGCGCCGAGCTGGCGAACCTCGACTCGATGGGCGGCGCGGTGGCCTCGATCGAATATATGAAATCACGTCTGGTGGAATCCAACGCCGACCGTCTGAACCGGATTGAACGCAACGACACCACGGTTGTTGGCGTCAACCGCTGGACCGAGACCGAGCCGTCGCCCTTGATGACCGAGGATGGCGGCATCATGACCGTCGACCCGGCAGTGGAAAAGGACCAGATCAACCAACTGGACAAATGGCGCAGCGAACGTGATGCCGCCGCCGTTGCGGCAGCTTTGGCCGATCTGCGCGCCGCCGCACGTGACGGTGCCAATATCATGCCGCCGTCCATTGCCGCCGCAAAGGCCGGGGTCACCACCGGCGAATGGGCCGCCGAGATGCGCAAGGCCTTTGGCGAATATCGCGGGCCGACGGGTGTGTCGACTTCGGTGTCGAACCGGACCGAAAACCTCGACGAGTTGCGCCAATCGGTGGATGCGGTCAGCGACCGTCTGGGCCGGCGGTTGAAATTCCTGGTCGGCAAACCGGGGCTGGACGGCCATTCCAATGGTGCAGAGCAGATCGCCTTTCGTGCCCGTGATTGCGGCATGGATATTTCATATGACGGTATCCGCCTGACCCCCGAAGAGATTGTCACCGCCGCTGTCGAAGACAAGGCACATGTGGTTGGTCTTTCGATTTTGTCGGGCTCACATATCCCGCTGGTCGAGGATATGATGGAACGTATGCGCGCGGCGGGGCTGGGCAATGTGCCGGTGATTGTCGGCGGGATCATCCCGGACGACGACGCGCGGCGGCTTCTGTCGATGGGCGTGACACGGGTCTATACGCCCAAGGATTTCGAATTGAACACCATCATGGCCGACATCGTGACCCTTGCAGATCCGAAATCGGTGGCGGCGGAATAACCCGCCGCCCACGGTCAGGCCGACTTCTTCACGCAGAGCGCTGGTGGAAGCGGCTTGGCAATTCGGTTCTGCCAATAGCTGACCCGTTCCGGCCGCCCAAGAAGATAGCCTTGGGCGTTGTAGATCCCGATGTCTTGCAGCGCGGCAAGTTCCTGTTCGGTTTCCACACCTTCGGCAATCACCATGAACCCCATGCTACAGGACAGGTCGTATAGCGCGCGCAGAATCCCGGAATCCACCCGCGCGCTGCCCAACCCCTGAACAAAGCGGCGGTCGATTTTGACAATATCCACCTGATATTGCTGCAAACGCTCCAGGTTGGAAAACCCGGTGCCAAAATCATCCAGCGCAATGCGAATCCCCTGCGCGCGCAGCTGCTCCAACAGATCGCGGGTCCGTTCGGGGTTGCGAATGACCGAGCTTTCGACAATTTCGAACACAAATTTCGATGGGTCGAACCCTTTGGTCAACTTGTTGGCAAACCGGAGGTTGGCTTCTATCGACCGCTCCAGAAATCGCGAGGAAATGTTGAACGCGCAATAGACCCCGGTATTGGCGGCACTAAAGGCGTTGACCACCTGTGTTGCGGCCCCCGGCGGTGCGGCCAGATTGCTGTGATAGTTTCCGGCCATGACGTCGATGAATTTTTCCGGCAACAAGACATCACCATCGGCGCGCACCCAACGGATCAGCGCCTCGACCCCGATGGCATGCCCGGCCAATGTGTCAAACACCGGCTGAACGAAATAGGTGATTTCCTCTTTGCGGATCGCTTCGGCCACATCTTCGGCCCGCGGACCGGTGCGCCGCGCAATCATGGATTTCAGGGTTTCGCCTTCGGTAACCTTGACCAAATTGCCGCCCGCCTGCTTGGCCGCATAAAGCGCCTCATCCGCATAATAGAGAGCGCCCATCATATCCTGACCGGCGTCGATCCGGGCCACCCCGGCGCTGGCGGTCCGACGGACCTTGACCCCGTCGATGGCTACAATTGTATCGGACACGGTTTTGACGAAATCCCGCGCACGTGCCACCGCCACATCCATTTCAACCTGTTCCAGATAGATGCAGAATTCATCGCCGCCGTGACGAAAAAGCGTCTCGCGCTCGCGGCAAGCCCCGGTCAACGCCTGGGCGACCTGACGCAGGAACACATCCCCTGCCCGATGGCCAAAGCCATCGTTCACGCTTTTGAATTCATCAAGATCGACAAAAATCATCGCATTGGTGCCATCCTGGCGGCTGCGCGAAAACAAAACGCGCAGATACCGCCGCGACCGGGCGGCGGTCAGGTCGTCGAATTCAACCATATGCAGCAAACGTGCGTTTTCGGCCGCCATCACGGTCACCCGCTCGTTCAACGCGGCGAGCTGTTTGTTTTGGCGTCTGACGTGCCGTACGGCCAGGGTCACCCCACAGAGCAGGCACACCCCCAACGCCAAACACAATCCTATTATCAAGGTCGACACCCGGTCATGCCTTCCGAAAAATCCACTAAAATCAACCATAGGGGTATTAGCCCCGATTTCAAAGGCCCGGAATGCACAGCGGAGGCGGGTTGTGATCCATTGGACCCAATGCCAAAGTCAAACCCACATCATTGCCCCATCGGAGATTGCCATGACCGTCCATATCGGTGCCAAACCCGGCGAAATAGCTGAAACCGTTTTGATGCCCGGCGATCCCTATCGCGCGCGTTGGGCTGCCGAGACATTCCTGAACGATGTGCGTCTGGTGAACGAAGTGCGCGGCATGTTGGGATACACCGGCACATGGAAGGGCCACCCGGTTTCGATCCAAGGCTCGGGCATGGGCATGCCATCGCTGTCGATCTATGCCAACGAATTGCTGCGCGATTATGGTGCGAAAACCCTGATCCGCATTGGATCCTGTGGCGCGATGCAGGACCATGTGAAGGTGCGCGATGTCATTATCGCCATGACCGCCACCACCCTGTCCACCCCGTCGCGCGGCATTCTGCGCGAGTTGAATTTTGCCCCCTGCGCCGATTATCCACTGTTGAGCAAAGCCGTCCAGGCGGCCGAGGCCCGCGGCACCACCTGTCACGTTGGCGGCATCTATTCATCGGATGTGTTTTACGATGAACGCCCGGACCTCAATGAACAGATGACCCGTCACGGTATCCTCGGGGTCGAAATGGAGGCCGCCGAACTCTATATCCTGGCTGCGCGGCACAAGGCGCGTGCATTGGCGGTTTTGACCGTGTCGGACCATCTTCTGACGGGCGAAGCGCTACCCAGTGAGCAACGCGAAACCAGCTTTGGCGACATGGTGGAAATCGCGCTTGAGGCCGCATTCGCCAAGTAAACCGGGGCATAGACGGCAAAGGGGCGCGCCAATGGCACGCCCCGTTTTTTACCGTTCGACAGGTCGATTTCAGATCGCGATCACATCCAGCGGCGGAAAGCCGTTGAAACCAACGCTGGCATAGGTCGAGGTATAGGCCCCGCAGGCCCGGATCATCACACGGTCACCGGCGCGCAGGCCAACCGGCAATTGCACCGGCTGTTTTTCATACAACACATCGGCGCTGTCACAGGACGGGCCGGCCAGAATGCAGGCGCCGGTTGTTTCATGATCGCGGTCGGTGACGAATTGATAGCGGATTGCTTCGCCTTCGGTTTCGGCCAGACCAGAGTAACGGCCAATGTCGAGATAGACCCAACGATGCAGATCGTTTTCGGATTTACGCGACACCAACAGGACCTCGGCCGCAATCATACCGGCCTCGGCCACCAGACCCCGGCCCGGTTCCGCCATGATTTCCGGCACGTCGCCAAACCGCTCTTGCACCAACCGCATGACTTCGGCGGCATAGAGCGCCGGTGCGTCGATTTCCTTGCCATAAAAGGCCGGGAAACCACCGCCGATGTTCAGCAGGGTCAGCTCGTGACCTTCGGTCTTTGCCGCGTGCCAGACCGCCGCAACCTGATCAAGGATCGGTGCCCACATCGCGGCGCGACGGGTTTGCGACCCGACATGGAACGACAGACCAACCGGGTTCAACCCATGTGCCTTGGCATCCGAAATCAGCGCCAGCGCCTTGTCACGCGCAGAGCCGAACTTGCGGGTCAGCGGCCATTCCGCTTCGGTCGCCTCGACAATGATCCGCAGATAGACACGCGCGCCGGGCGCATTTTCGGCAATCTTTTCAATCTCTTCTTCGGCATCCACCGCGAACAGGTCAATACCGACGCTATGCGCCCAAGCAATGTCAGATGCGCGTTTGATGGTGTTGCCAAACGACAGCTGATCCGGGCGTGCACCGGCATCCAGGCACATTTGCAGCTCGACCCGCGACGCCGCGTCAAAGTTCGACCCCAGCTCGCGCAGGGTGCGCAGGATTTCCGGGGCCGGGTTGGCCTTGACCGCATAATGGATGCGCGCACGGCCCAGACCTTGTGACAGGGCGGCGTATTGGCGGGCCACGGCCTGGGTGTCGATCACCAGGGTCGGACGGGCAAAGATATTGTCACGGATGAAGGCTTCGGTGCGGGAAAAATCGCTGCCGGATACAACAGCGGCATCGCAGGCCGAAAGCCCGGTTACATATGCGTTCATGGTCATCTCCAAAAGACTCGGCCATTCCGGTTTTCCGGCTCAGACCGCTCAGTTCCAAGGGAGACGTTACCGTCGCTACGTAACCGCGTGGGTGCTTGCCCACCTCGACAGAGGCGCGTGCGTTGGCGTCTTGAAGCCGCATATGAGGTTATTCGCGGATTCGATCAAGCCCAAAAATCATGCCAACAAAAGAAATTTTGCGGCTTTCACCTAAGGCTTTGTTCGCATGCAATTTTTTGGGGATTCCCGATCGCTGCCCGGGGTTTTTGCGCCACAATACGCACAGGTCCAAACCACCTGCCCGTTTTCCCTGCCCCGTCGCCAGCGGCAATTGCGCGTCGCCGGGCGGGAAAAGATCATCACCAGCACAAAGGCGATCAGCAGGCCGACGAACACAATCAAGGGTCAGGCCGACCGTCATGTTGCGGCACCGGGGTATTGGGATCCTCTAGGATCAATTTAGATAGAAAGGCGATCTTTTCCGCATCGCTCATTGTGCCCTGGGTCCAACCATCGCCGAATGCGCGTGAAACCTCCGGGTCTTTGGCGCGCAACTCAAATGCCTTGCAGAGGTTGCGCATTGCTTCGGCCACTTGCGAGGCAAAAACACTTTCCCCCATCGCCACACGATTGAGATAATGCATGCGGGCCGACAATGCGCGCCCCGCGGCAGCAAACGCCTCAGGCGAGTCGAAATTGATCAGATCATCGGAATCTTTGGTCATTACAGCCTTTTCACTTTCATGGCTTGGGGGCATTCCCGCCGATCAGAGCCATGCGATGCAAGCAATGTCAAAGCGTGGCAAGATGCCCGGCCAGCCCCAAAGCGAATCCCGCAACAGCCCCCAAAGGCGGGCCGCCAGAGCCGCCAAGTTTTGCCTGTGGTGCGACGTCCTGAAACAGCAGATAGAGGATGCCGCCCGACGCAAAGGCCATCACCCCGCCCAAAACAGCGGGCACATCCGCCAATACGAAAAACCCCATCGCCGCCGCCGCCGGTCCGACCGGCACCATCAGAGCAAACAGTAACAACAGCTTTTTGCGGCTGGCATGGCCGGCGGCGATCATCTCGCGGTAGGCCGAGAAGCCTTCGGGCACGTTTTGCAGGGCGATCAATCCGGCGGTCAGCATCGCCACATCGGCCCGCCCAACGACCAAAGCGCCCAGCGCCATGGCCTCGGGCACGTAATCCAGCATCATCGCCAGAAACTGCGCCCCGCCGCCGCCCATGCGCGACAGCATGGCATCGACGCCGTAAAACACCAGCCCACCCGCCAGAAACAGCCCCATCAACGGAACCGCGGACAGCCGGTCAATGGCCTCCGGCAACAGCACAAAAGCAATGGCAGAAAACAGCGCGCCGCCACCAAAGGCGGCGACCGTATGGGTCGCCCGATCCTGCCACTGTGGCCTCAGCCGATCTTCGAGCGCGGCCAAAACCGCCCCGAACGGGATGCTTGCCCCGGCCAGCGCTGCAAGGATCAGACCGGCGACGATACCCTCCACCGGGCCGCCCCCGAACGATTAAACCGTGCGATCCACGATCATTTTCTTGATTTCGGCAATCGCCAGCGCCGGGTTCAACCCCTTGGGACAGGTCTTGGCGCAGTTCATGATGGTGTGGCACCGGTAGAGCTTGAACGGATCTTCGAGCTCATCCAAACGCTCGCCCGTGGCTTCGTCGCGGCTGTCGATGATCCAGCGATAGGCATGCAACAGCGCTGCGGGTCCGAGATAGCGATCGCCATTCCACCAGTAAGACGGACAGGACGTCGAACAGGACGCGCACATCACGCATTCATAGAGACCATCAAGCTTCTTGCGGTCTTCGATCGACTGTTTCCATTCCTTGGCCGGGCGGTTGGTCTTGGTTTCCAGCCACGGCATGATGGACGCGTGTTGCGCATAGAAATGCGTCAGGTCGGGGATCAGATCCTTGACCACCGGCATATGCGGCAGCGGATAGATCTTCACGTCGCCCTTCACCTCGTCCAGACCATAGATACAGGCCAGCGTGTTGATGCCGTCGATGTTCATCGCGCAGGACCCGCAAATGCCTTCGCGGCAGGAGCGGCGGAAGGTCAAGGTCGGATCAATCTCGTTCTTGATCTTGATCAGCGCGTCCAGGATCATCGGCCCGCATTTGTCCATATCCAGGAAATAGGTGTCGACCGATGGCTGTTTGCCGTCATCCGGGTTCCAGCGGTAGATCTGGAACTGGCGCACGTTGGTCGCGCCCTCGGGCTTGGGCCATGTCTTGCCCTTGGTGATGCGGGAATTCTTGGGAAGGGTCAGTTGTACCATGTCGTTGCTCCTATTGCAGCAAGGCGCTGACACCATTGGTCAGCAGGCATTGGAGGGTCTCGGGTTTGCGCGCAATCCCGGTGATGATTTCCCAGGTCGAGGCGGTCGGCCCGGTCACGGCATCCGCCGCAAGCGTCAGGATCTGCTGGGAACTGGCATTGTCGATGATGCAGTTGGTATAGGGTTCGACCGGCACACCAGGAAGGCGTTCTGTCGCGGAACGCGCGACCACCGATTTCGCCGCGTTACGCGCCAGCAAATCCTGCGAGGCAGGCGTGCAGGCCGCCAGCGACAGGGCAGCCACCGCAACGCATATGATGGATCGCGTGCCGAACATTCAGTGCCCCGGACAGATCAAAGTGCCGCGCTGCATGACGCCAAGGCCCATGACACAGCCATAAGGGACATAAGGCGCAGCATGCTGCACCTCTGCCTGGACATAGACCTCGGGTGCGGGCGCGATATATTGCGCTTCATCCGCCACGTAGGATTTTGAACCCTCGTCCCCGGTCCAGCCCTTTTCGCCATAATATTCCTGCGCCATGGCCGGTGCCGCACAGAAGGCCAGCGCCACCAGAGAGGCACGTTTGATCAGCGGCATCAGAACGTCCTTTCTTTCGGGGCGATCCGTTTGAGCGAAATGCCGCCTTCGGCTTCGGTCGACAATGGATCGGTGACCACCGGGCGGAAACTCAGATCGACCTTGTTGCCGTCAATGCGGCTGATGGTGTGCACACGCCATTTGTCGTCGTCACGCTTGGGGAAATCCTCATGCGCATGTGCGCCGCGACTTTCCTCACGCGCTTCGGCGCCAACGATGGTGGCCAGTGCGTTGGGCATCAGGTTGGTCAGCTCCAGCGTTTCCATCAGATCCGAGTTCCAGACCAGCGACGTATCCGTCACTTTCAGATCGTCCAGCTTGGCGGCGATGGCGGTCATCTTCTCGACGCCTTCGGCCATTGTCTTGGCGGTGCGGAAAACAGCGGCATCGGCCTGCATGGTTTTCTGCATTTCCAGACGCAGCTCTGCGGTGGGAATGCCGCCTTTGGCATTGCGCAGCCCGTCAAAGCGGTCGAACGCCTTGTCGATCTGGCTCTTGGGGGCGGTTGGCACGGCGCTTTCGGCGTCGACAACCTTACCCGCACGGATCGCAGCGGCGCGGCCAAAGACCACAAGGTCGATCAGAGAGTTCGACCCGAGGCGGTTGGCCCCGTGCACCGAGGCGCAACCGGCTTCGCCCACGGCCATCAGGCCCGGTACGATGCGGTTCGGATCATCGGCAGTGGGGTTCAGAACCTCACCCCAATAGTTGGTTGGAATGCCGCCCATGTTATAGTGCACGGTCGGCAGAACCGGGATCGGTTCCTTGGTGACATCCACACCGGCGAAAATGCGCGCGCTTTCCGAAATACCGGGCAGACGTTCGGCCAATGCCTCGGGTGGCAGATGCGACAGGTTCAGGTGGATGTGATCACCTTCGTCACCGACACCGCGACCTTCGCGGATCTCCATCGTCATCGAGCGCGAAACATAATCGCGCGGGGCAAGATCCTTGTACTGGGGCGCATAACGCTCCATGAACCGCTCGCCTTCGGAGTTGGTCAGGAACCCACCCTCGCCGCGTGCGCCCTCGGTGATCAAACAACCAGAGCCATAGATGCCGGTCGGGTGGAATTGCACGAACTCCATATCCTGCATCGGCAACCCTGCCCGTGCGACCATGCCGCCACCGTCGCCGGTGCAGGTATGGGCAGACGTAGCCGAGAAATAGGCGCGGCCATAGCCGCCGGTGGCCAGCACCACGGTCTTGGCGTTGAAGACATGCATGGTGCCGTCGTCGAGCTTCCAGCAGAGCACGCCCTGACAGGAGCCATCATCGGCCATCAACAGGTCGATGGCAAAATATTCGACGTAGAATTCCGCCTGTTGCTTCAGCGACTGGCCATAAAGCGTGTGCAGGATGGCGTGGCCGGTGCGGTCAGCAGCGGCGCAGGTCCGTTGCACGGCGGGGCCTTCGCCGAATTCGGTGGTATGGCCGCCAAAGGGGCGCTGATAGATCTTGCCCTCTTCGGTGCGGGAAAACGGCACGCCATAGTGTTCCAGCTCGTAAACCGCCTTGGGCGCTTCGCGGGCGAGGTATTCCATCGCGTCGGTATCGCCAAGCCAGTCGGAACCTTTGACCGTGTCATACATATGCCACTGCCAGTGGTCCGGCCCCATGTTCGACAGCGAGGCCGCGATGCCGCCCTGTGCTGCCACGGTATGCGACCGCGTCGGGAAAACCTTGGTCACGCAAGCGGTGCGCAGACCCTGTTCCGCCATGCCCAGCGTCGCGCGCAGACCGGCACCGCCAGCCCCCACAACCACGACGTCATAATCATGCGTCTCGTAGGAATATTCAGCCATTGTCAGCTCCGGTCTCTTAAAGCGCGATCTTGACGACGGCGTAAACGCCGGTCGCAGCCGCAGCATAACTCAAACAGATCACCCCGATAATCAGGGCCTGGCCCAATGTGCCGTGCACATAGTCCTCGATCATTACCCGTGCGCCATCCTTGAAGTGCATGAAGCCGACGACGATGGTCAGGATCGCGACGATGGCGGGGAATGGCCGGGAATAGGCGGCGATGACCTCTTCATAGGTGCCGCCAAGGATAGAGCCGAAGGAAAAAACGAAAAGCGGAACCAGGATCATCAATGCGATCGAGGACACCTTCATCGACCAGAAATGATCAACGCCGGTCTTGGCGCTGCCACGGCCTACGGCGCGTTTGCGGTCAGTCAGAAATGCCATGTGTCAGCCCCCTCAGACGATGATGATTGTAAGGATGGTCAGGATCGCCGACCCATAGATGATGCCCCAGCCAAGCTTGTCGGCGACGGCAACATCAAGGCATTTGCCCTGATCCCAGATCAGATGGCGCACACCGGCCAGCGAATGGAACCACAAGGCCCAGACCGATCCGAACATGATCAGATCGCCGACATAGCTGGTCACGATCCAATCAACGGTGGCGAAATAGTCCGGTCCACTTGCCGCAGCCAGAAGCCACCACACCACCAGAAGCGCGCCCAGAAGCAGCGCATTGCCGGTGATCCGGGTGAGGATCGAGGTCACGGAGTTCAGCTGAAACCTGTAATACTTGCCCAGCATAAAGGGCGAGAGCGGTCGGTTGCCGCGATTTACATCGGCCATGGCATATCCTTTCGGTTCACTTGCCTCCTTTGATAGTGATTTTTACGCGTCTGTCACGCGCCGCACCGCCGCATAGAGGCGGTTTTTTGACTCAATCGGCGGTTTTTCCACATTTGTGATCACAGCTGCAAAGCCAGTGATCACAAAATCCCGACACTGAGTCGGCATTGCCGACTCAGCTTGTTTCTGCGGGCCAAAATCCCGCCTAAAACAGTCGGGAATTTGTTAGCGATCACGAAACCCCGCCAATGTGATCACATTGGCATCAGCGCCCAATAATCCAGATCCAGCAGCACATGCGGCAGATATTTGCCGTCCTCACCCCGGAGCGTGAATGCCTCGCCGCCGGATGTCGCAACCAGACGCAGACGGATTGCGCCAACGCCCGGCGCAGATGTTTCGGCCTTGTCCAGAACCTCGGACCAGGCTTTGACCGTCAGGCCGGAGAAACACGGATTGGCATGGGCGCCGCCATTCAGACCCACAATCATCTGCGCATTGGCCAGCCCGTTAAAGGACAACGCCCGCGCCATGGAAATGATATGGCCGCCATAGATCAGCCGCTGGCCGTCTGGTCGGAAAGTGGCGTCGAAATGCACCTTGGCGGTGTTCTGCCACAGCCGGGTGGCGAGCATATGTTCTGCCTCTTCGATGGTTACGCCATCCACGTGGTCAATGACCTCGCCAATGTCATAATCGCCCCAGCGATGCGGCTCTCCGGCCAGTGCAAAATCGTAAGCGCTGAAATCCAGCCCCGCCGGGATCATCAGATCAGAAGCAGGAATGACCTTTTGCAGATCCGGGATCACCGTGTCCGGCGCAGGCGCATCAAGATCGCCTTTGCGTACCATGACCCAACGGACATAATCCATCACCACTTCGTCACGCTGGTTCAGACCACGGGTGCGCACATAGACCACACCGCTTTTGCCGTTGGAGTTCTGCTTGAGGCCAATCACCTCGGATTCAGAACGCAGGGTATCGCCGGGATAGACCGGCAGCCGCCAGTTGCCCTCGGCATAGCCGAGGTTGGCCACCGCATTCAGCGAAATATCAGGCACCGATTTGCCAAACACCACATGAAACGCCGCCAGATCATCAATCGGCGCCGCCGCCAGACCAGAAGCGCGAGCAAATTCATCAGAAGAATACAGCGCATGCCGGGCGGGATAGAGCGCATGATAAAGCGCGCGTTCGCCGCCGGAAATCGTGCGCGGCACCGCATGGGGGATCACCTCTCCCAGCGTGTAATCCTCGAAGAACCGGCCCGGATTGGTCTTGGCCATTCACTGCGCTCCCAATTTCATGTCGGGGGTATAGGTGCCGTCGGCCTCTTTGGTGACGGCCTGACCACAGCGCATCACGCCATTGGCATGGTCATAGGCATAGGTCGGCGACCCATGCAGAACCCAACCCTTGTTCAGGGCCTCGGTGACTTTGTGGCAAAAGGCGGATGTGTCATCCGCAGACAGAAAACGATAAAGTTTCATGATCTCATCATCCAAAGGGTGATGGGCCAACCAGCCCGTGAATAAAACCGATCACCCCGAACAGGATGACGGAAATGGCGGCAAACATCCCGTCCTTGGCATAACTTCCGCCGGCGGGGGCGGTCCAATTGGGTTCTGCCCGGTTGATCACCGCCATCTGCACCACGGCCCACACCAGCAATCCGCCAAACAGAATGACCGAGGCCAGATCGCCATTGACCAACAAATGCGCGATTGCCCAAAGACTGAACCCGATCAACATCGGATGGCGCATACCAGAGAGAAGACGCCCCTTCTTGGGCGCCGGTGACGTCATGAACAGCGCGGCAAGCACCAACAGATAGTTCACATGGCGCGCCCAATCCGGCGGGAACCACACGTCAATGAACGGCGCGGCGCGGTAGCCCAGAACCATCAAAACGACAGAGACAACAATCGCCAGCGCAACAAAGCCCTTGCCCTTGTCGCCCAGTGCGGCGCGGCGCTCTGGCGATATGCGTTTAAAGAAATGCGCCAGCACCCAGAGGGCGAGGCCGAGAATCAGGACAAACATTGGCTTACTCCGATGAAAGGGCGGCTATCATCTCGGCTTTTGCCAGAGTTTCCCGTGCGGTGGCAACGTGAAGGTTTTCAACAATGCGCCCGTCGACCACGGCAACCCCCTGCCCTTTGGCCTCGGCCTCTTCAAAAGCGGCGATCTGACGCCCGGCCAGGTCGACCTCGGCCTCGGACGGGGCAAAGGCCGCATTGGCGATGTCGACCTGCGCCGGATGGATCAGCGTCTTGCCATCCATGCCCATGTCACGCCCCTGTTCGCATTCCGCGCGCAGGCCTGCGTCATCCTTGAACGCATTATATACACCATCCACAATCACCACCCCATGCGCCTTGGCCGCCAACAGGCACAGCCCAAGCGACGTCATCATCGGCAGGCGATCCGCCCGGAACCGGCATTGCAGATCCTTGGCCAGATCATTGGTGCCCATGACAAACCCGGCCAGCTTTGGATGTGCGGCGATTTCAGCGGCATTCAGCATCCCCAGTGGCGATTCCATCATCGCCCAGATCGGCAGGTCGCCGGTGATGTCCGCCAGAGCATCAAGATCAGCGGCGGAATTCACCTTGGGCAGCAACACCGCATCAGGGGCCATATCCGCAACCGCGCGGGCATCGTCAGCCCCCCATTCGGTGTCCAGCCCGTTGATCCGCACGATTTTCATGCGCTGGCCATAGCCGCCCTGACCCAGCGCCGCCGCCAGTGTGGCACGCGCATTGACCTTTTCCTCTACCGCAACCGCATCTTCGAGATCAAAAATGATCGCATCGACAGCCAAAGTGCGGGCCTTGGCCAACGCCCGGTCCTTGGAACCGGGAATATAGAGAACAGAACGATAGGGGCGCGCGCGCATATCCATGGGTCGGATCCTTCTGAAAACGTGCCATTTGCTGGCCCGCTTAATTCGCCGTGTAACATTGTTGCGCGAATAAGGGGCATTAATTTGCAAAAAGTTCAAGACCGAAATCGCCGCGGCGCAGCAAAAACCGGGCGCAACACCCATCGTACGCCCGGTTTACCCAGGAATTAATCCTTTTGCGGCACGGTATCCTCAGGGCTGACCAACAGGGTTCGCCCAATTTCCAGGCACTGGCCGATGCGGCCACATCCAATGGAGGGTTAGTTATGAGGAATTTTCGGGACATGGTTCTGGCACTTGGGGCCGGCACGCTGGTGTTGGCGGCCACACAGGTACAGGCGCAAACTCAGGTACAATCTCAGGCACAAATTCAGGTGCAAAACTCACAGAGCCAAAACCAGCTGGAGGTCCAAGGCCAACGCCCCGTCGGCCAGAATTGCGCACCACGGCCAAAAGTCATCGCACGGCTGGCGGAAAAATACGGTGAGACCCGGCAATCCATCGGCCTGGGCAGTCAAAACGCCGTGGTCGAGGTGTTTGCCTCTCAGGAAACCGGCAGCTGGACGATCATCGTCACCATGGCCAACGGCGTCACCTGTTTGCTGGCTTCTGGGCAAGCCTTTGAAACCCTGGCGGAAACACTTCCGGTGGCGGGCAAGGACGCCTGACCCGTGAATGGCGGTCACGTGATCCGACCGTGACCCGTTGTCTTCGTTTTCGTTCAGGCCGATTTCAATCCGGCCCCATCAGTACAGCGCATCCCAGATCAGTTTGACCCCGGTGCACGACAGCAAGATGTAGGTCAGAGTGAAAAACACCTGCTGCGGGATCATGTGATGCGCCTTGACGCCGAGCCATGCGCCAAACAACGCCGCCGGTGCGAGATAGAGATCGGCGGTAAAGGTCTGTAGCGTAAAGATTCCAAGGAAGCTGTACGGCACGAATTTCAGCAGATTGATGGCCCAGAATACAAGCACCGTCGTCGCCTGATACGGGGTCTTGTCGAGATTTCGACCCAGCAGATACACCGCCGCAGGCGGGCCGCCCGCGTGGCTGACAAAACTGGTGAACCCCGCGACCAAACCGGCCCAATATCCCCCACGCGCCGGCATCCCGTTCTGGCCCAGCCTGATCCAGCCCAGTTTCACGCTGACCTGCCAAATCACAAAGACAATTGAAATCAGGCCGATCAGGAACCGGATCATGTCGTCATTGGTGACCTGATAAAGCGCGGCGCCCAACGCCACCCCCGGCAGCGCCCCAAGCATCAACCGGCGCGCTTCTGGCCAGGACCAGCGTTTCCAATAGGGCCGCAGACTGGCGACATCGACCAGCATCAAAAGCGGCAGCATGATGCCCAATGCCAGCCCCGGCGGCAGCACAATTGCCAGAATCGAAGAGCTTGCAAAAGCGGCACCAGAGCCGAATCCGGACTTTGACATGCCTGCAAAAGCGACAGCGGGCAATGCAATCGCGAAAAATCCCGGTGTAAATTCCAACATCCAAATGCTGCCTAACTGCCCTAGTTCTTGGGTCTTTAGCGTTAACTTGGCACGCCTGCCAGTCCCGCCACCGTGACACGCCGCAGCGCGGCGCACTTGCGTCGGGACCAAAAGAGCACTACCCAAATTGCCAATTCCAACCCTGACCGGAGAAAATTCCATGGCCAGACCCAAGATTGCCCTTATCGGCGCGGGACAAATCGGTGGCACCCTTGCTCATCTCGTCGCGCTCAAGGAATTGGGCGATGTCGTCCTGTTTGACATTGCAGAAGGCACACCCGAAGGCAAAGCGCTCGACATTGCGGAATCCGGGCCTTCAGAAGGCTTTGACGCCACACTGAAAGGCACCCAGGATTACGCCGACATCGCTGGCGCAGATGTTTGCATCGTGACCGCCGGCGTGCCGCGCAAGCCGGGCATGTCGCGTGATGACCTGCTGGGTATCAACCTGAAGGTCATGAAATCCGTCGGCGAAGGCATCCGCGACAACTGCCCCGACGCATTCGTGATCTGCATCACCAACCCGCTGGATGCGATGGTCTGGGCGCTGCGCGAATTTTCCGGCCTGCCCCATGCCAAGGTTTGCGGCATGGCCGGCGTGCTGGACAGCGCGCGGTTCCGTCACTTCCTCGCGTCGGAATTCGACGTGTCGATGAAAGACGTCACAGCCTTTGTTCTGGGCGGCCACGGCGACACCATGGTGCCGTCGGTGCGGTATTCCACCGTTGCGGGTATCCCGCTGCCCGATCTGGTTGCGATGGGCTGGACCACGCAGGAAAAACTGGACGCCATCGTTCAGCGGACCCGTGATGGCGGTGCGGAAATCGTTGGCCTGTTGAAAACCGGCTCGGCGTTCTATGCCCCGGCGACCAGCGCGATCGAAATGGCCGAAGCCTATCTGAAAGATCAGAAACGCGTTCTGCCCTGCGCGGCATATTGCGACGGCGAATTCGGCCTGAACGGCATGTATGTCGGCGTGCCCACCGTGATTGGCGCGGGTGGCATCGAAAAGATCGTCAACATCAAGCTCAACAAAGAAGAGCAAGAGATGTTTGATACCTCGATCAAGGCCGTCAAAGGTCTGGTCGAAGCCTGCAAGGGTATCGACAGCTCGCTGGCATAAGCGACTGCACCGACAAGTATTGGAAGGGGCGTCCGGTTTCGGGCGCCTTTTCTTTTGGGGTCAGGGGGCTTGCCAAGCGGCACGACAGATCCCGCAACAGAAACCGGGTTTGGCGGCCTTTGCCGGGATCGCAAAACCCCGCTTTTTCCCGCGATTTCGTGTCAAGTGATTCGCTTTGCCGATAGCATCTGACCACCTGCCACAAATTTTGTGATCACAGCAGAAAATCGTGTGATCACAAATGTCGGAATTTCGGCGCTAACACCGTTCTGTGGCAAATTACCGTTTAGCTACGTCACCCCATTATGCCAAAGGTGGTGCAATTGCAGCAAGACGGGACAGATGATCCATGAACATTCATGAGTATCAGGCGAAGGCACTGCTTCGCTCTTACGGCGCACCGGTTTCTGACGGGCGGGTCGTACTGAAAGCGGAAGAAGCCAAGACCAAGGCTAGCGAAATGGACGGCCCATTGTGGGTGGTCAAGGCCCAGATCCACGCAGGTGGACGCGGCAAAGGCTCTTTCAAAGAAGAGAGCGCCGGCGAAAAGGGCGGTGTGCGTCTGACCAAATCGGCGCAGGAAGCTTCGGAAGAAGCGAAAAAGATGCTGGGCCGCACATTGGTCACGCATCAGACCGGCCCGGCGGGCAAACAGGTCAACCGCATCTACATCGAAGACGGTTCGGGCATTGAAACCGAATTGTACCTCGCCCTGCTGGTGGATCGCCAGACCGGCCGCGTGTCGTTTGTCTGCTCGACCGAGGGCGGCATGGACATCGAAGAGGTCGCCGCATCGACCCCGGAAAAAATCCTCAGCTTCTCGGTTGATCCGGCCACCGGTTACCAGGCGTTCCACGGCCGCCGCATCGCTTTTTCGCTGGGTCTGACCGGCAAGCAGGTCAAGCAATGCGTTGTGCTGATGGGTCAGCTGTACCAGGCCTTCATCGAAAAAGACATGGAGATGCTGGAAATCAACCCGCTGATCGTGACCGATGGCGGTGATCTGAAAGTGCTCGATGCCAAGATCAGCTTTGACGGCAACGCGATCTATCGCCACCCCGACATCGCCGAACTGCGCGACACCACCGAAGAAGATTCCAAAGAGCTTGAGGCGTCCAAGTACGACCTGAACTACATCGCTCTGGACGGTGAAATCGGCTGTATGGTGAACGGCGCGGGCCTGGCCATGGCAACCATGGACATCATCAAACTCTACGGTGCAGAGCCTGCCAACTTCCTTGACGTGGGCGGCGGCGCAACCAAAGAGAAAGTGACCGAAGCGTTCAAGATCATCACGAGCGATCCGCAGGTCAAAGGCATTCTGGTGAACATCTTCGGCGGCATCATGCGCTGTGACGTCATCGCCGAGGGCGTGATCGCCGCAGTGAAAGAGGTCGGTCTGAAAGTGCCACTGGTTGTGCGTCTGGAAGGTACCAACGTTGAACAGGGCAAGGCGATCATCAACAATTCCGATGTGGATGTGATTGCCGCTGACGACCTGAAAGACGGTGCCGAGAAGATCGTGAAAGCGGTCAAAGGCTGACGCCGAAGGGTGCGCACTCATTGCGCGCCTATCCCCGGAATTCTGGTGCGCAATGAATGCGCACCCAACGTGATAAATTCAGGAGACTCCGAAAATGGCAGTCCTCGTAGACGAAAACACCAAAGTGATCTGTCAGGGCCTTACCGGCTCGCAGGGCACATTCCACACCGAACAGGCCATCGCCTATGGCACCAAGATGGTTGGCGGCGTGACCCCCGGCAAAGGTGGGCAAACCCATCTTGACCTGCCGGTCTTCAACTCGGTGCATGAAGCAATGCATGTGACCGAGGCCAATGCGAGCGTGATCTATGTTCCGCCGCCCTTTGCCGCGGACTCGATCCTCGAAGCGATTGACGCGGAAATGCCGCTGATCGTCTGCATCACCGAAGGCATCCCGGTGCTTGACATGATGAAGGTGCAGCGCGCTCTGGAAGGCAGCAAATCCCGCCTGATCGGCCCGAACTGCCCCGGTGTCATCACGCCGGATGCCTGCAAAATCGGCATCATGCCCGGCCATATCCACAAACGTGGCACCTGTGGCGTTGTCAGCCGCTCCGGCACCTTGACATACGAAGCCGTGAAGCAAACCTCGGACCTGGGTCTTGGCCAGTCTTCGGCGGTCGGCATCGGTGGCGACCCGATCAAGGGCACCGAGCATATCGACGTGCTGGAAATGTTCCTGGCCGATGACGAAACCCAGTCGATCATCATGATCGGTGAAATCGGTGGCTCTGCCGAAGAAGAAGCGGCACAGTTCCTGGCCGATGAAAAGAAAAAAGGCCGCTGGAAACCGACCGCGGGCTTTATTGCCGGGCGCACCGCCCCTCCGGGCCGTCGCATGGGCCATGCCGGCGCGATTGTGGCCGGCGGCAAAGGCGGCGCAGAAGACAAGATCGAAGCCATGCGCGCCGCAGGCATCGTCGTCGCCGACAGCCCGGCAACGCTGGGTGAAGCGGTCAAGGAAGCCATCGACAAGGGCTAGGCCCCTGTTCAAACGGCCAAAATATCCTAAGGTAAGGCGGGGTTATCCCCGCCCTACCCATTGAATGACAACCGGTTCACGTCCGCCAAAGGTGCCAAGATGACCGACCAAAGCCCCAACGACCTTTTCCACGCCTCCAGCTTCATGCAGGGGCACAATGCGGAATATCTGGAACAGATATACGCCCGCTATGCCAATGATCCCACTTCGGTTGATCAGGCCTGGCAGGAGTTTTTCCATCAGTTGGGCGATGCGGACCTCGACGTCAAGAAAGAGGCACAGGGCCCCAGCTGGGCACGTGCCGATTGGCCGCCGGTGCCCGGCGATGACCTGACAAGCGCGCTGACCGGCGAATGGCCAGCCCCGCCGCCGGAAGAAACAAAATCGGCGGGCAAGAAGATTGCCGCCAAGGCCAGCGAAAAAGGCATCGAGCTGACCGATAACCAGATCCAGCGCGCGGTGTTGGATTCGATCCGGGCGCTGATGCTGATCCGGGCCTATCGGATCCGGGGCCATCTGGCCGCCGATCTTGATCCTCTGGGCCTGCGCGAAGAGACATCCCATCCCGAGCTTGACCCCAAAACCTATGGTTTTACCGGCGCGGACATGGACCGGCCGATTTTCATCGACAACGTTCTGGGGCTGCAAATCGCCTCGATGCGTCAGATCGTGGAAATCGTCAAACGCACCTATTGCGGCACTTTCGCGCTGCAATACATGCATATTTCCGATCCCGAACAATCAGCATGGCTGAAAGAACGGATCGAAGGCTACGGCAAGGAAGTGAAGTTCAGCCGTGAAGGCCGCAAAGCCATTCTGAACAAGATGGTCGAAGCCGAGGGTTTTGAAAAATTCCTGCATGTCAAATACATGGGCACCAAGCGCTTCGGCCTTGATGGCGGCGAGAGCCTTATTCCCGCGATGGAACAGATCATCAAACGCGGCGGCGCGCTTGGGGTGCAGGAAATCGTGATCGGCATGCCGCACCGTGGACGTCTGTCGGTGCTGGCCAATGTGATGAACAAACCCTATCGGGCGATTTTCAACGAATTTCAGGGCGGCAGCTTCAAACCTGAAAGCGTCGATGGCTCTGGCGATGTGAAATACCACCTCGGGGCCTCCAGTGACCGGGAATTCGACGGCAATACCGTGCACCTGTCGCTGACCGCCAACCCCAGCCACCTCGAGGCGGTGAACCCGGTGGTTCTGGGCAAGGCCCGCGCCAAACAGGACCAGAAAAAAGATTTCGAGCACAAGACCGTCATCCCTGTGCTTCTGCATGGCGATGCGGCCTTTGCCGGTCAGGGTGTGGTCGCGGAATGTTTCGCCCTGTCGGGCCTGCGAGGTCACAAGACCGGCGGCACGATCCATGTGGTGGTCAACAACCAGATCGGCTTTACCACGGCGCCGCATTTCTCGCGCTCGTCGCCCTATCCGACCGACAATGCATTGGTGGTGGAAGCGCCGATTTTCCACGTCAACGGGGACGATCCCGAGGCCGTGGTCCACGCCGCCAAGGTCGCAACAGAGTTCCGTCAGAAGTTCGCCAAGGACGTGGTGATCGACATTTTCTGCTACCGCCGGTTTGGTCACAACGAGGGCGATGAACCGATGTTCACCAACCCCGTGATGTACAAAAAGATCAAAGGCCACAAAACCACGCTGTCGCTTTATACCGAACGTCTGGTCAAGGATGGCCTGATCCCCGAAGGCGAAATCGAGGATATGAAAGCCGCGTTTCAGGCCCACCTGAACGAGGAATTCGAGGTCGGCAAGGATTACAAACCCAACAAGGCCGACTGGCTGGATGGGCGTTGGTCCCATCTTGATCGCCAAAGCGACGACGACTACCAGCGCGGCGAAACCGCGATCAAGCCCGAGACATTTGACGAGGTCACCACCGCATTGACACGGGTGCCGGATGGATTTCCGCTGCACAAAACGGTGGGCCGTATCCTGGAAGCCAAGAAGAAGATGGCAGAAACCGGCAAAGGCTTTGACTGGGCCACAGCCGAGGCGCTGGCCTTTGGCTCGCTTGTCACCGAAGGTATCCCGGTACGACTGTCGGGCCAGGATTCCGCGCGCGGCACGTTTTCGCAGCGTCACTCGGCGATCATCAATCAAAACACCGAAGAGCGTTACTATCCGCTCAACAACATCCGCGAAGGTCAGGCTCGTTTCGATGTCATCGACAGCGCCCTGTCGGAATATGCGGTCAGCGGGTTCGAATATGGCTACACATTGGCCGAACCCAACGCGCTGGTGATGTGGGAGGCCCAGTTCGGCGATTTCGCCAACGGTGCCCAGATCATGTTCGACCAGTTCATCTCTTCCGGCGAAAGCAAATGGCTGCGCATGTCCGGTCTTGTCTGCCTTCTGCCGCATGGCTTTGAAGGTCAGGGACCGGAACACTCCTCCGCACGGCTGGAACGCTTCCTGCAAATGTGTGGTCAAGACAACTGGATCGTGGCGAATTGCACCACCCCGGCCAATTACTTCCACATCCTGCGTCGCCAGATTCACCGCACCTTCCGCAAACCTCTGATCCTGATGACGCCGAAATCGCTTTTGCGTCACAAACTGGCGATCTCGGAAACCGAAGATTTCACCACCGGGTCAAGCTTCCACCGGGTGCTGTGGGATGATGCCGAAAAGGGCAATTCCGACACCACCCTGCAATCGGATGACAAGATCAAGCGCGTGGTGATGTGCTCTGGCAAGGTCTACTATGACCTGCTTGAGGAACGCGACGCCCGTGGCATCGACGATATCTATCTCTTGCGGTTCGAACAATTCTATCCCTTCCCGGCGATCTCTGCCGTCAAGGAACTGGAACGCTTCAAAGACGCCGAAATGATCTGGTGTCAGGAAGAGCCCAAGAACCAAGGCGCCTGGACCTTTATGGAACCAAACCTTGAATGGGTTCTCAACCGGATCAAAGCCACCCACAATCGCCCGATTTATGTCGGGCGCGCCGCCAGCGCCTCCCCGGCCACCGGCCTCGCCTCGCAACACAAAGCCCAACAAGCCGCCCTGATTGATCAGGCGCTGACGATCGAAGGAAAGTAAGTTATGGCAACCGAAGTACGCGTCCCCACACTCGGCGAATCCGTGACCGAGGCCACTGTCGCCACATGGTTCAAGAAACCCGGCGACACCGTCGCGGTTGACGAAATGCTGTGCGAATTGGAAACAGACAAGGTGACGGTCGAAGTGCCGTCGCCTGCGGCTGGCACCTTGGCGGATATTGTCGCGAACGAAGGCGAGACCGTGGGCGTTGACGCCCTGCTCGCCAATATCTCGGAAAGTGGCGAGGCCGCCGCACCCGCGCCTGCAAAAGCACCAGAGGCCGCAGCGGAAACCCCGGCCGATGCCGGCGGAAAATCCGTTGATGTCATGGTCCCGACCCTGGGCGAAAGCGTCACCGAGGCCACTGTGTCGACCTGGTTCAAAAAGGTTGGCGATACCGTGGCCCAGGACGAAATGCTCTGTGAGCTGGAAACCGACAAGGTCAGCGTCGAGGTTCCGGCCCCCGCCGGCGGCGTCCTCGCCGAAATCACGGCGCCCGAAGGCACCACCGTCGATGCCACCGCCAAACTCGCGGTGATCTCCTCCGAAGGTGGCATTGTCACACCCAGCGAAGCAGACATGCACCCCGCCGCCGCCCCGGCCGCAACCGGCAAAGACGTCGAAGACGCCCCTGCCGCGAAAAAAGCCATGGCCGAAGCGGGCCTGTCGCGCGATCAGGTCCAGGGATCGGGCCGGGATGGCCGCGTGATGAAGGAAGACGTGGCCCGTGCCGTGGCCGCCGCCACCTCTGCGCCCACAGCCGCTGCGGCCCCTGCCGCCGCACCACGCGCGCCGGTCGCAGCCGAGGATTCGGCCCGCGAAGAACGGGTCAAGATGACCCGCCTGCGCCAGACCATCGCCCGCCGTCTGAAAGACGCGCAAAACGCCGCCGCGATCCTGACCACCTATAACGAGGTCGACATGACCGAGGTCATGGCGCTGCGGAATGAGTACAAGGATCTGTTCCTGAAGAAACACGGCGTGAAGCTCGGCTTTATGTCCTTCTTCACCAAGGCCTGCTGCCATGCATTGAACGAAGTGCCTGAGGTCAACGCCGAAATCGACGGCACCGACATCGTGTACAAAAACTTTGTCCACATGGGTATCGCGGCTGGCACGCCGCAGGGCCTCGTCGTTCCGGTCATCCGCGACGCCGACCAAATGTCCTTTGCCGACATCGAAAAGGCGATCGCCGAAAAAGGCAAACGCGCCCGCGATGGCAAGCTGTCGATGGCGGAAATGCAGGGCGGCACCTTCACGATTTCGAACGGCGGCGTCTATGGCTCGCTGATGTCCTCGCCGATCCTCAACCCGCCGCAATCCGGCATCCTCGGCATGCACAAGATCCAGGACCGCCCAATGGCGATCAACGGCAAGGTCGAAATCCGCCCGATGATGTACCTCGCCCTGTCCTACGATCACCGCATCGTCGACGGCAAAGGCGCGGTGACCTTCCTTGTCCGCGTCAAGGAAGCGCTGGAAGACCCGCGCCGGTTGCTGATGGATCTGTAACAGCAAATTACGCCACCCAATGGGGTGCGCAGTCGCTGCGCACCCTACCCCAAAGGCGGACACAATGACCCCCGAACTCACCGCCCTCACCCTCGCCGCATTGCTCCAGATCGGCCAGATCGTCCTTATGGCGGTCCCGGCCAACCTCGAGCTTGGCAGCGGCAAAACCCTGTCGCCCCGCGACCGGGACCGGCTGGGCGGGTCGTTGGAAGATCAGATGAGCCTGCGCACCGCCCGCCTCTGGCGCGCGATGAACAACCACTTCGAAAGCCTGCTGCTCTTCGCCATCGCCACCCTCATCGTCACCTTCGCCGACAAGGGCAGCGCCGTGACCGCCGCCGCCTGCGGCCTCTACCTGCTGGCCCGCATCCTCTACATCCCGGCCTACGCCTTCGGCTGGGTGCCCTGGCGCAGCATCTTCTGGGCGCTCGGCCTGCTCTCCATTCTCATCCTGCTCGGCGCGGCCCTCCTATGACCGCAGCCCACTCTTTCATCTGGCCAAAAATATCCCGGGGGACGTCGCCAAAGGCGACGGGGGGCTGGCCCCCCTCCCCGTTCTCAAGAAAGGACCATCCCAATGGCAAGCTATGACGTCATCATCATCGGTGCAGGCCCCGGCGGATACGTCGCGGCCATCCGCTGCGCACAACTGGGGCTGAAAACCGCCTGTGTCGAAGGCCGCGAAACGCTCGGCGGCACCTGCCTAAACATCGGCTGCATCCCGTCCAAGGCGCTGCTGCATGCCAGCCACCAGCTGCATGAGGCAGAGCACAACTTTGCCAAGATGGGCCTCAAAGGCAAATCGCCCTCCGTCGACTGGCCCCAGATGCTGTCCTACAAGGACGATGTGATCGGCCAGAACACCAAAGGCGTCGAATTCCTGTTCAAGAAGAACAAGGTCGACTGGCTCAAGGGCTGGGGCTCGATCCCCGAGGCCGGCAAGGTCAAGGTCGGCGACGAGATCCACGAAGCCAAGAACATCATCATCGCCTCCGGCTCTGAGCCGTCGCCGGTGCCGGGCGCAGATGTGACCGTGGATGAAAAGGTTGTTGTCACCTCCACCGGCGCGCTGGAACTGGGCAAGGTGCCAAAGAAACTGGTCGTGATCGGCGCAGGCGTGATCGGGCTGGAAATGGGCTCTGTCTATGCCCGCCTCGGCTCTGAGGTGCAGGTGATCGAATTCCTCGATCACATCACCCCCGGCATGGACAGTGACGTACAGAAGCAGTTCAAGAAAATGCTTGAAAAGCAGGGGCTGAAATTCACCCTCGGCGCAGCTGTGCAAAAGGTCGAGGCAACGAAAACCAAGGCCAAGGTCACCTACAAGCTCCGCAAGGACGACAGCGAAGAGACCATTGATGCCGATGTGGTGCTCTGCGCCACCGGTCGCCGACCCTTCACCGATGGTCTGGGGCTTGAGGCCCTGGGTATTGAGACCTCCAAGGGCGGTCAGGTCAAGGTCGACGGCCAATGGCAGACCAACGTCAAAGGCATCTATGCCATTGGCGACGCCATCGAAGGCCCGATGCTGGCGCATAAGGCCGAAGACGAAGGCATGGCCTGTGCCGAGGTGCTGGCCGGTAAACATGGCCATGTGAACTATGGCGTGATCCCCGGCGTGATCTACACCCACCCCGAGGTGGCCACGGTCGGCAAGACCGAGGACCAGCTCAAGGAAGAAGGCCGCGCCTACAAGGTTGGCAAGTTTTCCTTTATGGGCAACGGGCGCGCCAAGGCGATCTTTGCCGGTGACGGTTTTGTCAAACTGCTGGCCGACAAGGACACCGACCGCATTCTGGGCTGCCACATCATCGGCCCGGCAGCGGGTGATCTGATCCACGAGATCTGTGTGGCGATGGAATTCGGCGCCTCTGCCGAAGACGTGGCGCTGACCTGCCACGCGCATCCGACCTTCTCCGAAGCCGTGCGCGAAGCCGCGCTGGCCTGTGGCGACGGCGCGATCCACATGTAATCGACATATCGTCAATCTGGCCGGTGGCATCGCAATGATGCCATCGGCCGCCCAAAAGCTATGGATAGCTTTTGCAATTTCCATCCATGGAAATGCGCCCGCCGGAACCTCTCAGATCCGAAACTCTCAGGCCGGAAACTCTCAGGCCGGAAATTCTCAGACCAGACCCTCTCTGCCCCCAAGCTCAGGACGGAGGTACGTCACCCGTCTTGGCGCGTTTTCTGTCGCGGCGTTTCTCGGTCGGGAAATCGCTGAACCCCGCTTCCAGCATCAGCGCCTGCGACGCCGCTTCAACCCGGTCTTCCAGCTCGATCATGAAATCCGCCCGATCAATGCCCGGTGCAATTGGGTCAAGAAATTCCACCACCGCCAACCCCGGCTTGCGCAGAATGCCCGTGCGAGGCCAGAACACACCGACATTGGTCGCCACAGGCACCGCAGCCTGGCCCAATTCGGCATAAAGCACATGGCTGCCCACCTTGTACGGCAGATAAGCGCCGGGGCCGACCCGCGTGCCCTGGGGGTAAATGACCAATTGGCCGGGATTGGCCAGCCCCGCCGCCACATCGGAAACCATCTTCTGGATCGCGGCGCCGCGTTTGCCACGCGCCACCGGCACACAGCCGATGCGTTTGGCGTATTGGCCGATCACCGGGGTATAGAGCAGTTCTTGTTTCATGATGAACTTGGCACGCGGCAACGCGTGATAGATCATGATGATATCGAGAAAGGATTGATGTTTGGCCGCGACCAGGACTTCGCCAGAGGGCACTGTGCCACGCACCTCGCAACGCAAGCCAAGCATGATCCGCGCGGTCCACATCACCCACCGGCAATAGGTTTTACAGGCCAGCACCGCGCCGTTCCGGCTTAGCAGCGCATAAGGCAGGAACACGATCCCCATCAGGGCCATCATCAGGTACATTTGCACCACAAAGACCAGCGACATCACGAATTGCATTATCTCAGCCCCTCCAGCACCCGCAACGCCGCCCAGCGCGTGGCGGCAAAAGCAACGATGGCGGCCAAAACAGGCACCAGCAGCGGCCACAGCCAATGCAAGCCCTGAAACCGCAACCCGGTCAGGATATTCGCCTCGGCATTGGCCGAGGGCAGCAACAGCACCGCGACCAGGCCAACCAGCATGCCAATCGTCGCGCCCGAAGCCGCGCGCAGGGTGAACCGGCGCACAAAGGCCCGTGCGATATAGGCATCCGTCGCCCCCACCAAACGCAAGACCTGGATCACCTGCGAATTGGCCGCCAGGGCCGCATTGGCCGCCAGCGTGATCATCGCACCCATCGCGCCAAAGATCAGCAGGATCGCCATCCATCCCAGAAATTTCAGCCGCCCCGCTGCCTGAACCAGCGGTTTGCGCCAACGGGTGTGGTCATCCAGCACCGCGCCCGGCAGTTCCGCCTGAAGCCGCAGTCGCAGACCGTCGCGATCATAGCCGGCACCTGTCTCGCGCACTTCGATCAACTGCGGCACTGGCAGGCTCTCGACCGGTAGGTCAGGGCCGAACCAGGGTTCCAGCAGCGCGCGTTGTTCATCCGGGTCAAGCGCACGCGCCTCGGACACGCCGGGGGTTTCCGACAGGATTTTCAATGCCCGCTCGGTCTGGGCCGCCATCTGGGCCGCGGGGGCAGAGATCCGCAATGTGGCTGATCCGGCAAGCGCGTCCCGCCAATTGCCGGCCAGACGCCCCGAAGCCAGCGACAAGGCCAGCGCAAAAACCGCAAGAAAGGCCATCGCCCCCGCCGTGAACAGGGTCAGGCGCGCGGTAAACCCGGTCGGCGGCACCACCCTGTCCGCACCGGCGTCGACCGACAGAAGCGACGTGATAATCGACAGGTCCACCTTCACAGATCTGCCCCCGCCAGCTGAAGCTTGCGTCCCGAAATGCGCAACACACGCGCCTGCACATGGCTTTTCGCGGCACGAATCAGGCTGAGGTCATGGGTGGCGATCATGATCGTCTTGCCCATCTTGTTCAATTCGACCAGTAATTGCAGCAGACGCTGCGACATTTCCCAGTCGACATTGCCGGTGGGTTCATCCGCCAGGATGACATCCGGCGACAGGATCAGCGCCCGCGCCAGCGCGGCACGTTGGCGTTCCCCGCCCGACAATTCCGGCGGCAACGCCCCGGCCCGTGCGGACAACCCGACCCAGGTCATCAATTCCTTCAGGTTGGATTGCGCCGCCAATTTGTCCTGTCCGGTGACGGCCAGCGGCAGGGAAATGTTCTCTGCCAGCGACAGATGATCCAGAAACTGGCAATCCTGATGCACAACGCCAATCCGCCGCCGGGCATAGGCCACCTCGTCCCGGCTCAGACTGCGCACATCACGATTGAACAACCGGGCCTGACCGCCGGTCGGCACAAGCGCGCCGTAGCACAATTTCAAAAAGGTGGTTTTGCCCGCGCCCGACGGTCCGGTCAGAAAGTGAAAGGACCCCGGCGCCAAACGCAGCGAAATATCAGTCAGCAATTCGCCGCCACCGTAGCTATAGGCCACTTCATCAAGCTCGATCACGCTGCGCACTGCCCCCGAAAACATGCTGTTGCACTTTGGATGACCTGTATTGCATCAGCAATGGTCTGGTTGCAATCCGCGCGTCCGGCTCGGTTGCGCTTTTCCTTGCCGATCCGTTCACTTATGGTGCAAAGCTGAGGTGAGGTGAGAAATTGGTGAGTAAAATGCGGCTGATTTGCCCGAATTGCGATGCCCATTACGAAGTCCCCGACGATGTCATCCCGCCGGAAGGCCGGGATGTGCAATGTTCGAGCTGTGGCAATACCTGGTTTCAACCGCCCGCCGGTGTCGAGGACCCAGAGGAAATCGCGCCTGCGCACGATCGCGGGCCAGATGATGACCCCGTTGGCGCGCCCGCCGATGGCCCGGAAGACATGCCGGAGCGTCAGCCCGACATTAACCATGATGCGGCAGCGGAACCGCAGCAGGACCCTGCCGCCGATGTGGCAGGAGACGACATGCGCGCCACCCCTGCGCCCTCCACCCCCGAAATGGCCGATCCCGCTCTGGACGATGAACTGGACGACGAAGACGGCCCCGCCTCACCGCCGCCCAACCCCGCGCTTCAGCCCAATCTTGAACCGCGACAATTGGACCCTGACATTGCAAGCGTTCTGCGCGAAGAGGCCGCACGTGAAACCCGTGTGCGCGCCGCAGAAATGGGTGCCGTAGAGAGCCAGCCGGACCTTGGCCTTGACGATATGGGCGGATCCGTGCGCCGCGGCGATATCCGCGCCAAAGGCGTGCCCGGCCCCGCCGCACGCCCACGCGGCCCGAATCTGGCGGCCCCGGCGATGGCTGCCGCGGCTGCCACCAGCTCGCGTCGGGAATTGCTTCCAGATATCGAAGAAATCAATTCCACCCTGCGGTCGACCGATCAACCGCGACACAGTGAAATCAGCGAAAAAATCGCCGCAGAGCCAACCCGCCACGCCCGCAGCAGTTTCCGGCGCGGATTGATGTTGGTGCTTCTCAGCATGACGTTGGCCGTTCTTGCCTATGTCTATGCCGATGTCATTGCCACCAAAGTGCCCGGTATGGCACCGACGCTGGTGTCTTATGTTGACTGGGTTGATGGGCTGCGCGGCTGGCTGGATCAAAAGGTTCTGGCCGGGTTGCAATGGCTTGACGGGATGAGCGCAGAAAGCGCCACCCCGACGGAATAATCCCCGACCATACATTGCGCCCCGATCAGCCTGCGCGCCAATGTCGCCGGTTTCAGACAACGGCAGGGGATGCCAGATCGACAGGCTTCAGGCGCGATACGCTGTGCGGCATCGGCCAAATGCTCTGGCCCCGCACCAGTTCCAATGCCTCTCCCCCGGACCTGCCGGGGTGCATTTGCGCCGATCATTTGTGATTGTCAGAACCGGTCGAGCAACCGTTCCAGATAGTTGCGTTCGATTTCCGGGCGGTCGCCATCACCGGAGCGGCGCCGAATTTCGTCGAGCAGCTCACGGGCCCGGCGATAGACATCTTCGCCCTGCAACAGATCTTCGTTGCTGTTGATGGTGCCTGAATTGCCGGGATTGCGGCCCAATGGATCCCGCTGCTCCCCCTCGCGCGCACCGGCGGTATCGCCCTGCCCGCCCTGTTGGCGCTGTTCCTCGGCCATAGCCTCTCCCAGATTGCGCATGCCTTCGCGCAGGGCCTCCATCGCTTCGGCCTGTTTGTCGAGCGCCTCTGCCAGATCATTGCCGCGCAGCGCCTGTTCGGCACCGTCCATGGCCCGTTCCGCGTCGCGCAGCGCCTGATCGGCCCGTTGGCCCGCTTCACTGCCTTGCCCCGGCAGGCTGCCACGCTGGCGCTCCAACTCACGGCGCAGGGCCTCTTGCCGGTCGGCAAGCCCACCTTGACCGGGGTTTTGACCAGATTGTTGACCGGACTGCCCCTGCTGTTCACCGGATTGACCGCCGTCTTGCTGGCCTTGGCTCTGACCGGGATTCTGGCCAGAGTTCTGTCCCTGCCCCTGACCTTGGCCCTGTTGTTGATGCTGCTGGCCCTGGCCCATACCGCCATCGCGGCCTTCATTGCCTTGGCTCTGACCCTGATTGGCACCGGGGTTGAACTGTTCTTGCAGGTCACGGAAGGCCTGATCCGACAACCCCTGTTGTTCGCGCAGGGTTTCGGCCAGATCATCCATCGCCTGTTGCCCCGGCGATTGCTGGCCCTGACCCGGCTGGCCCTGGGTAACTTGCATGTTTTCCAGCAATTCCTGCAACTCGCGCATCGCCTGTTCGGCCTCGGCCATGCGGCCCTGCTCCATAAGCTCCTGGATCCGGTCCATCATCGCTTGCAGGTCGTCCTGCGTCATCTGCATCATGTCGTCGGGGTTTTGCGCGGTGTCTTGCCCATCTTCGCCGTTTTGGCGCTGTTCCTGGGCCAACTGCCGCAGATAATCCTGGGTGGCGTCGCGCAGCTCCTGCATCAATTCTGCGATTTCCTGATCCGAAGCGCCGTTTTTCATCGCCTCAGACAGGCGTTCCTGTGCCCGCCGCAATCGTTCCAGCGCATCCGACAGGTCGCCATCTTCCAACAAAACCGCAAGATCCCACATCGCCGCCGCCAATTCGTCGCGCTGGGCCTCTGTCAGGCCCGCCTCGGCATAGGTCTCAAGCTGCCGCTGGATCGTGCGCATCCGCAGATATGGCACCGCAGAGCGGAAAAGTTCGTCAGGCCGATGTGTCACCGCCCGCAGAATCGTCGCGACATCCCCGGCATTTTCGCGTGACCACAACAGGGCGCGGCGCTGATCAATGATGGCCGCTGCAAACGGGTCAAAGAAGCGACGACCGGGCAATGGCAGGGTCAGCATTTCGGGCGCGCTGACCTGATCGAGGTCATCCATGACCCGCAATTCGATGGTCACCGGCAGATTGGCCCAGGCATGTTGCGAGAAATCTTCGATCAGGGTTTCGCGGAACTCTGCCCGTGATCCGGCGATCGGCAGCGGCAGTGGCACAACCACGGAATCCCGCGGCTCCGGGTCGCGGGCCAGACCATAGCGGCGATCCACCGCCGGCAAGTTCAGGGAAATCACTGCCTCGCCCGAGCGCACGCCAAAATCGTCGCTGGCCGCAAAGGGCAAAGACATCTCGCCGCGCGCGGCGCTGGTCATCTCTTCGGTCACCTGAACGCTGGGCGCGGCATCTTCGATCAGGGTCACGTCCCAGCTGCGCCCGCCGGGGCCCTCAATGGTCAATGTCCCGCCTTGGACCACCTGAAAACTTTGCGATACATCAGCGGCGTCAGGTGTTGTCGCGTCTGTACCGTCCTGTGACGAGGCAATGGTGCGCCCCGACAGGGTCTCTGTTACGGTCAAAGCCCCTGTTTCACCATAAAGCCGCAGTGTAATGCGGCTGCCCTCGGCGACATCCAGCTTCTGCGCCTGCTGATCCGCCAAATACAGCGAGGGCAATCCGGTATAGGCCGGTGGTTCAATCCACCCTTCCCATGTCGGCCCGCCTGCCAGCGCCGCAGCGCCCGGCGCAATTGCCGCCACAGACGACACTTTCCAAAACGATCCGAACAACAGCGCCACCGCCAACCCCAGCACCGCCACATACCGCAGGGCAAAGGGGTCGCGTTGCGACACCCGCAGGTCCGGCGGTACCGCCCGCGCTTGGGCCGCACGCCGCGCCATCCGCGCCTGATGCGCCTGCCAGACGGCAACCGATGCGGCATCCCCGCCGCCAATGACCTGAGCATCACGCAGACTTTGCAGGGGTCGCCCCGGCAGCTTGTCATCCAGCCGGAGGACCGCCTCTTCCCGGCTGGGCCAACGAAAGCGCCGCAGTCCAAAACCAAGACAGATCACCCCGGCCAGGGCAAACCCTACGATCAGAACCCAGACCATGGCAGTGGACACCAGGTCCTGTATGCCCAGCATCAACAGCGCCAATGCCACCAAAGCCACAGACCAGAAGGGCCAGAACGCCCGCGTCACCCGCTCCGCCAAAAGGCCGAGATGGGTGAGCGTCAGAGCACCGCGAATATGACGTAGGGACTGAAGATAGCGCGACTGAGGGATGGCATCACTCCGATTTTACCAGCCCCGGCGCACCATAACGCTAGAGCCACTCGGGAATGCTATCCCGATTTATCATTTCGTCAAAGGTCGGACGCGCCCGGATGACAGCAAATTTATCATCCCGGACCAGAACCTCGGGGATCAGGGGGCGTGTGTTGTATTCACTGGCCATCACCGCGCCATAGGCCCCGGCAGAGCGAAATGCCACCAGATCACCGGCCACAAGCGGCGGCATCATCCGGCCCTTGGCAAATGTATCACCGGACTCACAGACAGGACCGACAATGTCGAACGCTGTTTGCTCGACACCCGGCTCCGGCTCGATCACCGGAACGATATCGTGCCAGGCTTCATACATCGCCGGGCGAATCAAATCGTTCATCGCCCCGTCCAGGATCAGAAACTGGCGATCTTCACCCTGTTTCACATAGATCACCTTGGACACCAGAATACCGGCGTTGCCGGCAATCAACCGCCCCGGCTCGATCTCGACCTCACAGCCCAGATGCCCCAATGTATCCTTGATCATCGCGCCATATTCCACCGGCAGCGGCGGGGCCTCGTTCGAGCGGGTATACGGAATGCCAAGCCCCCCGCCGAGATCCAGCCGCTGGATGTCATGGCCATCGGCGCGCAGCGTCTCGGTCAGCTCAGCCACCTTTTGATAGGCCAGCCGGAACGGCGCCAGATCGGTCAGCTGGCTGCCGATATGCACGTCGATGCCAATCACCTTGATCCCCGGCAGGGATGCAGCATGGGCATAGACCTCGCGGGCGCGGCTGATCGGAATGCCGAACTTGTTCTCTGACTTGCCGGTCGCAATCTTGGCATGGGTCTTGGCGTCGACATCCGGGTTGACCCGCACGGTGATCGGCGCCTCAACGCCCAAAGATGTGGCAACCTCGGAAATCACCGCCATTTCAGGCTCGCTCTCGACGTTGAACTGGCGAATCCCGCCGGTCAGAGCGGTCCGGATCTCCTCATGGGTCTTGCCGACACCGGAAAATACGATGCGCTCGCCCGGCACACCCGCTGCCCGCGCCCGGGCATATTCGCCGCCCGACACCACATCCATGCCCGCCCCGGCTGCGGCCAGGGTCTTCAGGATCGCCTGATTGGACGCCGCCTTCATCGCGTAACACACCAGATGTGGCAGACCGTCCAAAGCCTCATCAAACAGCCGAAAATGGCGCAGCAACGTCGCCGTTGAATAGAGATAGAACGGCGTGCCAACCTCGGCCGCGATATCCGCCACCGGCACATCTTCGGCAAACAATGCGCCGTCACGATAGAGAAAATGATCCAATCTCAGCCTCCGAACGCCACTTGGGCTTCTTCTGTTCAAAAATATCCCGGGGTCCGGGGCAGAGCCCCGAATCCGAACCCTATTTCACGGGCGCCGTTCTCAGAAACAGATAGAGCGGCAATCCGCAAGAAACCCCAATCAAAAAGGTGGCAGGAATCGCCAGAAGCGCGATCCAATTGCGCCGCACCGCGACTTCGGCCAGACACCAGACCGTCAGGGCAACCGCCGCAATCAGCAGATCCCAGGCCAGACCGGTTGTGGCGGCATTGACGGTCCAGGCCGCCGTCAACCCGCCCAGATCGAACCCATGCGCAACACCCCACTGACCAAGGTACAGCATCGGATGCACCGCGCCCCAGACCGCCAGCGCCAGATAGATCCAGCGCAAAGGAGAGATCCCGCGCATCTGCTAGCCCGCGGAACCGCCGGTCACACCGACCGAGGCCGTGCCTGTCACCGATATGGACACGGGGCCGTCATCCTTTGGACGTTCTGGCGCGCCATCGACACCACAAGCGCCCAGCGCGGCCAGCGCTCCAATCAAAACCAGAACCCGCATCATGCCAAAGCTTCCTTCCAGCGGGCCACCTGTTCGCGCACCCGCACAGGGGCAGTCCCGCCATAAGAGGTCCGCGACGCCACAGAATTATGCACGCCCAGAACGGCAAACACATCATCGGTGATGGCCTTATGCACCGATTGCATATCCTCCAGTGACAGATCCGGCAGGTCACAGCCCTTGACCTCGGCCATGCCAACCAAGGCGCCCGTCACATGATGCGCATCCCGGAACGGCATGCCCAACACCCGCACCAGCCAATCAGCCAGGTCCGTGGCGGTGGAAAACCCGGTGGCTGCAGCAGCCTCAAGACTTTCGCGATTGGCGGTCATATCCTTGACCATGCCCTCCATCGCGGCCAAGGCCAGCATCAGGTTGTCAGCGGCGTCGAAGACCTGTTCCTTGTCTTCCTGCATGTCCTTGGAATAGGCCAGCGGCAGGCCCTTCATCACGGTCATCAGCGCCACATTTGCCCCGAAAATCCGCCCGATCTTGGCGCGGATCAGTTCCGCCGCATCGGGGTTCTTTTTCTGCGGCATGATCGACGAACCGGTGGAAAACCGATCCGACAGCGCCACAAAGCGGAATTGAGCAGAGGACCAGATCACCAGCTCTTCGGCCATCCGGCTAAGATGCATGGCACAAATCGAGGCCGCACCCAGGAATTCCAGCGCGAAATCCCGGTCGCTGACCGCATCCAGCGAATTGGCCGCAGGCCGGTCAAAGCCCAGCGCCTTTGCCGTCGCATCGCGGTCAATCGGAAAAGAGGTGCCAGCCAGCGCCGCGGCGCCAAGCGGGCTTTCATTCATCCGGTTCCGCGCGTCGCGAATGCGCGAACGGTCGCGGGCAAACATTTCGACATAGGCCATCATGTGATGCCCCCATGTCACCGGCTGCGCCACCTGCAAGTGGGTAAAGCCCGGCATCACCCAATCTGCCCCGGCCTCGGCCTGCGCGAGAAGCGCTTGCAAGAGCGCGCCGAGCGCCTGGTCCACGGCGTCGAGCTGATCGCGCACCCAAAGTTTGAAATCGGTGGCGACCTGGTCGTTGCGCGACCGCCCGGTGTGCAGCCGTCCAGCAGGTTCGCCAATCACTTCTTTCAGTCGCGCCTCGACATTCATGTGAATGTCCTCCAGCGCGGTCGAAAACGCGAATTCTCCGGCCTCGATCTCTGACAAGATCGTGAGAAGGCCTTCCCGAATTGTCTCTGCATCTTTACCGTCAATGATACCCTGTGCGGCCAGCATCGCTGCATGGGCGCGCGACCCTTCGATATCTTGGGCTGCCATCCGCTGGTCATATCCGATCGAGGCATTGATCGCCTCCATGATCGCATCGGGTCCAGCGGCAAAGCGGCCGCCCCACATCTGGTTTGAGGATTTGTCTGACATGAAGTTCACCCGCCGCGGATTAAATGCACTGATTGTTGGGGGTGCTCTGTATATGGGCTTGGGGGCAAGCGCAAATGCTGCTGACGTCGCCGCGCTGGAAAATCTGCGCACCGGCGACATGAAAAAACTGGTTCTGCACCCCACTCCGGTGGATGTTGCGGTCACCGATTTCACCGATTTCGACGGCGCGCCGCTCAGCCTGACCGATTACCACGGCAAGATCGTCCTGCTGAATTTCTGGGCGACCTGGTGCGGACCCTGCCGCAAGGAAATGCCGATGCTGTCGGCCTTGCAGAGCGAACTGGGCGGCGATGATTTCGAAGTGGTCACATTGGCGACCGGGCATAATCCTGCACCGGCGATGACGCGTTTCTTTGACAAGATCGGCATCGACAATCTGCCGCTGCACCGCGACCCGAAACAGGCCATTGCCAGAAACATGGCGGTTCTTGGCCTGCCCACCACGGTGATCCTGAACCGCGAAGGCCAGGAAATCGCCCGTCTGACCGGCGATGCCGAATGGGACAGCGAGAGCGCCAAGGCCATTTTGACCGCGATCATTGCCGGGTGAACCACCCGCAAGGGCCACTTTTTTCAGCATTGCGATTTCCTCTGACCGTGCCAATCGGCAACAATTCACCCATTTTTGCCGCAGCGCAGCATTGCCGCGCTGCATCTGCAGAAAAATCTGCTATAAATGATGCCAGACCGGTGGACCCGGCCTGATCCAGTCACGCCAACCGTTTGGCGGATTTAGGCAAAACCGGGGAATCGCCCAGGGCACTTGGTATCGGTGTCATGGGCAGCAAAAGGAAAATCGCCATGCGTGTCTCTCTGCAACACGCGCTGGAGACTTGGAAAACTTGTCTCGACGTCGGATCTTTGTCCGCACAGGCGCAAAACGTCATCACCTACCGCAGCCTCGGAATGTTCGGGGGTTGGTCGGTGGCGGATGACGAAGACCAGCGCATGATCACGGAAAAGCCGATGGCATTTTTCAAAGCGAATATCGCGGCCATCCGCGCGCTTCAGGATGGTCAACGCGCCGATCAGGTGACCCAGGCCTGGATCGCCCCCCTGGCCGATGTTGTCGGATCAAATCACACGCGCCTGCAAAACAGCGGCCCCTCGGGCCCCGGCGCGATGTTTACTATTTCTCGTTAGAACAGGAAAATAACGATGAATCTGCTTGTCAAACAATTCGAAATCTCTGCCGCCTGCATGAAGCTGGCCAATCAGTCGCTGAACAACAACATGCGCCTCGCTCAGGTTCTGATGACCTCGGCGATCGAACAGGCGGCCATGTTTTCGCCGACCCGATTTGCCGTGACAGCACCGGCGAACGTCACCGCCAAAGCGCCTGCCAGCGCCCCGGTCAAAACCGCGACCAAAGCCCCAGCCAAGGCGCCGGCGGCGAAACCGGTCGCGAAAACAGCGACCCCCGCGGCCAAACCTGTCGCCAAACCCGCAGCCAAGAAACCGGCGCCTGTGGCGAAAACCGCCGCCGCCCCGGCAGCGAAAGCCGCGGAAAAACCCGCAACGGCGCCCGTCGCCAAGACGGCCACTCCGGCGGCGACACCTGCACCGGTTGCAAAGCCTGTCGAAAAAGCCGCGCCCACGCCGGCGGCGTCCCCTGCCGCTGTCGCCGCGCCAAAACCGGCCGCAGCGCCAACCGCCGCGCCAGTTGCGAAAACCACCGCAAACACCACCGCAAACACCACAACAAAGGCTGCCACGGACACGGCCCCCAAAGCCGCACCCAAGCCCGCAGCCAAACCGGCCGCAACAGCGTCGGCAGCCACGACCTCGACGTCCAAAACGGCAACGCCCCCCGCAGCGGGTGCAAAACCGGCGACCCCCAGCCGCAGAACGCGGACACGTCGACCCGCCGCCACATCGACAACGGCCAAGAAAACCACTCCGCCGACAGGTAAATAACCTTTCGGATTTTGGCTTCGGTCAGATAGAACGGCAGCTTCACAGAGGCTGCCGTTTTTTGTGGCCTGCTCGGATTTGCCCGGCCCGACGCCGCCGGGTCCAGCCCGCAGACAATGCACCATGGGCAAATACCTCTCGCGCGGCTCACAAAAGCTTGCACGCCCCCTTCACCGGGGCACACTTGCCCAGATGCCCCTACGTCACTAAGCTATCTCATTACATGGGATAGGTTTGGTGCGTGATGCCATTACCCCTTCACATAGCTGCCCCCGACAGCGCCACACGTGCTATCGGCCAAGCAGCCCCGCTGCGCCCCGTTGACCGCATATGCAACGTGGTACCCATCGCCCTGCCGGGGCTATTCCGCTGGCGGCCGGCGGTGGCGCTGGTATTGGCGGCCTTCCTGCATCTGTGCCTGAGCTTACCCGCGTCTGCACGCGAGCCGCTGCGCGGGATCGCGCTGGTGATTGGCAATGGCGATTATGAACACCTTGACCCGCTGGCCAACCCGGAAAACGATGCCGAGGCGGTCGAGGATCTGCTCGATCAACTGGGGTTTGAAACCTATCTGTCGATTGATCGCGACGCCCGTCGGCTGCGCCGGGATTTGGAAAACTTCATCGACGACGCGCAAGAGGCCGATGTCGCCCTGCTCTATTATGCCGGTCACGGCATAGAGGCCGGCGGCGAGAATTTTCTGGTGCCCGTCGATGCCGCAACCGAAGCGATCGCCAGCGACATTGGCGGATTGGTGGCGATGAATGCCTTTATCAGCCAGTTGCGGGAAAATGTGCCGGTTGCGGTGATCCTGTTGGATGCCTGTCGCACCAATCCTTTTCCAGAAGATTTGCGATTGCCCCTTCCGGGTCAACCCCAGCCGGTCGCGGTGTCCGCTGTGGGTTTGTCGCCGCCTGCCCGCCCCGGCCCGGATGCCCGTGGCGCGCGGGCATTGAACGCCAGCGGGCCAGCCGGGGTGGAAAATCTGGTGGCCATGGTCGGCTTTGCCGCGGAACCGGGACAGGCGGCGCTGGATGGTATGCCGGGGGCCAACAGCCCCTATGCCGAGGCGCTCTTGCGTCACCTGGGGGCAGCAAATGGCGCGAATTTCTCGACCGTGATGAGCATCGTCAGCGAAGAAGTCTATTTGAAAACCAAGGGGCACCAACGCCCATGGATCAACCAAAGCCTGCGACGGCAGTTGTTTTTTGGCGGGACCAGCGAAATCCGGGATGCCGATACCGCCGCCGTCACCGAAGAACGCCGCGGGCTTCTGGTTCATATCGCCGGGCTGTCCGATGGCCAAAGGGCCACGGTGGAACGGCTTGCCGTGGATCAGGGCGCGCCCATGGATGTGGTCTATGCGGTGATGCGCGCCGCCGGCATTCCCGCCACGGCCCCGCCTTCGGTGGTCGAGGCGAAATTGCGGGCACGGCTGGATGACTTTGCCAATCAACAGGACCGCGCCGCGTCGCTTGACAACCCGGACCCGGAAATCCAGCGGCTGACCAAACTGGCGGATGCCGCCGAACTGGAAGGCGCGTTGAACGCTGCCAACCGATTCCGCGATCAGGCAAAGGCGCGGGTGTCGGACCTGCGCCAGACCCGCGACACACAAATCGCGGCGTTGAAAGACCGCATTCTGGAAGATGCCGATGTCTTTGCCAAAAGCGCCCGGACAAAGCGGCTGCTCAGCAGCTATGCCGCAGCGGCGCAGGATTACGAAACCGCGTTCCGATTGGTCAAAGACTGGGACAGCGATGTGGCGTTTGATTATCGTCGTCGCCAACTCTCAGAGCTTTTTGATGCCCACGACAAAATTGGCCTCGACGGGGCCCTGTCACACATGCAGACGGCGGCGCGTCAGGAAATCGAAACGCCGTCGGTGCTGTGGAGCGATCCCCAAAAGGCGCGGTTTCTCAAATACCTCGGCCATGCGGCGGCGATCAATTTTCGCAAAACCTCCGATGAAGCCGACTTTGAACAAGCGAAAACCAATTACCAACGGTCGATAGATTTAAACGGTCTCACGGACCCTCGTGAAGCCGGGATGACCCGCCATGATCTTGCCGGGCTGATATTCTATCACGCGGTTGAAACCAAAGCGGTCAGCGACTTTCAAGAGGCCGAAGCGCAATTGAAGGCCGCCAAATCCTTTGTCGACCCCGACAGCGAACTGGAGGTGCTGATCAAGGACTTCGACCGGACAATCACCACCTTTGGCCGGGACACGCCAGAGACCGACGCCGCGCTGAACAAGCTGAAGACCCTGCTGACGGCCAGCGGCGGCACACAACGGTTCGAAGATCTCGCCCAGATCCTCGGGCTTGAGGCGGTGATTTCCGCCAATCTCGCGACAACAACAGAGACCGAGAACAACGAACAACGGGCGATCGACCTTTATGGGGTTGCCGCAAAAATGCACAAGGCAAACAGCGATTTTTCGTCCTTTGCCCTGACCGTGACCAACCGGGGCAATCTGCATATGCGCCGCGCCGGACGGGGGATTTCCGACGCCGCCGCGCTGGCCTTTGCCGACTATTCCGAGGCGCTGACCGCCATATCGCCTGAAACCGATCCGGTTCGGTTTTCCACCGCCTATGATGCGCTTCTGGACGTGGTGTTTCAGAACGCCGACCAATTCAACACCGACGACCTGATGCAGGTAGTCAGCTTTGGTCAGGCCTGGCGGTCGCAATCGTCCAACCTGGCCTTGGAAAGCCAAATTCAGTCGTTCGAGAACAGCCTCGCACGGCTGCACCATCGCCGGGGGCTGGATAGCAGCGACCCACAAGCCTATGAAACCGCGCTGGAATGGTATCATAAATTCCAGAAATCGGTGGCTGTCCGCTCTGCCGATGATGCGGTGGCGCAGTTCAATATCGGTCTGGCGCAGTTCGAGCTTGGCCTTCTGACCGATGATCTTGCCGTGCTGCATCAAGCGGTGGACCGGTTCACGGCCGCAGAAGCGATTTATGGCACCCATGGGCGCGCGTCCGATGCGCTGCAATCGCTGATGGAGCGCGGTCGGCTGCGGCATGAAATTGCCCTGCGCAGCAATGACATCGCCGATTACGAGGCCGCATTGGCCGATTACCTGCGCGCCCGCGACATGGCCCCGGACGACACAAGCGCCGCCCATCTTGCCGATCTGCATTACAACGCCGCCGTGATGCGCAACACAATTGCGCTCCACCACGAAGACGTCACAGGATTGAATCTGGCGGCGCAGGATTTTCAAAAATCTGCCGCGTTCTACACCATCGCAAAGCTGCCAGATGACGCGTTGACCGCGCAATTCGACGCGGCAAGAATGCTGCATGACACCGGGTATTTGACCAATGAAATTGCGACCTACAAAGCCGCGTCGCAGACCTATCAGATGGTCTTGAATGATCCCGGCGCCCTGTCGGATGAGCGGCAATTCTTTGTTCAGCTCAATCTCGGCTATGCCCTTCAGGATATTCACCGGCTTGATCCAACTGTCGATGTTCTGGACGCGGCGGTCGCGCATTTCGAAAGCGCGATGGCGCTTGTGCTGGCCAATGGCGCGGTTGCCGCCCCCGCACAATGGGACAACAGACCCGCGCTGGAGGCTGATGCACGGTCCGCGCTGGCCGCCGCGACCTTCACCCTTGGCGAAACCCTTGGCGACAGCCCGGTTTTGCGCGCCGCTGCTGACCTTTACCGCGAGATTGCAGCAGGCACCGCACAGGATAGCGCAGCACAGGCCAGCGCGCTGAACTCTGCGGCCTACGCGCTTGTTCTGGCGCATCGCATATCAGCGGACAGCGCCGCCCTGACCGTGGCCATTGACCACGCCGAACGCGCACTGGCACTGGCCCACACATTGTCTGACGACCATATCGTGCCGTTTGTTCAGGGCACGTTATGCGACGCGTTGATCGAACAATCGTTGCTTGCCAAGGATCCCGCGCTGGCGGAACGCGCATTACCCTATTGTCAAAGAAGCCTCGACACCTTTCGCGCCCTGGAATTTGACGTGCCTTTGCGTCTTGCCGAAACCTCTTTGCAAAAAGCAGAAGCGGCGCGGTTCCAGACCCGGGACTGAGACTTGGTGCATTTGATGATCCGCTGGGAATTCTGGCAATCGCGGGCACTGGCCAAGGCCAGAATGCCGACCCACAAAGGCAGCGGAGTTGCCTGCGCCCCGCATCGCCCCGGAACAACAGCGGCGTGAATTGCCGGGGGCATTTCACGCGAAATCAAAACATTAGGTTTGAACGCCGATCACGCAAGAGGCCAGACAACATCGGGGTCATCATGCGGCTAATCTTGGGTGAGTGGCGGACCGAGGAGGATTCGAACCCCCGACCCCCTGATTCGTAGTCAGGTACTCTATCCAGCTGAGCTATCGGTCCGTGGAGGCGGGGTTTAAGTCAGGTTCGGAACCTTTGCAAGAGCGAAAGTGGCAGTTTTTACAATTCTTTGCACGACAGTTCAAAATAGCGCCGCGCGGCGGTTCCAGAATGGCTGCACAGCCGTTTCGGAACGCGCTGCACGGCGGTTTAGATATCGCCGCGGCAGGTCTAGATATCGCTGCGCGGCAGGCAGATTTCAAAAACCGTACCGGTGTCGTCGCTGCGTTTCAGCTCCATCGTGCCGCCATGGCCGCGGATCAGCTCTGCGGCGATCGCCAACCCCAGCCCGCTGCCACCCTTGCGCACACCACCCTGAAACGCCTTGAACAGATGCTCTTTGGCGCGGGGTGGCAGGCCGGGGCCGGTGTCGGTGACCCGAATCAACCAGACGTCTTCATATTCCTCGCCACAGATGTTGATTTCGCCGCCCTTGCCGGTCGCCATGATCGCCTGGCGTGCATTGCGCACCAGATTGGACAGCACGCGGAACAATTGTTCACTGTCAGACCGCAGTTGCAGCGTGGCGGGGACATCCTCGGAAAAGCTGAGGTCATATTCGCCAATGGCCAGACGCTCGCTTTCCACCACGTCGCTGACCAATTCCGCCAGCGGGATTGGTGACAGCTCCGGTGTTGGTTCCTCTGCGCGGCCAAAAGCCAGGGTATTTTCGCAGAGCGTCACCGCGCGGGTGATGGATTTCACTAGTTTCGGCGCCAGCCGTTTGACGCCAGGATCTTCGGACATTTCAATCCGGTCCGCGAACAATTGCGCCGAGGTCAGGATGTTGCGCAAATCATGGCTGATACGGGCCACCGCCCCGCCCAATTGCGCCAAACGTTCTTTTTGTTTCAGCGACTGGGTCAGCTCGGTTTCCAGCGATTTCAGCGCCTCCTCGGCTTCGCGCAACTCGCGCACCCCGGCAGAGGGCTGGATGATCCGGCGGCCATCCTCTGGCGCGGCGGCATAGGCCGCCATCTGGCCGACAACCCGCTTGATCGGTTTGACCAGAAACACCCGCACCGCCAGGAACAACAGAAACGCCGTCGCAATCGAGATCACCGCCGACAGGAACAGGATCCGCAGGCCATAGTCGATCATCGCCATGCGCAGCGGCGCGGTGTCCATCGACACCTCGATCAGCAACCCGGCATCCCGCAACGGGTTACCGATCACCCGAATGATCCGCGGTGTTGGGTCCAACAGTCGGCGCTGTGCGTCCAGAATCAGCGTCAACGCCGAAGCATCGCGCAGATCAAAGGTTGCATCAATTGGTCCCGGCATCGGGGACGACAGGATCAGCTGGCGCGCCTCGTTACGGCGCAGCACGACGTTATAGACCCCGGCATTGCGCAGCAGTTCCTCTTCCAGGTCCATATCAATCACGTCGTTGGCCAAAAGCGACAAGGATGCGATCTGGGCCCTTTCCAGATGACCCAGCAAATAATCCTCGCGATAGCGCGCCACCGACGGAACAAAAACCAGCACCTCCGCCAACATGACGAAGACCGTTGTAAGGATCAGGAAACGCCCCGACAGCGAATTGAGCATATGTGGCCCCTACCGATACATGCCCCGATCAGGGCAGCCAGCGCTGAACAAACCTGACGACGCGCTTGACCATCGGGTTATCAAACAATCTGGGAGAGAAATAGGCCCCCGCTGCGCGTTTGTTGATTTCACCAATGGTGGGATAAGGCGAAACCATCGCGGCAACATGTTTCATTTTCAGCTTGTTTGCGATGACCAGCGACCAAAGATTGATCAGCTCTCCCGCCTGATGGCCGGCAATCGACACGCCAACGGGACGGCCCTTTAACACCATGACCTTTATCAGACCCGCAGTTTTGCGTTCCGCAATCAGCCGGTCATTGTGTTCAAAGTGGAATCGCACCACCTCCAGCGTGTCACCATGCGCCTCGCGCGCCTGTGCCTCTGTAAGCCCGACCTGCGCCAGTTCCGGCGCGGTATAGGTTGCCCAGGGGATATGCGCGGTGCTGGTCTTGGCCGGCAGACCAAACAGCGCCGAGCGGATGATGATCCCCGCGTGATAGCCCGCGACATGGGTGAATTGCAGCCCCCCCGCCACGTCGCCAATGGCATAGACCTTTGGATTTGTGGTTTTCAGGCTGGCGTCGACCTTGATCCCGGTCCGGATGGTTTCGATCCCGGCCTTGTCCAGATCCAGGCTGTCGGTGTTGGATTTGCGCCCGACCGCCACAAGCAGATGCGAGCCTTTGAAAACGCGGCCATCCTTGGTCTCGACCTCGATCGCGCCGACCTGTCCACGGATTTCAGCCGCAAGCGCGTCTTCGGCAATCTCGATTCCCTCGGCACGCAATTGGTCCAGCACAATGGCGGCCATTTCCGGGTCATCCTTGCCCAGGGCCTTCTGGCCTTCTATCACCGTCACGGCACAGCCCAATCGGCGATGCGCCTGCGCCATCTCCATGCCAATCGGCCCGCCGCCAATGATCATAAGGTGATCCGGCCGCTCCCGCAGATTGAACAGGGTTTCATTGGTCTCATACGGCACCTTGTCCAACCCCGGAATCGGCGGCACCAAAGGCGAAGACCCGGTGGCAATCACGATCCGGCGCGCGGTGATCAGATGATCGCCGGCCTGCACCTCGGTCGCGGAGATGAATTTGCCAAACTCGCGGATCACCCGCACGCCCAGATCTTCGAACCGGTCTTGCGAATCGACCGGCTCGATCTGGGCAATCACATCGGCCACATGATCCTTGGCCGCGGCGTAATCGACCTGTGGCACGGCATCGGCAACGCCATATTGGCTGGCATGGGCCTGGCCATAGGCGGCCTTGCCGCTGGCAATAAGCGCCTTGGACGGCACGCACCCAAAGTTCAGGCAATCACCGCCCATCTTGTGACCTTCCAGAAGGGTGACATCTGCCCCCATCTGAACCGCGCCCGCCGCAACCGACAGCCCGCCAGCCCCCGCGCCAATGACCAGAATATCTGTTTTGATCTTTTGCATGGGTCAGATCTCTTTCTTGCCGCGCACGGCTTTGATAATAATGGGCAGGGCGGCCAGCACAGACAGGCCAAGCAAGGGCCCCAGAATTTGCGGTTCCCACAACAGGCTGAGATCGGGGCTCTCGCCGCGGTCAAACACCGCGCCCAGACCCACACCGATCGAGGTAAAGACAATCGCGCCGGGAATGATGCCCACGGCGGTGGTCCAGACAAAGTTGCGGAATTTCACCCCAACCAGCGCCGGCACCAGATTGGCGACAAAGAACGGCACCGCCGGCACCAGACGCAGCAACAGCAGGACGCTGATTTCATTGTCGCGCAAGCCATCCTTGATCCGGGCCACTGCCCCTTCGGAGGTTTCAAGCTTTGCCGTCAAAGACGCGCCCACCCCCCATCGCGCCGCGAGAAAGATCAAAGTGGCGCCAATGGTGGCCGCCAGCACATTGAACGCCGATCCCGCCGCCAGGCCAAACAAGAACCCGCCCGTGACAGAGGCCACCGCCGCACCGGGCAAGGAAAACGCCACAATCGCCACATAGATGCCGACAAAGGCCAGCGCGACCAGGGCAAAGTGACTGTCACGCCAGCCCAACAAAAGCTCGCGATTGTCGCGCAACGTGTCAAACGTCAGATAGTCCCGCAGGGTGAAAAACCCGATGACCGCCACCAAAAGAATCGCGATGAGCGGCAAATGTCGGGCCATGCCCGGCTTGGGCGAGGAATGCGAGGAGGTCATATCTGTCATTTTCTTTGTTTCCGGGGGCTGATGTTCTTGTGTCTGGCCAAAACATGGGCTCTGCACCAGTGTCGAAACAGCAAGATCACACCCGCTTGATCCTTGGTGATGGGAAACCTTGGTTTTCCGCCCGGATATGACGATTCTGAAACATTCCGCGCCATGCCACGGCAAAAAATATTGCAGTCTCGGGCAAATGGGTGCTGACAGTGTTTGACTTGGGTGCAAAGCCCCCCTATAGCACGGGCTTCAAATTACCGGCCTGCGCGATTCCGCGTGCAAATGCACTCTGCCTATTCGTATGTGGCCCAGAATTCGGAGACGGAGCGATGAAACGCACCTACCAACCCTCGAACCTCGTGCGCAAACGGCGCCACGGTTTCCGTTCGCGTATGGCCACCAAAGCCGGTCGCAAGATCATTAATGCCCGTCGCGCACGTGGCCGCAAGTCGCTGAGCGCATAAGCTCTCACGATTTTATCATGATGACACCGCCGGAGGCCCCCGAAACTGGCAGCGATGCCACGCCGGGTTGTCCTGATCCGGCGGTTTTGTCGTCTGCGGACCTGCGGGTTCTGGCAAAACGCGCGCAGTTTCTGGCTGCGGCCCGCGCGCGGCGTCAGGGCACCGGTGGCTTTCTGATTCAGGCCCGCGATCGCCGGGACGACGATCCTGTGATCGGCGTCGGCTATACCTGTTCCAAGAAGGTCGGCAATGCCGTCGCCCGCAACCGCGCCAAACGCCGGTTGCGCGAAATCGCGCGCCTGATGCTTCCGCAATTGGGCAAACCGGGCTGGGATTATGTCCTGATCGGCAAGGCCGGTGCCACCGGAAGCCGGGATTTCCAGGACCTGCAAAGCGATCTACGCTATGCCCTGCGCAAGGTGCATGGCGGCAAATGAGCCCGCTGGCCTGGGTTCTGGCGCTTCCGGTGCGGCTCTATCGCCTGCTGTTTTCGCCCTGGGTCGGGCACAATTGCCGGTATCACCCCACCTGTTCGGCCTATGCGATGGAAGCCTTGGAAAAACACGGTGGATTGCGCGGAGGCTGGCTTGCGCTGCGGCGCATTCTGCGCTGTCACCCCTGGGGGCGTGGCGGCATTGACAATGTCCCGGATTAACCACGATTGAGACCCGGCAATGCCAGAGCCCCTTGTTATGCTTGCCAGCCCAGCTGAAGCCGCCTAAACCCGCCCCATGCTGGACCATTCCGACGAAATTCACCCGCTGTTTGCAAATGCTCCGTCCACAACGGAGTTCAAAAAGCTGCGCAAGCGTATTGTGCGCCAAACGCGCGAGGCCGTGGAACATTTTGCCATGGTCGAACCCAGTGACAAAGATGGCAAACGGCCAAAGTGGCTGGTGTGCCTGTCCGGTGGCAAAGACAGCTATACGCTCTTGGCGGTCCTGTACGAATTGCAGTGGCGCGGTCTCTTGCCGGTCGACATTCTGGCCTGCAATCTGGATCAGGGCCAACCGGGGTTCCCGGCCACCGTCCTGCCGGAATTCTTGCAGAAGATGTCGGTGCCGCATCGGATCGAGTATCAGGATACCTATTCGATTGTCGTCGACAAGGTGCCGCAGGGGCGAACATTCTGCGCATTATGTTCCCGCTTGCGACGCGGCAACCTTTATCGTGTTGCCCGCGAAGAAGGCTGCTCTGCGGTTGTGCTTGGCCATCACCGCGACGATATTCTTGAAACCTTTTTCATGAACCTGTTTCACGGTGGCCGATTGGCGACAATGCCGCCGAAACTGGTCAATGAAGAGGGCGATCTTTTTGTCTATCGTCCGCTGGCATTCGTGGCCGAGGCCGATTGCGAGAAATTTGCCCGTGCGATGGCATACCCGATCATTCCCTGCGATCTGTGCGGCAGCCAGGACGGGTTGCAACGCCAACAGGTCAAACAGATTCTGGATGGCTGGGAAAAGAACAGCCCCGGCCGCCGGCAGGTGATGTTCCGCGCATTGATGAATGCCCGGCCCTCGCATCTTCTGGACCCGAATCTGTTTGATTTCGCCGGCTTGATGCGAAAATCCGAACAATTCGACACAAAGACTGATGAGGTCCCGCAGCTGCGTTAACGTCTGAGTGATCTACAAGCGTCTAGGTTGCGTTTGTGATCCTTTTTCTCAGACGGAAACTCTCATGCCGGTATCCATATCGTCCATGTCTCGTACCCCGCGGCGGATCCTGCGTGATCTTACGGCAAGTCCCTTTGTTCCCGCATTATTTCCTGTTTTGGCTCTTGGCGGGTTCTGGCTTGGCGGCGAATTGGTGCTGGCGGTGACGGCAATCGGTGTGCCGCTGGTTTGGCTGCTGATTCTCGTGTCCGGCGCGGGACGCCCTTCCCCGGCAATGCGCGATGAAATCACCGGATTGGAGCTGAAAGAAGGTTTTGAAGCGCGCGCAAACGCTGTGCTCGCGGACTGCAAGGCCTCTGGGCGCACCACAGCATTCTTCATGATAGAAGTGGACGATTCCGCGGATCTGGTTGAGCGATTCGGCGGTGCCGCCTGTGATCGGGTGATGGATACATTGGCCAACCGGCTTCGCACGTCGATGCGTGGCCCGGACAACTTTGTACGCCTTGGCGACTGGCGGATTGGCGTGTTGCTGGCACCGGTGCGGCGCATTGATCTGGAAACCACGGTGCAGATGGCCGCACGTTTGCAGGCCGAGTTTGAAGACCCGATCCGAATCGACAACGCCCCGGTTTATGCCTCTGCTTGCATCGGCTTCTGTCTTGCCGCCCGCGCGCCCGCTGGTGGATCGGAAGAGCTGATTGGCGCGACCGCCGCCGCCCTGGATGAGGCCCGCCGCCATGGACCGGGCGCAATCCGCGCCTTTTCCCCCGATCTTCAACGCAACCGCAATCAGCGGGTTGCTTTGATTGATGAAGCAGCCAAAGCCCTGGATGACGGCCAGATTCACGCCTGGTTCCAACCGCAGATTTCTACGGAAACCGGCAAAATCACCGGGGTCGAGGCGCTGGCGCGGTGGCTGCACCCGGTCCGGGGCTTGATCCCGCCTGCGGATTTCCTGCCGACCCTGGACAGTGCCGGGTTGTTGGAAAGGCTGGGCGAGGTCATGTTGTACAACGCACTGACAATGCTCAGAGATCTGGATAGGGACGGCATCGTGATCCCAAGCGTTGGTGTCAATTTCACCGAAGATGAGCTGCGCAATCCCCGGCTGGTGGAACGGATACGGTGGGAGCTGGATCGTTTTGACCTCGCGCCGGAACGCCTCTGCGTGGAAATCCTGGAACATGTGGTGGCGGGCGCGCCGGACGACATCATTACCCGTAACATCGCCGATCTGGCGGCTTTGGGCTGCGATATTGATCTCGATGACTTTGGCACCGGCCATGCCTCGATCACCTCGTTGCGCCGATTCGCCATTGATCGGTTGAAAATAGATCGATCTTTTGTCGTCAAATGCGACTCGGACCCGGATCAGCAACGCATGATCACGACCATCCTGACCATGGCGGACAAACTGGGCCTCGATACCCTGGCCGAGGGGGTCGAAACCGTGGGCGAAAACGCGCTTTTGTCGCAATTGGGCTGCCGTCATGTGCAGGGCTACGGCATTGCCATGCCAATGCCGGTCGAAAAACTGCGCGACTGGATTGCTGATCACAACAGCCGAATTGCCCGCCCACCGCGGATCTCTCCGGTGCCGGACAAGGCCCAGCGTCGCCACGAATAGTCGCATTCCGTGTGAAAACGACACTCTGCCCTTGACCTTTGCCCCCCGCAACTGTTGAACCCGGCCTGATACACAAAGGACAGGTGGCGGTCCCTCATGGACGATCAGAACAAGAATCTCATTCTCGCAACCGGGCTCAGCTTTATCGTGATCCTGATCTGGTTCGTGTTGTTTCCTCCACCCGAAGCCGAGGTGACGGAACCGGCAACGGTCCAAACCGAGATCGATGGCGGCGCAGGCGCCCCATCTGTTGACGGCGTGGCAGAAACCCCGAGCGCAGCCCCAGGCACAACCCCGGTGACCGAAGACACCACCGCGGATACGGCGACAGATGCACCGCGCATCATGATCGAAACCGCGCGCCTGTCAGGCAGCATTTCGGCCCTCGGCGGACGTATCGACACGCTGGCGCTCAAGGATTACCGCGAAACGCTGGACGAAGGTGCACCCATCGTCAGCCTGCTCAAACCCGTGGGGCAACCCGGTGCCTATTATGCGCTGTACGGCTGGGCCCCCGGTCAGGGCCTGAACAGCGGCGACGTGCCCGGTCCGAACACGGAATGGCAGGTTGATACCGGCAGAACCCTGAGCGAAGACACCCCCGTGACCCTGACATGGGACAACGGCAAGGGTCTCATGTTCACGCGCGAAATCGCTGTGGATCAGGATTATATGTTCACCATCACCCAGAAGGTGGCAAATTCCGGCTCCGGCACGGTCTCGATGGCGCCCTATGGTATCCTCGCGCGTCACGGCGAGCCTGCGGATCTGAAAAACTTCTTCGTGTTGCACGAAGGGGTTGTGGGCATGGCCGATGGCGAGCTTAGCGAAATCAGCTATGACGACATGACCGATTTTGACGTGCTGCCGTCCGAAGGTGCCCAGGCCGAAGTCATGCAGGTCAGCGAAAATGGCTGGATCGGCTTTGCCGACCACTATTGGATGACCACGCTGGCCCCCGCGCCGGGCAGCGCATTCAAAGCGGCCGCAAAATACGACGCACGCCGCGACATCTATCAAACCGAAACTGTGCTGCCGACCCAGACCCTCGCATCCGGGGCCGAAATTTCGGCTACGACCCAGCTTTTCGCCGGTGCCAAGGAATGGGAAACCATCCGCGAATATCAGGCCGATGGCGTCCAAGGCTTTATCGATTCGATTGACTGGGGCTGGTTCTTCTTCCTGACCAAACCAATCTTTGCCGTCCTGCATTGGCTAAACGGTGTGATTGGCAACATGGGCTGGGCGATTATTGGCCTGACCTTCCTGATCAAGGCGCTGTTGTTCCCGCTCGCATATAAATCTTATGCGTCGATGGCCAAGATGCGCGAGCTTCAGCCGGAAATGCAGAAGATCAAGGAACGCGCAGGCGACGATCGCCAGAAGCTTCAGCAAGAAACCATGGCGCTCTACAAGAAGGAAAAGGTCAATCCGGCCGCCGGCTGTCTGCCGATCCTGTTGCAGATCCCGATTTTCTTTTCGCTCTACAAGGTGATTTTCGTCACGCTGGAATTGCGCCACGCGCCATTCATCGGCTGGATCAAGGATCTGTCCGCCCCCGACCCATCGTCGCTTTACAACCTTTGGGGCCTCCTGCCTTGGGGCAACCCGGAACCCGGATCCATCCTTGCCCTGGTCTTTATCGGCATTCTGCCGCTGCTGCTTGGGATTTCCATGTGGCTGCAACAAAAGCTGAACCCGGCCCCCACCGATCCGACGCAACAGATGATCTTTGCCTGGATGCCATGGGTGTTCATGTTCATGTTGGGCAGCTTTGCATCGGGTCTTGTGGTGTATTGGATTGCCAACAACACCATCACCTTCAGCCAGCAATATCTGATCATGCGCAGCCACGGCTACAAACCGGACTTGTTTGAAAATATCAAAAGCACGTTCCGGCGCTCCAAGTCTGGCAAAAAGGCCGAGGAAAAAACCGGAAAATGACAGGATATGTGACACAGATCCTGCGTCACCCGATCAAGAGCCATGGCCGAGAGGCCGTGGCTCAAGTCACTTTGACGGCAGGGCAAACCATGCCTTGGGACCGGGTCTGGGCCGTGGCGCATGACGCCAGCGACGCAGATGGAACGCAATGGGCCGCCTGCCGCAACTTTTCGCGTGGGGCCAAGGCGCCGGGGCTTCAGGCAATTACCGCGGAACTTGACGAAACCCAAAGAAAAGTCACGCTGCGCCACCCTGACCTGGGCCAACTGGCATTTTCACCAGATAGCGAAGGTGCGGAACTGATTGCTTGGTCCAAACCTTTGATCCCAGAGGGGCGCGCCGCCTCGGCTCGTGTCGTGCAGGCACACTCGCGCGGCATGACCGACAGCGACTATCCCTCGGTGTCGTTATGCAACATGGCCTCGCACCGGGCGGTCTGTGATCGTGTCGGCAGCGATCTGTCGATCCATCGGTGGCGCGGCAACCTTTGGTTTGACGGTTTGGCGGAATGGCAGGAATTTGACTGGATTGACCGCGAGGTGCGCATTGGCACCGCCGTCGTGATCCCGCGCGAACGTACAACCCGATGTCTGGCCACCCATGCCAATCCCGACACCGGCGCACGTGACATAGACATGCTGGCCACGCTGGATACCTGGGGTCACCGGGATTTCAGCGTGCTGGCAGAGGTGGTGCACAGCGGTGACATTGCCTTGAATGACAAGATCGGACTCGCTTGATGAAACTGCCCTTTCCCATTGTCGCCGAACCAGACGATTTCGCCCGCGAAACCGGGCGCAAATTGTTCGCCGGCGAAAAAGACTTTGTCAAAGGCGTGGTCGCCATGTCCGGCCTGCCGCCCGATGACCTGATCGAGATCTGTTTTGCCGGGCGTTCCAACGTCGGAAAGTCTTCGTTGATCAACGCCTTGACCGGTCGCAAGGGGCTGGCGCGCGCATCAAACACGCCGGGGCGCACCCAGGAAATCAACTTTTTTACGCTTGGCAACAGCCACTATCTCGTCGACCTGCCCGGCTATGGCTATGCCAATGCGCCGCTGCCGGTGGTGGAAAAATGGCAACGTCTGTTGAAACAATATCTCTCCGGCCGCCAATCCCTGCGCCGCGCCTTCGTGCTGATTGATGCCCGCCACGGCATCAAAAAGGTGGACGAAGAAATCTTGACCCTACTCGACAAAAGCGCCGTCACCTTCCAGGCCGTGCTGACCAAAACCGACAAGGTCAAAGCCGCAGAACGCGACAAAGTGCTGGATCAGGTGCGAAGCAAACTGGCCAACCATCCCGCCGCCTTTCCCGAAATCATCGTGACCTCATCGGAAAAGGGGGACGGCATCGAAACCCTGCGATCGGTGATCGCGGGTCTGATCTGAACGCCCGCTTTCATCTGACTTAAAATATCCCGGGGGGTCAGGGGGGCTGGCCCCCCTTCTTCCAAATCCGGCATCTATGCTGCCTGCCGCGGGTGACAGCCCCCAAATTGTCCGCCGTCGATCCGCGCGCGACGGGCAAGACGCACAATCACCCCTGTTGGGCAAACCAATCCCCTTGCACCAATGCCCACAGCTTGGGATAACAGCGCTCCATAAGGGACGAAGGATGAAAAAACAGGACATGAACCGCGATTGGATCGCCACCGCCCGCACGTTGAGCCAGGCCCTGCCCTATATGCAGCGCTACTCTGATGCGATTGTTGTCATCAAGCTGGGCGGTCACGCCATGGGCAGCGACGAAGCGATGGAGGAATTCGCCCGCGACGTCGTCCTGATGCAGCAGGTCGGGGTCAACCCGGTGGTGGTGCATGGCGGCGGGCCGATGATCAACGCGATGCTGGACAAACTGGGCATCGAATCCAGTTTCGTGAACGGCAAACGCGTCACCGACAAGGCCACTGTGGACGTGGTCGAAATGGTGCTGTCCGGTCTGGTCAACAAACGTCTGGTCCAGGCAATCAATTCCCAGGGCGGCAAGGCAGTGGGCCTTTCGGGCAAGGACGCCAATTTGATTGTCTGCGAACAGACCAATCCAGATCTCGGTTTCGTGGGCACGCCGGTTCAAATGAACACCGCGGTCCTGCATGACATGTTCCGCTCGAACACCATTCCGGTGATTGCGCCGCTCGGCACGGGCCGCGCGGGCGAGACATTCAATATCAACGGCGACACCGCAGCGGGTGCAATTGCCGGCGCGCTCAAGGCGGATCGCCTGCTGCTGCTCACTGACGTGGCCGGTGTCAAAAATGACGCGGGCGAGGTCGTCACCGAACTGACCGCCGCCCAGATCCGTCAGATGACCCAGGATGGGGTCATTGCCGGAGGCATGATTCCAAAGACCGAAACAGCGCTGGACGCCATTGATCGCGGCGTGCGCGCGGTGGTGATTCTGGACGGACGTGCCCCCAATGCCTGTTTGCTGGAGTTGTTTACCGAACATGGTGCCGGCTCGCTGATCCGCGAAGTGCCCAAGACGTGATTTGCCGCCCGTGGCGTATCGGGTATGTCGACCGCTATGGAACATGAAACGACCCTGCGGCTCGGCATCTTTGCCGGGCTCTTTCTGCTGTTTGCCGCGCTGGAGGTTCTGGCCCCGCGCCGCGCACGACGAAACCCGCGTGCCCGGCGCTGGCTGACCAATTGGGGCATGACATTGGCCAACAGCGTTTTGCTGCGGGCGATGGCAATTGGTTTGCCACTGTTGGCGGTGGGGGCCGCCGTGGATGCCTCGGCCCAGGGATGGGGCCTGCTCAACAGGCTCGGCTGGCCGATCTGGATTGAGTTTCTGCTGGCCATTCTGGCGCTGGATTTCGCCATTTGGCTGCAACATCTGATCACGCACAAGGTGCCAGTGCTGTGGCGTCTGCACCGTGTGCACCATGCTGACACTGACCTCGACGTTACCACCGCGATCCGGTTCCATCCGGTGGAAATCGCGCTCTCCATGGGGTTGAAGATCGGTTTGGTCTACCTGTTGGGGCCTTCGGCCATTGCCGTAATTGTGTTCGAGATCCTGTTGAACGGCACGGCAATGTTCAATCATGCCAACATTCGCTTGCCGCTACCGTTGGATGCGGTGTTGCGCCGGGTCTTGGTCACGCCAGACATGCACCGCGTCCACCACTCGATCCATCGGCATGAACATGACAGCAATTACGGCTTTGCCCTGTCGATCTGGGATCATCTGTTTCGCACCTATCGCGCGCAACCCGAGGCCGGGCATGATGCCATGACCATCGGCCTGCAATGGCAGGACGCGCGCCCAACCAAACTGGGGTGGAGCCTTTGGTTGCCCTTTATGAAACGCTAGCCGCCGAGGCAGAGGCCCGGCATCTGCGCATCATGGGTGGGTTTCACCCTACCCCCGGCGATAGCGCGCCAGAGGGGTGCCGCACTTTGTTGATGATTGGCCCCGCCGAACCGGCGTTCTGGCCGGTCTTTGCGGCCAGTCCGGAAATGCGGGACGGCGCGCCAGATCCGCTCGACAGATGGTCCAAAAGGGTGCTGGGTGCATGGGCCGCGGAGCTGGGCGCAAAGGCCTTGTTTCCGTCGGATGGGCCGCCCTATGCCCCCTTCATCGCTTGGGCCAAGGCCACCGGCCGGGTCTGGAATTCACCAACCGGGATTTTGGTACATGACTGGGCGGGCTTGATGGTCTCGTTTCGCGGTGCGCTGGCACTGAACACCCATCTGGTCCCGCCCAAATCACCCCCCTGCCCCTGTGACACCTGCGTGGAAAAGCCCTGTTTGACCGCCTGTCCGGTCGCCGCGCTGAATGAGGCCAGCCAATACGACGTGCCGCGCTGTAAATCCTATCTCGACACCGATGCGGGACAGTCCTGTATGACACGCGGCTGCGCCGTGCGGCGCGCCTGCCCGGTGTCTGAGGCCTATAACCGGGCGGAGCCGCAATCCGCCTTTCACATGCGGAGCTTTCATCCAAAATGACCCTGCGATTGATCCTGATGCGCCATGCCAAATCCAGCTGGGACATTCCGGCGCTGGATGATCATGCCCGGCCCTTGAATGCGCGCGGCGACAAATCGGCCAGGGCGCTTGGCAATTGGCTGCGCCAGAAATCCTATCTGCCGGATACGGCCCTATCCTCCGATTCAGCCCGCACCCGGGCCACCATGGCCGGGCTGGCGCTGGATTGCCCGGTCCGATTTACCCCCCGGCTATACCACGCCGACCCCATGACGATGCTGATGGAATTGCGCCAGACCGCCGGGCAATCTGTGCTGATGATTGGCCATAATCCGGGAATTGGGGTGTTTGCCGATCGCATTCTGGTCACCCGCCCGACGCACCCCAGGTTCGCGGATTATCCGACCTGTGCCACCCTGGTGGCGGAGTTCCCACAAGAAAAATGGGCGGAGGTGGAATTCACCACCGCCGCCCATATTGATTTCGTGATCCCAAGGGAGCTGACTTAATCAGCCCCCAAACCGGGATTAATGCCCCAGAATCTGGCTCAGGAACAGTTTGGTCCGCTCGTTCTGCGGATTGTTAAAGAACTCTTCCGGCTCGTTCTGTTCAACGATCTGGCCGGCATCCATGAAAATCACCCGGTTTGCCACCTGACGGGCAAAGCCCATTTCGTGGGTCACACAGAGCATGGTCATGCCCTCTTCGGCCAGTTCAACCATGGTATCGAGCACCTCTTTGATCATTTCCGGATCAAGCGCCGAGGTCGGTTCATCGAACAACATGATGCGCGGACGCATACACAGCGACCGGGCAATGGCCACCCGCTGTTGCTGACCGCCCGAAAGCTGGCCGGGGTATTTGTTGGCCTGATCCGGGATCTTCACCTTTTCCAGAAAATGCATGGCATTTTCTTCGGCTTCTTTCTTGGGCGTCTTGCGCACCCAGATCGGCGCCAGGGTACAGTTTTCCAGGATCGTCAGATGCGGGAACAGATTGAAGTGCTGGAAGCACATGCCCACTTCTGACCGGATCTTGTCAATGTTTTTCAGATCCGAAGACAGATGGGTGCCATCCACGGTGATCGAGCCTTTTTGATGCTCTTCCAACGCGTTGATACAGCGGATCAGGGTCGATTTGCCCGAACCGGACGGCCCGGCGATCACGATCCGTTCCCCGCGATAGACCGTCAGGTCAATGTCACGCAGAACATGGAACGTCCCGTACCATTTGTTCATCTTTTCAATCTGAATCGCGACTTCATCAGAGACTTGCATTTGAGGTTGTGCAGCTTCAGCCATATCCAAACCCTCCTGTTAATGATGGTCGGTCTGAAGCTGACGCTCCAACCATTGGGAATATTGCGAAATTGAATAGCAGACGATGAAGAACAGGAAGACCGCAAAGCCCCACAGTTCCCAATAGACGCCGTTCCATTCAGTTGAGGCAAGGATCGGACCCCGGATCATGCCGACCAGGTCGAACATCGAAATGACCGACACCAGGGTGGTATCCTTGAACAGGCCCACCGCCACGTTGACGATACCGGGGATCGAGATTTTCAATGCCTGCGGCATGATGATCAATCGGGTCGCCTGGGCATAATCCAGCCCCAGAGAATCCGCCGCCTCGTACTGGCCACGCGGCAAGGCCGCCAATCCGCCACGGATCACCTCGGCGATATAAGCCGAAGAAAACGCGGTGATCATGATGATGACGCGGATGATCAGGTCAAAAGAGGTGCCCGGCGGCAGGAAATACGCCAACACCACGTTTGCGACGAACAACAAGGTGATCAGCGGCACACCGCGAATGAACTCGATGAACAGCACGCAGATCCATTTGATGATTGGCATGTCCGACTGTCGCCCCAGCGCCAGCACGATCCCGATCGGCAGGGACAAGGACACGCAGACCACGCCAAGGATCATGTTGAGCATGAAGCCCCCCATGTCGCGTGACGCCACCGGTTCCAGCGCCAAAAAGCCCCCGGCCGCATTGGCGATAAAACCGCCGATGAACCAGGCCACCGCTGCCGCCACCACAAAGGCCAGCGCCCCCATGGCAAAGCTTTGGTATTCAACCTTCTTGAAGGCCATGTAGCCCGCAACAAATCCCGCCAGCGCCATCAACGGTGCGATGATGGTGCCGCCCCAGATCAGCCAAAAGGCGACAAAGGGGTAAAGCATGGTGATGTACAGCATCTTGCGCGGCAAGTGGTTGAACAACACCGGCGCAGCCGCCCCGCCCAGCAGGACAAAGGCCAGGATCAGCCGCCAATATTGGTCAGGCGGATATTTGAAACCAAACAGAAGCTGGTTCCAACGCTCTGTCAGGACCGAAAAACAGCCCCCCGTCGCGCCTTGCAGGATGTCGCGGCATTCCGCTAGCGAATCCGTGGTCCAGATCCCGCCCAGGAACCAGGGCAACGCCCCGGACAACAAACGGTAAATCACCAACATCGCGAGGAGGGTCAGAATGGTGTTGAACCAACCCTTGAACAGGTTTTCGCGCATCCAGTGAACAACGCCGGTTTGCGACGCCGGAGGTGTCTGTTGCGGTAGCATGGTGTCGCGGACATAGGCGACAGTCTGTGCATGTGTATCACTCATGATGTGCACTCCTTTGAACCGGCCATGATCAGCGCTCCTTCAGTTTGACGGCGTTGTTATAGACGTTCATCAGCGCCGAGATGGCGAGCGAGATCGTCAGATAAAACAACATCAACAAAAGCACGCATTCGATCGCGCGGCCCGTCTGGTTCAAGGTAATCCCACCCAATGTCCCAGTCAGATCCATGTAGCCGACAGCGATGGCCAGCGAAGAGTTCTTGGTCAGGTTGAGGTATTGCGAAATCAGCGGCGGAATGATCACCCGCAGCGCCTGGGGCAGAACCACAAGGTTCATGATCCGTCCCGGCCGAAGTCCCAGCGACGCCGCCGCTTCGGTTTGGCCCTTGCTGACCGCGAGGATACCCGCGCGGACGTTTTCGGCAATAAAGGCAGCGGTATAGATCGACAGCGCAAACCAAAGCGCGATCAACGACCCCCGTACCGTGATCCCATCCGTGAAGCGGAAATTGCCAAGGTAGGTCTGGTCCAGCGCCAACGGCGCGCCATTGCGGATCTGATCCGACAGGGCCACCGCCGGTGTGTCCGATGCCGCCGCAGCCGCAGTTGCATCGCCAGCGGGCAAGGAGATCATATTGCATTCGCCCGCGTCGAAACCGGCCTTGGCGGCGTCCTGGCTGGCGAAATATTCGGTCTTCATCTTCAGACCGCCGGGGTTGCGCATGTCCATCGCGCTGGTGTTCAACCAGGCGGCTTTGGCCGTCGCAGACTCGGTCGCGCCTTCGACAAGACAATAGACCGGGCGGAACTTGCCCTCGATCGCCGCATCGGAAAACGCGCTGAGGCTGACACCCGGTTGCACCAGATCCGTGGCCACCACTAGGTTATGCTTGCTGGCGCCGACAGTTACCGAGATCGCCGCATACACCAAAAGCGCAGGCGCAAACAGAATGACAAAACGCGGCCAACCCGGCAGCACCTTGCCCTCGTCAAACAGTTTTTTCTTGACGTGACGGCCATAGGCCACAACGCCAATGATCGACGCAATCACCACCAAAAGCAGCAATCCCGCCCCGAAACCACCCACAACACCGGGGGTGAACACCCCCTGGCTGGTGAAAGCGATGCTGTCCAGCACCATCGAGGCACTGGCATCTTCACCGCGAAAACTGCGCGGGCCGGGCATGCTGGCGGTCATCACGAAAAAGATGATCAGGATCCAGATCAGCACCGGCACATTGCGGAAGATTTCGACATAGATCGACATCAGCTTGCGCACGAGCCAGTTGTTCGACAACCGCAAAACCCCGACAAACACACCGATAATCGTGGCCATGATACAGCCCAGAACCGCCACCAAAAGCGTGTTCAGCACCCCGACGACCGCTGCGCGCCAATGTGTCGACTGGCTGGTATATTCCACCAACGTCTGGTTGATGTCATAGCCCGAAGGTTCGCCCAGGAATCCATAGGAAATATTGAGCCCGGCCGCTGTCAGGTTCTGAACCAGGTTCAGACCCAGATAGGCCATGGCCACGATCAGCAAGATCAGCGCTATGAATTGAAAGGTGATGGACCGGTAACGCGTGTCGTTTATCAGCTGAGAAAGCCGGAACGACTCCGCCGGAGGGTCGGAGAGAGACGACATATAATTGATCCCTGAAGGTTTCGCGCCTGGATACGGCTGGCGGTTTGCCCGCTCTGGTGCCGGTGGCGAGGTTTATTGTTGTGCCGTGATGCGACAAGGGCGCGGAAATCTTCGCGCCCTTGTCAAAGTCGTCTTAGCGGAACGGGGGCGAATACAGCAGGCCGCCGTCAGTCCACTGCGCGTTCAGGCCACGCGACAGACCGATCGGGGTGTTTTCGCCGATGTTCTTCTCGAACAGCTCGCCATAGTTGCCGCCAACCTTGATGGCATTGGCCGCCCAGTCTGCTTCCAGACCCAGCATTTCACCCAGGTTGCCCTCGGTGCCCAGCAGGCGGTTGATTTCCGGGTTGTCGGTGCCGGCCATCAGCTCGTCGATATTGGCCGATGTCACACCCAGCTCTTCTGCCGCGATCAATGCGTTCAGAACCCAGCGGCTCACGTCTGCCCAGTCGTTGTCGCCATGGCGCACAAGCGGGCCAAGCGGCTCTTTGGAAATGATTTCCGGCAGAACAACGTGGTCACCAGGATTTTCGAATGCAGCGCGCGTCGCGGCCAGACCCGAAGCATCGGTGGTGTAAACGTCGCAGGCCCCTTCCAGGTACAGCGGCTGTGCTTCGGCATTGGTTTCAATCGGAACCGGCTCGTAGCTGATGTTGTTTTTGCGGAAGAAGTCCGCAAGGTTCAGCTCGGTTGTGGTGCCGGTCTGAATACAAACGGTTGCGCCGTCCAGTTCCTTGGCCGAGCTGACGCCCAGATCCTTGGGAACCATGAAGCCCTGACCATCATAGTAGTTGATGCCGACGAATTCGAACTTCAGGTCAACATCGCGCGAGAAGGTCCAGGTTGTGTTACGCGCCAGCAGGTCGATTTCGCCGGACGCAAGCGCGGTAAAGCGGGTTTTACCGGTGGTCGGAACGAATTCGACAGCAGTCGGGTCGCCCAGAACGGCAGCAGCCACGGCACGGCACACACCAACGTCAAAGCCATCCCAATTCCCGTTTGCATCCGGCGCAGCAAAGCCGACAAGACCTGTGGTCACACCACAGTTCAACTTGCCGCGTGCCTTTACGTCGTCAATCGTACCTGCAGCAGCTGCACCAGCAGCCAAGCCGGCCACGGTCAACGCGCCAAGAAATACGGATTTGTTCATCATTACCTCTTCCTGTTTTTTTTGCCGTTTCATGCAAAAACGGTCTGATCGACCCCAAAGGTCGAATTGGTGTTGCAAGGAGGCCACAGCCCCCCAACAATTGCAAGTTTGGGCGATTTTCCGCAGAAACGTCAAGCCCGCCTGGGATCTATTTGCCCGATATTCAGGCGAATTCACCCAATTGACCCGAGGTCAAAGTGCAGTACTTAGGCACCAGACACGGGCTGCGTGCAAAAAGGCGGCACGTTTGAGCGCAGCCAAGGCAGTTGCCTCTTCGTCTTCGCCCCATTGCTCTTCCTGCCAGCTCTCGTCGACGCGGGAAATGTCCCAAAGCGACTCAGCAGGTTGGTAATTTTCACTTGCCGCCAGACCGATCACCAAAGACCCCGAAAGCGACACAAGGTCATGCAGCGCGGCCAGCTGGTAGGGGGTCGTGCGGTGCACCGCCGCCCGCAGCGGCGCCAGCGCAGCCTCGGGCTGGGCCATGTGCATCACGCCGCTGGTCACAGACAGCTTGGCGCCATAATGCGTTTCTGCCCAGGCCAGCAGAGGATCCCAGGCCGCGTTCTGACGCGCGCGCAGCTCTTCGGGCGAATCGGCGCGATAGCACAGAAGGTCGGTGCCGCCATATTCTGAAATCATTTCAGCGACTTCCGCATGCTGCATGCGCACCTTGTCGATGGCGGCATTCGCGGTGCGGGTAAAGGGCATGACGCGCGGGTTGATCACCTCTTCCACGGCGTCCCACTCTGCCTGCACGGCTTCTGCGAAACCTTGCGTTGGCAAAAGCAATGCCGCCTTGGCCGGGGTTTTGACCGGGCGACCATCCAGCGAAACGCCGAATCCGCCGGCGGCCTCGGTCACCTCAGTGGTTTTCCAGAAACGCTTGGCCTTCCAGTCGCTCATCCATTTGCCCCCCATTTCTGCGCAAGGACTGCGGGCAGTTCGGCCATGTCATCCAAGATCAGGTCCGCTGATTTCAGCGCGCTGCGCGGATGATAGCCCCAGCTGACGCCGATGCCGGTGATCCCGGCCGCCTTGGCCATGTCCATGTCATAACTTGTATCGCCCACCATCACCGCATCCGCCGCCGCGACGCCGGTTTCGTCCAGCGCCGCCTGCAACATGGCGGGATGTGGTTTTGACGGATGAAAATCCGACACTTGTTCGGTCACAAAGACATTGCCCAGGCCATGCGTGGTCAAAACTGCGGTCAGTCCGCGACGGGATTTGCCGGTCGCCACCCCCAAAAGCCAGTTTTCCTGCTGGCCGATCTTGTCGAGCACCTGTTGCACGCCAGGATACAGCGGTGCCGCCGCATCAGAGGCCTGTTGCGCCACATAAGCGGTCTTGTAGGCCGCAACCATCGCCGCCACATCGGCATCGCTTGCGTCCGGCGCCAGCCGCGCGATTGCGACATCCAGCGACAGGCCGACAATCGAAAGCACCATGTCGCGTGGCGGCACCCGGCGGCCAACAGCGGAAAACCCCGCCTGCATCGCCGCCAGAATATCAGCCTGGCTGTCGACCAACGTGCCGTCGACATCGAAAATCACCAGTCGCAGATCGCTCATTGCAGGGCCTCGAACGGGTCATCGGCCGCCAGATCTTCGGTCCAGCCGAAGGTGTCGAAGGTATGTTTGATATGTTCCGGCAGCGGCGCGGAGATATCGACCATCTTGCGGGTGACAGGGTGTTCGAACCGCATGGTGCGGGCATGCAGGTGCAGCTTGTTCGAGATGATTCCGCCCAGCTTCGCCCCCCAGCCGTCGCCCTGATTTTCCTGACCAGAGCCGCCATATTTACCGTCGCCGATAATCGGGTGACCGATCTCGGCCATATGGGCACGCAGCTGGTGCGTGCGGCCGGTGATCGGTTCCATCGCCACCCAGGACGCCCGCCCCGCCACGCGATAGAGCGTGGCATATTGGGTGATGGCGCGTTTCGCGCCGGGGGTGCTGTCGACCTCACGCGGGTGGACGGCAACCATCTTTTCGCCTTCGCCGTTGCGGCCATGACCGCCCGCCTTGACCAAACCATATTTGATCTCACCCAGATAGGGCGTCGGCACACCGGCCACCACAGCCCAGTAGATCTTGCGGGTTTCGCGGTGGCGGATTGCTGCGGTCAGGGCGCTGGCCATCTCACGCGTGCGGGCCAGAAGCAGCACGCCAGAGGTGTCCTTGTCGAGCCGGTGCACCAGACGTGGTTTTTCTTCATACCCAAAGGTCAGCGCCTCGGACATGCCGTCGACATGGCGGGTCTGTTTGCTGCCACCCTGCGTTGGCAGGCCTGCGGGTTTGTTCAACACGATGATGTGGTCATCTTTCCAGATCACACAATCGCGGATCATCCGGGCATCTGCCTGGGAAATATCGGTGGCGCGTGGCGCCGGGCGGTTCAGCTCTTCGTCCGGGATCGGCGGAATGCGCACCTCCTGGCCCGCTTCGACCCGGGCCGAGGATTTGACCCGCGCCCCGTCAAGACGCAGCTCACCCTTGCGGCACATCTTTTCGATCCGGCCCTGTGACAGATGCGGAAACATCCGCCGCAGCCATCGGTCAATCCGTTGGCCACCATCCCCGTCACCGACTATCTGACGTTGAACACCACTCATGCGAAATACCCCTTTGCGGCCATCATCCCGGCAAACAATGCCGCAATCGCCAATCCAACAGACGCCAGAACATAAAACGCCGCTGCGGTCATCTGACCGCGTTCAAACAATGCCACCGTATCCAGCGAGAACGCCGAAAACGTCGTGAACCCACCAAGAAACCCGGTGATCACCAGCGGCGCAAACCGGGTGGCATGATACTGCGACAGCACCACCACCAACACCCCCATCAAAAACGACCCAAGCACATTGACCGCAAAGGTGCCCCAGGGAAATCCATGTCCCATCAGACGCACCACGGCCAAACCGGTCAGATACCGGGCGCTGGCACCGAAAGCGCCGCCAAGGGCCACCTGCATAAGCGTTGTTGTCATGGCGCGTCTGTCGCGCGGGGGGGCGGTATTGTCAAGGTGAAGGGCTGTGCCCTAGCTTTCGCGTTTGCGGCGCAGCTTGGCGAAATAATCGACCCGCTTCTTCAACTCGCGCTCGAACCCGCGTTCCACCGGCACATAAAGCTCGGGTCGTTTCATCGTATCGGGGAAATAGTTCTGGCCGGAAAACCCGTCTTCGGCATCATGGTCATAGGCATAGCCGTCGCCATACCCCTGATCCTTCATCAACCGGGTCGGCGCATTCAGGATATGTTTCGGTGGCGGTTCAGAACCGGTGCGCTTGGCCTCGCGTCTTGCGGCCTTGTAGGCCACATAGACCCCGTTGGATTTCGGCGCCAGCGCCAGATAGACCAGCGCCTGGGCAATCGCCAATTCGCCTTCGGGGCTGCCCAGCCGTTCAAAGGTTTCCCAAGCTTGCACGCAATAGGCCTGAGCCTGGGGATCGGCCAGCCCGATGTCTTCGACCGCCATGCGGGTGATCCGCCGAGCGAGGTATCGCGGATCTTCGCCGCCCTCCAGCATCCGGGCAAACCAGTAAAGCGCCGCATCCGGGTCCGAGCCCCGCACCGATTTGTGCAGCGCGGAAATCAGATTGTAATGCGCGTCGCCGGATTTGTCGTATTGCGCCGCGCGCCGCATCAACCGTCCTGACAATGCGGTTGTGTCCAGCTTGTCCGGCACATCCCAGGCCATGATCTGTTCGACAAGGTTCAGCAGCGCCCGGCCATCGCCGTCGGCCATTTCCAACAGCGCCTCACGCGCGGGACCATCCAGCGGCAGGGCGCGATCCAGCTCTCTTTCGGCCCGCTGTGCCAGCCGTTCCAGATCCGCCAGCTCCAGCCGGGTCAGCACCAGCACCTGTGCGCGGCTCAGAAGCGCGGCGTTCAACTCGAAACTGGGGTTTTCCGTGGTCGCCCCCACCAGAAGGATGGTGCCATCCTCCATATGCGGCAGGAACCCGTCCTGCTGCGCCTTGTTGAAACGATGGATCTCGTCGACAAACAACAACGTGCCCTGACCATTGGCCCGGCGGTGGCGGGCGGCCTCGAACACTTTGCGCAGGTCGGAAACCCCGGTGAAAATGGCACTGATCTGAACGAAATTAAGATCGGTCGCATCCGCCAACAACCGCGCGATCGTGGTTTTGCCCACCCCCGGCGGCCCCCAGAACACCAAGGACGACAGCGCGCCGGCCCCCAGCATCACCCCAAGCGGCGCTTCGGGCCCAAGCACCTGTTCCTGTCCAATCACCTCGTCCAGCGCCGCCGGGCGCAGCCGGTCGGCCAGGGGACGCGGTGCGGTGTCGGGGGTTGCCCCCGCGCCTGTGTCAAATAAGTCCGCCACGCCGCTAAAGCCGGAACCGCAGCGAAATTCGACGGCTGCCACGTTGGATCTGGATGGCCACACGGCCCGACAGATTGCGCAACAGAGGCGCCACATCCCCCGGTTCGACGACAACATTGCGGCCAATCGCCAACAGAATATCACCTTCTCGCAGGCCCAGCCGGGCACCGATTTCTCCGGTGGCCAGCACAACCACGCCTTCGGCTTCTTCGCCGAAACCCAATTCGTCGCGCACCGCCGGGTTCAGCCGGGCAATTCTGAGGTCGGTCAACAGATCACGCGCGCCCAAAGTGACCTCGTCACGCGGCGGCAGGTCCGGCGGGGCGATCATGTCGACAGGGGCCGCCCTCACCTCGCCATTCTGGACAAAGCTGACCTCAGCCGTGGCGCCAATCCCGCGCACCGCCATGCGGAAAATCATTTCGGGTGGCGTATTCACCGGCTGGCCATCCACCGCAACGATCACATCCCCCACGCCCAGCCCGGCGGCGGCAAAGGGGCTGGCGTCATGCATATCCGCAATCACCACCCCACCGGGCAGATCCAGGCCCAGGCTCTCGGCCAGATCGGCGTCTACCCCCTGGCCGCTGAGCCCCGCCCAGGGGCGCTGAAACCGCGCATGTCCCTGACGCGCCTGTTCCACAAATTGCTGCACAAGCGAGGCCGGAATGGCAAAACCAATGCCGTTTGATCCCCCCGACCGGGTCAGAATCGAGGTATTGATACCAATCAACCGCCCCTGAACATCAATCAAGGCACCGCCGGAATTGCCGGGATTGATTGGCGCATCGGTCTGAATGAAATAGCCGCGCATGTTGCCGGTGGCCATGCCGGACCGCGCCAGACCCGAAACAATGCCGGACGACACCGTCTGGCCCACCCCAAAGGGATTGCCGATGGCCAGCACCAATTCGCCGACCTCGACCGTATCACTGTCGCGAAAATCCAGATGCGGCATCTCGTCCCCGCCATCCAGTTGCAGAATGGCCAGATCGCTTTGCTCATCCGACAGCAGAACCGAGGCGCTGAATTCCCGCCGGTCGTTCAGCACAACACGAATATCCGTCGCCTGCCCCACCACATGGTAGTTTGACACCACAATCCCATCCGCCGACAGGATCACCCCGGAGCCCAGCGAATTTTGCACGCGGGGCCGGGTATTGCCGAAGTCGCGGAAAAGCTGGCCAAAGAACGGATCATCGGCAAAGGGCCTGCGCTGGCTTTCGACCACGCGTCTGGCATAGATGTTGACGACGGCGGGCGCGGCCTCGCGGACCAGCGGCGCAAAGCTGAGCGAGATTTCAGATTGATTTTGCGGCACCCGCGTCTCGGCCTGCGCCGACATCGCGAGCGACACAAAAGACAGGCAAATCAGGAACAAACGGAACATCGAACCCCTCCGAGATTGGAGTTCAGATATGTCCCTATCGTCCCGCTATTGCAAGGGAGGCGGGCTGTTGGCCGGGCGGCCATACCCCGGACGCCCCGTTGCGCTTTGGGCGACATCAAAATTCCAGATCACTGCGAAATTGGTGATCAACGTTCCCAGGAACGAATATGCCAACTGGGACGGGCTGAGCACAAAGGCCGAAGCCAGAAAGACAAAGGCATCCACCGAAAGCTGGAACCAGCCGGCCTTGAACCCGGTTTTTTGTTCCAAAATGATCCCGAGGATCGTCATCCCCCCGGCTGACGCATTGTGGCGGAACACCGCGACCAGACCGATCCCGCTGCTCGCGCCGCCAAGAAGGGCCGCCAGCGGCGCATCCAGCCGCTCAAACAGGACAAACCGGCCAAACACATCGGACACGACCGACACCCCGACAACCACAATGATGGTGCGCAGGGCAAAAACAGGGCCGCGTTTCACCCAGGCAAGCACCAGAAACGGCACACCGATCAGGAAAAACAGCGGGCCAAAATCCAGCGGCAACAGATAGGACAGCAAAAGGGCAATTCCGGCGGTCTGGCCGGTGACCAAACCCGCGGATTTCAGGAACAGAACCCCGAGGCTGATCATCACGATCCCAAAGGCAAGCCCCTGAATATCAAAGGCAGACAAGCGAAATTTCATGACAATCTCCGGCGTGGGTGGGCCACCCCTAGAAACCAGCAACACACCAGAATGGCAAAGAAAAACCCCCGCTCGGATGAGCAGGGGTTTCGGATGGTCAAAACTTGGTCGGTTTTAGTCTTCGGCGGCCTCAAGCTCGGCAAGGCGGGCCTTGTCGGCGGCGCCTTTGGCGTCGACATCACGGTCGACCAGCTCGATGATGGCCATCGGCGCCATGTCACCATAACGGAAACCGGCTTTCAGTACGCGGGTGTAGCCGCCGTTACGTTCAGCGTAACGCGGGCCAAGCACGTCGAACAATTTTGCGACGTCTTTGTCTTCTTTCAGCTGGGCTGCGGCCTGACGACGGGCGTGCAGATCGCCACGTTTGCCAAGAGTGATCAGCTTTTCCACCGCGCGCTTCAGCTCTTTGGCTTTCGGCAGGGTGGTTTTGATTTGTTCATGCTCGATGAGCGATCCCGACATGTTCGAGATCAGCGCTTTGCGGTGCTCATGGGTGCGGTTGAGGCGGCGATAGCCTTTTGCGTGACGCATGTGGTCTTTCCTTCTTTATGCTTTGTCCGGCGACCCATGCGGCGGGCCACTCTCCTTGGGGCGGGATGCCCATTCTTGCGACCGGGCTTTGCCCGGAAATACGAAGGGGCCAAACGGCCCCAACTTTGCCAATTGAATCGTTGTCCAATCGGATGCCGGTCTTTAGCTGAAAGCGGGTGCCGCGACAAGCCCCGGAACGGGCCTCAGATCGCCTTTTGGTTCACCCTTTTCGACAGATCCGCCGCGCTTTCGACCCGTTCGCTGTAGCGGTCGGTCAAATGGTCCTTCAGATCGCGGGTCAGCAGGGTGAATTTCACCAATTCCTCCATCACATCCACGATTCGCCGGTAATAGGCCGATGGTTTCATCCGACCCGCATCGTCAAATTCCAGAAACGCCTTGGCCACAGAACTTTGATTCGGGATTGTTAGACAGCGCATCCAGCGCCCCAACACCCGCATCTGGTTCACCGCATTAAAGCTTTGCGAGCCGCCAGAGACCTGCATCACCGCCAGCGTCTTGCCCTGGGTTGGGCGGACCGCGCCGATGGACAGGGGAATCCAGTCGATCTGGGTTTTCATGATCCCGGACATCGACCCATGGCGTTCCGGCGAACACCAGACCATGCCCTCGGACCAGGCCACCAGATCGCGCAGTTCCTGCACCTTGGGGTGGCTGGCGTCGGCATCATCCGGCAGCGGCAGGCCAGAGGGGTCGAACACCCGCGTCTCACAGCCCAGTTTCTTCAGGATGCGGGCCGCTTCTTCGTTCACGAGACGTGAATAGGACCGGTCCCGCAGAGACCCATGCAGCAAAAGGATTCGCGCCGCATGGGACGACCGCAGCGGGTTGCCCAATTCATCGGCGTTTGGCTGTTGCACCTGGGTGTCATCCAGATTCGGGGTGGTGGGATCGTCAGACAACGCGCTCTCCTGCTTCATTCAAAATCATGTCACCGTCTTCCTTGAACAGCGGCCCGGCAGGCCAATCCGCGATCAGATCCAACACCGCTTCGGACGGGCGACAAAGCTTCACACCCAACGGCGTGCAGACAATCGGGCGGTTCACCAGAATCGGATGTTCGACCATGGCATCCAAAAGCGCATCATCTGACACCGCGGGATCGGTCAGACCAAGTTCCTCGGCCGGGGATCGTCTGACCCGCAGTGCTTCGCGCGGGGTGATGCCGGCAGCCGCGAACAGGCCCAGCAATTGAGGGCGTGTCCAGCCGGTTTCAAGATAGAGATTGACCACCGGATCAAGGCCCGCCTTGGTCAATATGGCCAGGACATTGCGCGATGTGCCGCAATCCGGGTTGTGGTGGATCAAAACGCTCATACCGTCATCCCTGTGTCCGATTGGTGCAGAACACCCTGCACTGACGGCGGATTAGCGGGATTCGACGGGCGCGGCAATCCTATTTCACGAAATCATGAAGTAACATCTTTGGAACGCGGTACGACAACGAAAAAGGGCAGCGCTTGCGCCCTGCCCTTTCCGTTCAATGTCAAAGACGATCAAAATGCGTCTTCGAATTTCTTCGCCAGATCTTCGATGTTGTCTGGCGGCCAATCCTCGACATCCATGCCAAGGTGCAGGCCCATGCCGGACAGCACTTCCTTGATCTCGTTCAACGACTTGCGGCCAAAGTTCGGCGTGCGCAGCATCTCTGCTTCGGTCTTCTGAATCAGATCGCCAATATACACGATATTGTCGTTCTTCAGGCAGTTTGCAGACCGGACAGAAAGCTCCAGCTCGTCCACTTTCTTCAGCAGCAGCGGGTTGAATTCCAGACCATCATCATCATCCTGACGCGATGCCGATTCCGGCTCGTCGAAGTTGACGAAGATCGACAGTTGATCCTGAAGAATACGCGCAGCATATGCCACGGCATCTTCTGGTGTGACCGAACCGTCGGTTTCGATTTTCAACGTCAGCTTGTCATAGTCGAGAACCTGACCTTCGCGGGTCGGTTGCACGTCATACGACACTTTCTTGACCGGCGAATAGATCGCATCAATCGGGATCAATCCGATGGGCGCATCTTCCGGCTTGTTCTTGTCAGCCGCAACATAGCCTTTGCCGGTGTTGACGGTCAGTTCCATGTAGACATCCGCGCCCTCGTCGAGGTGGCAGATCACATGATCCTTGTTCAGCACTTCGATGCCGGCGCTGTCGGAAATGTCACCGGCGGTGACAACACCCGGACCCTTGGCATTGATCGACAGGCGCTTCGGCCCTTCGACTTCCATGCGCAGGGCAACCCCCTTGAGGTTCAGCACAACATCTGTCACGTCTTCACGTACGCCAGCCACGCTGGAGAATTCATGCAGAACGTTGTCGATCTGTACGGATGTGATCGCGGCACCCTGAAGCGACGACATCAGCACACGGCGCAGCGCATTGCCGAGCGTGAGACCAAAGCCGCGTTCCAAGGGTTCGGCCACGGCGGTGGCCTGACGTGCAGGATCGTTGCCGGGTTTGACGTCCAACTGTGTTGGCTTGATCAATTCGGCCCAGTTCTTGTGGATCATGCGTCCCTCCATTCCTGCTCTTACCCCATGTCCAAAGGCAAAAGCGCCCGAGGTTACCATTTGACAGCATGAGGCCGCACCCGAAGGCCCGGCCCCAAACCAGTATTCTCAGATTAGACGCGGCGACGCTTCGGCGGGCGGCAGCCATTGTGGGCCATCGGGGTCACATCACGGATCGAAGTGATGTTGAAACCGATCGCAGCCAGGGCGCGCAGGGCCGACTCACGACCCGAACCGGGGCCTTGAACTTCGACTTCCAGCGTCTTCATGCCGTGATCTGCGGCTTTTTTGCCCGCATCTTCAGCAGCCATCTGTGCGGCATAAGGGGTCGATTTACGCGACCCTTTGAAACCCATGGTGCCGGCGGACGACCATGCGATTGCATTGCCTTGTACGTCGGAAATCAGGATTTTGGTGTTGTTGAAAGAAGAGTTCACATGCGCAACGCCAGTTGCGATGTTCTTGGAAACCTTCTTCTTCGTTGCGCGACGAGTATCACGTGCCATTGGATCAGGCCTCCCTTACTTCTTCTTGCCAGCGATTGCTTTCGCCGGGCCTTTGCGCGTGCGCGCATTGGTATGGGTCCGCTGACCGCGAACAGGGAGGTTGCGACGGTGGCGCAGGCCACGGTAGCAGCCAAGGTCCATCAGACGCTTGATGTTCATTTGCACTTCGCGGCGCAGGTCACCTTCGACGCTATAGTTGGCGTCGATGTGTTCGCGCACGGCAAGCACTTCGGCATCGGACAGCTCGTTCACACGACGCGATTCGTCGATGTTCACGGATTTGCAGATTTCGCGGGCCGAGGTGTGGCCAATTCCGGTAATATAAGTCAGGGCGATCGGGACCCGTTTGTGGGTCGGGATGTTAACGCCGGCGATACGTGCCAAGTGTCATCTTCCTTTTGCGTTGCGGTTCCGTGGTTCCAGAACCTTTTTTCACAACGTAAGCCCGAGGCAATATGCGCCCGGGCCGCCGCTGATTTCGAGGTGATAGCATTCCCAAATGGGAATCACTCGCCTAAGGCGAGATAGGGGTAACTATGAGCCTGCGGGCGCATCGTCAACCCCCTGTCAAGAGTTTTCTAAAACGCGGACCCATTGTCGGTAAATCAGGGCCGGTGCCGGTCCGGGAATCGGAGTCAAAAACGATCAACCCAGCTGAATTCCCATTTCGTGGCGGACCTCAGCCGGTGACCCCATGCCGTCGATCGGACGCAGTTTACCCTTGGCATAGTAATAGCCAATCAGCGGCGATGTTTGCTTGTAATATGCCATCAACCGCGTGCGCAGGCTCTCTTCGTTGTCATCGGCGCGGCGCTTCTGATCGGTGCTGCCGCAATTGCTGCATTTGCCATCGGCGGGCCAAGGTTTGGTCTGGTCATTATAGACCTCGCCACAGGCACCACAGGTCGAACGCGCAGTGATCCGCGCCACCAGCGCCTCGTCATCGACCCGCATTTCGATCACGGCATTCAGCGATTTGCCATGTTTGGCCAGCAAAGCCTCCAGCGCGTCGGCCTGGGCCAGCGTCCGGGGGAAACCGTCAAAGATGAAGCCGCAATTGGCATCTTTCTCCAGTTTCTCTTCAATCAGACCGATCACGATCTCATCGGTCACCAGTTCACCGCGCGCCATGACCTCTGCCACGCGTTTGCCCATAGTCGTGCCACTGTCCTTGGCTTCGCGCAGCATGTCGCCAGTCGAAAGCTGAACCATACCGCGTTCCTGAACAAGAATGCGCGCTTGTGTACCTTTGCCCGCGCCGGGGGGGCCAAGAAGAATGATGTTCATGGGGTGTTATCTCCGGACAGGGCTGCGCTTCTTGCGCGACTTGCTTTTACCACGCAGCTGCGACTTCTGAATCAGACCTTCGTATTGATGGGCCAGAAGATGGCTTTGCGCCTGCTGGATCGTGTCCATGGTGACCGACACCACAATCAGAACCGAGGTGCCGCCGAAATAGAACGGGATCGCAAACTGACCGCGCAGAATTTCGGGCAACAGACAGACCGCCGCCAGATAGGCCGACCCGAGCACAAGCACGCGATTGACAACATATTCCAGGTATTCCGCCGTTTTCGGACCGGGGCGAATGCCGGGCACAAATCCGTTCTGATTCTTCAGGTTGTCCGCCACGTCATCGGGTTTGAACGAGACGTTGAAGGTGTAGAAATAGGCAAAGAACACGATCATGAAGGCGAAGAACGCCAGATAGAGCGGCTGGCCAGGGCCGAAATAGGCTAGGATCGTCGACATGATCGGGCTGGTCTGATTGCCGCTGAATGTGGCGATTGTGGTCGGCAGCAACAGCAGCGACGAAGCAAAGATCGCCGGGATCACGCCGGCCGGGTTCACCTTGACCGGCAGGTGGCTCTGCTGGGCTTCGGAAATTTTCATGCCCTGCTGACGGCGCGGATACTGGATCGTGATCTTGCGCAGCGCGCGCTCCATAAAGACCACGAACATAATCACCACGATCACCATCACCATGACCCCGACAATCACCGCCGGGCTGATGGCCCCGCTGCGGCCAGAGGCAAAGAATTGTGCCAATGCGGCCGGAACTTCGGCGATGATGCCAACAAAGATGATCAACGAGATGCCGTTGCCAAGACCACGTGCCGTGATCTGTTCACCAATCCACATCAGGAACATGGTGCCACCGACCAGGGTGATCACTGTCGCGGCGCGGAAATACCAACCCGGATCAGTGACCAGATCCCCGGCCTCAAGCGAAACCGCAAGGCCATAGGCCTGGAATGTCGCGAGGAACACGGTGCCGTAGCGGGTCCATTGGTTGATTTTCTTGCGGCCCTGCTCGCCCTCTTTTTTCAATTGTTCCAGCGCAGGCACCATCGAGGTCAGCAGCTGTACAATGATCGAGGCCGAGATATAGGGCATGATACCCAGAGCAAAGATCCCCATCCGGCCCAAAGCGCCGCCGGTGAACATCGACACCATGCCGCCGATCCCCTGGCCCGCCTGTTCCATGAACTCGCGCAGCGCCGCACCATCAATTCCGGGCACCGGAATAAAGGTGCCAAGACGATAGACGATCAGAAGACCGAGGGTGAAGAGGATGCGGTTACGCAGGTCGGTCGCCTTGCCAAGCGCCGCCCAGCTGGTGTTGGCCGCCATCTGCTCTACTGCTGATACCATGGCTTTAGTGTCTCGCTCTATGAAAACGCCGCCCTGACCGTTTTCCGGCGGGCGGCGTTTGGAAAACTGTAAGCTATGTAAGGGGCGAACGCGCCCCCCACAACCCGCTTATTCGGCTGCTGCTGCAGCTGTGACCGTCAAAGAGCCGCCAGCCTTTGCAACCGCATCAATTGCGGCCTTCGAGGCACCGGTGACCGAAATGGTCGCTTTGGTGGTCAATTCACCTTTGGCCAGCACACGCACGCCGTCCAATTTGCGGCGCAGCGCGCCCGAAGCGACCAGGCTGTCTTCGGTGATCGATGCGGCGTCAAGCTTGCCTGCATCAACAAATTTCTGGATCAGGCCAAGGTTGATAACAGCGTATGCCTTGCGGTTCGGCTTGTTGAAGCCACGCTTTGGCAGACGTTGGTACAGCGGCATCTGACCGCCTTCGTAGCCCTTGATCGCCACACCCGAACGGGATTTCTGACCTTTGATACCACGACCGGCAGTTTTGCCCATCCCGGAACCCGGACCACGGCCAACACGCTTGCGGCGTTTTGTTGCACCGGGATTGTCGTGAAGTTCATTCAGTTTCATATCGCTTCTCCTTGCCGGATGCTGCCCCGAAGCGAATTTGGCAGACCACGGCGTTTTTTGTTTACATGAGTCGTGACCTCATTGGGTCACCGGGCGCGTATAACGGCGCAAGCGGCGCCACGCAAGTGGTGCCGCGCTATCGTCGCATTTATGCCAACCCAAGCATCGGCTTGGTCAGCAAGATATCAGGCTTTGCCGCCGGTTTGACGCAGATAGTCAGTCCAGCAAGGCACCGGCTCTGCACGCAGGGCACGGGCAACACGGGCGGCGATCGATTTCAGAAATGTCATTGTTTTCATTCCAAGAGTGAGTGTCTGTGGCTGTCGTATACCCAGCCAGCGCCAACCACTAACGACAGTTTGACATACCCGATCTGCACAAAATGCAATCACCTTGCTGAAAGCACTGGCAGTTTGCAAACGCCGCCCAGGGCGCAATCAACCCGGCCGCAAAAATGCAAAAAAAACGCGCCGTTCCCGGCGCGTTCTGAAATGCTCAATGTGTGTTCGGACTGATGTCAGCCCGTTCAACGATCACCGCGGCAGAGGCTTACAGACCTGCTTGGTCCAAGGCGATTGCCTTGATGTCGCTGCGGCCGATGCCGATATCGGCCAGCTCGCGATTGGTCAGCGACGACAGTTCTGCATAAGTGTCAGCATAGACCTTCTGCTTGCGGGCGGCCGTTTGGATGCCTGCGAAGAAGTCATAAACCTTGGATGCAAAGCCAAAGCCGTCGTTTGTTGTTGCTGTGTTTTGGACAAATGCCATTTTCGTGTTCCTTTGGATGTGCCGTTCCCGATGGACCGGCCGCGCGCGTGGCGCATCAATGATGTTCGTGGGAGTGGGCTGGCCCTTACTGGCCGCTGCGCCGGATGCTTATGCTCCGCTCTACAGCCCCGCCCTTCCCCGATGTTTGGCTCAGAGCGCGCTTTCTGCGTGCTTCTTGGCAATTGCGCGAATGTTGCTGCGTGCTACGCCGATGTCGGCCAGTTCGCGGTCATTCAGATTTGCCAGCTCTGAGTATGTCTGCGCAAAGATCGCCCGACGGGCGCGCGCAGTTTTGAATGCTGTAACCAGCTTGGAAACGCTGGAATTCGGGCCGAAGCCGATGGAAGTGTTTGACAGTGCATGTGCCATGTTGTGCGTCCTTTCGAAGGTTCAGGGCCTATTCCCTGATGTTTGTTTGGTTTCACGTCCTCCGTGCCAAACAGATAGGCCGAGACGGCAGCGCTAACAACGCACGTTACAGACAACCCGCCATGCATTTTCTGCAATGCAGCATAAGGGCGTGCAAATTGACGATAAGGTACTGAAAATACTATAAATTTCAAACAACCAAGGATGTTTTCGTCGGGTCAGGCGCCCTGAAAACACGCCCAAACCACAACATGCCGCGACGTCATTTCGGACAGAATGCAGTCCATAAACGCGAAAACGCCCCCCGAAATCTCGGAGGGCGTTGTATTTTCACCGGTGCAACCTTGTAAAAAGGCTTAGCCGCGTTCTTCGATGATTTCGACCAGATGCGAGATCTTGCTGACCATGCCGCGGATCGAGGGGGTATCCTCAAGCTCGCGGGTTTTGTGCATCTTGTTCAGGCCCAGGCCGATCAGCGTCTTGCGCTGGATTTCCGGGCGACGGATCGGCGAACCGATCTGTTTCACGACGATGGTTTTTGCCATGTGCTTCAGGCCTCCTCAGCGACTTGGGTCGATTCTGCCGGGGCGTCTTCACGCTTGGGCAGGATGTCGGCCACTTTCTTGCCGCGACGCTGGGCCACCATACGGGGGCTCGATTCGCGGGTCAGCGCGTTCAGCGTGGCACGGATCATGTTATAGGGGTTCTGCGAACCGGTCGATTTTGCGACCACGTCCTGAACACCCAACATTTCGAACACGGCCCGCATCGGACCACCGGCGATGATACCAGTACCCTGGGGGGCGGTCCGCATGACAACCTTGCCGGCGCCATGACGACCTTCGATGTCGTGGTGCAGCGTGCGACCTTCGCGCAGCGGCACGCGGATCATCTGGCGCTTGGCTTGTTCGGTGGCTTTGCGAATGGCCTCGGGGACCTCTTTCGCTTTACCTTTGCCGAAACCAACGCGGCCTTTTTGGTCACCAACAACCACAAGAGCGGCAAAGCCGAAGCGCTTACCACCTTTTACGGTTTTGGAAACCCGGTTGATCGCGACCAGACGGTCTGCGAATTCCGGTGTCTCATCGCGATCGCGACGGCCCCGGCCTCTGTTTTCACGTTCTGCCATGTGGCAAATCCTTTATGTCTGGCGCGGCAATCGCGCCGGGTCTTTTCAATCGCAGTGGCCCCGGATCTCTCCGAGGCCCCCGATCATCGAGGAGCGCGAGTGACGCGCCCCCACATCTTAGAACTTCAGGCCACCTTCACGCGCAGCATCGGCCAGAGCCTTGATGCCACCGTGAAACAGGAAACCACCACGGTCGAAGTAACATTCTTCGACACCGGCTGCCTTGGCGCGCTCTGCGATAACAGTGCCCACTTTCGACGCGGCTTCCGCGTTGTTCTTGCCCAGAACGCCCAGATCCTTTTCGAGCGAGGACGCGGAGGCAAGTGTCTTGCCCTGCACGTCGTCGATCAGCTGGACCGAGATGTTCTTGTTCGAGCGATGGACCGACAGACGCACGCGCCCACGGTTCATCTTGCGGAGTTTGTTCCGGACGCGCAGACGGCGTTTGAGGAACAGTTGTCTTTTGCTGTTTGCCATTGCCTTCGTCCTTACTTCTTCTTGCCTTCCTTCTGGAAGATATATTCGCCTTTGTAGCGGATGCCTTTGCCTTTATAGGGCTCGGGCTTGCGCCATGCGCGAATGTTCGCCGCGACCTGACCGACTTCTTGAATGTCGTGACCTTCGATCACGATTTCAGTCGGCTTCGGAACAGTCACGGTGATACCTTCCGGAATTTGGAAATCAACGTCGTGGGACAGACCAAGGTTCAGTTTCAGAACCTTGCCCTGCAGCTGTGCACGATAACCAACACCTTGGATTTCAAGTTCTTTCTTGAAAGTGTTGGACACACCATGCACCAGGTTCGCCACAACGGTGCGGCTCATGCCCCATTGTTGACGGGCACGTTTGGACTTGCCGCGCGGTTCGACCTTGACGGTGCCATCTGCGATGGTCAGCGTCACGTCGTCGGTTGCGGTAAAGCTTTTGGTGCCTTTTGGGCCTTTGACCTCAATGGTCTGACCCGACATGGATGCCGTTACGCCATCAGGAAGAGCGACAGGCTGTTTGCCGATACGAGACATATCTCAAACCTCCTTAGAATACGGTGCAAAGCACTTCGCCGCCAATATTGGCAGTGCGTGCATTTGCATCCGACATGACACCCTTTGAAGTGGAGACGATGGAAACACCAAGGCCCTGACGGACCGTGGGGATTTCGTCCACACCCATGTACACGCGACGGCCCGGCTTCGACACCCGCTGCAATTCGCGGATGACGGGGGTTCCGTCAAAGTACTTCAGGCTGATTTCGATCGCGGGGTGACCGCGTTCGTCAGTGGTTTTCTCGTAGCCACGAATGTAACCTTCATCCGCAAGCACATCGAGCACCCAGGCCCGCAGCTTCGACGCCGGGGTCGACACAGTCGACTTGCCGCGCATCTGGGCGTTGCGGATACGAGTGAGCATATCGCCGATAGGATCGTTCATCTATATACCCTCCCTTACCAGCTCGATTTCACGACGCCGGGAAGCAGGCCTTTGGAGCCCAGTTCACGCAGCGCGATACGGCTGATGCGCAACTTGCGGTAGTACGCGTGCGGACGACCGGTCAGCTGGCAGCGGTTGTGCAAACGGGTTGCCGACGAGTTGCGCGGCAATTTCGCCAGTTTCAGACGCGCTTTGAAGCGCTCTTCCATCGGCTTGGATTCGTCGTTTGCGATTTCTTTGAGTTCGGCGCGTTTGGTGGCGTATTGTGCCACCAGCTTCTGGCGCTTCTTCTCACGTTCGATCATTGCTTTCTTAGCCATGTCTTTATCCTCTCGCCCGCGTCACGAATTGAAGGGCATGTTGAATGCTTTCAACAGCGCCTTGGCTTCCGCATCAGTTGCCGCGGTGGTGGCGATCACGATGTCCAGGCCCCAGGCCTCGTCCACCTTGTCGAAGTCGATCTCGGGGAACACGATATGTTCCTTGATACCCAGGGCATAGTTGCCACGGCCATCAAACGACTTGCCCGAAATGCCGCGGAAGTCGCGGATACGGGGCATAGCGACAGTGATCAAACGGTCGAGGAAGTCATACATGCGCGCGCCGCGCAGGGTCGCCTTGGCGCCCATTGGCATGCCTTCGCGAACGCGGAAACCCGCGATCGAGTTCTTGGCAATGGTGACAACCGCGTGTTGACCGGCAATTGCTGTCAGATCGGCCTGGGCCGATTTGGCTTTCTTGCTGTCTTTCACGGCGGCGCGACCGCAGCCAATGTTCAGAACAATCTTGTCCAGACGCGGGATCTGCATCTCGTTCTTGTACGAGAATTCTTCTTTCAGAGCACCACGGATGGTGTCGTCATAAAGCGAACGCAGACGCGGGGTATAAGTTGCAGCATCAAGCATCAATCACGTCCCCCGTGGTCTTGGCAAAACGAACCTTCTTGTCACCTTCCATGCGGAAACCGACGCGGGTTGCTTTGCCATTGGCATCCAGAAGCGCCAGGTTCGACAGGTCGATCGGCATTGCCTGGGGGGTACGACCGCCCTGGCTTGTCTGGGATTGTTTCTGGTGGCGGATGGCGACATTGACGCCTTCCACAATTGCTTTGCCTGCGGCGGGATTGACCGAGGAAATCGAACCCTCTTTGCCTTTATCCTTGCCGGCCAGCACGACGACCTTGTCGCCCTTTTTCAACTTGGCAGCCATCTTACAGCACCTCCGGGGCGAGCGAGATGATTTTCATGAAGCTTTTGGCGCGCAGTTCACGAACAACCGGCCCGAAGATACGGGTGCCGACGGGTTCGTTGTTGTTATTCAGGATAACAGCTGCGTTGCGATCAAAGCGGATCGCTGTGCCGTCTTCACGACGGACTTCTTTGGCGGTGCGCACGACGACGGCCTTGCGGACGTCACCTTTCTTTACGCGACCACGCGGGATGGCTTCCTTTACCGAGACGACAATGATGTCGCCAACAGAAGCGTATTTACGCTTGGAACCACCCAGAACCTTGATGCACTGCACCCGGCGAGCGCCGGAGTTGTCAGCGACATCCAGATTGGTCTGCATCTGGATCATGGGGTTTCTCCTGACCTTTGGGGGGCTTTATTGCCTGTTCCCCAGGGTTTCGATCAAACCAAAAGGCCTGGGGGCGCTTACGCCTCCAGAACCTCCCAGCGTTTCGTCTTCGACTTCGGGGCACATTCGATGATTCGAACTGTGTCGCCGACCTTGAAGGCGTTCTTTTCATCGTGCGCCCGGTACTTCTTGGACTTACGAATGGTTTTCCGCAGAACCGGGTGCTTGAAACGGCGTTCCACCGACACGGTTACGGTTTGGGCGTTGGCATCGCTGGTCACGGTGCCAGAAAGGATACGTTTGGGCATTTTCTGGCTCCTTATTCAGCTGCTGCTGCGGCTTTTTGGTTCAAAATGGTCTTCACGCGCGCCACGTCACGCTTAACAGTGCGCATGCGGGCTGTGTTTTCCATCGACCCGGTCGCTTGCTGGAAGCGCAGGTTGAACGATTCTTTTTTCAGATTGGCCAGATCTTCACGAAGCTGATCCGGCGTCTTTTCACGCAATTCGTTGGCTTTCATCGCCTTTTTTCCTTCTTCAACATCAACGGAGGGCCCCGCGAGGGGTCACCCTTTGTCCGCTGGAGTGCTTGGATGAAGGGGCCGTATAGGCGTGAAACCACATCTTGGCAAGGTGTTTTCCCGTTCCACCGGGAATACTCGTGATTGCCCATTATCCAGCGCGGGTTTAAACCAGCCCCATGGCCAATATCCGCTCTCTCTTTGTGACCCGCCTTTACCGTGCTCCGCTGTCGGAGCATAGCCCGATCCTTAACGCCGCAGAGTTGGAGAACTCCTGCCTTGTGATTGCCGAAGATGACGAGGCCGGCCAGGATTGGTGTGAGGATAACGATTATCCCGGCTATACTTCTTATGCCTCGTTGACCGACCTGCCCTGGCGGTTTCCGATCTTTGCCGATCTGGTGAAATCGCTGGATGCCCATGTCGCGGCCTTTGCCGAGGATCTTGAATTTGACCTCGACGGGCGGGCGCTGAAGCTTGAAGATATCTGGATCAACATCCTGCCAGAGGGAGGATTTCATTCGTCACATATTCACCCGCATTCGGTGATCAGCGGCACCACCTATGTTGCGATGCCCGACGGGGCCTCGGCGTTGAAATTGGAAGATCCGCGATCGGAACGGATGATGGCCGCCCCGGCACGCCGCAAGGACGCGCGCGAAGATCTGCGCACCTTTATATACGAGGCCCCCAAAGTCGGCGATGTCCTGCTGTGGGAAAGCTTCCTGCGCCATGAGGTGCCGATGAACGCCTCGGAAGACAACCGGATCAGTGTCAGTTTTAACTACGGCTGGAGCTGACCTTCAAAATTTTGGCAAAATGTGCTATCTAAGGCGCCCCGAGTGAGTCCGAACCCAACGCGAGGAAACACCAATGGACGCCATCCAGACCAGTGACTATGCCAGCCGACTGATTGCCGCCCACGGCGACAGCGCGATTATCGAAGTCTCCGCCAAGATGCGGGAATGCGAGGCCGCGGGCAATGAGGCCGAGGCCGCCGATTGGGGGCGTGTGCGCGACACGATCCACCGCATGCGTGGCCCGCGCCAGAAGTGACCGCCGCCCACTGACCTGTTGCCCCCTGCCCCGCCGGACGCCAGACGACTTTGGCGGGCAGCTATGGGGGACGGCCTTGGGGGAATGCGCAACTTTGCAATTGGACCTCTTGCCAGCGCGGGGCCGCGCGGCTAGGCCTTCGCCATGCGCATCATACGAGACTTTCAATTCATCGAGCCACAGGATCGCGGCACCAGCGTCGCCATCGGCAATTTCGACGGTGTCCATCGCGGGCACCTGTCTGTCATTGATCTGGCGCGACGTGCCGACGCACCGCTGGGGATTTTGACGTTTGAACCGCATCCACGCGAATTCTTTGCCCCCGATGCCCCGCCCTTCCGCTTGATGTCACCCGAAGCACGGGTGGGCCGGTTGGAAAAGCTGGGCGTGGAAAAGCTTTATGAGTTGAATTTCAACCATGCTTTGGCCGGTCTGTCGCCGGAAGAATTCTGCGCCCGCGTGATCCGCGACGGTCTGGGCTTGACCCATGTGGTGGTGGGGGCCGATTTCTGTTTCGGCAAGGGCCGCGCCGGCAATGCCGCCGATCTGGTTCGATTTGGCGAACAGATGGGGTTTGATGTCACCATCGCCCCGCTGTTGCAGGAAGGCACGGATCAGATCTCCTCGACCGCCATTCGCCAGGCATTGGCCGAGGGCAAGCCAGAGGCGGCCGCCGAAATGCTGGGCCATTGGCATCGCATTGCCGGGCCGGTCGTCGGGGGCGAACAACGCGGCCGCACCTTGGGATTTCCGACGGCGAACATGGGGTTGGCCGGGCTGCATCTTCCGGCGTTTGGCGTTTACGCGGTCTTGGTGGACGTCAAGGACGGCCCCCACAAAGGCAGCTATCACGGCGCGGCCTCGCTTGGGGTGCGGCCACAATTCAACGGTCAGATGCCCAACCTCGAAACCTTCTTGTTCGACTTTTCCGGCGACCTTTATGGCGCGCATCTGTCGATTGGTCTGGTGGCCTATCTGCGCCCCGAAGCGACATTTGACAGCCTTGAGGCCTTTATTGCCCAGATGGAGGATGATTGCGCCCGCGCCCGTGACATCCTGACAGCCCTATGAGCGATCCAATCAACCGCAGCGGCCTGAGCCCGCGTTTCTGGGAAAAGAAACCGCTGAAAAAGATGACCCCCCAGGAATGGGAGGCGCTGTGCGACGGCTGTGGCAAATGCTGCCTGAACAAGCTTGAGGACGAGGACACCGGCGAAGTCGAGTTGACCAATGTCGCCTGCCGTCTGTTTGACGATGGCACATGCCGCTGTTCGCAATATGAGATCCGCCACCAATTTGTCCCCGAATGCATCGTGATGACGCCGGACAATATCGACACCCACGCCTATTGGATGCCGCGCACCTGCGCCTATCGCCTGTTGTGGCAGGGCAAATCCCTGCCCGAGTGGCACCCGCTGAACACCGGCACCGCCGACAGCGTTCATGATGCCGGCGTGTCGATGCGCGGCCGCACGGTGCCGGAATTCGAAATCGACGAAGACGATTGGGAAGATCACATCATCGAGGAACCGCTCTGATGTTCTTTGCCTCCGACAATTCCGGCCCGGCCCATCCGCGCGTGATGGCGGCATTGGCGCAGGCCAATCAGGGCCACGCCGCGCCCTATGGCAATGACGATCTTTCCGACCGGGCCGCTGACGCCGTGCGTACCCTATTCGAAGCGCCCGATGCCGCGGTCTATCTTGTGGCCACCGGCACCGCCGCCAATGCGCTGGCCCTGGCCTGCCTTGCGCGGCCCTGGGACACCATATTCTGTACCGCCGCCGCGCATGTGCAGGTCGACGAATGCAATGCGCCAGAGTTCTATTCCGGCGGGGCGAAGCTGTCTTTGGTCGGGACCGAGGACCGCATGTTGCCCGCCGCCCTGACCGAGGCCATGACCCGCCACAACAGCGGCGATCTTCACATGGCGCAATGTGGCCCGGTCACGCTGACCCAGGTCACCGAATGGGGCACGCTTTATGAATTGCAGGATCTGCATACCCTGTCCGACATTGCCCATGGGTTTGGCAGCGCCGTGCATCTGGACGGCGCAAGATTCGCCAATGCGGTTGCGGCGCTGGGATGCACACCTGCGGACATGAGTTGGAAGGCCGGTATTGATGTCGTCAGCTTTGGCGGCACCAAAAACGGCCTGCTGGGGGTCGAGGCCGTTGTGATCTTTGACCCGGCCCGCGCGCGGGAATTCGAATTGCGCCGCAAGCGCGGGGCGCATCTGGCATCCAAACATCGGTTCCTTGCCGCCCAGATCCTGGCCTATACCGAAGATGATCTCTGGCTGGATATGGCAAGGCAGGCGAACGCGAATTGCGCCAGATTGGCGGCGGGCCTGCGCAGCTGCGGCGCGGTGGAGTTCGCCTATGAGCCGCAGGCCAACATGATTTTCTGCGCCTTGCCCCGTGACCTGCACCGCCATCTTCAGGCATCCGGCGCGCAATATTCGCTGTTTGGGTCGCTGGAGGGTCAGGCGCAGGAAACACTGTCCTGCCGTCTGGTCTGCGATTGGTCGTTGACGTCAGAGCAGATTGATCAATTTCTGGATCTGCTGCCCAAATAACGGTGCGTGTTGACCACGCACCGTTCCGACACCCTCAATACGAATGCGCCGCATAGATCCGCGTCAGATCGCCCTGCCATTCACCGTCATATTGATCCAACAATTCATCGGCCGGCACTTTGCCACTGTCGAGGCTTTCGCGCAGTGCATTCAGGAAATGGGTTTCATCCGGCACCAATCCGCCGGACCCCGGCCGCGCCCGCGCCGTCAATCCGGCCTCGGAAATGGCAACAACTTCGCGTGCGAGATCATGCATGTTCACACCGGCCACCTTGGCCTGCAAACCGTCGACCGATGCCGCGACCCGCAATTCCTCGCGGGTTTCTGCATCCCAATCCTTGACCAGATCATAAGCCGCATCCAAAGCGCCCTGATCGTAGGTCAGCCCAACCCAGAACGCAGGCAAGGCACACAGCCGCCGCCAGGGGCCGCCGTCGGCACCGCGCATTTCGATGTATTTCTTAACCCGCGCCTCGGGGAACAGCGTTGTCAGGTGATCGGCCCAATCGCTCATTGTGGCCACTTCACCGGGCAAGGCCGGCAGTTCGCCCTTTAGAAAATCGCGGAACGACATGCCCAGCGCATCAATATATTTGCCATCGCGATAGACAAAATACATCGGCACATCGAGCGCATATTCCACCCAGCGCTCGAACCCGAAACCTTCTTCGAACACAAAGGGCACCATGCCGGTGCGCGCATCATCCAGATCCCGCCAGATCCGCGAGCGCCAGGATTTGTGACCGTTCTTCTTGCCCTCGAAAAACGGCGAATTGGCAAACAGCGCGGTGGCAACGGGCTGCAAAGCAATCGCCACCCGCATCTTTTGCACCATGTCGGCCTCGGACCCGAAATCAAGGTTCACCTGCACCGTGCAGGTCCGCCGCATCATTGACCGGCCCATGGTGCCGACCTTGCCCATATAGGCATCCATCAGCTTGTACCGCCCCTTGGGCATCAGCGGCATCTGATCATGGTTCCATTCCGGCGCCGCGCCCAACCCAATGAAGCGGACGCCAATTTCATCTGCTATGTCTTTGACTTCGCGCAGGTGCTGGTTCACCTCGTCACAGGTCTGGTGAATGGTCTCCATCGGTGCGCCGCTGAGTTCCAGCGCGCCGCCGGGTTCCAGGCTGACGTTGGCGCCGTCTTTTTCCAGCCCGATCAGCTTGCCACCCTCGGTCACCGGGGCCCAGCCATGCCGGTCCCGCAGCCCGTTCAGCACCGCTTCGATCGACCGCACCCCTTCATAGGGCAGCGGCTGCAGCGTATCTTTGCAATAGCCGAACTTTTCATGTTCGGTGCCGATACGCCAGTTTTCCTTTGGTTTACAACCGGATGCCAAATACTCGGCAAGTTGTTCCCGCCGTTCGATCGGGCCACCGCCGGATTGAGGGATGGACATGGGGGTGCTCCAATCTGGTGTTGTTGAGGGCTAAGGGATGGGCGGAAATGCGCCGCAAGTCAATGCAGGGCAACTGTGGTTTCGTACCGTTTCCAGATCACGGTTTCGTTGGATGTCTCGCGACCCAATTCGCGCAACATGTATTCGGTGCGCAACCCCGGCAATGTGGCAAAGGCATCAAACAACGCCTCGCCGCCCTTGGCCGACACCGGGATATGCAATGGATCGTTGCCGGGCTGCACCAAGATCCAGTGGGCCGGAAACAGACGCCGGTCGAGGCTGATCCGGGCGATTTCAGCCAGATCCACCGCGCCGCCGGTCAGCGGGCCGAAATAGGCGACCCGCCCTTCGACGACCTGCACAACCCCGGGGCCGTCGCTGTCCGCACGGAATCGCGCGCGTTGGTATCCCAGAAAGATCAGAGCCCCGGAAAGACCCAACAGCCCCAAACCGACGCCATTGATCATCCAGCCCTGAACGCCGAACAACCACCATGCGCCCAGCGCCGCCAGTCCGAGACCGCCAATCACCTCGCGCCAGCGCCAGATCGCGGCCTTGGCCTCTGTTCTGATGAAACTCATCGCCAATCCCCCAGCGCCATCTGCCACAGGGTCAGCGCCGCCACCGCCGCGGTTTCCGCCCGCAGGATACGCGGGCCCAGCGCCACCGGATGGGCAAAATCCAAAGCACGCAATCGCGCATGTTCCGACGCGGAAAACCCGCCTTCCGGCCCAATCAAAATCGCCCAGGGTCCGGGCCCCGCGGCGATGAGGTCCGCCAGGACCAAAGAGCCGCCGACACGGGTCTCATCGCAGAACATCAGCTTTCGCTCAGCGGGCCAATTGTCGAAAATGGTGGAAAGTTTCTGAATATCCGCCACATCCGGGACAAATGTCGCGCCACATTGTTCGGCCGCTTCAATCGCATGGGCACGCTGTTTGTCGGCGCGGATACGGTCAGAATTGGTGAACTCGCTCTGCACCGGAACGATCCGGCGCACCCCCATTTCCACCGCCTTTTCGACAATGAAATCCGTGCGCGCTTTTTTCACTGGCGCAAACAACAGCCAAAGATCCGGCGGCAGACCCTGTTCCTTTGTCTGCGCCTGACAGATCAGGATGCCGCCGCGTTTGCCCGCCTGCACCACTTCGGCCCGCCATTCGCCGTCCTGGCCATTGAACAACAACAGTTGCGCACCCGCCGTCAATCGCATCACCCCAAAAAGGTAATGCGCCTGTTCGCGGGTCAGAGGAATGGTTTGCCCCTGCCCCAATGCATGTTCTACATACAGTCTGATCGTGCCACTCATGGGAATACAGATATGTCAGAGCAACGCCCGTTACCAGAGGCCGATGGTCAGGTTTCGGATGCAGTGCAGGGCAATTGGGTAGATCGCCTGGCCCCCGCCCCGACACGCCCCTATCTGCGGCTCAGCCGCGCTGACCGTCCGATTGGCACTTGGCTGCTGCTTGCGCCCTGCTGGTGGGGATTACTCCTTGCAATGGTTCGAGATAGACAAGCCTCGCCGCAAGATCTGTGGATATTTATCGGTTGTGGGTTCGGTGCATTCCTGATGCGTGGCGCGGGCTGCACCTGGAACGACATCACGGACCGCCATATTGACGGCTCTGTCGCCCGCACTGCATCGCGGCCAATTCCGTCAGGTCAGGTCAGTGTCCGTCAGGCCGTGGCCTGGATGGCGGCGCAGGCGCTCATCGCCTTTGCCATTTTGCTCACATTCAATGTTGCCGCTATCCTCCTTGGAATCCTGTCGCTTTTGCCGGTGGCTGTGTATCCTTTTGCCAAGCGGTTCACCTGGTGGCCGCAGGTTTTCCTCGGCCTTGCATTCAACTGGGGCGCGCTTTTGGCCTGGACCGCGCATTCCGGGCGGCTGGAACTGCCCGCGCTGGTCCTCTACCTCGCCGGGATCGCCTGGACGTTGTTTTACGACACGATTTACGCCCTTCAGGACAAGGAAGATGACGCGTTGATCGGGGTGAAATCGACGGCGCGTCTGTTTGGTGAGGCCACACCGATCTGGCTGCGGCGGTTTCTGGTCGCAGCGGTCACGCTGATGGGGCTGGCGGTGTTGCTGGCTGCCCCCTCGGGCGAGATCCTGACACTTGTGGTGGCGCTGGCCGGGCCTTGGGCGCTAGGCTGGCACATGGTGTGGCAAATGCGGATGCTGGACGTCGACAATATGGACCGGCTGTTGATGTTGTTCCGCTCGAACCGCAATGCCGGTCTGCTGCCTGTGCTGTTTTTCGCCGGTGCGATGGCCCTGTGATTGAAGTTGTCGGGCACCCGGCGTATCTCAGGCCAGATTGAACAATATCCGGGACACCCGAATGCGTCTTTCGACCTATATTCTGCCAGCCTCAATCTTTGCCTTAGCCGGCGTCACAGCTGTCGTGGCCGCAGGATTTTCCGTCACACTGGTAGAAGACGCATCGCGCCGGGCCGTGGACGAACAGCTTCAGCAGGCCGGATTGACCTGGGCCTCGGTTGACACCACCGGGCTTCAGGTTTTTGTGATTGGCACCGCCCCGAACGAAGCCGACCGTTTTCGGGCCCTATCCAACGCCGGTCAGGTGGTGGATGCCGCGCGGTTGATTGACCAGATGGATGTGGTCGACACCCAGGATCTGGCGCCACCGCGATTCTCGATCGAAATTCTGCGCAATGATTCCGGCATCTCGCTGATCGGCCTGGTGCCCCAGGGTGCACGCCACAAGGACATGGTCGCCAAACTGGCCAAGCTGGTCGGTCAACAGAATGTCGCTGATCTGATGGAAACAGCGGATCATCAGACGCCCGAAGGTTGGGACAAAGCGATGGGGTTTGCGCTGGAGGCCTTGACGCGCCTGCCACGCTCCAAGATCTCGGTCGAGGCCACAAGGGTCGAGGTCACGGCAATGACCGACAGCGCCGAGGAGAAGCAACGCACCGAAACCGCCCTGCGCCGGGTCAAACCGGAAAATGTCGCCATTGAATTGGCGATTTCCGCACCGCGCCCGGTGATCACGCCCTTTACCCTGCGCTATGTCATGGAGGGCGGCGAAGGCCGATTTGACGCCTGTTCCGCCGACACCGAAGAAGCGCGCAATCGCATTCGTGCCGCCGCCGCTGGCCATGGGCTGACGCGCGATGCGGCCTGCACCATCGGTTTGGGCGTGCCAAGCGCGCGCTGGGCCGAAGCGGCAGAAATGTCGATGGCCGCGTTGAACACGCTGGGCGGCGGGACAGTCACGCTTTCGGATGCGGATATTTCCCTGATTGCCACCGAAGGCACCGATCAGGCCCTGTTCGATCAGACGGTGGGATTGTTGGAAAACACCCTGCCGCCGGTCTTTGCGTTGACTGCGGTGCTGCCGGAAACGCCAGAGGTCAACACAGATGGCCCGCCGGAATTCACCATCACCCTGTCACCAGAGGGTCAGGTCCAGATCCGCGGCCGCGTCACCAGCGAAATCGCCCGGTTGACCGCCGAAAGCTATGCCAAGGCCGCGTTCGGCAGCGACGTGGTGCGCATGACCGCGCGCGTTGACGAGACCCTGCCCAAAGGCTGGCCCGTTCGGGTGCTGGCCGGGATCGAGGCGCTGGCCCATCTGGCCCATGGTGGCGTGACGATGACGCCCGACGATCTGCGGGTCAACGGCAATACCGGCGACAAAGAGGCCAGCGCCGCCATCGCCAGCCTGCTGGCCGAAAAGCTGGGCGAAGGGGCGGAATACACCCTGAACGTCACCTATGTAGAGGCGCTTGACCCCGAAGCCGCACTTCCGACACCAGAGGAATGCCTGCGCCGGATCGGCGTTGTCCTGGGCGACCGCAAGCTGAATTTTGAACCGGGATCAAACACACTGGATATCACCGGCAAGGACATCATGGATGACATTGCCGAAGTGCTGAAAGGGTGTGGACCAATCAATCTGGAAGTCGCGGGTCATACCGACAGCCAGGGCCGCGAAAGCATGAACCAACAGCTGAGCCAGGACCGGGCGGATGCCATCCTGTCCGGCCTGCGCGACCGCCGGGTGCTCACATCGGGGTTCCGCGCGACGGGATATGGCGAAGAACAGCCCATCGCCGACAACCAAACCGAAGAAGGCCGCGAGGCCAACCGGCGCATCGAATTCCGCCTGTTCGAAGCAGAAGGCAGCGAAGAATCCGAAACGCCCCTTGAAAGCGAAGAGAATTCCGTGGAAGAAGGCGACGCTTCAGCCACGGAGGGCGCAGAGGATGAACAGAACTGAGTTTGTAATCGCAACCGCGATCATCCTCTTTGTAGCCTTCTGCCTTGGATGGTTTGCTAATTGGCTGATGCATCGGTTCACCGCCGTCTCAAAATCTGATGTTGGCGAGTTGGAGCGGATGAGCCAGGAGCTGCATGAAGCCGAGGAAACCCGCGATCAGGCGATTACCTATCTTCAACAGCGCGAAGCGGAATTGACCAACCAGCTGGCCCAAACCGAAGCCGAGCTTAACGCCGCCATGGAAGGCCTGCGCGATGCCCGCCAAGAAGCCGAGGAACTGCGCGCCTATGTCGAGCGGGTTCAGCAAAACGTGACCTAAGGCCGCCAGCCAATCCTGACCTGCGATTTGGATGTGTCAGGACCGGGCCATTGGATGGCCCGGCCAATTGGCCATTATCCGTCTTTGCGAATGGTTTCGTTTTTCGGGTCATAGGGGCTGTCACAGGTCACAACCGCATCCCAAAGCGTATCGAACATCCGCAGCTTCAGGTGCTGGCCTTCTACTGCCAGATCGGGCCGCACGTATCCCATGCCGATGCTTTTGCCAAAGGCCACCGAATAACCACCCGAGGTCAGCCGCCCGATCTTTTCGCCATTGAGGTAGAGCGCCTCGCGCCCCCAGGGGTCTGCATCCGCTGGTCCGTCGATCAACAAGGTCACACATTTCGATCTGACGCCCAGCGCCTGCATCTTTTCCTTGCCGCAGAATTCCTTGCCCAGATCGACAAAGCGCGGCAAATCAGCCTCAAGCGGCGTGGCGTCCCGGCCCAGTTCATTGCCAAAGGCGCGATAGCTTTTTTCTTGCCGCAGCCAGTTCTGCGCGCGGGCCCCAACCAATTTCAGCCCGTGTTTTTCGCCTGCCGCCTCCAAAAGATCGAAGAGGTAGTTCTGCATTTCGATCGGATGGTGCAATTCCCAGCCCAATTCACCGGTATAAGCAACGCGGATCGCCACGGTCGGACACATCCCCAGTTCAATCTCCCGCGCCGAAAGCCAGGGGAACCTCTTGTTCGACAAGGCCGTGGCCGGGTCAGCATCCTTGATCACATCCGCCAACAGTGCCCGCGATTTTGGCCCCGCGACCGCAAAGACGCCCCATTGCGTGGTGACATCCTGCACCAGCACCATCTTGCCAGTGCGGGCCATGAAATCTTCGGCAGATTTTTGCAGATAATCCGCGTCATAGGCGGTCCAGGCCCCGGCAGAAACGAGGTAAAATCCGTTCTCTTCACGGCGCACGATGGTATATTCGGTGTGTGTCGTGCCCGCGCCGGTCAGCGCATAGGTCAGGTTGATCCGGCCCACCTTTGGCAATTTGTTGGTGGTAAAGTGGTCGAGGAATTCCGTCGCGCCGGGCCCCGAAACCCAGTGTTTGGTAAAGGCGCTGGCGTCAATCAGGCCAACACCCTCGCGCACGGCCTGCGCCTCTTGTTTTGCATATTGCCACCATGCGCCCCGGCGAAAGGATCGCGAATCGTGGTCGAAATTGTCCGGCGCATCCAGCGGTCCGAAATAATTCGGCCTCTCAAATCCGTTCACACAGCCGAACTGTGCGCCGCGTGCCTTCATCCGGTCATAACACGGTGCTGTGCGCAGCGGGCGACAGGCCTCGCGTTCTTCATCGGGGTGATGCAGGACATAGACGTGTTCGTAACATTCCTCGTTCTTGCGGGCCGCATATTCGGTGGTCATCCAGCGGCCATAGCGTTTGGGGTCAAGCGACGCCATGTCGATTTCGGCCTCACCTTCCACCATCATCTGGGCAAGGTAATAGCCCGTGCCACCCGCCGCCGTGATGCCAAAACTGAAGCCCTCTGCCAGCCACATGTTGCGCAAGCCCGGCGCAGGCCCGACCAGCGGATTGCCATCCGGGGTATAGCAGATTGGCCCGTTGAAATCGTCCTTCAGCCCCACCGTTTCCGACGACGGAATCCGGTGGATCATGCTCATGTATTCCTCTTCGATCCGCTCCAGATCAAGCGGGAACAGATCGGCACGGAAACTGTCGGGCACACCATATTCAAACCGCGCAGGCGCGCCGCGTTCATAGGGACCAAGAATCCAGCCGCCCCTTTCCTCGCGCACGTACCATTTGGCATCTGCATCGCGCAGCACCGGATGCTCGGCTTGGGTCTTGCGATAGTCCACCAAGGCTGGATCTGGCTCTGTCACGATGAACTGATGCTCCACCGGAATGGCCGGGATCTTGATCCCCAGCAATTGCGCGGTGCGCTGCGCGTGGTTGCCGGTGGCGGTGACAACATGTTCGGCGGTGATCACGGTGGTTTCTTCCGAGGGCACCAGATTGCCCCCCTTTTCCACCATCTTCGTCAGCGTGACCCGCCACTCTGCCCCAGTCCATTCATAGCCATCGACCTGCCATCTGCGTTCGATGGTGACACCGCGTTGTCTGGCGCCCTTGGCCATAGCCATGGTGACATCAGCCGGGTTGATATAGCCATCGGTCGGGTGGAAAATCGCGCCTTCCAGATCCTCGGTCCGCACCAACGGCCACCGGTCGCGAATTTGACCGGCACTTAGCCATTCATATGGGATTCCAACCGATTCCGCGGTCGCGGCATATAGCATATATTCATCCATCCGCGCCCGGCTCTGGGCCATGCGCAGATTGCCAACGACGGAAAACCCGGCATTCAATCCGGTTTCTTCTTCCAGCGTTTTATAGAATTTCACCGAATAGTCGTGAATATGGCTGGTGGCATAGGACATATTGAACAGCGGCAGCAGACCGGCGGCATGCCATGTTGACCCAGAGGTCAGCTCGTCGCGTTCCAGCAAAACCACATCCGACCATCCGGCTCGCGCCACATGATAGGCGACCGAGGTGCCAACCGCACCGCCACCAACAACAATCGCTTTGACATGAGATTTCATCACGGGAGCACTCCAATGGGACGTCCCTTTGTGAATACCGCGATGAAACGCAGCAGGCGAAACCGACCCGACCAGTGAAGGAAGAAAAGCGACATTTCCCATTTGCCGGCCCCGCAATCGCGACGGGAAACCCGATGCTTTGACGATTTCATCGCCGGGTCAGGCGGCGGGATAACGCAACCGGTCGCTATGCCCGCTCCGAACTATTCCTTGTCGACACTGCAAAACGACGTTCCGCCGCAACTGCCCTTTTGGGCCGGGCGTTGCTTGGCACCGAACCGATTGACCTTGACCTCGGTTTCCGTGCCCGACTTCTGCGCGGCGGCCAATTGCCCCTCCAGCTCTGCGCGCTTTTCATCCCACGCCTTTCTGGTGTCCTCCAACCCGCTGACGTTGGCACCGCTCAGCTCCTTCAGGGTATCCAGCGTTTCCCAGGCCGCAGCCTCCAGATCCAGATCCGATTGCGCGCGGTCAATTTTTTCGGCTTGGTGCCTCTTTGCCAAAACCGCCTTGGCAAAGGTCACTTCCTCGGCCTTGGACAATGGCGGTGCGCTGCTGCCCACCGCCACAAGTGGCGTGTCCAGCAATCCGTTCATACCGTCATAGTCAATCGCACCAAGGAACTGTCGAATATCTGTTTCATTCGCCCCCAAAGCACGCAAGTAAATCTGAATTTCACCAACTTTGGCCGACAGATGCCAATCGACCTCCAATCCGGTTTGGGTGGAACTCGCCAGTATTTTGGCCCAGACAATCCCCCGCACCACGACAAACGGCGCTTCGGTCTCAAGCGCCCGCATATTGTTTCCGGCCATTTCCATGCTCGCCTGCTGGATCTCCAGGCCCTCGAATGACGCGGGTTTCAATGCGGTGATTTCGACCAGCTTGGCACCGTTTTCATAGAGCCAGGTGGTTGTGCCGCGCTGTTTGACCAGGGTTTCCTCCAGGCCGTTGGCATGCAACCCGATGGCATTGGTCCCGTAGAATTGGGAATAGCCCAGCAATTCCTCTTCGGCACCGGCAAGACCCGGCATGATCTTGCGATCCTCGGTGACCCAGGCGCGTCTGCTCCACCCTTCGGGCGCATCGGGCAGATAGGCGCGCGGCAGATTTGACTGCCCGTTCACCGATCCGCCGCTCATATTTGTCAGCCAGCTCGTGCGTTCCTGAAGATCGACGACATAGGTGTCAAAATCCGACACGCTGTCCTTGTTGGTGACCTGATCATAGAAATCTGCCGCAAAAAGCAGCAGCACCAGCGCCAAAATAACCGCACCCGTCGCCAAATACCGCATAAACCACTCCGATTACATCTTTCCGCCCTGTATCTTGGGAAAATCTGGCGCAATTGCGGTCATGACGGTGCGCAATGCCGACAAAATTTCGAAAACTTTCGGCGCTTCATGCGCCATGGCGCGCCCTGCGGCGGAATCGCGCTGATTTCCTCGGGGATAGCTCTTTCGCACCTTGCCCCACGTCCTTATAAGAACCCGTGGCCGGGCTCGGGTGCAGAGTCGCGGCCCCGTTTTCGTGGCACAGAAATCGCAGCACCAAAGGCAAGGGTATCCCCCGAAATGTTCTCATTGTCCGACCTGACAGGTTTGTTCTCGGCTGATATGGCCATCGACCTCGGCACTGCCAACACATTGGTTTATGTCAAAGGCAAAGGTGTGGTCCTGTCGGAACCCTCTGTTGTTGCCTATCACGTCAAGGACGGGGTGAAACGCGTGCTGGCCGTGGGCGAAGACGCCAAATTGATGTTGGGCCGGACCCCGGGCAGTATCGAGGCCATCCGCCCGATGCGCGAAGGGGTGATCGCCGATTTCGACACCGCCGAAGAGATGATCAAACATTTCATCCGCAAGGTGCACAAGCGGTCGACCTTTTCCAAACCGAAAATCATCGTCTGCGTCCCCCATGGCGCGACCCCGGTGGAAAAGCGCGCGATTCGCCAATCGGTTCTGTCGGCGGGTGCCCGCAAGGCCGGATTGATTGCCGAACCCATTGCCGCCGCCATTGGTGCCGGCATGCCAATTACAGACCCCACCGGCAACATGGTTGTCGACATCGGCGGCGGGACGACCGAGGTCGCGGTGCTGTCGCTGGGCGATATCGTTTATGCCCGCTCGGTACGTGTCGGCGGTGACCGGATGGATGAGGCGATCATCAACTATCTGCGTCGCCAACAGAATATTCTGGTCGGCGAAAGCACGGCAGAACGTATCAAGACCTCGATCGGCACCGCCCGCATGCCCGATGACGGCCGCGGCGCGACCATGCTGGTCCGGGGACGTGATCTTTTGAATGGTGTGCCGAAAGAGACCGAAGTCACCCAAGCCCAAATCGCCGAGGCGCTGGCCGAACCGGTTCAGGCCATCTGCGAGGCGGTGATGACCGCATTGGAAACCACGCCGCCCGATCTGGCCGCCGACATCGTTGATCGCGGTGTGATGCTGACCGGTGGTGGCGCGCTTCTGGGCGATCTCGATCTTGCGCTGCGCGAACAGACCGGGCTGGCGGTGTCAATCTCGGACGAATGTCTGAATTGTGTGGCGCTTGGCACCGGCAAGGCGCTGGAATACGAAAAGCAGCTGCGCCACGCTATCGACTACGACAGCTAAGTCGCAGCAAGCACCGGGGGCCTGCCTGCCCCCTGCGCCTGCCCTGCTTGCCAAATCAGCCTCGCCACGGCGCGACGCTATTTCGTGATCGCCACGCCGCTGGATTGCGCAGGCAAACCCGTGATATGACGATATGGCATTTGCCGGAGACCGGACGTGGCGAAAGACCGTACACATCAGGAAGATTTCTCAGGCCCGCTTCGGCGGTTGCTGACGTTTGTCATCCTGTTGTGCCTGATCGGGCTCTTTATCCTGTGGCGCATCGACAGCCCGCGCGTCGAACGATTTCGCGCCCAGGTAATCGACCGGGTGATGCCGGGGTTTTCATGGGCGATGGCGCCGGTCACCGCCTCGATCAATCTGTTTCGCGATTTCCGGTCTTATCAGTCGCTTTACGAACAGAATCAGGAATTGCGCCGCGAATTGCAGCAGATGAAAAGCTGGAAAGAGGCCGCGCTGCAACTGGAACAGGAAAACGCCCGTCTGCTGGACCTGAACAATGTGCGGCTTGATCCGCAATTGACCTATGTCACCGGCGTTGTGCTGGCGGATAGCGGGTCCCCGTTCCGACAATCGATGCTGCTGAATGTCGGCAATCGTGATGGCATTCGCGATGGCTGGGCCGCGATGGATGGTCTTGGTCTGGTGGGTCGGATTTCGGGGGTTGGCGAACGCACGGCGCGGGTGATCATGGTGACCGATACCTCGTCCAAGGTGCCGGTGCTGATCCAGCCTTCGGGCCAGCGGGCGCTGGTGGTCGGCGACAATTCCATGGCGCCGCCAATCGATTTTCTGGAAGATTCCGATCAGGTCCGCCCCGGCGACCGGGTCATCACCTCGGGCGATGCCGGGGTATTGCCCCCCGGATTGGTTGTTGGTCAGGTGGCCAAAGACCCCGGCGGGCGGCTGCGGGTGCGGCTTTCGGCGGACATCGAGCGTTTGGAATTCCTGCGCGTGCTGCGCGATCACGGCACGCCGGGCGTAGAGACCGCTGGCGATCTGGTGGTCGATCCCGCCCATGCCGAGGAAATCCTGAAAGGGGCTGAGGAGGCTGGCGATGGCTGACACCAATGCCGCGCCCCGGCTTTGGCTGATGCGGGCGACCTTTTTGGCGCTGGCCTTTGTCGCGGTGTTCCTGCGGCTGTTGCCGCTGGAAACCGGCCCGGCCCGCTGGCCAGCCCCGGATGTGCTTTTGGCGCTCAGCCTTGCCTGGTCCTTGCGCCGCCCGGAATATGTGCCGGCGCTTTCGGTTGCGGCAACGATCCTGCTGGCCGATTTCTTCTTTCAACGGCCACCGGGTCTGATGGCGGCGATTGTGGTGCTTGCCTGCGGGGCGATGCGCAAACGCGGGCCGGGTCTGCGGGATGCCGGTTTTCTGGCGGAACTGCTGTTGATTGCCCTGACCATCCTTGCGGTGATGCTGGCCTATCGCACGGCGTTGACGGTCTTTGTCTTGCCGCGCCCGCCGCTGGGCATGACGCTCTTGCAAGCGGTGTTCACCATGGCCATCTATCCGTTTGTGGCCTTGGCGTCGCAATTGTGCCTTGGCGTGCGTGCGCGCACCAATGCTGAACTTGCCGCCGGGAGGATGACATGAGACGCCCACCCAAGGATACGCTGGAAAGCTTTCGCAAGATAAGCCGCCGGGGATTGATTGTCGGCGGATTGCAGGCCGGTTTCGTCGGCCTTCTGGGCTGGCGCATGCGCCACATGCAGGTCGATCAGGCCGATCAATTCCGCTTTCTTGCCGAAGAAAACCGCATCAACATCCGGTTGATCCCCCCGGCGCGCGGCGAAATCTTTGATCGCAACGGTGTGGCCGTTGCCGCCAATGAACCCGCGTATCGCATCACGATGGTGCGCGAAGATGCCGGTGATGTTGACGCCGTGCTGGCGCAACTGGGCAAGTTGGTCACGCTCAACCCCGAAGAAATCGAACGCGCCCGGACCGAAATGAAACGCTCTGCGCCGTTTTTGCCGGTCACGGTGGCGGATCGGGTCAGCTGGGAAGATATTTCACGGGTGGCGGTGAATGCCCCCACCCTGCCCGGCGTCACGCCAGAGGTCGGCCTGTCACGCTCTTACCCGCAGGGGCATGATCTGGCGCATGTGGTCGGCTATGTCGGACCGGTCAGCGAACGCGATCTTTCGCGTTACGAAGACCCGCCGCCGCTTCTGCGCATCCCCCGATTTCAGATCGGCAAGGTCGGGGTGGAAACCAAGCTTGAGGAAACCCTGCGTGGCACCGCCGGGGCCAAACGGGTCGAGGTCAACGCCGTTGGTCGGGTGATGCGGGAATTGGACCGTCGCGAAGGCATTGGCGGCGCCACCGTTCAGCTGACCGTTGACAGCCAGCTGCAAAACTACATTCAGGCGCGTCTGGGGCAGGAAAGCGCCAGCGTGGTGGTCATGGACGTCCAGACCGGTGACATTCTGGCCACGGCTTCGTCGCCCTCTTATGATCCGAATAAATTCGTGCGCGGCATTTCCGTCGCCGATTACAGCCTGTTGCGCGACAACAATCACCGCCCGCTGGCCTCGAAAACCGTGCAGGATGCCTATCCGCCCGGCTCGACCTTTAAAATGGTCACCGCTCTGGCCGCGCTGGATGCCGGTGTCATGGCGCCCGACGATACCGTCTGGTGCCCCGGGTATCTTGAGGTGTCGGGCCGCCGGTTCCATTGCTGGAAAGGTGCGGGCCACGGCCATGTGAACCTGGAGCAGAGCCTGCGCGAAAGCTGTGATGTTTATTACTATGACCTCGCGCTCAAGGTCGGGATCGAGCGGGTCGCCGCCATGGCCCGGCGTCTGGGTCTGGGTGAGGCGCATGACATTCCGATGTCGGCCATCACCAGCGGTCTGGTGCCGGACAAGGCCTGGAAACAGGCCAATCGCGGTGCGGAATGGGTTGTCGGCGATTCTGCCAATGCCGCCATTGGTCAGGGGTTTGTGCTGACCTCGCCGCTGCAACTGGCGGTCATGACCGCACGTATCGCCACGGGCCATGCCGTTTCACCGCGGCTGATCAAACGGATCGACGGAGTCGAACAACCCTCGCGCACGGGCGAGTCGTTGGGGCTGAACGAAAACCACCTGCGTCAGGTGCGCCGGGCGATGTTTTCCGTGTCGAACAACCGACGCGGCACCGCCTATAGCGCACGTATTCAGGCCGAAGACATGCGCATGGCGGGCAAGACCGGCACCAGTCAGGTGCGCAATATTACCGCCGCTGAACGCGCCCGTGGTGTGACCCGCAACGAGGATCTGCCGTGGGAGCGGCGCGATCACGGGCTGTTTGTCAATTTCGCGCCATTCGATGCGCCACGCATTGCGGTGGCGACCGTGGTCGAACACGGCGGCGGCTCCAGCGCGGCATCGCCCATTGCCCGGGATGTGACATTGCAGGCGCTCTATGGCGAAGACCCGCCATTGGACGCCTACCCCAAGAAAGACAGAAGCAAGATCAAGGCATTGCAGGAACGTTTGGCCCGTGAACGTCCGTTGAATGGCGCATCGGGGCAAGAAGAAGCCTGATGTCCTATCTTGAATACAACGTCAAACATGTGCCGTCCGGGCCGCGCAAGGTCTTGTATCTGAACTGGCCCTTGGCGATCCTGCTGGCCTCGGTCGCGGCCATAGGGTTTCTGATGTTGTATTCGGTTGCGGGGGGGTCGTTTTCGCCCTGGGCCGAGCCACAGATCAAACGCTTTGCGCTTGGCTTTGCGCTGATGTTGATTGTTGCATTGGTGCCGATCTGGTTCTGGCGCAATATGGCTGTGGTCGGCTATGGCGTGTCGGTTGCCCTGCTGATCGCGGTGGAATTGTTTGGTGCCGTCGGCATGGGCGCGCAACGTTGGATCGATCTCGGGTTCATGCGCTTGCAACCGTCTGAATTGATGAAAATCACCTTGGTGATGCTTTTGGCCGCCTATTACGACTGGTTGCCGATAAAAAAGACGTCGCGGCCGTTCTGGGTCTTTCTGCCGGTGCTGTTCGTCCTGTTTCCGACCTTTTTGGTGTTGCGCCAACCGGATCTGGGCACCGCGATTCTCTTGATGACCGGCGGCGGATTGGTGATGTTCATGGCGGGCGTGCATTGGGCCTATTTCGCGGCGGTGTTGGCGGCGGCCGGTGGTTTGGTCACCGCAGTTTTTCAGAGCCGCGGCACCAGCTGGCAATTGCTGAAGGATTACCAATTTCGTCGGATCGACACCTTTCTTGATCCCGCATCTGATCCGTTGGGCGCCGGATATCACATCACACAATCAAAAATCGCCCTCGGCTCCGGAGGCTGGACCGGGCGCGGCTTTATGCAGGGCACACAGTCGCGGCTGAACTTCCTGCCGGAAAAACACACCGATTTCATCTTCACCACCCTGGCAGAGGAATTCGGCTTTATCGGCGCGTTTTCCTTGCTGACGCTTTATGCGTTGATCATCGCCTTTTGCGTCGCCTCGGCGCTGCAAAATCGCGACAGGTTTGCCTCGCTTCTGACGCTTGGGATCGCGACCACGTTCTTTTTGTTCTTTGCTGTCAATATGTCGATGGTCATGGGGCTGGCGCCGGTTGTCGGCGTGCCGCTGCCATTGGTCAGCTATGGCGGGTCGGCGATGCTGATCCTGATGATCGGATTCGGTCTGGTGCAATCGGCACATGTGCACCGGCCACGAGGGGCGATATGATCCATATTCTCTATTCTGCCGGACCAAGCGCACCACAGGACGAATGGGCACCGCCGCTTGGCGCGACGCTGGACCGGATGGGGTTGGCACATGTCATTGCACCGGATGTGGCGCCAGAGAGGGCGGATTACATCGTCTATGCGCCCGATTCCGGGTTGCAGGATTTCACGCCTTTCACCCGCGCCCGCGCCGTCCTCAGCCTTTGGGCCGGGGTTGAGGCGATTGTCGCCAACCCCACCCTGACAATGCCGCTGGCCCGTATGGTTGGTGGTGGTCTGACCGAAGGCATGGTCGAATGGGTCACCGGCCATGTGCTGCGCCATCATCTGGGGATGGACCGCCATATCGTGAATCCTGACAATGACTGGACCTTGCGACCACCGCCTTTGGCCGCGGAACGCCGGGTGACTGTCCTTGGGCTTGGCGCGCTGGGATCTGCCGTGGCGCAGGCACTGGCCCGGATCGGGTTCAATGTGTCGGGGTGGAGCCGTCGCCCAAAGCAGATGCCGGGCATATCCTGTTACAGCGGTGACACCGGATTGGCCGAGGCGCTGCGCGATGCGGAATTTGTCATCCTGCTGCTGCCCGGCACCCGCGCCACCGAGAATACCCTGAACCGCGATACATTGGCGCTGCTGGCGCGCGGGGCCTTTGTGCTTAATCCGGGGCGTGGACCGTTGATCGACGACGCTGCGCTGATCACCGCGCTGGACGAGGGTCAGGTCGCCCACGCCACTTTGGATGTGTTTCGCCGCGAACCCCTGCTGCAGGATCACCCCTTCTGGGGCCATCCGGGTGTGACGGTCACGCCGCATGTGGCGTCGCACACCCGCCCGCATTTGGGGGCAGAGGTGATTGCCGAAAACATCCGCCGCAGCGAAGCGGGCGCGCCGCTTTTGCATCTGGTCGATCGCAGCGCCGGCTACTAGGGCCAGGCCCCATTAACCCTACCCTGACATGAAGAGAGGCGACCTTTTCCAAGATCGCCTCATACACCAATTCATCAAAACCTTGGGTCAGCCGCGATTTGCGATCAACTCGAGACCTGTTCGCGCAGGATCGACGCGGTCAGCGACACCAGCAAGTAAATTCCGCCAAAGATCAGGAAGGCCAGAATGGTGTTTTCAAACTTGCGCGGATAGCTCGGATCTTGGGGGGGCACCGGTTCGACAGCGGTTTGCAGATACCGCACCTGCGAATTTGCCTCGCGCCGGGTCTGGCTGAGCGAGGCGAGCGCCTCTTGCAGCATCAGATCACGGGTCGCCAGATCGGCCTGCGCCATCTGAATTTCCGCCGTCAACTGCGCCAGGGAATTTTCACCCTCTGCGGCAGAGGTCATTTCGGATTGCAGCGCCTGCAAGGCACCGTTCATGCGGCGGATGTCGCCGCGCGCGCCCTCAACCTTGGCCCGGTTGGGCCGGGCATTGTCGAGCAGCGCCTGCAACTGCAACTCGCGTTCCTGAAGCTGCACTTCCAAATTGGTAATCTGTTGCCGCAAGGAGGCAATGCGCCCCTCAGGATCGAGAACCTTGGACACCTGTTGCAATTCCACCATGCGCAACTGGGCCTCGCGGCGCGCGACCTCGGCCTCGTCCAGCGCCTCTTTGGCGCCTTTCAACTGATCTTCACGCTTGCGCTGCGACAGACTGTCGACCCGTTCCTCGGCATAGTCGATCAGGGCGCTGGAATATTGCGCGCTGACCGCCGGATCGGCGGCGGCGATTTCCATGCGGATCACGCCCTCGGTCGGATCATACCCGATCTCGATGTTCTTTTTGTAAAGCTTGTATGCCTCTTCGTTGGACGGATCCTTGTCCAGCCGCTGGATCGGGTCGATCCAATCCTGGGTGAAATGGCTGCGAAAGCCGACGTCGCGGTCCAACCGCAACATCGCGTCCTTGGATTGCAGATAGCTTTGCACCGCAATCGCGTCCTGATTGGTGGCGAATTGCGTCCCTGACAGCAGACCACCGACACCGCCGCCGCCGCCATCGTTGGCAATAATCAGGAATTCCGACTTGGTGGCATACATCGGCGTCGCGACATTATAGTAATACCAACCACACAGCAGGGTCGGCAGCCCGACAAAGAAGGCCAACCGCGTCAGAAGCAAAAAGGATTTGCGCCGCCGACGTTTGGCAATATCCCGCTGAATTTCGCTGATTTCCCGCATCCGGCGGTCCATCGGGCTGGCGGTTTCGGTCGATGGCAGGTTCTTGGTCCCGCCCGGCACCGTTTGGGGCAATTGCACCTTGGGACCATCGGCGGCGTCCGTTTCCGGGACAACCAATTCCAACATGTTGGTGCGCTGGAACGGATCTATGCCACGTGTGCGCAGCTGGCGCACCGCGTCGAAATCCGAGGTGACGGCAAGGTTATGTTTCTGTGCCATACGCCGCGCCATGCGCAGCTGACGTCCGGTCAAACCTTCTTTGCGGATCGCCTCCATATCGGTTTCTCCGGCCACCTGTGCGGCCGAAGACACCTCGCCATCACGCGCGGTGGCGGCAGGATTTGGGGCGGCTTTCTTGCCCGCGGCATCAGGTTTGCCCGCAGCATCCGGCGCCGTGGTCTGATCCTGGGCCGATGCGCCGGTCCGTCCGCTGGCGATACGGGCAATGGTGGCGCCATTGCGAATCTGGCGCACCACACGCGGGCTGGTGCCCGGTTCTTTTGTCGGGGCCGATTTCGCCTGATCTTCTGCGTCCGCATCCGGGCCTTCACCACGCAAGGATCGGATTTGGTTCAACAAATCTTCTTTGCCGCCCGTTGCATCAACCGCGCCAGTATCCGCTGTGCCGGTATCTGCTGTGCCATCACCGCCCTCGGGGCCAACGGCATTGTCCAGTTGACTGGTGCGATCACGGCGGACTCTAAATTTCTTAGCCTTGGGTTTCATAGTCATAGAGCTGTTTCGCTTCCTCCAAGGTTTCAAACATATGCAACTGGCCATTCAACAGAACACCGGCCTTACGAGCGAATTTTTCCAGCACCTGCGGTTGGTGCGATACGATAATGATGGTCGTGGTACGCAGCCGCTCTGCGAGGATGGTCGCGGCCTTCTTGTTGAAATCGGCGTCGGTGGAATTGGGCATGCCTTCGTCAATCAAATACATGTCAAAATCCAACGCCAACATCAGCGAAAAAGTAAACCGCGCCTTCATACCGGACGAATAGGTGCCCAACGGCTGATCGAAATACTCCCCCAATCCACAAAGCCAACGACAATAGGCTTCCACATAATCAGGGTCGAGACCATAAAGCCGGGCGATATAACGCGCATTTTCATGCGCCGAATGCTTGCCGACAACCCCGCCCATGAACCCCAACGGGAACGACACCCGGCATGTGCGTCTTATTTCACCTTCATCGGGCTTTTCCAGGCCTGCCATCATCTTGATCAGGGTCGTTTTGCCGGTGCCATTGGGGGCCAGGATCCCCAGCGATTCGCCAAGCTCGACGCGAAACGACGCACGATCAAGGATCACCTTGCGCTGTTTGCCTGTCCAGAAGGACTTACTTACTTGGTCGAATTCCAGCATGTGTTCTGGCCTCGGGGTCTGTTCACCTCTTGTAGCCGAGGTTGGTTAACCCTGTGTTATGCAGCAAATTTGGTCATATTATGACGGGAAATTGCAATAAATTCCATCACATCCGCGATACCCGGCTTTTGACAGCGGATTTTATTGAATAATTTTAAATACCCAAATAAAAAGCCGACGCTTTTGCGCCGGCTTTTTATTAACTTTTAATTCAAATTCAGATGTCTTGCTTTTGCACCCGCAACAGTTTGCCCGCGACAATTGACACCACTGCCGCCGCGAAACTGAACAATGCGCCCATTTTGGCTGCATCCTGAACCGGGCCTGCATCAAAGGCCACCGAAGCGACAAACAACGACACGGTAAACCCGATGGCTGCGACAAAGCCAATCACCACCAGATCAATAATGCGCATTCCCTCCGGGATACCCAGTTTGAGCGGTTTGGCCGCAAACCAGCCGAACAAGAAGATCCCGATGGGTTTGCCAATCAACAGCCCGGCAAGAACCAACCAGGTGGCCGGACCCATCGACGAAAACTCAACCCCGGCATTCAACAATCCAAAGAAGAACAGGATGATCTCGACCGGATGTTTCAAAGCATGTTCGATCATGTTCAACAAATCGGTCAGATATTGTTCCGCTTCGGAGAAGATGCCAAAGGCCCGATCCGCATGGGGAATAGTTGGCACGATGGGCAAGAGCCCCAGGGCCGGGTGCAGACCCGACATCATGAAGCCATACCAGCTGAAGCAACCGGCCAGCAGATAAGGCCAGAAGGAAAAGATCCTGCGCATCTTGGTCGACACCGGGCGGTCCTGATTGCCCCGATCCAATTGGCGTGGCAGCCAGTTGGCCAGCACAAACACCCCAACCGCCGCCACAAGAGACAAGAGCAGCCATTCAGGAGCCAGCTCGCCAGAGGGGTAGAAGATCGCCAGAATGATCAGCCCCGCCGCATCATCGGCAATGGCCAACAGCAACAGGAACCGCACCGCCGGATGCCCGGCACCAAACACCATGCGCCCCACCAGATAGCTAAAGGCGATGTCGGTGGCGGTGGGAATGGCCCAACCATTGGCGACGGCAGAATAGGTTTCCGACCCCAGCACCGCTGCAAGGCCAAGATAGACCGCAATCGGACCAAACATGCCGCCCGCAGTGGCGAACAGTGGTGTGGCCGCTTTTTTGCCGCGCAGCGAGCCGTTTTTCAGAATCACCGCTTCCCAGACTTCCTTGGCCGCGATGGCAAAGAAGAAGGCCATCAACAGGTCATTGACCAGATAATGCAATGTCAGCGTGCGATGCCCATCATGCAAATGCCCGATCGGCGCATGATCCCAGATCACGAATTCAACAAAATTATGGTACGTGTTCGCCCAATAATGCGCATCCCCCGCAACAGGCGCGAACCTGTCGAGGTTGGCCCAGATCAGCGCGGTCACCGCCCCCATGATCAAAAGCAGCGAATAATTGGTCAGAAAATTCCAGACGCGATACATATCTCTCCCGGCCCCTATCCCTTGTGATTGTGGGCTGAACTATCGCAAATACCCATCGCCCGCAACGAAAGGTGCACCAAGCGCTGCAAAATTGCGCTCGGAACCGGGCGCCAAGATATTTTGCTCATCAACCCGATGTCGGCCTGCATATGGATTTCCAGAAAAAACCGCCGCACGCCATCATGACTTCCCTTGCCGCTGGCAGGCTGGCCCGGCTATTTGGCGGAATGAGCGATGTGTTGACCGAAATTTCCGCCTGTCGGCTGTGTGCCGATAGATTCGCCGCCACCGCCACGGCGCACCAGCCGCGCCCGGTGTTTCAATATGGACCACAGGCCCGCATTCTGATTGCGGGTCAGGCCCCCGGCGCGCGGGTGCATGAAAGCGGTCGGCCCTTTACCGATCCTTCTGGCGACCGGCTGCGGGATTGGATGGGGCTGGGGCAGGAGGATTTCTATGACACAAACAAGGTTGCGATCCTGCCAATGGCGTTCTGCTTTCCGGGCTATACCGACAAAGGCGCGGATTTACCGCCGCCACCGATCTGTGCCCGCAGCTGGCGCGCGCGATTGTTGGCGGATCTGCCGGAATTCCCGCTGACATTGCTGGTCGGCGGCTATGCCCAGAAGTGGCATTTGAAGACCAAGGCACCGGTCACCGAAACTGTGGCGCGCTGGCGCGACAACGCCCCGCAGGTCTTTGCCTTGCCTCATCCGTCCTGGCGCAATACCGGTTGGCTGAAGAAACATCCCTGGTTCGACGCCACGCTGTTGCCAGCGTTGCGGGCCCGGGTGCAGGAGGTTCTGAGATGAGCGAAGCCGAAGCGCCGAAAACGGGCCTGGATCTGGCCCATGCGGCGATGGATGCCGCCCCCGACGACGAAACCGCCCGGCTGAGGTTTTACGAACGTCTGGCCGACAGCGAAATGTTCCTGTTGCTGACGTCCGAGGCCGATGGCGATCAGGTGGAACCAGAGATTTTCGACGTTGCGGATGCGCGGTTTGTTCTGGTCTTTGACCGCGAGGACCGGCTGGCGCAGTTCACCGGGCGGATCTCGCCCTATGTTGCGTTGTCGGGCCGGGCCATCACCGCCATGTTGACCGGTCAGGGCATCGGTTTAGCAGTCAACCCCGAGGTTGCACCCTCGTCTATTCTGATCCCGCCTGAGGCCGTGGATTGGCTGGCCCAGACCCTGGCCGGAGGACCAACCGAGGCCGAGGCCCGACCGGAAGAAATCTTGCCGCCTGTGGGTTTGCCGGAGGTCCTGTTGGGGGCGCTGGATGCCAAATTGGCGACGGCCATGGGATTGGCGCGTTTTGCCTATCTGGCCGCTGTCAAATACGAGGGTGGCACGCAGAGCCATTTGCTGGGTTTCATCGACGCCATGCCCGGCGCAGAATCCGCGCTGGCCAGCGCAGTGAACGAGGCGCTGACCTTTTCCGGGATCGAAGCCGGGGCGCTGGACGTGGCATTTTTTGCCGCCTCTGACCCGTTGGCAGCGGCGCTGGCCCGTCATGGGCTTCGGTTTGATTTGCCGCAACCCGTCGAACCACCCCAACGCCCGGCCCCAGGAAGTGACCCTGACAGCCCGCCGATCCTGCGGTAATTGGTTCGGATTGACGAGCTGTGGTCGATGGCATCGTCGCGCCGTGGCGCGCCGACAGGCTGGGGGCCAGCCCCCAGACCCCCGGGATATTTCTGGTCAGATGAAAGACCCAGAGAGAAGCCGATGGAGCCGCGCGAAACAATGCCAAAATGGTGTCATCGTCGCAGATGGATCAGTCGACGTGACATCGCAGGCATTGACGCCTATAAGGCGCGGGAAATTCAAGCCCCCCAAGGATAACAGACATGACCATTCAGGTTTTTGGCCACAAATCCCCCGACACCGATTCCACCGGCGCGCCACTGACGTGGGCCTGGTATCTAACCGAGATCAAAGGCACCCCGGCCGAAGCAAAATTGCTGGGCGAGCCGAACACCGAGGCGGCCTTTGTTTTGGAGCGCTGGAACCTTGCCAAGCCGGAAATCATTTCCGACGTGGCAGCAGACACCCCGGTGGTGATTGTCGACACCAACAACCCGGCAGAATTGCCTGCGTCGATCAATGACGCCGACATTCAGGCGATCATCGACCATCACAAGCTGGTTGGTGGCCTTGAAACCAAGGGCCCGATCGACATCACCATCCGCCCGCTGGCCTGCACCGCCACCATCATGTACGATCTGATCGGCGACGACATTGCCAAAGCGCCAGAGGCGATCCGCGGCGCGATGCTGTCCTGTATCCTGTCCGACACGCTGGAATTCCGGTCGCCGACCACCACCGATCACGACAAGGCCGTCGCGGAAAAGCTGGCCGCCGATCTGGGCATCGACATTCCTGAATATGCGGCCGAAATGTTTGCTGCGAAATCGGATGTTTCGTCTTTTTCCGATGCTGAGTTGCTGCGGATGGATTCCAAGGAATATGCCGTTGAAGGCACCAAATTCCGTGTCTCCGTTCTTGAAACCACATCACCCAAGACCGTTCTGGACCGCAAGGACAGCCTGATGGCATCGATGACCGATGTGGCGAAAGAAGATGGCGTCGATCAGGTTTTGTTGTTTGTGGTCGACATCCTGAACGAAGAATCGACCCTGCTGGTGCCAAATGATCTGGTGAAAACCGTGGCATCGAAAAGCTTTGGCGCAGAGGCAACCAGCGACCTGCTTGTCCTGCCCGGCGTGGTGAGCCGCAAGAAACAGATCATTCCGAACCTGAAGCTCTGAGTGATCCACATATCTGACGAAATTGCCCCGGTGCGAGAGATTGCTCCGGGGTTTTTCATGCCTTTGGCAAACCGACCGCGATGCGGCCCGCAAGGGGCAAGGCGCCTCTGGCCAACCGCGCATTAGACGCCTAGACATACGCATGACCCGACCGCATGTGATATTCCATCTTGGCCAGGACAAGACCGGTTCAACAGCGATACAGCGCGCCTTGTTGCGCTGTGACGCGGACTTGCAGGCGGCGGGGGTCCTGTTTCCCGATCCAGGCAAACACGCCAATCACCAGATCCTGATGCCGATGCTCAGCGGGCGATTGCCGGATGATCCGGTGCAGATGCAGACACTTGCCCGCAGCCCAGAGGCCGCTTGGGCGGCGGCAAAGTCCAGTTGGCACAGGGTCACAACCGCCTTGGCCGGGGGCACGGTCCAGAGGGTGATCATCAGCAGCGAAATCGAATTTCGCGCCTGGTCGCCAGAGGACATCACACATGTGACGCAAACGCTGCGCCAGATTTCCGACAGGATCGAAATCGTCGCCTATTTGCGGTCACCGGCATCTTATTTGATGTCTGTGGTTCAGCAGGACCTGAAAAAACGGCCCAACTTTCGCCCGATCTCGGCCAGCCGATACCGCGACGCGTTGGAGCCTTTTCTAAACTCCGGGCTGGGGGAAATGCGCATCCAGGCCTTTGACCGCAAGACATTGATTGGCGGCGATGTGGTGATGGACTTCTGCACCCGCTTTGTCCCCGAGGTGGCAGCAGATCACATTACCGCCCAGGCAGAACACGACAATGAAACCCTGAGCGCCGAAGCGGTTTCGCTGTTGCAAGGATATTTCCGCAAGGAGGTCCAGGCGCCACATCGCTGGTATGATGCGCGCCCGCAGCGTTTCAAGAGATTGGTGATGGCTGCGGATGCCACTGTTGCCGGCTATTGCAAGCCGCAGTTGAAACCCGGCCTGGCGGAAATGGCCTGCGCACGTGCCAGCGACCTCGATTGGCTGGCCGAGACCTTTGGCGTGGATTTTCGTGGTGACAGCGGCGGCATGTCAAAATCCGACGCCGAGGCACGTTTCAACAGCCTGCGAGACATCGAAGACATCACATTGGTCGATGGCGATCGGCGCGCGGCCATGTTGGCGGAAATGCAACGGACGGCGCTGCGGGATCAATCCCCAAGAGCGCGGTTGCAGCGCCTGTTTGGCCGCAAATAGCCGCTTAGCGGCACACCGGCCCTGTGCCCCAACGGGCGCTGTCAAAATGGAAATGATCCCGATGAAACCCATCGGATCCCGGCCCCAGAACCGTGCCGAACGGGCCACAGGCGGCACGGCGTGCCTTTGCCAGCACCCGGCCCTTTTTGCCTTTGCCATAGTCGCGCAGCACATTCAGCGTGTCACCGTTGACCAGCCGCACTTCGGAAATATCAATTGCCTTGGCCTTGCCATGTTCGCTGATCGGGGCGCCGGGTTGGTTGTTGCGGGTGCGGCAGGAATAATGCGCCGCGACGCGCAACCCGGCAACGCCGCCCCCCATGCGGCCCACCGCCTTGCGCAGCCCGCCATCAACCCAGTTTTGCAATGCTGCAACCGTACCGCAGGTCAGAACCGCGCCCTGGCTGAGCGTCACCCCCGATACCGCCTGTACCCGCACAGCATTCTGTGCGCCACATCCGGCAATCTGGCCGGACAAATGGCCGATCTCTTCGCCCTCGACCCCAGGCAATCCACAGAGCATGCCACGGCGGCGATCGCGTTGACCGGCCATCGCATCATGCATCAAGGCATCCGGGTGGAATTCAGGGCGTATTTTCGGTCGCAAGGTCCGCTGCGGCGACATGGTAGAAAGCGCCAGAAAACTGTCTTGGCCCGCAGGGGGGCCGCTTGCCGGCATCGGATCACCACGCGACGCGAGGCTGGTTTCAGGCACCTCAGCAGCGGCCGCCACCGCAAAGAACAGTGCCAGCACAGCCGACATTTTCCGCATCACCAGACCCAAATCAACCCCATACGACCTTAGTCCTCGTGTTGTTTCGCACGCCCGAAATCTGGCGCATCCGTGTCTTGCCCGGCTTCGATGATACCACGGCGAATGGCCCTGGTGCGGGTGAAATAGTCAAATAATTCTTCGCCATCCCCGGTGCGAATTGCGCGCTGGAGGGCAAAAAGCTCTTCTGTGAAGCGGCCCAGCATTTCAAGCGTGGCTTGTTTGTTGGTCAGGAAAACATCACGCCACATGGTCGGGTCAGAGGCCGCAATCCGGGTAAAGTCACGAAAGCCGGCAGCCGAAAATTTGATCACCTCTTTTTCAGAGACCCGGCTGAGGTCATCCGCCACACCCACCATGGTATAGGCAATCAAGTGCGGAATATGGCTGACGACCGCACAAACCAGATCGTGGTGCTCGACTTCCATTCGTTCGCAATGCGCCCCCAGCGCCTGCCAGTAGTCTTCGACCTTTTCCACCGCCGCCGGGTCCGCGCCTTCGGGCGGCACGATCAACACCCAACGATTGTCATACAACGTCGCAAACCCGGCCTCTGGGCCTGAATGTTCGGTGCCCGCCATCGGGTGGGTGGGCACAAAATGCACGCCCTGCGGGATATGTGGGGCCACGACATCGACCACCGCACCTTTGACAGAGCCGACATCAATCACCGTGGCGCCGGGCTTCAGATGTGGTGCGATCTTTTGCATCACCGGGCCCATTGCCCCCACCGGCACCGCCAGCACAACAAGGTCAGCATCCACAACCGTATCTTCCGCGCTGTCACAGATGATATCGCAAAGCCCAATCCGACGGGCGGTGTCGCGGGTGGCCTCAGAGCGCGCAAATCCGCTGATTTCGCCCGCCACATTGCCACGGCGCATCGCATGCGCCATCGACCCGGCAATCAGCCCCAACCCGATCAGCGCGACCTTCTGATAGATCTGCGTCATTGCCCAGCCTCCCACCACTGGCGCAATGCGTCGATCACCCGCCCGGTTTGCCCCTCGTCCCCGACGGTGATGCGCAACCCCTCTGGAAACCCGTAACCCGCGACGCGCCGGACCAAAATGCCCTCGGCCTGAAGCGCAGCATCCGCAGCCGCCGCCGCGTCCTCATCCGCGAAACGCGCCAGCACAAAATTTGTCTGACTGTCATCACAAGCGATGCCCAATTGACGCAACGCCCCGGACAAACGCCCCCGTTGATCCCGGTTCAACGCCGCACAATCCTGGACCCATTTCTGATCGCGCACCGCAGCGGTCGCAGCCGCCATTTGCAGATCGGACAGATTGAACGGCTGTCGCAGCCGCCGAAGCACGTCGATGATATCACGCGGGCCATAGCCCCAGCCAATGCGCAGACCGCCGAGGCCGTAAATCTTTGAAAAGGTACGGGTCATCAATACGTTGGGTCGTTCACGGGCCAGTGCAGCGCCACCATCATACCCCCCGGCATATTCGGCGTAAGCCGCATCAATCACCAGGATTACATGTGCCGGAAGACCATCGGCCAGCCGCAACAGCTCCTCATCGCTCAACATCGTGCCGGTTGGATTTCCCGGATTGGTCAACAAGACAATGCGCGTGCAATCCGTAACAGCGTTCAGGATATTGTCGACATCCACCACCCTGTCCGCTTCGGCAACACAAACGGGCGTCGCCCCCGCCATATGGGTCAGAACCGGATACATCGAAAACCCGTGTTCGGTAAAAATGATTTCATCGCCGGGGCCGGAAAACGCCTGGGTCACAAACTGAAGAACCTCGTCCGACCCAACCCCGCAAAGGATACGTTCCGCGTCCAGCCCATGCACCGCCCCAATTGCCTCGCGCAGCTCCGCGTGATCGGTCGAAGGATACACATGCACCGCAGCCGCAGCCGCCACAATCGCTGCCTGCGCCGAAGGCGGCACACCCAGCGGGTTTTCATTCGACGACAGTTTCAACACGTCATCCCGCCCGGCAATACGCGACTTGCCGCCCTCATAAAGCGCAATTTCCATGATACCGGGCTGTGGTGTGAATAACGTCATTTGCGGCTCCTTTGCCGGAACGTCTTAATGCGCCCCGCCCGGCGGGGGAAGGGCCGGTTTGATGCCGCAAAACAGACAAGGGGGCCAGCCCCCTCGGCTTTCAGCCTCACCCCCGGGATATTTTTGAACAGAAGAAGCCCGAAACGCGCCCATGCCCTTCTTCTGTTTGAAAATATCCCGGGGGAGTCGCCACAGGCGACGGGGGCTGGCCCCCGTTTTGTCGGCGCGCGAAGGCGCGGCGACATCTGCGTAACAGATGGGCCTATGTGGCCAGGACGTTGCGAAACTGCCAGGGGTCGCTTTCGTCAATATCTTCGGGGAAATGTTCCCAGCGATCCTGTAGCGGCGTCCAATCCGTGTAATGTGCCTCAACCGGGCCAAGGTAGGGCCGCTGCACCTCCAGGCACCGGGCGTGGTCCATCTCGTCCGTCTCGACGATACCGGCATCGGGGTTTTCCAAGGCCCAGACCATTCCCGCGAGCACCGCGGATGTCACCTGGAGGCCCGTGGCGTTCTGATAGGGCGCCAGATCGCGGGTTTCTTCGTTCGACAGACGCGATCCAAACCAAAGCGCATTTTTCGCGTGGCCGTAAAGCAGCACGCCGAGTTCGTCGATGCCTTCGACGATCTCATCTTCGGTCAGGATATGGTGCACTTGCTGCTGCTTGCCAGCGCCGAACATTTCGTGCAGCGACAGCACGGCGTCATCACTGGGGTGATAGGCATAGTGACAGGTCGGACGGTATTCCGGGTCATGTCCCGCGCCCACTGTGTAGTAGTCGCTGATCGACACAGCTTCGTTATGGGTCACGAGAAAGCCGAATTGTGGTCCCGGCGTCGGGCACCATGTGTGCACGCGGGTGATGGCGCCCGGGCGTTCCAGCCAGATCGCGGATTTACAGCCCTTGTCCTGGCGGTGTGCGTTCTCGGGGAACCAGGTTTCATGCGTGCCCCAGCCCAGTTCGGCGGGTTGAAACCCTTCGGAAATGAAGCCTTCGACCGACCAGGTGTTGACGAAGACGTTGCGCGGGCGGGGCGTGCGCCGTGCCTGGGTGTCGCGTTCGGCGATATGCACACCTTTGACGCCAAGCGATTGCATCAAACGGGCCCAACTGTCGCGGTCCTGCGGTGTTTCAACTTCGCGGCCTGTATCCTTGGCCAGCGTCAACAGCGCCTCTTTCACGAACCAGCTGACCATGCCGGGGTTGGCCCCACAGCAGGACACCGCCGTTGTTCCACCGGGATTGGCGGCCTTTTCATCGCGCACCTTCTGACGCAGGGCGTAATTGGTGCGGTCGGCGTTATTTTCGGTGTCGAAATAGAACCCGGCCCATGGTTCCACCACGGTATCGATGTACAACACCCCGATTTCACGACAGAATTTCATGATATCCAGAGACGAGGTATCGACGCTGAGGTTGACACAGAAACCGCGGCCTTCGGGAAACAACCCGCTCAGCACCTCGCGGTAGTTTTCCGGGGTCAGCGCGGTGTCGACATAATTCAGCTTGTGCTGGCGCAAGAAATTGTGCTGCGCCTTGTCAGGTTCCACCACTACAAATTGATCCGCATCATATTCGAAATGCCGTTCGATCAATGGCCAGGTGCCTTTGCCGATCGAGCCAAAGCCGATCATCACGATGGGGCCTTCGATGCGGCCATAAATGGGATAATCTTGCGACATTGGGCTCTCCGATTGATGGGGTCGAGGGGGGAAAACACAAAAGGCCGCGCAAGCAGCGCGGCCTTTCGGAACATGTCGGGCAGAAAGTCTTAGTTCTGCGCGTAATATTCGATGACGAGGTTCGGTTCCATCACCACGGCGTATGGCACATCGCCAAGACCGGGAGTGCGGGTGAACGTCGCAGTCAGTTTGGAGTGATCGGCGTCGATATAATCAGGCACATCACGCTCGGACAGTTGGGTCGCTTCGAGGATCGCGGCCATCTGCTTGGACTTGTCACGCACTTCAATCACGTCACCCTCTTTCACACGGTAGGAGGGGATGTTGACGCGCTTGCCGTTCACGGTCACGTGGCCGTGGTTCACGAACTGACGTGCGGCAAAGATGGTCGCCACGAATTTGGCGCGATAAACGACCGCGTCCAAACGGCGTTCCAGCAGACCAATCAGGTTCTCACCGGTGTCGCCCTTGACCCGCTCAGCTTCTTTGTAGATGCGGCGGAATTGCTTTTCCGTCAGGTCGCCGTAGTAGCCTTTCAGCTTCTGCTTGGCGCGCAGCTGCAGACCAAAGTCCGACAGCTTGCCCTTGCGGCGCTGACCGTGCTGGCCGGGGCCGTATTCACGACGGTTCACCGGGGATTTCGGACGGCCCCAGATGTTTTCGCCCATACGACGGTCAATTTTGTACTTGGCAGACGTGCGTTTTGTCACGGCTGATCTCCTTTATTTCAGGCTCAACAACCTATCCGAAAACCGGTTCCCACTTTTCGGGTCATTGACGCAGGCGCCTGTTGACCGTTCTTGTGAGCGCCAGCCTTGGTCAGGCCGCTGCGATAAAGGGCGTTGTCCTCTAAGCCAAGGGTCTTGCCCCCGGGCCTCGACAGGCATTCCCTTGCGGGAGCCACCAACACCAACGAAGTGGCGCATATACGACCGGCTTTGCGCGCTGTCAACACGAAGCATCAGGATTCTGCCGCGATGCCAGTGCGGCACATGCGCCGTGGCGCGGACAATCCACCAGATGATCATTCACCAGACCGCAGGCCTCCATAAAAGCGTACACAATTGTCGGGCCGCAGAACCGGAACCCGGCTTTTTTGAGATCCCGCGACACCCGGGTCGAAAGCGGCGTCGAAGGTGGCACATCGGCCTGTGACACATATCTATTTTGCAGCGGCACACCATCGACATACCGCCACAGGAAACTGTCGAATCCTTCGTTCAACTCACAATAGGCGCGGGCATTGCCAATGGTTGCTTCCATCTTGCCCCGGTGGCGCACAATCCCCGGATTGGCCAGCAATCGGGTCACATCCGCCTCTCCCCAACTGGCAATCACCTCTGGGTCGAACCCGGCAAAGGCCTCGCGAAAGGCGTCGCGCTTTTTCAGGATGGTGATCCAGCTTAACCCGGCCTGAAATCCATCAAGGATCAGCTTTTCCCACAGCGCACGCGCGTCCCATTCCGGCACGCCCCATTCGGTGTCGTGATAGTCCAGATATATCGGCGCGGTCCCGACCCAATCACAGCGCTTGCCATCCATCGTCAGCCCGCCTTTCTATTTCACGAATTCCGCCAGATTTTAAACACATGTTTAGACCTTGTCGCGCACATTTGCCCCGGTCCGCAACGGAGGGTTGAAAGATGGCGCAAAGGCCGCCGCAGAATAAGGCGCAAAAGAAAAACGTTCTCGCCGAAGCTTTGATGCTGCGCGATCAGAATGTTCTCGACATGGTAGAAGCGGCTGTAAAGCACAAACAGGTCATGTTGGCCTTTCAACCGGTGGTTCAGGCCCGCCGCCCGGACCGGATGGCATTTTACGAGGGGTTGATCCGCGTTCTGGACGAAACCGGACGGGTGATCCCCGCACGGGAATTCATTTCCGCCATCGAGGAAACCGAAATTGGCCGGATGATTGATTGTCTGGCATTGGAAAAGGGGTTGCTGGAACTGTCGCGCACCCCGTCCCTGCGGCTGGCGATCAATATGTCGGCGCGGTCGATCGGGTATCGCCGCTGGATGCGCACGCTGGATCACGGGCTGCGGGCCGATCCCACGGTGGGCGAGCGGCTTATTCTGGAAATCACCGAAAGCTCGGCGATGATGGTGCCGGAAATCGTGATTGGCTTCATGTCGGACCTGCAGAAAAAGGGAATCGCCTTTGCCCTGGATGATTTTGGCGCCGGGTTCACCGCATTGCGTCACTTCAAACAATTTCAGTTCGACATTCTGAAGATCGACGGCCAGTTCATCCGCAATATTCATGCCGACCCCGACAATCAGGTCCTGGCAAAGGCCATCCTGTCCATTGCCCAGCAATTCGACATGTTCACCGTGGCCGAAAACGTCGAAAAGGCAGAGGATGTCGAGGTCCTGACCAGTATGGGGGTGGATTGCCTTCAGGGGTATTTCTTTGGCGCCCCCACTGTGACCCCACCCTGGCGGGAGGAACGCCAGCAAAAGGCCAGCGCCTGATGATCTGCGGCATTTACAGGCTTAGGTGTTCTGCGGGGCTGTTTCCTCGCAATCCTGGGCATCCGCCTGTTGCCGCAAATCAGCCTTTACGTTATGGAATCTATCCGAGCGGCGGGGGATGTCAGGGCTCTTTTCATATGCCCTGATATGATCCTGCGCCAAAACTGGTGAAGGAAGAAACCATGACCAATGTCGTTATCGCCTCGGCTGCGCGGACCCCTGTTGGGTCCTTTCTCGGCTCTTTTGCGAATACCCCCGCGCATGATCTTGGCGCAACTATGTTACAAGCATTGGTTGAACGTGCCGGTATCGACAAAGCCGATGTCAGTGAAACGATTCTGGGTCAGGTTCTGACCGCGGGCCAGGGCCAAAACCCCGCACGCCAGGCACATATCAATGCCGGCCTGCCAATCGAATCGGCGGCCTGGAGCATTAACCAGGTTTGTGGTTCGGGACTGCGCGCCATTGCGCTGGCCGCTCAGCACATTCAGCTTGGCGATGCTGCAATTGTTGCCGCTGGCGGACAGGAAAACATGTCGATGTCGCCCCATGTCGCAAATTTGCGTCAGGGCCAGAAAATGGGCGACATGCAGTATATCGATTCCATGATTCGCGATGGTCTCTGGGATGCTTTCAAAGGCTACCACATGGGCCAAACAGCTGAAAACGTTGCTGAAAAATGGCAGATCAGCCGTGAGCAGCAGGATGAATTCGCCGTTGCGTCGCAAAACAAGGCCGAAGCGGCACAAAAAGCTGGCAAATTCGCCGACGAAATCGTGCCCTTCACCGTCAAGACACGCAAGGGCGACATTGTGGTCGAAAATGACGAATACATCCGTCACGGTGCCACTATCGAAGCCATGCAGAAACTGCGCCCGGCCTTCACCCGCGATGGTTCGGTTACAGCGGCCAATGCCTCCGGTCTCAACGACGGTGCCGCCGGCGCCCTGTTGATGAGCGCGGATGAAGCCGAAAAACGCGGTATCGAGCCTTTGGCGCGCATCGCCTCTTATGCCACTGCCGGTCTGGACCCGTCGATCATGGGTGTCGGCCCGATCTATGCCTCGCGCAAAGCTTTGGACAAAGCCGGCTGGTCGGTTGACGATCTTGATCTGGTCGAAGCCAACGAAGCCTTTGCCGCACAGGCCTGTGCCGTGAACAAGGACATGGGCTGGGATCCGGCCATCGTCAACGTCAACGGCGGCGCAATCGCGATCGGCCACCCGATCGGGGCCTCCGGGGCGCGGGTTTTGAACACCCTGCTGTTCGAAATGCAGCGGCGCGGCGCGAAAAAAGGTCTGGCCACGCTGTGCATCGGCGGCGGCATGGGCGTGGCGCTCTGTGTGGAGCGGCCATAAGCGTCGGCAAAAGCCATACCAGGGGCGCATAATTGCGCCCCTTTTTTTTGAACATTTTGGCGGCCAGCGACAGAATTTGACGAATGGCCCGCAATTAAGCGCAATAAAGTTGCGCAATCACGATCAAACCGGTAACAGGATTACCGAATACATTGCTAGACTGGAGGAAGATCATGGCAAGAGTTGCACTCGTCACTGGGGGATCGCGCGGCATTGGCGCATCAATTTCAAAGGCGTTGAAGGCCGAGGGCTACGAAGTTGCCGCCACCTATGCCGGCAATGATGAGGCCGCTGCGGCCTTTACTGCGGAAACTGGCATCAAGACCTACAAATGGAACGTCGCCAGCTATGAAGACAGCAAGGCCGGCATCGCCCAGGTCGAATCCGACATTGGCCCGATCGACACCGTGGTCGCCAACGCCGGCATCACCCGCGATGCACCGTTCCACAAAATGACGCCGGAACAATGGCAACAGGTGATCGACACCAACCTGACCGGGGTGTTCAACACCGTTCACCCGATCTGGCCCGGCATGCGCGAGCGTAAATTTGGCCGCGTGATCGTGATCTCTTCGATCAATGGTCAAAAGGGTCAATTCGCCCAGGTCAATTATGCCGCAACCAAAGCTGGCGACATCGGCATTGTCCGGTCTCTGGCCCAGGAAGGCGCCCGCGCCGGCATCACCGCCAACGCCATCTGCCCCGGCTATATTGCCACCGAAATGGTCATGGCGGTGCCAGAAAAAGTGCGCGAAGCGATTATCGGCCAGATCCCGGCCGGTCGTCTGGGCGAGCCCGAAGAAATTGCCCGCTGCGTGGCTTTCCTTGCCTCCGAAGATTCGGGTTTCATCAACGGCTCGACCATTTCCGCCAATGGCGCGCAATTCTTTGGCTGACGCCGCAGGGTGCTGATGCTTCGGCCACGGCACGACGACACAATCAAGGGCTGGCCATCTTGGCTGGCCCTTTTTTTACGGCATTTTTTACTGATTTTTCTTGCTGGGCTTTCCGCAACTGGAAACCGCGTCGCGTGAACCTGCGGTCCGGTTGCCCTACCGCATCACTGGGTCAAGGCCGCAAAAAGGGGCGGAAAACCGCCCCAGGATTGATATTCAATGATAGGGCGCGACGTCGAAAGATCCGAATTGAAGCATCCGTTTCGCCATATCGCGCCGAGGACCCAAAATTGGCGGCACGTCATCCCGCGCCGCCGGGACAGAAGGGCTAGACCGTTTCTTCCGAGAGTCGCACAATCTCTTCTTTCAGTCGCATCTTCTGTTTTTTCAGGTCCGCGATATGCAGGTCATCCGTGCCCGGTGCGCGCTGCACCTGTTCCACTTGTTCCGAAAGTACTTGGTGTTTCTTCTTCAGTTCCTGCAGGTGCGAACTCAGGCTCATGAGGCTCTCCTTTTGGTACATGTGCAAATGCAGTGCACCACACTTTTACAATTCTGTCACGCTGCAAGCGCGAAAAACGGTAAATCCCCGCTTACGGCCCTGAGCCTGAGCCGCCAAAGGGCAAAGCCGCCCCATTTCGCAGCACATCCGAGATCAGTTCACAGTAATCATCGCCGTCCCGGATATGTGCGGCGCCCTGATGCAAAACCAGCGGCGCATGAAGACGAAAGGCCGCGCGCCCGGACTTCCGCCCCCGCAACAGCACAAGCCGCGCGGCACGCCCCGCACGCGGCGCAAGCGGCAGCACTTCCAGCGAACCCAGCCGCCCCTCGCAGGCGCTCATCAGATCTGGCAGACGTTCGGCCCGCTGAATGAAGGTCGCGCAACCACCGGGCGCCAGACGTTTTGCCGCAACTTCGACCCATCGCGACAGCGCCAGCCCCTCCCCCCGTCCGGTCTCACGCCCGGTTTCCTGGGCAGGATCGCCGCCGCCGGTCGCAGGCCCGCGCAGAAAAAATGGTGGATTGGCAATGACATGGTCGAAAGATTGCCCCTTGACCGGCGCCGGAAGGTCATCCAGATCCGCACAGGTCACCGCCATCGCAATCTGATTGCGCGCCGCGTTTTCCCGCGCCAAAGCGGCATATTCCGGCTGTAGCTCCACCGCCGTCAACGACAGATCCGGCACGCGCGCCGCCAGACACAGCAGCGCCGTGCCGACCCCACAGCCAAGTTCCAGCACCGATTGCCCGGCTTTTGCCGGAACCGACGCCGCCAGCAGAACAGGATCGATTCCCGCACGATAGCCGGAACGGGGTTGCAGAATTTGCAGCCGACCGCCCAAAAAGGCATTGTCGCTGGTTTTATCCATCCAGCCGAATGTCGTGTTCATGCATCAACACCCGGGCCCGCGCCAATGCGTCGCGCCGCACCATAAGCCGCCGGGGCAGGATGCCGATTGACCCTTCCAGCACGCTCATATTTACGTCTAATTCAAACCATTCTATACCCTCGTCCTGCAACAGGGCGGTGGCATAGGCGATGACGGTGATATCGTTGGTACGCAGCAGCTCTTCCATGCTGGGGATGTAAGGCCAAGGTGACGGTAAAGTCGAGCCTTGTGACAGGAGTGTGATGAGCTTGGACAACGCGATGCAAAAACCCCATGAACGGATGGCCGAAGCGCTGGCCGAGGATCTGGCGGCTGTTGGCGATCTGATCCGTCTGCGGATGGCGTCAAAACATGCGCCGCGCATCCCGGAAGTGACCGCGCATCTGGTCGATGCAGGCGGCAAGCGGCTGCGTCCGATGCTGACCTTGGCCTGCGCCCGGATGTGCGGCTATGACGGCGAGGATCATGTGAAGCTGGCCGCAACGGTGGAATTCATTCACACCGCGACGCTGCTGCATGATGACGTGGTCGACGAAAGCGCCCAACGACGGGGGCGGCCGACCGCCAATCTGCTGTGGGACAATAAATCCAGCGTCCTGGTTGGCGATTATTTGTTCGCACGGGCATTTCAGATGATGGTGGAACCCGGCAATCTGCGCGTGCTCGACATCCTGTCCAACGCTGCGGCAACGATTGCCGAGGGCGAGGTCCTGCAACTGTCTGCGGCCCAGAATCTGGCGACTGACGAAGACCTGTATCTTCAGGTGATCCGCGGCAAGACGGCGGCGCTGTTTTCAGCCGCGACCGAGGTTGGCGGTGTCATCGCCGAGCGGCCCGAAGAAGAAGTGCAGGCGCTGTTTGACTATGGCGATGCGCTGGGGATCGCATTTCAGATGGTGGATGACCTGTTGGATTACTGGGGGTCAGAGGCGACGGGCAAGAACATCGGCGACGATTTCCGCGAACGCAAGCTGACCCTGCCGGTGATCAAGGCGGTGGCCTGTGCCGACGCAGAGGAACGGGCCTTCTGGAAGCGCACAATTGAAAAAGGCCAACAAGGCGACGGTGATCTGGAACAGGCTTTGGCGCTGCTGAACAAACATGGCACGCTGGACGCGGCCCGGCAGGATGCCCTGGCCTGGGCAGACAAGGCACGCACGGCCTTGACCCGCCTGCCGGATCACCCGATCCGCGGCATGCTGGACGATTTGGCAAATTATGTGGTGGCACGGGTGACCTGAGGCTGCCTGCCAGTTCCGTCAGCGGAATTGGCAGACGTGTTCCCGAACCCTTTGGCGCATCACGCCAGTTTCGTCGCGGCCACCCACCAGCCGGGGTGTAATGCCGCCAGCCGCTGTGCCGCGGTTTCGGCCTCTGCCCGTGTTTCGAACACCCCGAAACAGGTTGCGCCAGACCCGGACATCCGCGCCAATCCCGCGCCGACATCACGCAATGCTACCAGAACCTCGCCAATCACTGGTTGCAAGGCCTGCGCAGGTGGTTGCAAGTCGTTGCGCTGTTGTTTCAACCACGGCAAATCCATGGTCGCGAGCTCTGGCTCCATCGGCGGGTTGTCTCTGGTTGTCAGACGGCGAAAGATCTCTGGCGTCGATACCGCAACGCGCGGGTTGACCAACACCGTCTGCACCGCATCGCAGCGGACAGGTTGAACAATTTCGCCAATGCCGGACATCCGCGCCGCCCGCGCCAAAAGACACACCGGCACATCCGCGCCCAGCGCCAAGGGATCGCCGTGGAAAGCCCGACCAAACAGCCGCTCCATCGCACGCAACACCGCTGCCGCGTCGGATGACCCACCGCCGATCCCGGCGGCAGCTGGCAGGTGCTTTTCCAACTCGATTGCGACCGGTTCGCCAAAGGCCTCTGCCGCGCGCCAGCAAAGATTGCCCGAATTCTCTGGCACACCCGTTGCCATCGGCCCGGTCACCCGCAGCGACATTTCAGCGGCCGGGGCAACCCGTACCACATCGCCCACCTCTGCGAACATCACCAGCGAATCCAGCAGATGATAACCATCCGACCGCCGCCCCGTGACATGCAGGGTCAGATTGATCTTGGCCGGGGCAAAAACCTCAGTCTGCGCCATTCTCCACCACCCGCAGGGGCGGCGCGCCCTCTTCCGTCAGGACGGCATCAAGGCCGACTTCCAGCTTGCGGCGAATACGCTCTGGGTCGGCCTCGTTGTTTGGATCTTCCAGATCCACAAAACTCAGCGCGCGATGCCATTGGAACCGCGCCTCAAGCGCGCGACCCACCGCCCAATACACATCCCCCAAATGGTCATTGACCACGGGATCAACCGGCATCAACTCTGCCGCGCGTTCCATATGCATCACCGCTTCGTCGTAACGCCCCAGCCGATACAGCACCCAGCCCAGGCTATCGACGATATAGCCGGAATTGGGCCGCGCATCGACGGCCCGTTCGATCATTTCCAGCGCTTCGTCCAGTTTCTGGCGTTGTTCAACCAACGAATACCCGAGGTAATTCAACACCTGCGGCTGATCCGGGCTCAGCTCCAGCGCTTTGCGGAAATCGGCCTCGGCAGCGGACCATTGATCCAGCCGCTCATTGGTGATGCCACGGGCAAAGAACACGAACCACTGGGCCTTTTCCGGGGTGTCATACAGCGCCACGGCGCGATCATATGCGGTCACGGCAGAGGCATAATCCCCCTCCCCCCGGTAAAGATCGCCCAGCGACACATGCACAATTGGCAATTCGCCATGGGTTTCGGCCAGAGCCTCGAGCGCGGCAATCGCCGCACCGATCTGTCCCGAAGCGCGATGGGCATCCGCCTGCCCCAGAACCGAGGCATGATATGCCGGGTCGTCTGCGGGCACCATGGCATAGGTTTCGACCGCCAGTTCGTAACGCTGCATATCTTCCAGCAACTGCGCCGCCAGCAGGATCGAATCAACGTGATCGGGGCGCAAATATTGCGCGATCCTTGCGTAAAGCAGGGTGTAATCATCGCCCGCCTCGCCATCCAGCGCGCCGGCAATGGTGTAAAACACCTCTGCCATACCATCGCGCGGGCCAGCCACAGTGGTAAAGGGCACAACCGTATCCGAAGCAAGCATGTCGCGCAGCGCGCGCAGGCCGGGATCAAGCCGCGCGTTGAAGCTGCTGTCCAGCAACGCCGCCGCCTCCTGGTTCATGCCAAGCTGGCTCATGACCTGCACGCGTGCGACGATGCCGCGCCGGGTCATCAGGGCCGCGCCGCCACCATCGGCGGTCATCAGACCATAGGCCCCTTCGAAATCACCGACCGAGGCCAATGCAAGCGCCTTGTGATAAAGCGCAAATCCCTTCAGGCCCTTTTGCCCGGACACCCGGTCGAATTCGACCAGGGCCGAGGTCATGTCACCATCACCCAATTTCGCCCAGGCCACCAACAGCCCGTCGATCAGCGGCCCAATGCCGCGATCAGCGTCCACCATCGCAACAATATCGCCATAACGGCCTTCTTTTGCGTGGCCCCCGATCAGCGCCATATGCGCAAGCTGCGATCTCTGGCCCATCTGTTCAAGTTTCAGCGCCAGATCACGCGCGCGTCCGATCTCACCCAGCGAGAGACGCGATGCGGCGGCGGCCTCGATCAAACCGGGGTTTTCGCCATCGTGTTGCAATGCAAGTTCGTAATACTTCGCCGCTGCCCGGAAATCGGTATGATACCCTGCCTGCCGCGCCGCCAAATATGATCCGGACAAAGTGGCCGCCGAAGCCGAAACACCCCCCGCCAGGGCAAGTCCCACTGCGATAATCCATGAAATTCTAGATTTGGGCACACGCCACTCCCTTGCTGCTCAGGAACGAAGCCTAGTGCTGTGATGATGAACAGGCAATGCAAACACGCCTATTCCCCCCAGATTGGCGGTTTCACGTTATCGTCACCGCCGAATTATCGGCAAAATCGCTTCAAAGCCGGATTGCAGAGATCAAGCGGCCGTAATCGGCCTCGCCCGCATGCACCGACCGGCGATAGGAATAGAACCGATCCGGGTCATGATAGGTGCAATGATTGATCCATGCGGCCTGTCCCACGCCCGCGCGACGCAACCGCGACAGACCAAAGGACGGCAGGTCAAACATATACCGATCCCCGTTGCCCTGCGCAAAGAACCGGGTGTTGTCAGGATCGTCGGCAATGAAATCTTCGATGAATTCGGGCCCAACCTCATAGGCGCGCTGCGAGATGGACGGACCAATGACGGCACATGTCTTGGCGCGGTTTGCGCCCAGCGCCGTCATCGCGTCAAGCGTCGCCTCCAGCACGCCATCAATGGCGCCACGCCATCCCGCATGGGCGGCCCCGATCACCCCGGCGTCGGCATCGGCAAACAGCACCGGTTGGCAATCGGCGCTCAGCACCGCGAGGGCAATGCCCGGTTGATCCGTGACCAGGGCATCGGCCTTGGGCGGCGCGCCACTGATCGGCGCGGTCACCGTGATCGCCGTTGCAGAATGCACCTGATGCAGCGTGTTCAACTCTGATGGATCAACCTGCAACGCCGCGGCCACACGCGACCGGTTGATCGCCACGATTTCCGATTGATCTGACGACCCCAACCCACAGTTCAGCCCGCGAAATATCCCCGAAGACGCGCCCCCCCGACGAGTAAAAAACCCGTGCTGCAAAGGTCCCAAAAGGTCCGACGTCAGAATTTCGAGGGTCATATGTCCAATCCGGGTATCGGCGGGGCCCCATCCTGCATCAGCCCCAGCACTTTGAAGAGCGTCCCCATTTCTTCGGGATGCGTCAACCGCCGATGTGCGGCAATGTGGGTTTCCAGATCGGCCCCGGCCAGATGATGCGCCAATTGTTGTGCACGTTGGGTGATCCCCAGCCGTTCCAGAAACACACCCTGGGTGGTCAGCCGACTGTGGGCACAGCGGACAGCGCCGGCAATCGCCTCGAAATCGACATGCGCCGTCAGATCGGCCTGACCGGGCCGGTCGAGCAGATCAACACGCGCGTGTTTCTCCAACGCCTGCACCGTATCCCCCAGCGAACGCCAATCACCGTAATCGACAATCAGCGCCGCGCCGCCATGATCGGCAATGCGCTGGCCGATGGCGGACATCACCCCCGGCAGCGCCGGCGCAATTTCCACGATGTCCCCGTCGCGGGTATCCTCAAGCCGATGCGCCAGGGCGGGCACCGGGGCCGCCCCGGCCAGGCCGAGGATCAAATCATCGCCTTTCGCCCCGACACGTCGCTCGCACCAGGCGGTACCGCTGCGCTGAAACTGACGCACTGGCAGGGCATCGAAAAACTCATTCGCCACCAGCCAGAGCGGGGCCTGCGGCAGATCTTCGGCGTAATCGGCCCAAGTGACCTCATACCCCGACAGCGCCTCTTTCTGGCGCGCGCGCAGGGTGGGTGAGGCTTCGACCAGAACAACCTCTGCCGCATCCAGAAACCCCGGCACCCGGCGCACAGCCCGCAGAATATCAGACATCAACGTCCCGCGCCCCGGCCCCAGTTCGGCCAGCGTGAAACGCCCAGGAGCGCCCTGGTCCATCCAGCTTTGCGCCAGGGACAGGCCGATCAATTCGCCAAACATCTGGCTGATTTCCGGCGCAGTGGTGAAATCCCCCGCCGCCCCCAGCGGATCACGTGCCGTATAAACCCCATATTCGGGATGCAGCAGGCAGGTGCCCATGTAATCGGCCAGCGAAATTGGCCCCTCGGCGGCAATCCGTTCCCGCAGAATATGTTTTAACGCCGTCATGCCGGATCGGGTGTCCCGGGCCGTTTGCGCAGCACCAGCCACAGGCCGATCACGATCATCGGCAAAGACAGAATCTGCCCCATGGTCAGGCCATATCCGTTAAGATGCCAGGCCAGCCCCAGCGGGTTTCCCGGCCCTTGAAACTGGGCATCCGGTTGGCGAAAGAATTCGACGAAAAACCGCGCCGCGCCATATCCGGCAAAGAACATCGCCGCAATCCGCCCCGGTGATTTCAACCAGCCGCGCAGGAAGGCCAGCCACAACAGCACCCCGCCAAGGATCAGCCCCTCCAGCCCGGCTTCATAAAGCTGACTGGGGTGGCGGGCACAAAGCTGGCCTGCGGGTTGACCACAGGATTGCGCCAGTTCCCCGGGAAACGCCACGCCCCAGGGCATTTCTGTCGCACGGCCCCACAGCTCTGCGTTGACGAAATTTGCCAACCGCCCGAACAACAGCCCCGGCGGGGTGGCCAGCGCCATCACATCCGCCAGCGGAAGTTTGGCCACGCCATTGCGTGCGCTCCAGATCCAAGCCGCCAGCACAACCCCCAGCAACCCGCCATGAAACGCCATACCACCCTGCCAGATCATCAGAATCTCGATCGGATGCGTCAGATAATATCCGGGTTGATAGAACAGAACGAATCCCATCCGCCCGCCCAGAATCACCCCAAGGATCACCCAGGTCAGCAGATCCTCGATTTGATCGGGGCGCATTGGCGCGGTGTTGTCGGCCCAAAGCTGCGGCCGTTTGACCGCGCGCAGGGCAATCCACCAGGCCAGCAAAATTCCGGCGATATAGGCCAGCGCATACCAGCGCAGCGCAAAGGTCATGCCGAACAAGGTGAATGAAATCAGCTCTGGCGATAGCGGGGGAAAGGGGATCATAGCCTGCATAAGCGCTCTGTGCCTCTGGTTTTCGACAAGGTCAACCTTGGCTCTGCCCTTGTCGCTTCACATTTCGATTGCCATATAGAGAGCGAATGTAACGGAGTGACCCCATGCAAAGCCGAAACAAGGTATTCGACGATATTTCGCAGTTGATGACCAATGCCATGGGCGTGGCCCAAGGTGCCAAAACCGAAGCCGAAACCGCGATGAAGGGCATGATGGACCGCTGGTTGGCGGACCGTGATTTCGTCACGCGGGACGAGTTCGATGCGGTGCGTGCCATGGCACAAAAAGCCCGCGAAGAGAACGAGGCTTTGAAGGCGCGCATTTCCGCGCTGGAAGCCAAAAACGACTGATACCGCTATCATTGCGCCGGTTAATTGACCCAAGGTCAAAATCGGCGCAATTGGCGCGCGCATTTCCCTGAGATGCCCGCAAATCGTTGAAAAGCTGCGTCTTTTCACGCCCTCCCCCAATCGTCAAAGCACTTGCAAACCCCCGCCGCCCTGCCCGGTTTGCGGGTTTTCGGCCCGCGCTTGAGGTACGAACCTCAAAAATATCTGGACCTGAGGGGCGTACCTCAAATACGCTGGGTGTACACCGCGATTCGCCTGTAAATGATCGTGGGAACATTTAATCAGGGAGGATTGGATGACTTATTCGAAACTGGCGACGGTCAGCGCACTTGCCCTTGCGGTCACTGGCGCGGCCACAACGTCTCAGGCCGAAGACCTTACACTTTGTTGGGCCGCCTGGGATCCGGCGAACGCGCTTGTAGAACTTTCCAAAGAGTTCGAAACCGAATCCGGCCACACAATGAATTTTGAATTTGTGCCCTGGCCAAATTTCGCAGACCGGATGCTGAACGAACTGAACTCCGGCGGCAAATTATGTGATCTGCTGATCGGCGACAGCCAATGGATCGGCGGCGGGGCTGAAAACGGTCATTACGTCAAATTGAACGACTTTTTCGCGGATGAAGGCATTTCGATGGACGATTTCGCGCCCGCGACCGTCTATGCCTATTCCACATGGCCCAAGGGGACCGAAAACTATTATGCCCTGCCCGCGATGGGCGATGCCAATGCATGGTTCTATCGCAAGGATTGGTTCGCCCGCGAAGACATTCGCGCCGCGTTCCTTGAGGCGACGGGCCGCGAATTGGCGGAACCCAAGAACCAGCTCGAGCTGCTGGAAATCGCCCAGTTTTTCCAGGGCCGCGAAATTGACGGCAAAACCGTTTACGGCGCTGCGATCTTTACCGAACGTGGCTCTGAAGGCATCACCATGGGCGTGACCGGCGCGCTCTATACCTGGGGGTTCAAATATGAAAACACCCCCGGATCCTATGACATGCCGGGGGCTGTAAACTCCCCAGAAGCGGTAGAGGCGCTTGAATTCTATAAGGAATTCTACGAAACCGCGACACCGCCGGGCTATACCAATTCCTACATGGGCGAGAGCCTCGACGCCTTTAAATCCGGTCAGGTGGCCATGGCGATGAACTGGTTCGCCTTCTTCCCCGGCCTTTATGCCGATCCCAACACCGGCGGCGACAAGATCGACTTTTTCGTCAACCCGCCGCAAAACGTCCCGGCCTCGACATTGGGCGGTCAAGGTATTTCGGTGATCAGCTATTCTGACAAACAGGATGCGGCGCTGGAATATGTCAAATGGTTCGCCCAGCCCACGGTTCAGGCAAAATGGTGGGAATTGGGCGGCTATTCCGCGCATAATTCCGTGCTGAACGATCCGGGCTTTGCCGACAGCCAGCCCTTTGCCGGTGACTTCCTTGAGGCGATGGCGAATGTTCAGGACTTCTGGCAGGAACCGACCTATGCCGAGCTGCTGCTGGCGATGCAAAAACGCGTCCACGATTACGTGGTGGCCGATCAGGGCACGGCGCAGGAAGCATTGGACAAGCTGATCGAAGATTGGACCGAAACCTTCGAAGACGAAGGCAAGCTCTGACCTTTTGACATTGCCGGGGCGCGCCCATCGTGCCCCGGCTCTTAACGGACATACCACGTCCAACAGACAGGTTTTCCCATGTCAGACCGTACGATAGATCGCGTTGCTGCGGCAACGCCCGCCCCAGTTGCGCGCAAAATCAAAGGCTTGTCGGATCGCGCCATCGCGTGGATCTTTGTCGGCCCGACGATTTTCCTGCTGCTGGCGGTCAATATTTTTCCGCTGATCTGGACCATTCGGCTTAGCTTTACCAACTTTCGGGCCAACCGCATCAACCGCGAGACAGAGTGGATTGGCCTGCGCAATTACGAGCGCATCCTGACCGATTCAGACATCTGGCTGAACATGCAGGCAACGGCGCATTTCCTGATCTGGACCATAGTTCTGCAGGTGCTGATCGGTTTCACGCTGGCCTATCTGATCAACAAGAATTTTCGCGGCTCGCCCTTCTGGACCACAGTGATCGTGCTGCCGATGATGCTGTCGCCCGCGGTGGTCGGGAATTTCTGGAAATTCCTCTACCAGCCACAAATCGGGCTGTTCAATTACATCGTGTCGTTTTTCACCGGCAAGGATCCGTCGAGCTTTGAAATGCTGGGACAGGTCAATCTGGCGCCTTGGTCGATCGTGATTGTCGACACCTGGATGTGGACACCCTTTGTCATGCTGATCTGTCTGGCCGGCCTGCGGTCGATCCCGGATTACATCTACGAGGCCGCTGAAATCGACCGGGCCTCAAAACTACGGCAGTTCTTTACCATCACCATTCCGATGGTGCTGCCCTTCCTGATGCTGGCGGTGCTGTTCCGTGGGATCGAGAATTTCAAAATGTTCGATCTGGTGGTGCAGCTGACCGGCGGCGGGCCGGGGTCCACCACCGAACTGACCTCGATAAACCTCAAACGCGAAGCATTCGAAAAGTGGCGCACCGGCTATGCCTCGGCCTATGCGATCATCCTGTTTGTCACGGTGTTTGGGTTGGCCTCGATCTACGTCAAGGCGCTGAACAAGGTGAAAGAACGATGACCTTCCAGAGCCGCGTCGCCGTCCCGGACCTGATCCGGGACCTCATATCAAACGATACATCACGCTTTGCAGGGAGGTCCCGGAACACGTCCGGGACCGGGCCAGGCATGAGGACACCGACATGAGCAGCTACACCGTCACCGCCCCCTCTTCGCGGCAGAAATGGTTCGCCGGCACAATGGTTGTGATCTATGCGCTGGTCACGATGATCCCGCTGGTCTGGATCATGATCACCGGTTTCAAATCCCCGGCTGATGCGATTTCCTATCCGCCGAAAGTGGTGTTCGAACCCACGCTGGAGGGCTACGTCAACCTTTTCACCACCCGCACCCGTCAAACCGAGGAATTTCTGAACGCCAATCCGCCCCAGAACTGGGCGGATGAGATTGTCCGCAAATATGACATGGTCATTGTCGGCCAGTCGAAGTTTGGCGAGCGGTTCATGAATTCGGTGATCATCGGCTTTGGCTCGACATTCCTGTCGATTTTCCTCGGCACATTGGCGGCCTATGCCTTTAGCCGGTTCAAGATCCCGCTGGCCGATGACCTTTTGTTCTTTATCCTGTCGACCCGGATGATGCCGCCGATTGCGGTCGCGATCCCGATCTTTCTGATGTATCGCAATCTGGGGCTGTCGGACACGCATCTGGGCATGATCCTGCTCTATACGGCGGTCAATATCTCGCTCGCGGTTTGGCTGCTCAAAGGGTTCATCGACGAAATCCCGCGCGAATACGAAGAAGCGGCGCTGATCGACGGCTACACAAGGTTTCAGGCGTTCTACAAGGTTGTGCTGCCGCAGGCCGCCACCGGCATCGCCTCGACCGCGATCTTCTGTCTGATCTTTGCCTGGAACGAATATGCCTTTGCGGTGCTTCTCACCTCGGCCACGGCCCAGACCGCGCCGCCGTTCATTCCGACCATTATCGGCGTTGGCGGTCTCGATTGGCCTGCTGTTGCGGCCGGGGCGACAATCTTTCTTCTGCCAGTGATGATTTTCACCATCCTGCTGCGCAAACATCTGTTGCGCGGGATCACATTCGGAGCGGTGCGCAAATGAGCGATTTTTTCCAAGGTCTGCTACAGCTGCGGCGTGGTCCGTGGGAAATGGTGGCAACAATCCTGATCGCGCTGGGGGTGTTCATGCTGATGCAACCCTTTGTTCTCTGGGGATATACCTATTCCTTCCTTGTCACGCTGATTGGCACGGTGATGTTCATCGTCGTCAGCCATTTCCCGGAATAGGCAGGCTATCCCATGGCGCAGATTGTCATCAAAAACCTCAAGAAAACCTTCGGCGACTTCAACGCCGTTCGGGAAAGTTCCTTCACCATCGAGGATGGCGAATTTTTCATGCTGCTCGGCCCCTCGGGCTGTGGCAAGACCACGACGCTGCGGATGATCGCCGGGCTGGAATTGCCGACAAGTGGCGAAATTTTCCTTGATGGCGAAGAGATCAGCCAAAGGCCGCCATCGCAACGCGACATCGCCTTTGTGTTCCAGATGTTCGCGCTTTACCCGCATATGAATGTGCGGCGCAACATGTCCTATCCGCTGGTGTCCCAGGGCATGCCGCGCGCCCAGGTCAAAGCCAAGATCGCCGAAGTTGCGCATATTCTGGGGATCGAAGATATTCTTGATCGCCCGGTGGGGGGGCTGTCCGGTGGTGACCGCCAGCGCGTTGCATTGGGCCGCGCCATCGTGCGCGAACCCAAGGCCTTCATGATGGACGAACCATTGGGCGCGCTGGATGCCGAATTCCGCGAACACATGGCCGAGGAATTGCGCGCCCTGCATGACCGGATGGGCGCCACCACGGTCTATGTCACCCATGATCAGCTGGAGGCGATGCAGATGGGCGACAAGATTGTGGTGATGAACAATGCGGTGGTTGAACAATTCGGCACGCCGCAGGAAATCTACGACAAACCCGCCACCATGTTTGTTGCCGATTTCATCGGCTCGCCGCCCATGAACTTCTTGCCCTTCGAGGCCAGCCTGGCCCCCGGCGCATCGCAGGTCGATCTGAACGGCACCCAGACCGCAATCCCCGCATTGCGGCAGGGCGGTGCCGGGCAATTGGTCTTTGGTGTGCGCCCCGAACATATCCAATTGGACGACGCGGCGGCCTATCGGGGGCGCATTCTGGCGACGGAATACCTTGGCACCACCCAGATCATCACGCTCGACACCGCCAACGGTCAGGTCAAGGCACGGGTCAGCGCCGCGCACCCGGCCAAGGTGGATGAAACCGTTGGGCTAAGTTTCAAATCCGAAACCGTCACCATCTTTGATCAAACATCCGGCCACGCGCTGCGTTCGGCCCTGAACGACGGGAGCCAGATCCATGGCTGAGGTCATCCTAGATGCAATCACCAAGAGTTTCGGCCAGACCCGCGCGGTCGACAATATCTCGATGCATATCCCCGACGGGGCCTTTGTCGTCATGCTGGGGCCAACCGGTGCCGGCAAAACCACCACGCTGCGGCTGATTTCCGGGTTGGAAACGCTGGACAGGGGATCAATCCAGATCGCCGGGCGCAATGTCAAAAACGATCCCCCCGCCCAGCGCGACGTGGCAATGGTGTTCCAGCAATATTCGCTTTACCCGCATCTCAGCGTGCGCGACAACCTCGCCTTTCCACTGCGCTCGCCGATCCTGAACACACCAGAAGACGAGATCACCCGCAAGGTCGCCAAAATCGCCGAAGTGCTGCAAATTCCGCACAAGCTGGACAACAAGGCCACCGAATTGTCAGGCGGGGAAATGCAGCGGGTGTCGATTGGGCGCGCCTTGGTGCGGTCGCCGTCGATTTACCTGATGGATGAACCGCTGTCGTCGCTGGATGCGAAATTGCGCTCTGACCTGCGGATCGAACTCAAACGCATTCATGCCGAACTGCGCTCGACCCTGCTTTATGTCACCCATGACCAGATCGAAGCCATGACCATGGCCAGCCATATCGGCGTGCTGGAGGCGGGGCGCTTGGTGCAATACGGCACCCCGCGTGAGATCTATTCCAACCCGACAAGCGTCTATGTCGCCAGCCGCCTTGGCCTGCCGCGGATCAATATTCTGCCCTCCACGCTGTTTGCAGGCAACCACAAGGGGCCGCAAATCGGCTTGCGCCCGGAAAACATCCAACAGGGCGACGGCGCCGAGGCACGGGTGATCCGCGCCGAACACTTGGGCGATCAAACCCGCCTGCATCTGGAACTTCAGGGGCATGCGGTCACCACCCTGGCCGATCCCCATGCCAGCTACACCCCGGACGACACCATCAAAATCAGCCCGGTCAATCCGCTTTATTTCGATGCATCCGGCGCCCGCGCCCTATAGGGAGGACGATTATGGCACAATTCATCAACGCCAAGGAAAACCTCGTGACCGAGGCGATAGACGGCCTGCTGGCAGCGTCCGGCGGGACGTTGTCGCGCCTTGACGGCTATCCGCATATCAAGGTGGTCTATCGCACCGATTGGGATAAATCGCGCGTCGCGCTGATTTCCGGCGGCGGGTCGGGACACGAACCGGCCCATGCCGGATTTGTCGGACCTTCGATGCTGACCGCCGCCGTCTGCGGCGAGGTTTTTGCCTCACCCTCGGTCGAGGCAGTGCTGGCCGGCATTCTGGCCGTCACGGGCGAGGCCGGCTGCCTGTTGATCGTCAAGAATTACACCGGCGACCGATTGAACTTCGGGCTCGCGGCGGAACGTGCCCGTGCCCTTGGCCGCAAGGTGGCCATGGTGGTGGTGGATGATGACATCGCCCTGCCCGACCTGCCACAACCGCGCGGCGTGGCCGGAACCCTGTTCGTGCACAAAATCGCCGGCGCGCTGGCCGAACAAGGCGCCGATCTCGACGCGGTCGAAGCCGCAGCGCGCGGCGTGATCGCCCGCGTCGCCAGCATCGGGATGAGCCTCGACACCTGCACCGTGCCGGGATCGCCCAAGGAAAACCGCATTGGCGCGGGCAAGGCCGAATTGGGGTTGGGGATTCACGGCGAACCCGGCGTTGAACAGGTGGATTTCACCTCTGCCAAGGTTGCGATGGACACCGTGGTGGCCAAGTTACAGAGCGGCACAGATCCCAACACCGGCTCTGCAAACAATGTTGCACTGATCAACAACCTCGGCGCGACCACGCCGCTGGAAATGTCGGTGCTGACCCATGCGCTGGCGCAATCCGGTCTTGCCAGCCATGTGATTGGCCCTGCCCCGATGATGACCTCGCTCGACATGCATGGCTTTTCCGTCTCTGTGCTGGCCGCTTCGGACGATGAATTGGCGGCACTTGCTGTGCCGGTCAATCTGGCCGCCTGGCCCGGGATGCAACCGATGCAACCGGTGGCGATCACCCCCCTGCCTGACGGCCTGACCCCGATCGAGCCGATCCCATCTGCCAACGCCACCACGCGCCGCACCATCGAAAGCGTCGCCGATCTGTTGATTTCTGCCGAAAGCGCGCTGAACGCATTGGACGCCAAATCCGGCGATGGTGACACCGGCAGCACCCTGGCCACCGCGGCCCACGCCCTGAAATCGCGGCTGGATCGCCTGCCGCTGGCCGATCTGACCCAGCTTTTCCCCGCACTGGGAAATGAGCTGAGCCAAACCATGGGCGGCTCTTCCGGTGTGATCCTCGCGATCTATTTCAATGCGGCGGGGGACGCCTGTGCCAATGGCGCCCCGGTGCCACGCGCCCTGATCGAGGGGCTGGACCGTGTCAGCCAGGTCGGCGGTGCGCAGGTCGGCGACCGCACCATGGTCGATGCGCTGCATCCCGCGCTCGCCGCTCTGCCAAATGGCATCGCCGCCGCCGCGGCCGCCGCCCGTCAAGGCGCAGACAGCACCGCAGCCATCCACCGCGCCAAGGCCGGCCGCGCCGCCTATGTCCCCGAGGAAAACCTCAAAGGTCACAATGACCCCGGCGCCGAAGCCGTGGCCCTGTTGTTCGAAGGCCTGGCCCGCGAGATGGAGAGTTAAACTGACCAAGCCGGGACTGAAACTGGTCGGAAAACCGACGGTCAACGACATTGCCCGTGTCGCCGGCGTCAGCCTGGCGACCGTCGACCGCGTGCTCAATGAACGCCCCGGCGTGCGCGCCATCACCATCAAGAAGGTCCGCGCCGCCATCGCGGAATTGGGCTATGTGCGCGACACCGCAGCCGCCAATCTGGCGCGTCAGCGGGTCTACAACATCCTGTTCATCCTGCCCGACACGTCAAATGAATTTGTGCAGGCCCTGCACAACCAAATCGCTGACCAGGCGGACAAACTGGCAAATGAGCGGACCCGGCTTTCCACCATTTCCGCCAAACCCTTTGATCCACTGGACATTGTCGCCATCCTTGACGGGCTGGACCCGGGCACCATTGACGGTGTCGCGCTGTTCAGCCCGGAAACGCCTTCGGTCCGCGATGCGGTCAACCGCGCCCGCGACAAGGGGATCGCCGTGGTTGCGCTGGTCTCTGACCTGCCATCCTCGCGACGCGACCATTTTGTCGGCATCGACAATATCTCGGCCGGGCGCACCGCCGCTCAGCTTCTGGGCCGGTTCCTGCGCCGCCCGGGCAAGGTTCTCGTGATCACCGGATCCCGCCTCGCCCGCGACCACCTCGAACGCCGCCAGGGGTTCGACATGGTCGCTGCCGCACAATTCCCCGAACTTCAGGTCCTCGCCTCGGTCGAAGGCCGCGACGACCCGGATCTGATCTACAAACTCCTGCCGGAAGTGTTCAACGCCTATCCCGACCTGCGCGGCATCTATTCCTCTGCCGCGGGCAACGCCGGGCTGATCCAGTTTCTGTCCGAAACCGCCGCGCCAAAGGATCTGGTGGTCATCGCACATGAGCTGACCCCACTCACACGACAAGCCTTGAACCAGGGCACCTTCGACGCGCTGATCTCTCAGGATTGCGGCCATCTGGTGCGGTCCTGCGTCCGCGTCCTGCGCGCTAAGGTCGACAACGTCCCACATAACCCGGCGCAGGAACGCATTCGGATCGACATCTACATGAAAGAAAACATGCCCCCCGAGCCAAACGCAACCTGAGCCACAGGCAACCTGAACCAAACGCAACCTGACGCACAAGAAATCTGATCGACCACCCCGAACGATCAAATCTCTCTCGGTCGCGCCCTTCATCTGACCGGAAATATCCCGGGGGGTTTGGGGGGCTGGCCCCCCAACCTGTCGACACGCAAAGGCGTGGCGAAACCGGCTAGGTCACAAGATCCAAAGGCAAGTCGGAAATATCACGCAGCCGCTTGCCAGCGATCATCGTGTCCAACAGCTCCAGCGTATCATCGCGCCCCTGATCCACCAGGGCCGCGCGCAATTCATACAAGGCAAAATGATAGACACAGTCGATATCGCCCGTGCCCAGCGCCAGCGAGGCGATGCGCCCCGGCGTCGGCTCACCGGTGATCACCGCAATATGCGGCAGCCGCCCCTTGCGATTGCGCACAAGGTTCAGCCCCTCTGACCGGGCATTCTGGGCGCGGTCGCTGCGCAGGGTCCATTTACACGACAAAGACGCATGCAGGATCGGCATCGGCTGATTGACCGCGCGCAGGGCGCTCAACCGGGCCGCATCCGCATCAACCAGACATTCGCGGGCATTGATCCGCGCATCACTTTCCGGCTGACGGGCCACCACTATGTCCGGTTTGATCAGGTAATCCGACCCCAGCGCCGTCGCAATTTCACGATTGGATTTCGAAATCGCCTCCAGCTCATCAAGATGCGCATATTGATCGAACTGGGCAATCGCGCCGCCCTTGGTCACCGAAAACCGCCCGGGCCGCAAATGGCCCAGCCGGTCCAGGCACAGGCCGATAAACCCGGCGCATATCTCTTCGAAATCCGCACCCGATGTCTGACCGGGCAGTTTCGGCGCAGTGCGGGCAACGCCCATTTTCGCCACAATGGCGCTGGCTATCTCGACACTTGGGCGGCTGCCCTTGTCGGCATTGCTGGGCACACCCTTGTCACTCAGGGTCAGAATTGAATTCAAAATGCTGGCATGGAATTCGCGCCGGGCCTTTGTCAGCCACGCCACCGCAGACGTGTCAGGCAACAACCTGCACCGATTTGCGGGTGGTGATCGCCTCGGAAATCCGGGCCGATACAGCGGCGGCCACCGGCGGCGGAAAGGCATTGCCAATCTGACGGTAGGCCGGGGTCTTTTTGCCCGAAAACGCCCATTCATCCGGGAATCCCTGCAACCGCGCCACCATGCGAACGGTCAGCCGCGGCATTCCGACAAAATCCCGGTCCGGTGCTTCATTGGCAATCCCCATGCCATCCACACCCAGCGTCGCCCAGGCCCGTTTCGCGCGTGTCGGCCCAAGATCGGGACCGCCATGTTTCTTCGATCCGCCAACAACTGTCGGCGCAATCTCATCCGCGCCGTCGCGCCATTTGGCCGCGCCGCGCCAGCCGCGTTCGCCCATCAGATCAAACAGCGTTTGCCCAACCGTCCTGGGCGAGGTTTCAAGCGACACCGGCCAGGTGAAATTCTCGGCCAGATCCTTGCGAATGGCGACAATCACCACCCGCGGCCGCAATTGCGGCACGCCAAAATCCGACGCGTTGAACAGATGCCAATCGGTTTCATAGCCCAGTTTCGACAATTGCCGTTTCAGATGCTGGCGATAATCGGCAAACACCGCATCCAGAAAACCGCGCACATTCTCGATCATGATCGCCTTGGGGCGGATTTCATCCACAACCCGCAGCGCATGCGGGAACAGGTTGCGTTCATCCGCATCGCCCAGCTGTTTTCCTGCAACGGAAAACGGCGGACAGGGCAGACCGCCAGCCAAAAGATCAATCCCCGCATAGGGACGGCCATCAAAATGGTTCAGATCGGCCTGATCACCTTCCACCACATTCCACTGTGGACGGTTGAGCCGCAGCGTATTGCGGCAATGGTTTTCAATCTCGACCAGCGCCTCATGCGAAAAGCCGCTTTTCTCCAGCCCAAGCGCCTGGCCGCCGGCCCCGGCACATAGCTCTACAGAAGTCAGTTTTGCCCGCATGATCGCCCCGTGTTCGTCTTTTCCCGCGTTCTGACAAACTACCCGTGGGGACCGTCAGAAGATAGACCCAATATCTGGGGTTTTGCAAATTTTGTTCGCACATTGTTCTTGACGCATGGCGGTGCAACAGGTCTATAGCGGCGAAATGGCAATGGGCTTCTGGATCGCTGCCTGTCTGTTGTGCCTGAATTCAATTCATCCACAACTTATTGGCGGGGTCACACAAATATTGCTTTACATGCTTAGCACGACACCTCACCATATCAGGTAGGGGTCGGGGAACTGTCCACAGCCCCTAGAGCAGGCACCTAGCGCTTGGGGCGCTGCCACCCCCGTTCGCTATACAAAAAAGAGGTGGCGCATGGCACTTTCCGAGCAGTTCCTGGAGGACGACCTCCACCCGATCGACATCGTCGAACATATCGCCGAGCATCATGATTGGGATTTTGACCGTATCCACGATGACCAGATCGCCATGGCGGTCGAAGGTCAGTGGCGCACATATTCCATTACCCTGGCCTGGTCGGCCTATGACGAAACGCTGCGCCTGATTTGCAGCTTCGAGATGGAACCGCCAGAGGAAAAGACGCCGCAATTGTGCGAAGCGTTGAACGCGATCAACGATCAATGCTGGGCCGGGGCCTTTACCTGGTGGGGCGAAAGCCAATTGATGATCTATCGCTACGGCCTCGTGCTGGCCGGCGGTCAGGTTGCCAGCCCCGATCAGATCGACACAATGATCAATGCCGCCGTGATGAGCGCCGAACGCTACTACCCGGCGCTGCAACTGGTTGTCTGGGGCGATCGCAGCCCGAAAGAGGCGCTTCAGGTTGCCATTGCAGAGGCCTACGGCCGCGCGTAACACTCACCCCCGAATGTGAAAACAGGAGGGGGCGATGATGTCCAATGATCTGGCCGAACGCGGTCTTGTGCTGCTTGGCTGTGGCAAGATGGGATCAGCAATGTTGCAGGGCTGGCTGGCCGATGGCCTGCCGCCCACGTCGGTTCATGTGATCGACCCCTTCCCGTCGGAATGGCTGCAAGCGCAGGGCGTGAACATCAACGCCGACCTGCCCGCCGCCCCCGCCATTGCCCTGATCGCCGTGAAACCCCAGATGATGGGTGATGCCCTGCCTGCGCTGCGCGCTATGGCCGGGGGCGAAACCCTGTTTGTCTCGGTGGCCGCCGGTGTCACTCTTGCAAGTTACGAGGCCGTTCTGGGCGACAGCTGTCCGATCATCCGCGCCATGCCCAACACACCCGCTGCGGTCGGTCGCGGCATCACCGCCTTGATTGGCAACACACGGGTCAACCCGGATCAGATGGCCTTGGCCGAAGGGCTGTTACAGGCGGTCGGCCAGACCGTGCGCCTGGACAACGAAGACCAGATGGATGCGGTCACCGGGGTCTCGGGTTCCGGCCCGGCCTATGTCTTTCACCTGATCGAAACCCTCGCAGCGGCGGGCGCGGCACAGGGCCTGCCGGCGGATTTGGCGCTAAAGCTGGCGCGCGCCACCGTGGGCGGCGCCGGCGTGCTGGCGGAAGAGGCCGACGACAGCCCGACACAATTGCGCGTCAACGTCACCTCGCCCAATGGCACAACCCAGGCCGCGCTAGAAGTGCTGATGGACGAGGAAACCGGGTTCCCGGCCCTTTTGAAACGTGCGGTCAAGGCCGCAACTGACAGATCAAAGGAACTGAGCAATGGCTGAGATCAGCTTTGACGACTTCCTCAAAGTCGACATTCGCGCGGGCACAATCCTGCGCGCGGAACCGTTTCCCGAGGCCCACAAACCGGCCATCAAACTCTGGATCGACTTCGGCCCCGAGATTGGCGAGAAAAAGACCTCGGCCCAGATCACTGCGCATTACACCCCGGACACGCTGGTCGGGCGGCAGGTCATGGCTGTGGTCAATTTCCCACCGCGCCAGATTGGGCCCTTCATGTCCGAAGTGCTGACGCTGGGTGTGTCGGATGACGCGGGCGGCATCGTCCTGCTGGCCCCGGATCAGACGATCGCCAACGGTCAGCGGATGCACTGAACAATTGCGCTGAGGGTTTCAAGGACCGCCGCCGCGCCCCGGACCTGATCCGGGGCCTCCACCGCCAAATGGGCGCGCCAACTGGCGTCGTCAGGCGCCCATCGCCTCGCGCCAATGACGGCGGCACAGGCTGACATAGGTTTCATTGCCGCCGATCTGGACCTGGGCGCCTTCGGTCAGCACCCGGCCCGCGCCATCCTGGCGCACCACCATCGTGGCCTTCTTGCCGCAGTGGCAGATCGTGCGCACCTCGCGCAGCTCATCCGACAGTGCCAGCAATTCCGCCGACCCCGGAAACAATTTGCCGAGAAAATCCACCCGCAAACCATAACACATCACCGGCACGCCAAGGTCATCCACCACCCGGGCCAATTGCCAAACCTGTTCCGGCTCCAGAAACTGCGCCTCATCGACAAAGACACAGGCCACCGGCCCAATCGCCAGCCGCGTCTTGATCGCGGCATAAAGATCCTGACCGGGGGCATAGGTGTCAGCCTCGCTGCCAATGCCGATCCGCGACCCGATCCGCCCCTTGCCAGCGCGATTGTCATGCCGCGCAGTCATGAGATGCACATCCATGCCCCGTTCGCCATAGTTATGCGCCGCCTGCAACAACAGCGTCGATTTGCCGGCATTCATGGTGGAATAATGAAAATAAAGCTTGGCCATGCGCGGTGATATGCCCCGACTGTCCCAGCGTGACAAGGCCCGCAACAATGTCAGGGTGAGGAAAACCGGAGTGGTGGAACGACAGAGGGAACCGTCATGACATTGCCCAAATGGGCCGTAACGTGGGTGCCTTGCGGCTCTGCCCCCCAAAAGACAGACACGTTACGTCCCCACCCTGAAACCGGCCTTGGGCAACCGGATACTCGTCAACAACCCAAATCGAAACCGATCTGGGTCTTTCCTAAATGACAAATGGTGTTAAACCGATTAATGGGAAAAAAGTTTTGATTTCCCCAAAAGACGATTTTGGGGGCGTAATCTAACCAGGAGTCAGGATGGCCAGCGTCGGAAGTTATCTGAAAAAACACACAGAAGCGCTTGTAAAAGACGTGGGGATTGAACCGGCCTGTGATGTCACCGGGAAATCCAAGGCGACTCTGGGACGGTATTATTCCGAACACGACGAACATGCCGATCGCTTCATGCCGATCGACGCGGTTGCCGCATTGGAAGGGGCTGCGTCCTATCCGCATGTCACCGCGGCGCTCAGCGAATTGCGGGGCATCACCCTGTCGTTTGACAGCCGCCGGGCCAATGCGGAATCCACCGGCAGCATCAACGCCGATGTGGTCGCGCTCAGCCAGCGGTTTGCCATGTTGATGTCGGAATATTCCCAGTCGATCGAAGACGGGATCATCACCGTCAACGAAGCCAAGCGGATGTTGAAGGAAACCCTTGCCCTGCAACAGGTGTTGATCGACATGAAACTGCATCTTGAAGACGGCCAGATATAGACATCTGCGTCTGACAGGACCGCGCGATTGCCGACAACCGCCTGAAATCGCTTGGCAACCTAGCTTGCGATCAGCCGGCCCCAGAGATCGTATTCACCCGCTTCATCGACTTCGACCGTGACAATGTCACCGGGGCTCAACGCTTCGGTGCCTTCGTCGATGAACAGGTTGCCGTCGATCTCTGGCGCATCGGCCTTGGTGCGACAGGTGGCGATGGCCTCGTCGTCGATCTCATCCACGATCACCTCGATCCGCTGGCCGACCTTGGCGGCAAGGCGGGCTTCGGAAATCTCCTGCGCCTTGGCCATGAACCGATCCCAGCGTTCTTGTTTGACCTCGGCGGGCACATGATCCGGCAGGCTGTTTGACCGTGCGCCATCGACGTTTTCATATTGAAAACAGCCCACACGATCCAATTGCGCCTCGTCCATCCAATCGAGAAGATAGTCGAATTCCGCTTCGGTTTCGCCCGGATAACCGACGATAAAGGTCGACCGCAGGGTGATGTCGGGACATGTGGCACGCCATGCGGCGATCTCGTCCAGCGTGCGCGCCGATGCGGCGGGGCGCGCCATACGCTTCAACACATCCGGGTGGGCATGCTGAAACGGAATATCCAGATAGGGCAGAATGCCGCTGGCCGGATCGGCCATCAGGGGAATCAATTCGCGCACATGTGGATAGGGATAGACATAATGCATCCGCACCCAGGCGCCCAATTTGCCCAATTCCTGAGCAAGTGACAGGATCGGCGCTTTTTCCGCGCGATCTTTCCAGTCGGTGCCATAGGCCGAGGTGTCCTGCGAAATAACCAGCAATTCGCGCACGCCATTCTGCACCAGCTTCTCGGCCTCGCGCAGCACGGCCCGCGCCGGGCGGCTCTGCAGACGGCCACGCATATCGGGAATGATGCAGAATTTGCACTTGTGGTTACAGCCTTCAGAGATCTTGAGATAGCTGAAGTGGCGCGGCGTCAGGGAGACGCCGCTGGCGGGCAAAAGGTCGACAAAGGGATCAGGATCGGGCGGCACCGCCGCATGTACCGCGTCCAGCACCTGTTCATATTGATGCGGGCCGGTCACCGCCAGCACCTTGGGGTGCGCGCCGGTGATATATTCGGGCTCTGCCCCCAAACATCCGGTTACGATCACCCGACCGTTTTCTTTCAACGCCTCGCCAATCGCCTCCAGGCTTTCGGCCTTGGCACTGTCGAGAAATCCACAGGTGTTGACCACCACCGCATCCGCCCCGGCATAATCGGGCGAAATGCCGTATCCTTCGGCGCGCAGCCGGGTCAGAATGCGTTCGCTGTCGACCAGGGCTTTGGGACAACCAAGCGAGACCATGCCAATCGTTGGCTGGCCACGGCGGGCATCGGCCCCCGTCACGTTGGCATTGGCAAGATCAGGGCGGAGGTTGGGCGGATTTGTTGTCATGGCTGGGCTATAGCCGAGCGCAGCCATTGGGGAAAGTCCCCTATTCCACCTCCCACAACAGATGCAGCACCCTGACGTATTCTGGATCATGCTGCCATTTCGGCATCAGATCACGCGCCATTTCAAAGGTGATCGTCGGATAGGCCTCGCGCCACTTGCGCGCCGCGTCGATTGCGGCCTCCTGATTTCCGGCCAACCAATAGGTGCCAAACAACATGCGATAGGCCCAGGTCACGCCGGTGCCCTCGCGCAGCCCCTGTTCACACAACGCAATGCTTTCCTCATAGCGCCCGATCGCGCGATAGCCGGCGGAGCGGCCAAAAAGCCCATTGAAATGAAACGGATCTAGCGGGCTAAGCTGATCATAGCGGTCAAACGCGGCCATGCCGACATCGACGTCCCCCAGATAAACCGCGGTCCAGCCCAACCGCAGCCAGCCCCAGGCGTTGTTGGGGTCCAGCATCAGCGCCCGGTCCACCAGGCTGCGGGCCTTGGGGAAATCATTCAGCGCCAGACTGCTGGTCGCGGACAGGGCGGTCAGCGCCGCCGGATGATCCTGCACCAATGGCGTGGCACGGGCCAGCAGATCAGCCGCCGCAGCCCGGTCCGGGCGGCCATCGGTGGTCCAAGTGTAACAACAGCGATGCGCATGGCACCAGGCCTTGTACGCCATGGCCGGGGCGAAATCCGGTTGATGCGCCAGAGCCTGATCCAAAAGCTCGATCGCCCGCTGATTCTCATCCGCGCGATGGGCCCAAAAATGCGGCAACGCCGTCAGCATCAATTCATACGCCGTGCGATCCTGTGGCGGACGCGTGCGGGCGCGGGCAATTTCGGCAGCGCGCAAATTGGGAATGATCTGCCCCGCAACCTGGGCGGCAATCCGGTCCAACAGGTCAAACAGATCATCCAGCCGGTCATCAAACCGCTCTGACCACAGGGTATGGCCATCGCAGCCCTGCACCAATTGCACCGAAATACGCACCCGTTCGCCGGACCGGCGCACCGCACCTTCGATGACATATTCCGCCCCCAGTTTTGCCGCCATATCCGGCACCGATTGCCCGGATCCGCGCAGGGCAAAAACCGACTGCCGGGCGATAACGCGGAAATCATGGCTTCGGCTCAACGCACCGGTGATCTCTTCGACCACGCCATCGGCGAACATATCCGTATCTGCCACCGCGAATTCGGCAAATGGCAGAACGGCCAATGTCGGAATATCGTCACGTGTCGGAATGGCGGCGGCCAGCGGGGCCGGGGCCGCGGCGTGGCTGTCCCCCTCTTGCGCCCGGCGCTGGTCGCGCAACCAGTCCTCGAACCCTTCGGACGCCAGATCGAACCCTTGCAGGAACTCACCCTGCCCGCCCGTGAAAACCGACACCCGGCTGCTCTCCAGCCAAACGGCCTGACGGTCCGCAAACAGAACATCCCCCGGCAAGACCCGGCGCAGCACCGACAGCTCCTGCCGAAGCGAAGCACGCGCCTGATCCTCGGACCGGTCCGACCACAACAAATCGGCCAGAAACCCACGTTCCGCCCGCATCCCCGGCTGCACCGCCAGACAGGCCAGCATCGCCTGCCCCCGACGCGGGACACCGGCCAAGGGCCGATCGGCGTGATCGGTGATCCGCATGGGGCCAGTCAGATGCAGGATGAGATCAGGCATGCGAAAAAACTCTCTTGTCGGGCGGTTTTTACGATTGGACACCCAGATTTTACGCAAGTTTTGCACGCGCGCCCCGCCATTGCACCCCGCATTTTGCGCAGCGCTTGCGGGCGTCGTGCAAATTGGGGGCATCAGATATCACCCCTGACCCAAAGGACGCCACAATGCAGATCCAGACCACACAATCCGCCAAAGCTTCGACCACATCCGCCGCACGCTTTCCCGGCATCGCCCGCCTGTTCAAAATGGCGCTCGATCGGGTCATCGCCGCCGACAAGGCCTTTCATGAACGCCAGAACATCCGACGCCTGAGCGATCATTTGCTGAACGATGTCGGCATGACCCGACAGCAGGCAGATAACGGCGGGCGCTGATCCCTGCCCCGCCGTTGCACCTGACCGGCCCGAAACATGGTTTCCGGGTCGGTTTTTTGCCGTTTGCCCCCTGACACGCAATGGCCGCTTGACCTCACTCAAACCGGCGTCACATTCCCATGGTAAATGAAGGCGGCCCAACAGGGGGCGTGGAGAGGTGACAAAATGAAGTGGCTGTTGCGTTTGATTGGTCTGGTGGTCCTGATCGCGGGGGTGGCGGTGGCGTCGCTGCTTCTGTTGCCACGTGACCGGCTGGCGCGGATCGCTTCGGATCAAATGAGCACGCAACTGGGCCGGGACGTCAGCATTTCCGGCGATGTGTCACTGACGCTCTACCCGATCCTTGGGATCAGCACCGGGGCGATTTCCATCGCCAACGCCGATTGGGCGGGGGACACGCCGATGTTTCAGGCGGATGCGGCCACGATTGCATTGGAAACCCTGCCGCTGCTGCAACGCAACGTGCGGATCAAGGGGCTTCACGCCGAATCGCCGCAGGTTCTTTTGCAACGTGATGGGTCCGGCCGGGCGAATTGGATGTTCTCAGAGGGTGACAGCACGGATGGCGGCGGCGGCAGCACGCTTGCCAGTCTCAGCATCGAGGATCTGACCCTCACCAACGGTGCCATTCGGTTCGAAGATGCCGGCAGTGCGCCGCTCGACCTGCGCGGCGTTGACATTGCGTTGAAATGGCCCGACCCCACCGGGCCAGCTGGCCTCGACCTTGTGCTGCGTCCCGCAGGACAGGCGGTTTCGGTGGTGGCCGAACTGGCCTCGCCGCTCAACTTCATGGCGGGCGGGGCGCACCCGGTGACCGCCAAAATCACCACAGAGGGCGGCACCGCCAATTTCACCGGCAAAGCCAGCCTTGTGCCGGAAGTCCAAGGCAAACTATCCGCCGATCTGTCCTCCACCGCTCAATTCCTGGCCTCCCTGGGTCTTGGCGCCACCGAGCTGCCAGAGGGTCTGGGCCGCGCCATCGACGCCAGCACCGACCTGACCTTCAACCGGGAACAGCGCCTGGCCCTGCGCGGGTTGCAGGCCAAGCTGGATCAGAACACACTGACAGGCGACATCGACGTGTTTCTGGCGGGCAAGCCACGCGTAAACGGCCAGCTCAGCGCCGGTGACCTCGACCTCTCGTCCCTGACTGCCAGTGGCTCTGGCGGGAATGAAGCGAATACAACCGGCTGGTCCAAAACCCCGATAGATGCCTCGGCCCTGTCCTTGTTTGACGGCGAAGTCTTGATTGATGCCAATTCGCTTGACCTCGGCACCGTGTCGTTTGGCCGCGCGCGTATCCTGGCCACCAATGACAACGCCCGTGCGGTGTTTTCGATCCGCGAATTGGTGGGGTACGACGGCACCTTCAATGGCCAGTTCGTGATCAACAACCGCAACGGCCTGTCGGTGGGCGGCGACCTGCGCGGCAGCAATGTCGAAGCGAAATCGCTGATGCGGGATCTGACCGGGGTGGATCGGCTGTCGGGCAAAGCCAATGCCGAGCTCGAATTTCTCGCTGTTGGTCAATCAATGGATGCCATCGTCGCCTCTTTGCGCGGCAAAGGCGCGATGAAGTTCGGCCGCGGGGTGATTTCCGGCATCGACCTCGACAAGCTGATGCGTTCGGGCGATGGCAGCGGCGGCACCACAATCTTTGATTCACTTGCCGCCACCTGGGATATTTCCTCAGGAAAACTGCAAAACGATGATCTGGCGATGATCCTGTCGCTGCTGAACGCCGATGGCGACGGTTGGGTGAACTTCTATGAACAAACGATCGATTACACCTTCACACCGCGGTTGTTGAAAGCCCGCGAAGGCAAAGGCCTGGCCATTCCTGTGCGCATTCAGGGCCCCTGGTCCGCCCCCAAAATCAGCGCCGACATCGCCAAAGCAATCGACATGAATTTTGCCGACGAAAAGAAGCTGGTCGAAGACGAGGTCAAAAAGCGCATCAGCGAAGAAATCGGCCTTGATCTGCAAGAGTCCGAAAGCGTCGAAGATGCAGTGAAGAAAAAGGTCGAAGACGAAATCCTCAAGGGTCTGGGCGGACTATTGGGCAACAATTGACCCAAAGCGCCCTGGGCTGAAGTCGATGAATGCAAACCGCGCCGCGTGTTTCAGATCTTTCATCTGACCAGAAATATCCCGGGGGGTTTGGGGGGCTGGCCCCCCATCTATCCTGTGGTTTGGGGGGCTGGCCCCCCATTTGCCCTGTGGTTTGGGAGCCCCCCATCTATCCTGTAGTTTGGGGAGCTGGCTCTCAATCTATCCGCTGGCTTGACCGGCGGAGCGGCGCAATCGGGTCACCGCCAGCGATACCGCCGCGATGACATATGCCGCCAGGACCAACACCGCCGCCCCGACAAAGTACAATGCCATAACCACGCCCATGCTCGGCACCTCGGGCACGTGATCGCGCACCATCGTCGGCAGGGCTGCAACCAATGCCCCCGGCAGCGCGCCGGTGGTCACAAAGGCCCCAAGCGTCGCCACCAGCCACCCAAGCACCGCCAGCGTCGCCACAACAACCAGCCCCCGCATCCGTCCGGCCCGGAAATACCAGCCACGGCGCAGCGTCGCCGCCATGCGGCCAAGATCCTGCTGGATCGCCACCAGAGCGGGCACCACCAAAAGCACCAGAACCATGCCAAAGCCCAAACCATAGACCAGCGTGATCACCGTCGGCTTCAGGAACTGCGCCTGACTGGACCGTTCGAACAACAGCGGCGCAAGGCCCAGAACCGTGGTCGCGGTGGTCAGGAACACCGGTCGCAACCGGTCCGCCGCCCCGTCGATGATCGCCGGAATGATACCGCGATCCTCGGCGTATTCGTCGATTGTGCTGACCAGAACAATTGAATCGTTGATGATGATCCCGGTCATGCCCAGCATCCCGACCACGGTAAACATCGACAAAGGCACATCCCAGTAATGGTGGCCATAAATCGTGCCCACCAACCCAAAGGGAATGATCGACATCACCACCAGCGGCCGGGTCCAGCTGGCAAAGACCCAGGCCAGCACCAGATAGATCCCCAGAAGCACAAGGATCAGCCCGGTGCGCGCATCGTTGAGAAATTCGTTTTCCTGCTCGCTGAGGCCGGAAATCCGATAGTCGATCTGACGTTCTTCGGCAATTTTCGGCAGGATCTCGGCTTCAAGGATCTGTTGGATTTCCTCGGCCCGCGCCGGGTCATCCTCTGATATGTCGCCGGTGACCGTGATCAGCCGGATGCCGTTTTCACGCCGGACCGTGGAAAACCCGGTGCGCCGCTCGACCGAAACAATATCGGCCAGGGGCACATAGCTGCCGCTGGCCGCACGCAATTGGGTGCGTTCCAGAAAATCGGCGGTCAATTCGCCTTCGGGCAATTCAACCCGGATTGTGGCGCTGCGTGGCCCGTCGGGATAGGTCGCCGCCTCGATCCCGTTCAACCGGTGCCGCAACACCTGTCCCAGACCGTCGATGGTAAACCCAAGCGCCTGCCCCTGCGGGGTCAGCTCCAGGATCAGCTCTTCCTTGTCATAGGCCAGATTGTCCTCGACCGCAGACACTTCGGGAAACCGCTCCAATGCGGATTTCAGATCTTCTGATGCCGCCTTGAGCACCTCGGAGGATGCGCCATGAAACTGTACATCCAGCGCATCGCCGCCGGGACCGGAACGCCAGCCACGAAAGCTCACGGTTTCCAGCATCGGATGTCGGCCTACCGCATCCTGCAAATCACCGACGAACTGAAAACTGGAATAGGGCCGCAGATCCGGGTCGATCAGCTCTATCGAAATCGCGCCCAGCTGATAGCTTTCCTTGGTGTCGGTCCCGGCAAGGCCACGACCGGCATTGCCGCCAATTTCGGCGATGACATAGTCGATGGGGTTCAGCCCGTGCTCGGCCTCGTACGTCTTGCCCAGATCATTGGTGGCGCGTTGCATTTCGCGCATCATTTCAAGCGTGTCTTCGCGGGTCGCGCCCGGGGCCATGGCAAAATTGCCGGTCACCGAGGCCTGTTCCGGCGAGTTGAAGAACCGCCACTGCACATCGCCGCGAATGAACAAGGCCACCTGACTGGCCAAAAGCACCACCGCCCCCGCCACCACGGCATACCGCGCCCAGACGATCAGCATCATGATGCGGCGGAAAATCACCTCTCGCACCCAGCGGAACCCCCGGTTCACCATGCGCGACGGCCAATCATACCAGTGATCTTTGCTCTGATGGCTCAGGGCGTGGGACATGTGGTTCGGCAGGATCAGAAAACATTCCACCAGCGAGGCCAAGAGCACCACAATCACCGTGAATGGAATATCCGAGATCAGATCACCAAACCGCCCGCCAATGGCCGTCAGGCCGAAAAAGGCAATCACGGTTGTCAGCGTAGAGGCAAAGACGGGCAAGGCCATGCGCCGGGCAGCGTTTTCTGCTGCCTGCACAGGGTTTTCGCCCAATCGCCGATACCGGAAATCAGCATGTTCGCCGACCACGATGGCATCATCCACCACGATCCCCAAGGTGATGATCAGAGCAAACAGTGACATCATGTTCAGCGTCAGGCCAAACAGGAACATCATCGACACCGTGGCCGCCATCGCCACCGGAATACCCGCCGCAACCCAGAACGCGGTGCGCGCATTCAGGAACAGAAACAACAGCCCCAGCACCAGAAGCAGCCCCATAGAGCCGTTGTCCAACAGAATATTCAGCCGCCCCGTGATCGCCTCTGCCCTTGTGCGGATCAGGTCGACCGTGGTGCCTGCGGGCAGGATATCCTGCAATTCGGCGGCCACCTTTTCCACGGTGCGTTGAATGTCGATGGCATCGCCCTGATCCGACCGGTCGACCCGCACCGAAATCGCCGAATTCGCCCCGACAAAATAACTGCGGTCGCGGTCGATGCCTTCGACCCGAACAACCGCCACATCACCAATGGTCAGCTTGGATCCATCATCATCTGAGCGCAGGACAATGGCCTCGATCTGATCGGCGCTGCGTTTTTCGACGCCGGTGCGCACGCGGGTATTGGCCCCGGTCACATCCCCGGCGGGATCGGCATCCACCTCTTCGGCGATGGCAGCAGCGATCTGCTGCATGGTCACATCATATTTCATCAAGGCAACCGACGGCACCTCGACAATGGTTTGCGGCGCGGCAAGGCCGCGGATGGTGGTGCGGGTCACGCCCTCGGCGAACAGCCGCACGATAAGCTCATCGGCAAACCGCCCCAGCTGATCCACCGCCACCGGGCCGGATATCACCACATCCGTCACCCGATCGCGCCAGCCGCTGCGGCGGATTTCCGGGTCGTCGGCCTCTTCCGGCAGGCTGGAAATCGTGTCCACCGCCGCCTGCACATCATCGCCGGCACGCGACATGTCCCAACCGGGTTCGAATTCCAGCTCAAGCGTGGCGCGGCCCTCGCGGCTGTTGGATGTGGCGCTTTCCACGCCCTCGACCGCCAGAAGCACAGGCTCCAGGATCTGCACGATGGCCGCATCCACATCTTCCGCCCCGGCACCGTCCCAGCTGACCGACACCCGAACCTCGTCGATAATGACATCGGGAAAGAATTGCGCCCGCATCCGGGGCGCGGCCATAAGACCGGCGGCCACCAGGATCACCAGCAACAGGTTGGCCAGGGTCCGGTGGCGGGTGAAATAGCTGAGAATGCCACCGGGGCCGGGCTTGGCGGCGGGATCGGAACCAGGGTCAATGTCACGGGTCATATCAGATCTCCGAGAGACGAAGGGTCAGTTTTTATAAGGTTCCGGCGGGTCGCGGCACGCGGGCGAACAGGGTGTGCTTCATGGCCCTACCCCCCCATCCGGGCCTCGATGCGGCGCACCACATTGGCGGGCATTCTGGGTTGATCAAGCTGCGCCAGAAGCCGTTCCTTGGCCTCTTTCGGCATCCGGTCATTGGTTTCGACAAAGGCGCGAATTCTGGCTTTGCGTTCTTCGGTCAGTTCCAGCAGCTCTGGTTCTTCGGGCCGCGCTGACGCCTGCGAAGCCGGTTCTGCGCCTGTGGTCTGGTCGGTGTTCCGGTCAGTGTTCTGGTCAGTGGTCTGGCCTGTGCCGGGGCGCAGCGCGCGCACCTTGATGCCTGCGCCCAGCAACGGCGTGCGCTCGGCCACAACATCGCGCCCGCCAAGTCCGTCCGCGCGCACCAGCACATCATCGCCCTGTCGCCGCAACAAGGTCACGGCCATTTCCTCCAACCGGTCTTCGTCGCCGAGAACCAGAACCCCACCCGCAGCATCCAGCGCCGAAGACGGCAACCGCACCACCTGTTCCAGCGGCGGTTCCTCTATTTCGACGGTGACAAAATCGCCGGGCTTCATGCCCTTGGCCACATCCAGCCGCGCAAACAGCAATCGTCCGGTCTGGCCCTCGCCCACCGCTGCGGAATCGCGCACCAGCGTGCCTTCGCCCACCAACCCGGTGCCCAGCACATCCAACGTGGCCCGTACCGGCGCATTGGTCAGCCGCCCGCCATCGCCGATCAACCGCGCATATTGCGAGGTCGACACCCGGAACGACACCTCAAGCGCATCGGGATCGACCAGCCGTGCCAATTGTTCATTGTTCGACACCAACCGCCCCTCGATGGCATTCACCTCGCTCAGGGTGCCGCTGAACCGCGCCGTAATGCGGGTGTCGGCCAATCTGCGCTGGGCCTCGGCCTGGGCAATCCCGGCGCGTTCGCGCGCTGTCGCGGCCTGGCTGACGCGGCTTTCTGCCTGCGCCACGGCCTGACGCCGTGTCAGAACGGCCTGACGTGCCGAGGATGCCGCCAATTCCGCAGTTTCAACACTGGCGGCGGTGCCAACCCCACGGTCCAGCAAATCCTTTTGCCGTGCATATGCGGTTTCGCGCAGCGCGGCCTGTTCTCTTGCGGCAGACAATTCGTCCCGTGCAAGGACCAGCGCGGCATCCGCTTCGCGTGTTTCCGCCTCGGCATCCAGAATATCGGAATTCACCCGGTCCAGGGCCAATTGCGCATCACCGGGGTCAATCTGGACCAGAAACTGGCCCTCCTCGACATGACCGCCCTCTTCGAAACCTTCGGCCAATTCGACGATCTGACCGGCGGTGGCGGCGCGCACTTCCAGCTCGCGGCGGCTTTGCACCGCGCCAAATGCGGTCAGAACCGGTGTCAGCGTCTGGGGATCGACCCGCACCACATTGACGGCAAAGATACGCTCTCTCACCCGCGGGACACGCGGCTCCTGGCTCAGCCGGGCTTCAACGGCCTCGCGCACCAAGGTGCCCGCATAGACCAACAAGCCCAGGGTAACGGACAACAGGAACAACCCAGAAAGGCTCTGACGAAGGAACCGCATCCGCGACATCCTTATGTGGTTCAAACAAATTTGTCCCGCATCCCGCCATCAACAAAAGCGCGACACCGCAACAGTGATACGGAACCTTCGACTATTTCCGTCGCAGTTTCTCGCTCAATCGTGGAAATATCTCGACAAAGTTACAAGGCAAATGCCGATAGTCCAATTGTGCGCCCAGAATTTCATCCCAGGCATCCTTGCAGGCCCCCGGTGATCCCGGCAGCGCAAAAAGATATGTGCCGTTGGCCACGCCGCCGGTGGCCCGGCTCTGGACCGCAGAGGTGCCGATTTTCTTCATCGACACAATTGTGAACACAGTGGCAAAAGCCTCGATCTCTTTTTCATAGACATCGCGATGGGCCTCGACCGTGACATCCCGCCCGGTCAACCCGGTCCCCCCGGTCGAGATCACAACATCGATTTCAGGATCCTGACACCAGACGCGCAGCTGCGCGGCGATCTGATCACGTTCATCCGGCAGGATATGCCGCGCCGCCAGCACATGCCCGGCCGCGTCGATCCGGCCCGCCAATACATCGCCTGACCGGTCTTCGGCCAGACCGCGGCTGTCGGACACGGTCAGCACCGCAATCCGCACCGGGATGAAGTCGCGCGGGGCATCGTTGCGGCTCATGTCATGTTCCTTGGTCCAGGCGCGCTTTCAGCGACAAAAGATCGGCCCAGGCCTCGCGCTTCAGCCGTGGCTGTTTCAACAAATCCTCTGGCGCATACATCGGAAAGGCAGGTTTGCCATAAGCCTCGCTCCATGTGCCGCGCTGACGGGAAAGACCGCCCCGCCCCAGACCGATCTCGCAGGCGACACTGCCCATCAAGATCACGACATCCGGCTGGGCCAGCGCAACATGCCGCGCCACAAAGGGGCGCAGCATCGCCACCTCGGCCGGGGTTGCGCCGCTGCTCCGGGGGCGCCACGGCAGGGTCATGGCCAAATAGGCGCTATCGCGCCCCAATCCGATCGCCGCCAGCATCAGATCCAGCAAATGCCCGGCGCGTCCAACAAATGGCTGACCTGCCCGGTCTTCCTCGCGGCTCGGCGCGCCGCCGATCAACATCACAGACGCCCCGGCTGTGCCATTGGCAAATACCAGATTGCGAGCACCCCGTTTCAGATCGCAGCGCTCGAACGCCGCCAGTGCCGCCGCCAGCCCCGCCAGATCTGGCGCAGATTTTGCAATCCGCTGGGCTTCTGCCACCGGATCATCGGCTTTTGGCGCCACCGCAACCGGTCCTGCTCGACCAGCCGCCGCATCCGCCTTTGCAGGCGTCTTTGGCGTTTGCGCCGGCACGACAGCGTAACGATCCACCGGGTCGTCCCCGATAGCATCCAGCACACCGGCCTCGATTTGCCAGTCAAGCGCCGCGCGCAGGGCGATATGTTCGTGATATTCCATCATCCGATACCCTAGCGCCCCCCGCATCAAAGGGAAATGTCCCTCCGCTTCTTCTCTTTAAAAATACGCAAATCCGACCGCCAGCCGCATGCGCCCCCATTGAACGCACCCGCGACGCCCCATATAACCAATCCCGACACTCAGGCAGGAGCAGGCATGACCTTTACCCAACGCCATCTTCTAGGCATCGAGCCGCTCCATCCAACCGAGATCACAACCCTGCTGGATCTCGCGGATGATTACGTGCGTCTGAACCGGGAAAAGCGCCATGGCGACGCGCTGGCCGGACGCACCCAGATCAACATGTTCTTTGAAAATTCGACTCGCACCCAGGCCAGTTTCGAACTGGCCGGCAAACGCCTTGGCGCGGATGTGATGAACATGGCGATGCAGGCCTCGTCGATCAAAAAGGGCGAGACCCTGATTGACACCGCATTGACGCTGAACGCCATGCACCCTGACCTGCTGGTCGTGCGCCATCCCCAGTCGGGCGCGGTGGACCTTCTGGCGCAAAAGGTCAATTGCGCGGTGCTGAATGCGGGCGACGGGCGACACGAACATCCGACCCAGGCGCTTCTGGATGCGCTGACCATTCGCCGCGCCAAGGGGCGGCTGCATCGTTTGAACATCGCAATATGTGGCGACATTGCCCATTCCCGCGTGGCACGGTCCAATATCTTGCTGCTGGGCAAGATGGAAAACCGCGTCCGCCTTGTCGGGCCGCCAACATTGGTGCCTGCGGGCTTTGCCGATTTCGGGGTCGAGGTTTATGACAACATGCGCGAAGGTCTTCAGGACGTGGATGTCGTCATGATGCTGCGGTTACAGCGTGAACGCATGGACGGCGGGTTCATCCCGTCGGAACGGGAATATTACCACCGCTATGGCCTCGACGCGGACAAGCTGAGCCACGCCAAACCCGATGCAATCGTGATGCACCCGGGGCCTATGAATCGTGGCGTCGAAATTGACGGCGATATCGCAGATGACATCAACCGGTCGGTGATTCAGGAACAGGTCGAAATGGGCGTTGCGGTGCGCATGGCGGCAATGGACCTTCTGGTGCGCAACCATAGTGGTGCGCAACAGGATGCCTTGGCCGGAAGCACGGCACCGGGAACCCTCGCATGAGCGATCGGCTCGATATTCCCTTGGGCGAACATGGGTTGGTGCGTGTCTTCACGCTCGACCTGCCGCTTGAGGAGGCAGAGCCGCTTTTGGACGACAATGCCCTTGGCATGACCAAAATGACCGGGGCCACCACACTGGACCCCGACCATATCGACCTGTTTGACATGAATGATCTCTCAGGCCTGCCATTGGCCGAATATCTGGCTGATGGCCACGGTATCGCAGAAGAAGAACTGGCCCCGCACCGCGCCCAACTGGACCGCGTCAAAGGCCGGGTTGTTGTCATGCGTTCGGCTGCGTTCGAAGGTCTGGGGCAATCGCTGCGGGTGGCAAACCCGCTGCGCTGGATCGCGACTTTTGGGGAAGCCACGGACAAGGTGCCGTTGGAAAAACCGCGCGCCGCGGCCGCCGACACGACAGTGATCGCCGCCCCGGTATCCGCCCCCATAGCCCCCAATCGTCTGAATGCGGGGGTGATTGTCGCTTTGGCCGTTGCGGTCATCATCCTGGCGTTCCTGGTCGGAGTCGCCTGATGACCGACGCGCCGGGATGGGAAAATATACTGAACGACAGTGAAACCATTCTTTGGCAGGGCCGCCCCGACCCGGCTTTTACCATCACTGGCGGCCAAATTGCGCAGGCGTTGTTCGGTGTCGCCTTTGCCGGGTTTGCGCTTTTCTGGATGCTGATGGCGTCACGTGGCCCAAGCGGGTTCTGGATGTTCGGGTTGATCCATTTTTCGGTCGGGATTGCGATCACGCTGCATGCGTTGGCCTGGCCGACCTATCGCCGCCGCCACACGTGGTACACACTGACAAACGAACGGGCTTTTGTTGCCACGGCCCTGCCCTTCAAAGGCAAATCGCTGAACAGCTATCCGATATTGCCCGACACGCCCTTGCGATTGGCCGATGGCCAACCAGGGTCCGTGTGGTTCGCCCAGGAACACCGCCGCACCAAGAACGGCAGTCGCCGCGTCGATATCGGATTTGAACGTCTTCACGATGCCCGCGACGTTTTGAAAATGATGACTGAAATCCAAAGGGACCAGGATGCAAGAGCCTAAAGATCCGAAAATGTCAGGCCGCGTCGCAATGGTGGCGCTGCTGGTGATGTTCGCGCTGGTTGCTGTCATGGTCTGGATCGCGGGATGAAGAACGATCACACATCCTGCCCTTGTGACATGAGGCCACGCCAATGACGACTCTGCTTCTGCAAAATGCACGTTTGATCGACCCGGAGGCGGGCACGGAAACCCACGGCTGGGTGCATCTTTCCGATGGTGTGATCACCGCCGTCGGTTTCACCGAAGAAGCCCCGCAAGGGGCCGATAAGGTGGTGGATTGCCGGGGCAAATGTCTGGCGCCCGGTATCGTCGACATCGGCGTCAAGGTTTGCGAACCGGGTGAGCGGCACAAGGAAAGCTATGCCTCGGCCGGGCGTGCCGCCGCAGCCGGAGGGGTGACCACCATCGTGACCCGGCCCGATACGGATCCGGTGATCGACAGCCCCGAAACGCTGGAATTTGTGGCCCGCCGGGCGGCATCCGACGCCGCGATCAATGTGTTGCACATGGCGGCCTTGACCAAGGGGCGACAGGGCCGTGAAATGGCGGAAATCGGCTTTCTGCTGGATGCCGGCGCGGTGGCCTTTTCCGATTGCGACGCCGTGGTCACCAACACCAAGGTGCTGACCCGCGCCTTGACCTATGCAAGGTCACTGGATGCGCTGGTGATGCTGCACCCGCAGGAACCCGTTCTGTCGGCGGGCGCGGTTGCAACTTCGGGCAAATTCGCCTCGCTGCGGGGTCTGCCTGCGGTGTCGTCCATGGCGGAACGCATGGGGCTGGATCGCGATATTGCGCTGGTCGAGATGACCGGCGCCCGCGTCCATTTCGACCAGATCACAACCGCCCGCGCCCTGCCCGCGCTGGAACGCGCCAAGCGCAATGGGCTGGATGTCACGGCTGGGGTCTCGCTCCACCACCTGACCCTGAATGAACTGGACATCGCCGATTACCGCACCTTCTTCAAACTGAAGCCGCCACTGCGCAGCGAAGATGACCGACAGGCGGTAATCGCGGCGCTGCGCGATGGGCTGATCGACATCATTTCCTCGATGCACACACCGCAGGACGAAGAGAGCAAGCGCCTGCCGTTTGAAGAAGCGGCCTCGGGTGCGGTGGCGCTGGAAACGCTGCTGCCTGCGGCGCTGCGTCTGGTGCATTCCGGCGACCTGTCCCTGCCGCAGCTGTTTCGCGCGCTCAGCCTGAACCCGGCCCGACGTCTGGGGCTGGACTCCGGGCGCCTCGCCGTCGGTGCGCCCGGCGATCTGGTGCTGTTTGATCCTGATGTGCCTTTTGTGCTTGATCGTGCCAAGCTGCTGTCAAAATCGAAAAACACCCCCTTTGATGGTGCGCGGATGCAGGGGCGGGTTTTGTCCACCTTGGTCGGCGGCACCTGCATTTTCGGAGAGCTTTGATGCCCCTGCTCGAAACCGCCCTGGGCGGGCTTATCCTCTGGGCCGTGCTCGGCTATCTTCTTGGGTCGATCCCGTTTGGCATTGTGATTGCCCGCGCGCTGGGATTGGGCGATCTGCGTCAGATCGGATCGGGCAATATCGGCGCGACCAATGTGCTGCGCACCGGCAACAAACCGGCTGCTTTGGCGACCCTGATCCTCGATTCCTTCAAGGGGGCGGCGGCGGTCCTGATCGCCCGTGCCCTGGCCGCAGAAGATGCCGCGCAGCTTGCCGGTCTCTGCGCCTTCTTGGGCCATTGTTTCCCGATCTGGTTACGGTTCAAGGGCGGCAAGGGCGTGGCGACCTTTCTGGGTTTGCTGCTGGGTCTGGCCTTTCCCGTCGGGCTTGCGGCCTGTGCCACATGGGCCTTGGGCGCGGCATTGACCCGCATTTCCTCGGCCTCGGCGCTTTTGGCGGCGGCATTGGCCCCGGTCTGGGCATTGATGTTGGGGTATTCAACGATCTGGGTGCTTTGCGCTGTGCTGGCGGTGATCGTGTTCATCCGCCACCACGCAAATATCAGCCGGATTCTGCAGGGTCAGGAACCCAGGATCGGCAAGAAAGGCTAGATCAGCCCCCAACCGACGCGGCTGCGTTCCGTGCCTAACGCTGCTGGGTGCCAATCACAAATCCGCCGCCGGTCGCCGCGCCGCCATCGGCGAACACCGCAAGGACCACACCCGATTGCGACTTGGTACGCGACAGGGTCTTGCGCCCGATTGCCGCCGTGGTCGCCGCCGCATCCTTGCCCGGCGCGAAATCATCACCGGGGAAAAAGTCATCGCCGGGAAAGAAATCATCGCCGGGAAATTTGGCCTTGCCCGCAGGCACCTCAAAGGGGCGCGATGTGAATTTGCCCGCAACACGCCCGTCGACGATGCGCGCCGCATAAAGCCGCGCCACCATGGGTTTGCCGGTACCATTGGTCACCACCAGCCCCGACATCACCCCCTCGCGCAGCGCCGCGCCAGAAGCCCCGGACAATTTGCCGATACCTCCCGCAGCAAGCCCAAGACCGTTTGGCGCCGCAAAACCGACCTTCGGCAAAGCGAAGCTCGCGACCAGCGCCGCGCTACCAATTGTGAAATGTCGCCGGGTGATATCCATGATATTTCCTCTCGCATTGGCCTGGGCGGGTTGCAAAACCAGCGCCCGATCATGCCCCAAACGATAGGTGGCCCGTCGCATTTGGGTCAAGGCAGGGTATTCATGACCCTGATTTGCGTGAATTTCGGCCGCGCAATCGACGCGTCTGCCGATTGCCAATCTGCCCCGTCTAAGCGGCCTAGACGGTCTTGCGCGCCGTCAGTGCCGCGCTGATGGTGCCATCGTCGAGGTAATCCAGCTCGCCGCCAATCGGCACGCCCTGCGCCAGCGAGGTCAGCACCACCCGGCCCTCGAGTTGATCCGCAATGTAATGCGCCGTGGTCTGACCGTCGATTGTCGCATTCAGCGCCAGAATGACCTCGGTCACATCTTCGCTGGAAATCCGGTCCACAAGGCGCGGGATCGACAGATCCTCGGGCCCGACACCATCCAACGCCGACAACGTGCCGCCCAGAACGTGATAACGCCCCTTGAACACGCCAGAGCGTTCCAACGCCCAAAGATCGGCCACGTCTTCGACCACACAGATCTGGCCATTGGCGCGTTTGTTGGCGTTGCAAATGTCACAGATGTCGGCGGTGCCGATATTGCCACAGTTCAGGCATTCGCGTGCGCCGGCCGCGACCTCGGTCATCAGATCAGCCAGCGGCGTCATCAAAAGCCCGCGTTTGCGGATCAGATGCAGCACGGCACGACGTGCCGAGCGCGGGCCAAGGCCCGGTAATTTCGCCATCAATTCGATCAGCGCATCAATATCCTTGGTTGCGCTCATGGCTGCGCCTCATCGGGGTCTGCTGGTCCAAGATCAAGCTGATCAAGGCTTATATCATTGCGGCGCGCATCAAGAGTGCGCACTTCGCCCGGCACCGGGATGCGGGTCACGGTGAACCCCTGACGCCGCAAAAGCGCAATCAGCCCCTGATCGCCGGGCAAGTGAAACCCGCCCACCGCCATCAGCATGCCACCGTCCTGCAAGCCGTCCTGCGCCGCCGCAAGGAAGGCATGGTTGCGCTCGTCCAGCAGATACCGGTTCACCCGTGCCAGCGTCGCGCCGTTGTCGCCCAGCGCGTCACTGACATAGACCTGATCCCAGGCCAGCATGTCCCCCAGACGCCCCGACAGGTAAAGCGCGATCTGAGTCGCACGTTCCTGCCAGATGGTGTTCGGATTGAGATAGCTGCCATAGACCGACAGGAAATCCACCGCAAAATCGGTACTGTCGGGGTCGTCCATCTTGCGGCGAATGCGATCGCGATCTTCAAGCGCCAGTATGTCCGCGCCACCGATCATCGCCAGCATCTGAATGCGACTGTCCTGAACGGGCAGGACACCGGCGGCAAAGTCATGACAGGGATCGGAAAGCAGCAATTCCGCCAGCCCGCCGGGGGTCAGAAATTCAGGCGCATCCTCGCCCCATCCGAGACCGGCGCTGCGCAGACGAATCCACTGCAACACCTTTGGGTCGAGGCCCAGATCCGTCAGCGACGTGGAGTCATCGTCATCGCGAAACCAATCGGAGCGTTGCTGCTGGTCCGCAACCGCCGCGCGGGTTGGCAGGATCGGGTCGATTTCCAGCGCAACCACCTCTGCCTCGGCAATCCGTGCCTCGACCAGATCCGGAAGATCCAGAACCCGTGGGTCCGACGAATGCATCGTGCCCCAAAGATGGGACACCGCCCCATTGGGGGACACCACCCGCCAGAACCGCCCCAGCGGATTGGCGATTTCGGCACCGGCGGCTTCAACCTCGGCCCGGGTGGCGGGGGCGAATACCCGGTCGAAGACGCCGATTTCGGGCATGTCACAAACCGCGCGCGTGGCCCAGTCCTGGGCCGCGACGGTTCGGGCGGCCACGCCGGAAAACAGCGCCGCGCAGACCGCAATTATGACCCGCCCACCGCGCCACATGTCCTTAGAACGGCAGTTTCATGTCTTTGGGCAGACCCATTTCTTCGGTCAGCTTGGTCATTTCTTCTTCGGCCCGTTGTGTGGCCCGTGATTGCGCGTCCTTGATGGCGGCAAGGATCAGATCCTCGACCACTTCCTTGTCGTCGCCATTGAAGATCGAAGGATCAATATCCAGCGCCTTCAGCTCGCCTTTGGCGCTGGCCGTGGCCTTGACCAATCCGGCGCCGCTTTCGCCGATGACCACCAGATTGTGCAGATTGTCCTGCAACCCCGCCATTTTGCTTTGCATTTCCTGGGCTTTTTTCATCATCCCGGCCATATCGCCGAGGTTTCCGAGACCTTTGAACATTGCATTCTCCTGTGTGACGCTTTGGGGTCTAGATACGTATGGCGCGGCGCGGCGGCAAGGGGGTGGAGACTTGGGGGTCGAGACCTGCGCCCAAGGCCGCCACCGATGTCAACCGGCAGAAGGGGGCCAGCCCCCTCGGGCGTTGCCCTCACCCCCGGGATATTTCTGGTCAGATGAAAGCGGGGCGGGTCAATCGGAAGGTATCAGTCTTCCTCAAAGGGATCCCATTCATCTTCGACTTCTTGCAAGGCTTCGACCTGGGCCTCGGCAGCGGCATCTTTTGCGGTGTGAATTGCGGTGATCCGGGCCTTGGGGAAACTGGCCAATGCGGCCTGCACCAGTGGATGTTCGGCGGCCTCCGCTTCGAGTGCCAGGCGGGCGGCATCGCGGGTTTCCACGATGGTGGGCGCGGTGGCGTCATTGACCAGGGTAATGGCCCAGCGATTGCCGGTCCAGCGTTGCAAGGCGGTGCCGAGGCGCGCGGCAAGGTCGGCAGGGGCGCTGTCGGTCGGGGTGAATTCGATGCGCCCGGGTTGATAAGCTCCGAGACGCAACCCGCCTTCGATTTCCACCAGCAATTTCACGTCGCGATTGGCGCGGATCAAGTCGATCACATGTTCAAAGCTGGGATAATGCGCCAGGGCCTGGTCCGTTGCCAGTGCCACAGCGGCACCGCCGCCCTGGGCGCTGGTCCCGGACGGGCCAGAGTGGGTTGGCGCCGGCGTCTGTGACACCCCGCCGCCGCGCACATCGGTGTTTGAAGGCGCGCCGGAGAAGGTGCCCCCACCGCCGCCGGTCGGCGGCGTAGGCACCGGGGCGTCGCCCAGTTTGCGGATCAACTCTTCGGGGCTGGGAAGTTCGGCCACATGGGTCAGGCGGATCAGCGCCATTTCGGCCGCCATCATGGCATTCGGGGCCAGCGCGACCTCTTCAATCGCCTTGAGCAGCATTTGCCACATCCGCGACAAGGCCCGCATTGGCAGATCCCCCGCCATCTGTTGGCCGCGATTGCGTTCGTCGGGGGAAATGGTCGGGTCTTCGGCGGCATCCGGGGTGATTTTCACCACTGAAATCCAATGCGTCACCTCAGCCAGATCGCGCAACACCGCCATCGGATCCGCGCCATCGGCATATTGCGCCGACAATTCAACCAAGGCACCCGCCGCATCGCCGCGCATCACCAGATCGAACAGGTCCATCACCCGGCCACGATCGGCCAATCCAAGCATGGCGCGCACCTGATCGGCGGTGGTTTCGCCGGCGCCGTGGCTGATCGCCTGATCCAGCAGCGAAGTTGCATCGCGCGCCGACCCTTCTGCGGCGCGGGTGATCAGCGCCAGCGCGTCTTCGGCAATCTCTGCGCCTTCGGAGGTGGCAATCTTGCGCATCAACGCGATCATGTCTTCGGGTTCGATCCGGCGCAGGTCAAACCGCTGGCAACGCGACAGCACCGTGACCGGCACTTTGCGAATCTCGGTGGTGGCGAAGATGAATTTGACGTGCGCGGGGGGTTCTTCGAGCGTTTTCAGCAGCGCGTTGAAGGCCGACTTTGACAACATGTGCACTTCGTCGATGATATAGACCTTGTAGCGCGCGGCCGAGGGCGCATAGGCCACCGAGTCGATGACCGTGCTGCGGATATCGTCGACACCGGTGTTTGAGGCCGCATCCATTTCCAGCACATCGACATGACGGCCTTCGGAAATCGCGACGCAGTGTTCACACACGCCACAGGGGTCTGTCGTCGGCTGGCCCGCGCCATCCGGCCCGATGCAATTCATGCCTTTGGCAATGATTCGGGCGGTGGTGGTCTTGCCGGTGCCCCGGATGCCCGTCATCATGAAGGCTTGGGCAATGCGGCCGGTGTCAAAGGCGTTTTTCAACGTGCGCACCATCGCGCCCTGCCCCACCAGATCGGCAAAGGTTTCGGGCCGGTATTTCCGGGCCAGAACCTGATAGGCGGGGTGTTGTTGATCGCTCATGGAAGGGCCTTTCGCTGTCCCCGGCAACCTAGGCGCTTGGGCGGTCAAGGTCCAGCGGCACGCGGGGTTTCACGCGGGATCTTGCGGTGGACAGGGCAGAGAGGGGGCCAGCCCCCTCACCCCCGGGATATTTTTGAACAGAAGAAGGAGCGGCGGCGTTTCTTTGTTTGAAGGCGGGGCAGATTGCGGTAGATTTCTCCACAAGGCCCGGCGGGAGGGCCACCTGATCCGCGGAAAGCCGGTATCGGCATCCCCTGAAATTGACGGCCTGACATCTTGTCGGTCTTCTCTGGCCCATTTGGCGGATCATGGGCGTGTTTGATGGAGGAGCCGATCATGCTTTCCCTTGAGACCCTGCGCCGTGACGCCAAACGTCTGCGCCGTGCGCATCTGGCCGAAGATCCCGGCGCGCAACAACGTCTGGCGCAACATCCGCCGCAAAAGCCTGCGCCTTATTCGCATGCGGATTACCTGCATGTGGTGGCGCAGGAAAACGGGTTTGGATCCTGGCCGCGGCTGAAACTGGCAGCGGATACAATCGGGCTGGACCGTGCGGCACGCCAGCAGCGGCTGAAGATTGCCCTGGCTCAGGGGCAGAATTGGGTGGTCGAACATTTGCTGGCGGCGACGCCGGATTTGGCGGCGGGTGTTCTTGGGCTGGAAATCGCATTGTACGATGTGGCCGCAGTCGAGGCCGCGTTGCAGGCGGACCCAGCAGCGGCGACAAGGATGCTGGGACCAAAAAGCCCGATGTGCCATCTGGCCTTTTCAAAATGGTGCCATGCGCGACCGGATTTGCAGGGGAATATGCTGGCGATTGCCGACATGTTGCTGGCGCATGGTGCGGATGTGAACGACAGCATGGCACTGGCCGGCAGTGATCATCGATTGTCGGCCTTGTACGGTGCGATTGGCCATGCCAACAACATGGCCCTTGGCAAATGGTTGCTGGAACAGGGGGCCAATCCTGACGATGGTGAGTCGCTGTATCATGCCACTGAATTGGGACATCATGACGGGTTGAAGATGCTGTTGGAGCATGGCGCCAATCCACGGGGCACCAATGCGCTGTATCGTGCGATGGATTTCCACGATGTGGCGGCTGTGCGGATGTTGCTGGAGCATGGCGCCAAGGTCGAGGACTATAATGGTGGCGATGTCGGTGGCGAGGCGCCCTGGGTGATTCCGGCGCTGTTTCAGGCGGCGCGGCGCAACAATGGGGCGGCGATGATCACCCTGTTGCTGGATCACGGCGCCAACCGGGAAGGCCGGTATCACGGTGCCAGCGCCTATGCCTGTGCGCGGATCTATGGCAATTCGGCGCTGGCGGCGGCGTTGGCGGCACGCGGGGCCGACACCACTTTGAGCGAGATCGAGGCGCATCTGGCCCGTGCCGCCGAAAACGAGGCGGTACCGGGGGCGCTGCGGGGGGTGGAGATCCCAAGACCCTTTGACAATCTGATCCGCGAAATCCTGCATCTGCCCGGTCGGATGGAGCATGTGCAGGCGTTGGTTGACCTTGGGATCGACCCGGACAAGCCGGACCGGGAGGGCCTGACCCCGGTGCAGATTTCCGGCTGGGAAGGTCTGCCGGAGATGATGACCTATTTGCTGAGCCTGGACCCCGACCTGCACCATATCAACAAATATGGCGGCACGTTGGTGTCGACGATCCTGCATGGGGCGGAAAATTGCCCGGAGCGCGATCATCGCGACCATGGGGCCTGTTTGACAATGGCCTTGGCCGCCGGGGCACTGTTGACCCGCAACGAGATGGGCTTTTCCGGGCGGGCCGATCTGGTGGAAATCATGGCCGATTGGGCCGGGTCACACCCCGATCAAGTCGCCTGATCGGATCTGCGTCAGGATAACGGCGCGGCGGCATTCCCCCTTGCGTCGGGGGGAGGCCCAAGCGCAATCTGATCCCGACAAGAAGGAGAGTTTCATGCGCCTCAGAGGGACCCGCCGCAGCCGCAATATCGAAGACCGCCGTCGCAAACGGGGCGGCGGAGCCAAGGCCAGTGGTCTGGGGGGTGTTGGGCTGTTGATTGTGTTGGCGGTTGGATATTTCGCCGGAATTGATGTGTCCCCATTGCTGCAACAGGCGACGGGCGGCAATCCGGCCAACAGCGCCCCAAGGGAACTTAGCGCACAGGAAGAGCGGGCCGCAGAATTTTCCGCCCGCGTTCTGGCGACCACCGAAGATGTCTGGGCCCGCGAATTCCCGGCCCAGATCGGACGCGACTACAGGCCACCGGTTTTGGTTCTGTTTGCCGACACGACCCAATCGCCCTGTGGCGGGGCCAGCGGCGCAACGGGGCCGTTTTATTGCCCGGCTGACAACAAGGCATATCTCGACACGGCCTTTTTCGCCACATTGTCCCAGCAGCTGGGCGCCAAAGGCGATTTCGCCGCGGCCTATGTCATCGCGCATGAGGTCGCACATCATGTGCAAAACGAATTGGGCATTCTGAGCCAGGTCAACAATGCCCGGCAACGCGCCAGCCAGACCGAGGCCAACGCCCTGACCGTGCGGTTGGAATTGCAGGCCGATTGCCTGTCCGGGGTTTGGGCCCGCGCGGTCGAAGGGATGCTGGAGCCCGGCGATCTGGAAGAGGCGCTGAACGCCGCCCGCCGCATTGGCGACGACCATTTGCAGAAACGCGCCGGGCGGGTGCCGCAGCCGCATACATTCACCCATGGCACGTCAGCGCAACGATCCAGCTGGTTCGCACGCGGGTATAACAGTGGGCAAATGGCGGATTGCGATACTTTTTCCGCACGACGCTTGTAAAAACATGGGGTGGCGGTGACAGAGCCGTCGCAGAACCGCCGACCGCCCTGCCAGAAGGTCCGTGATATGCGAAAATCTGCGGTTTGCCCCCAATTGGGGATATGCACCGCATTCATCTGACAGGGAGGTTTGGTCTTTCGCCGGGCGAAAGAAAGTGGGTGAGAGGCTGGACAACGACCCAAGCGGGGCTCGTTACGGCTGCTTCCTTCCGGACCTGACCGGGTTGGCGAGGTGCCTGCCCGCGCCAACCTCTCAATTGGGGATGTAATCAAACTGCGCGCATCTTGCAAGAGGCCCCTGCCCGTGCCATCCCGATGAAAAACCGGGAGCAGCCAGATGAAACTTGCAGAAACAGTGACCTTTGGCGGATCGGCGCTGGACCGGATGGCGGAAATCCGCGGGGATCAGGCCGCTTTGACCGCCGCGCGGCAGGATGCCAACGCCCGCGCGATCCTGCTTTGGCGTGGCAAGGTGCTGGTCAACGGTGAAAGCCAGTTGGTCCGGCTGCCGCTGGATCACCCGATTCTGACCGAGGCATCGCCGGAAACCATCCTGTTGGGACGTGACACTGGCGCAGCGGTCTTTGCCTATGACCTGTCACATTGGGAACCGGATCAGCTGGACGCAGGCCAGTTGGGGCAATTCCTCGATCAAAGCATCCAGACACACCCGGCCCTGCCCGATGGTGAGGGTTTTGCAGAACTGCGCGCCATCATGGCAATGATGACCCCGCGCGACGCCGAATTGGCCGCCACGGCCAAGGCGGTGTTTGGGTGGCATGAAAGCCACCGGTTCTGTTCGCGCTGCGGCGCACAATCCGACATGTCCCAGGCCGGCTGGCAACGGTCCTGCCCCGCCTGCGGAGGTCAGCATTTTCCACGCACCGACCCGGTGGTTATCATGTTGATCACGCATGGAAATTCCGTCCTGATGGGACGGTCCCCGGCCTGGCCCGAAGGCATGTATTCGCTTTTGGCGGGTTTCGTCGAACCGGGTGAAACGCTGGAGGCGGCGGTGCGGCGCGAAGTGATGGAAGAATCCAATGTGCCGGTCGGGGCTGTCGAATACCTCGCCTCACAGCCCTGGCCCTTTCCGGCCTCACTGATGTTTGGCTGTCGCGGCGAAGCTCTGGCAACCGAAATCACCATCGACCCGGTCGAATTGGAACATGCCTGCTGGGTCAGCCGGGAAGAAATGGCCGAGGTTTTTGCAGGTCAGCATCCGGTGATGAAACCGGCACGCAAAGGCGCCATTGCACATTTTCTTCTCCTGAACTGGCTTGCGGACCGGTTGGATTGACGCGAAACTCTGGCCTAACAATCGACAGGCCGTCACCGGCAAAGCATAGGCAAGGCAAAACACATGGATCTTACCGGCACCGAAGATATCGAAGCCCCAATCGATCAGGTTTTTACAGCCCTGTCCGATGTAGAAGGCATGGAACGGCAGGCGATGCGCCGCAGCATCGAAGTGCGCCGCATGACGCCCCACACCACCCCAGAGGCTGGAATGCGCTGGAATGCCGGGTTCAAGTTTCGCGGACGCGAAATGCAGGCAGATGTGCTGCTGGCCGATTACACCCCGCCTGAAACCTTGAAATTCGAGGGAACTGCTGGCGGATTGAACTCTGCCGTGGTGGTGAAACTGACCGCCCTGTCCCCTTCTCGCACGCGGATGAATGTCGTCGCAGAGCTGCAACCACAGACCCTGTCCGCCCGGCTTATCGTGCAATCGCTGAAATTGGCCAAAGGGCGGGTGACGCGCAAATTCTCGGTTCGGTTGTCACAATTCGCCAAGACCTTGGAAGAACGGGCGCGCAAGCTAGGTTAAATCCAATCTGCTGTGCGGCCTGTCTTGGCGGGTGCGCGCATCGGGCCCGTTTGGATACAAAGGATGCCGCCATGTTGTTGCGCAGTGCGATTGCCAGTCTCTCTTTCTTGCTCCCGCTTGGGGCAAGCGCCCATGAATTCTGGATAGATGCGGCCGATTGGCAAATCGCAGCCGGGGGCAAGATGGTGGCGGATATCCGTGTCGGTCAGGATTTTGCCGGCCCGTCCTTCGCCTATCTTTCGACCCGGTTCCGCCGATTCGAGGTGCAGATCGCCGGACAGACATTGCCGGTGACGGGGCGTGCAGGCGACAAACCCGCGCTGAACCTCACCCCCACGGAAACCGGGCTGGCGGTGGTCACCCATGTCACAACAGACAACCAGCTGACCTATCGCGAATGGGAAAAGTTCCAGACATTCCTTGCACATAAGGATTGGGAAAATCTGGCAGAGGTCCACACAGAACGCGGCCTGCCCGAAACCGGATTTCGCGAACGCTATTCGCGCTATGGCAAGGCCCTGATCGCGGTGGGCGATGGGGCAGGCGCGGATCTGGACACCGGTATGCTGACCGAGATTGTCGCCCTGGCCAACCCTTACGTCGACGACCTTGCAGCCGGGTTGCCGGTCTTGGTGACCTATGAGGGCGCTCCGCGCGCCAATGCCCAAGTCGAAGTTTTTCAGCGTGCCCCCGACAAAAGCGTCACCGTAGATCGCTATCGCACCGACGGTGCCGGCCGCGCACTTCTTCCGGTCAAATCCGGGCATGACTATCTGGTCGATGCGGTGGTCATTCGCGCCCTCGACGCAAAAGACGAAAACGATCCGGTCTGGGAATCCCTTTGGGCCTCTTTGACCTTTTCGGTGCCCTGACGCATTTCGCCGGCTGTCGGCCGCGTTTTCATCTGAGCAGATATATCCCGGGCCGCCGCCCGGTGTTTAACCTGCGGGGCTGAACCCAAATGGCCGACCGTGCTTAACGATTGGCGCCCGGCACCCAAAGAACATCATCCTGACCGTCATTGTTGGCAATACGACCCGCAACAAAAAACCAATCCGACAGACGGTTCAGATAAGTCACCGCATGGCGGTTGATCACCTCGGCACCGGCAAGTTCCACGGTCAAACGTTCGGCCCGCCGGGCCACCGTGCGGCACAGATGCAGATGCGCCGCCAACGGTGATCCCCCCGGCAGAATGAAACTGCGCAGGGGCGTCAGGCGGGCGTTCATCTCGTCGATTTCTTCTTCCAGCCGGGTGGTCATTTCCGCCACCATCCGCAGCGGCGGATATTCGGCGGTGGCATCTTTTTCCAGGTCGGGATTGCACAGATCCGCGCCCAGATCGAACAGGTCGTTCTGAATCCGCGCCAATGCATTGTCCATTTCCGGGGCATCGGTGGTGTGCAACCGCGCCATGCCCACGGTCGAATTCAACTCATCCGACGTGCCATAGGCATTGACCCGCAGCGCATGTTTTGCCACCCGGCTGCCATTGCCCAGCGCGGTATCGCCCTTGTCACCGGTACGTGTGTAAATCTTGTTCAGAACAACCATGATCTCTGCCCTCAGCCGCGCAACCAGACAAACAACAGGATCAGGACCACCGCCGCGAATTGCGCCATGATCCGCCACCGCATCGCTTTGTTGGCGTATTTCTTGTTGAAGTCACCGCCCTTGGCAAAACTGCCGATGCCGAACATCAAGATGCCGACAACACAGGCCAATGCAATTGCGATGACAATGAAAAGCGGGTCCTGGGCCATGGTGCCTCCGATCTGGGTTCCACCTTGTCACATAGTTCCGGCACGGCGAAAAGCGATGGTACAGATCGCCTCACCCGCCGCCGCGCCGGGAACGGACTAGCCTTTGGAAAGGATCCAATCCTGAACGGCTGTTGGCAGGATGCGCCGCATGGCTTTGGCCATATAGGTCGGCGTTGTCACCGCATACCGCGCGCTTGGCGCCGGATCTTCCAGCGCGCGCCACAGTTTCTCGGCCACGGCCGAGGGCGGCAATTCGAACCGGTCGGGGCCACGGTCTTCGTACAGCCGCTTTTTCAACTGGTTGTCATATTGCGCCGCACGGGGCGAGTTTTCGCAATCAATCCAACGCTCAAAATGCGGAATGGATTTCTTGCGCAGCATGGATGTGACCGGGCCGGGTTCGAGCAGGATGATATTGATATCGGTGTCCCGCATTTCCAGCCGCAGCGTGTCTGTCAGCCCCTCAAGCGCGAATTTGCTGGCGTTATACGCCCCGCGCCAGGGGGCGGCGACCAGGCCAAGCACCGACGAGCAATTGACAATGCTGCCATGCCCCTGCGCCCGCATCACCGGAAGCACCTGACAGGTCAGGTCATGCACGCCAAAGACATTGGTTTGGAAGATGTCGACCAATGCCTCACGCGGCAGATCTTCGACCGCGCCGGGGATGGCAAAGGCGCCATTGTTGTACAGCGCGTCCAGGGTACCACCGGTCGCCGCCAGAACCTCTGCCAAACCGCTGCGGATGCTGTCGGGATCTGCATAATCAATGCGTGGGCTTTCAAAGCCTTCGCTGCGCATTTCCGCGCAATCGGCCTCTTGGCGACAAGAGGCAAACACCCGCCAGCCCCGTTTCTGCATTGCCAGCGCGCTGGCACGGCCGATGCCCGAAGAACACCCGGTGATCAAAATGGATTTACGCATAACTGACTTCCCTTGCACGCTTTTGCCGGGAATGTGGCCCGCGACGGGCCAGGGTGCAAGGGGTCAGCCGTTCTTGTCGAGCAGGTAATCTGCGGTCCATCCCACAACGCCCTGCGGCACGACCTGTAGCTGCACCCACCCCTGACCGGGATCAGAAAGGATTTGCACCTTTGTCCCTTTTGACAGCTTGTCCAATACCGCATGGTTTTGACCGGGGCCCTGGCGCAGGTTCACGCGGCTGCCGTTGACCAATCGCATATCAAGCTCAACAACCGGCGCCTCTTGGGGTGCGGCGTCTTGCGCATCGGCCACAGCGTTTACCAGATCGGCATTTTCCAACTCGGCAACCGGCAATACCATGGACACCCGCATTTCCGCAGCAGGCACCGCAATCGCGTTTTCCTCACTGCGCAGCGCGGTCAGAACGGCCGCCTCCAGCGCGACCTGTTCCTGACTTGCCGGGGTGTCGTCACTGTTGGGTGCCAATCCCGCGTCTTCCACCAGGGAAAGACGTGTCACGCGCTGGGTGTCGGGCAGGAATTCGGTCGGTGCCGGTGTGACCTTGGCAAACACAGAAACACCGTTGTCCCCCGGGGTGAATGACTCTCCGCCGGACAATTCGTAATAGCCAAGCCCCAAGGCCGCAAACGTCAACCAAACATAAACTTTCATACCCACATTCCTCGAACCAACACTCGTAAACAATGGCTGAAACCCGCTATTCCGCCAAATTCCGCCCGGCACCCACGCCGATAGTTGACCAGTAAACGATTCGCGCGCACAGGCTAAGGGAAAACCGACATGACATTCCCCGAAACGTTGCGTGACTTTCATCCTGCGCTTGCCGAGTCCTGACGTGCCGGTTACACCACATGCATGAGCGACGCTAAAGACAACAACAACATCGGCCCATCCGAGCTTGCAGAACCGCTACGTCGGGCACTGGGCGAGCGGTATTTGACCTATGCGCTTTCGACGATCATGCATCGGGCGCTTCCGGACGCACGTGACGGGCTGAAACCGGTGCACCGCCGGATTCTTTATGCCATGCACCGGCTGCGGCTGGCCTCGAACGGCAAATTTCTGAAATCTGCCAAGATTTCCGGCGACACCATGGGCGATTTCCACCCGCATGGCGACGCAGCAATCTATGACGCGATGGCGCGGCTTGCCCAGGATTTCAACGTCCGCTATCCGCTGGTGGATGGTCAGGGCAATTTCGGCAATATCGACGGCGACAACCCCGCCGCCAGCCGATACACCGAGGCGCGGATGACCTTTGTCGCCGAGGCGATGTTGAACGGTCTTGACGAAAACGCCGTCGATTTCCGCGACAATTACGATGGCCGTCTAACCGAACCGGTGGTGATGCCGGCCGAATTCCCACATCTTCTGGCCAATGGTTCCAGCGGGATTGCTGTCGGCATGGCGACCAATATTCCGCCGCACAACATCCCCGAACTTATCGACGCCTGCCTGCATCTGATCAAAACCCCGGATGCCCGCGACGAAACACTGCTCAATTACGTGCCCGGCCCGGATTTCCCGACCGGCGGCGTGATTGTCGAACCCCCCGAGAATATCGCAGAGGCCTATCGCACCGGGCGCGGGTCTTTCCGCCTGCGCAGTCGCTACGAGGTCGAGGATCTGGGCCGTGGCCAATGGCAGATCGTCGTCACCGAGATCCCCTATCAGGTGCAGAAATCCAAGCTGATCGAAAAGATCGCCGAGCTGATCCAAACCAAGAAGGTGCCGATCCTCGCCGATATTCGTGATGAAAGCGCCGATGACATTCGCGTGGTGCTGGAACCCCGGTCGAAAAATGTCGACCCGGATGTCTTGATGGGCATGATGTTCCGCAGCTCTGATCTGGAGGTGCGATTCAGCCTGAACATGAACGTGCTGATCGACGGCGTCACGCCCAAGGTCTGTTCGATGAAAGAGGTGCTGCGCGCCTTTCTCGACTTCCGGCGCGAGGTGCTGCACCGCCGCTCCAAACACCGGATGGAAAAGATCGACCACCGGCTGGAGGTATTGGAAGGGCTGATTGTTGCCTTTTTGAACCTCGACCGGGTGATCGACATTATCCGCTATGATGACGACCCCAAGGCGGCGCTGATGCGCGAAGATTGGGGTCGCGATTTCGTGCGTGCCACGGATGAAAGCGACTATGTCTCGCCTGCCCCGGCCGATGATCCCGATCTGGGCCTGACCGAGGTTCAGGCCGAAGCGGTGCTGAACATGCGGCTGCGCGCCTTGCGCCGGCTTGAGGAAATGGCGCTGGTGAACGAGCGCAATGCTCTTATGGAAGAACGCGCCGGGCTGGTTGACCTTTTGGACAGCGAAGACCTGCAATGGGCGCGGATCGCCGAGCAATTGCGCGAAGCCCGCAAGACATTTGGCAAGGAATACGAATTCGGCAAGCGCCGCACCACTTTTGCCGAGGCGGGTGTCGTCGAAGATGTGCCGATCGAAGCGATGATCGACCGCGAACCAATCACCGTTGTCTGTTCCCAGATGGGGTGGATTCGCGCGATGACCGGCCACATCGACCTGAAACGCGAATTGAAGTTCAAGGACGGCGACGGGCCGCGATTCATCTTTCATGCCGAAACCACCGACCGATTGCTGGTATTTGGCACAAACGGCCGGTTCTACACCGTTTCCGCCGCCAACCTGCCCGGCGGGCGCGGCATGGGCGAGCCATTGCGGTTGATCGTCGATCTGCCAAATGAGGCTGAGATCGTCGATCTGTTCATCCACCGCCCCGAAGGAAAGCTGTTGGTGGCCTCCAGCGCCGGTGACGGTTTCGTTGTGCCAGAGTCCGAGGTCGTTGCCCAAACCCGCGCCGGCAAACAGGTGCTGAACGTGCGCACACCCTCTCGTGCCAGCGTCTGTCGACCGGTCACCGGCAACGCGGTCGCGGTGGTCGGTGAAAACCGCAAGGTGCTGGTCTTTGATCTGGACGAGCTGCCGGAAATGGGCCGGGGCAAGGGCGTGCGCCTGCAGAAGTACAAGGACGGCGGCATGTCGGATGTCACCACCTTTACGCTTGAAAATGGCTTGTCATGGCTCGACCCGGCGGGGCGCACCCGCACCGAAACCAACCTGGCCGAATGGCAGGGCAAACGGGCCGGCACCGGGCGGATGGCACCGCGCGGCTTCCCGCGTGACAATCGGTTCACCTGAAAACAGCGTCAATACAGCGTCGGGCCGGGCACCTCGACCGGGCCGCTCTGAAACACGGGCCTGAGCGGCCTTCTGGTTGACATCCGGCACCGGCCACAGTCCTCTTGCGGCAAGAGTTTTCCCAGACGATTGCCGCCGGAGCCCGCCACATGCCTCAGACCTCAGCCTGGGAACGGGCCTCGCCAGAAACCGGCGCCCCTGCACCGGTCTCTTCGCCGACACCGTCGATGGAGATTGGCACATCTTCCAAGAATGGGGGTGTCTGGCCGCCGCGTGGATCCTATGCCAGCCCGACGCCACCCGCAAAACTGGACACCACGTTTGTTGGCAAACATCGGTCCGTGTTCTGGCTGGCGCTCAAGACCGGGTTCCTGACGGTCCTCACGCTTGGGCTTTATCGATTCTGGATGAAAACCCGGTTGCGGCGTTGGTATTGGTCGTCGACGCGGCCGGGCGGCACACCTTTGGAATATGTCGGCGACCCTTGGGAAAAACTGCTGGGATTCCTGATCGCGGTGGTGATCCTGGCCTTTTACATCGGTGTCGTGAACCTTGCGCTGATGTTTGCCAGCTTCTCGTTGTTTCAACAAAATTATGCGGCCTATCTGGTCAGTTTCGCGGGGGTGATCCCCTTGTGGTTTTATGCGCAATATCGCGGGCGGCGCTATGTGCTGGCGCGCACCCGATGGCGCGGGGTGCGGTTTGGCGTAGCCCCGGGGGCCTGGGGCTATGTCTGGCGGGCGCTGATGCATTGGGCCATCACCCTGCTGACCCTTGGCCTGCTCTGGCCGCGCATGACGTTTTATCTAGAGAAATACCGCATCGACCGGACCTATTTCGGCAATGCGCGCTTTACCCAAGGGGGCCGGTGGACCCAACTTTATCACGCGACGATCCCGATGTTCATTGCTCTGGCCCTCGCAGGGGGCGCGGCGGGATTGATTGCGGCGGGGCAAACCGCAACAGGTTCGCCGATTGCGGTGCTGGCCTGGATGATGGCCGCCTATGGCTATGTGCATTATCGGGTCGTCACGTTTCGCATTCTGGCCAACCACAAAACGGTTAGCGATGTCACGTTTACCGCCAATCCCCGCCCGTTCCGCATATTGATGATCACGGTGTTGGGCTATCTGGCGACCGGGCTGGTGCTGGCGTTGCCGCTGGGGGCGCTGGGTATCGGCGTCATGCTGGTGCAGTTTTCGCAAACCGAATTCATGCAGGATTTCGGCGAGTTGGGCACCATGTTGGCGCTGGTGCCGCAACCCGCCCTGATCGCCATTGGCATTGCGCTTTATTTCGCCATCTTCCTGCTTTGGGCGACCTTTACCCATGCCTGGGTCACCATGCCGGTCTGGCGGCATTATGCCACCACATTGACGGTGCAAAACCCCGCCGCCCTGCGGCAGATTTCGCAACGTGCCCGCGATGAATTTGAAGAGGCCGAAGGCTTTGCCGAGGCATTGGATGTGGGGGCGTCGATATGACCGTGATCCGGGTGGGCGCCGCGCCAGAACCATTTGAAGCGACCGGCCTGTATTTCGACGGTGACACCGCCGTTGGCGATCTGGCGCAATTGTCCGTGGATGAAGCTGCGCGGGCGCTGGTGATCGCGCGCATCGGCTTTGCCCCCCTGCACTGGCCGCTGGACGATTTGCGGCTGCTGCCGGATCTGGGCGGCAAGGATCTGAGCATTCTGCGCCTGCGCGACGATCCGGTGGCGCGGCTGATCCTGAACGACGATCTGTTGCTCGAACGATTGCCCGATGTCCGCCGGGCCGCGCCGGTCACGCGCCGGGGGCGGCTGGTGGCCTGGGCGGTGGCGGCGGTGGCCTCGGTTGCGTTGATCATCTCCGTACTTGTGCCGACGATGGCAGACCAATTGGCGGTTTATATCCCGCCGGAAGGTGAGCGCGCGTTGGGCGAAACAACCCTGAACCAGATCCGCTCTGCTTTGGATGACACCGGCATGGGGCAACCTGTGGCGTTCTGCGAAGACCCGGACGGCGTCGCGGCACTGGTCAGGATGCAGGCGCATCTGGCCCCGGGTCTGCCCGAGGGCCAGCAGGTGTCGGTGCATGTGCTGGATCACCCGATGGTCAACGCCTTTGCCCTGCCCGGTGGCTATATTGTGTTCTTTCGCGGCATGATCAAGGCCGCCGAAACCCCAGAGGAGGTCGCAGCGGTCTTTGCCCATGAAATCGGCCATGTGATCAGCCGCGACCCGACCCGCCATGCGCTGCGCTCTGCGGGGTCGATCGGGGTTCTGGGGCTGTTGTTCGGTGATTTCGCCGGCGGGGCGATGGTGCTGTTCCTGACCGAACAATTGATTCAGGCCACTTATTCACGCGAGGCCGAGGCCGGAGCCGATGATTTCGCCCGCGCCCTGTTGCTTGAGACCGGGATAGACCCCGCCGCATTGGGACGTTTCTTTGACCTGTTGCGCGCCAAATATGGCGAGCGTGACGGCTTTTTCGCCCATTTCGCCAGCCACCCGGCCCTGTCAGATCGGATATTGGCCGCAAATGTCGATTTGCCAGCGGGATTTGAGGCCGTGCCGGTTCTAAACAACGACGAATGGCAGGCACTGCGCAACATTTGCCAGTAGCGCGGCCTGCTGCCGTTTCAAAGCGGCTCTGCCGTCAACCAGACCCCACCCTCGGGGCGCAGGGTGATGATCATCACCGGTTCCGGCGCCCGCTCCGGCACGGGATGAAACCGGAAACGCGACAGCAAAGTTGCAAGGATGATCACCGCCTCCTGAATAGCAAAACTGGCACCGATACAGATACGCGGTCCATCGCCAAACGGCAGATAGGCATAGCGCGGCACCGCCTTGCGATCCGCAAACCGTTCGGGGCGGAAGGCATCGGGGTCGTCCCACAACAGCCCGTTGCGATGCAGCGCATAGATCGGCACCATCACCGTATCACCGGGCCGGATTTCGCGCCCACAGAGCGTATCTGCGACCTGCGCCGTGCGCGAGATGATCCCCGCAGGCGGGTAAAGCCGCATCGCCTCGTCCACGATCTGACGAACATAGGGCAGGTTCGCCACATCCGCGCCCGTCGCAACGCCATCCTGCACTACCGATTGCACCTCGGCGCGGGCGCGATCCTGGACAGCGGGATCAAAGGCACAGAGATAAAGCGACCAGGACAGCGCCAACGCCGTGGTTTCATGCCCAGCCACGATAAAGGTCAACAGATTGTCGCGCAGCTCTGCCACGCTCATCTTGCGTTTGGTTTCCGGGTCTTCGCCCGCCATCAACAGATCAAGCAGATCCGGCACGTCATCCTGTGCCCGCCCCGCGCGGGCGTCGATGGCCGTGTCGGCCACCTGCTTCATCTGGCGCAGCGCCTTGCCCGACACCAACCGCCCCGGGCGCGGCACCCAATCGGGAAAACCCAACATATCAAACAGCGACACCTTGCCCGCTGCGGCAATATAATTGTCGATGGCGCTGTGCACGCCCTGACGGTCAAACACGCTGTCGCCGGAAAAGGTCACATCGGAAATCACATCAAAGGTGGTTGTGACCATTTCATCATGCAGGTTCACCGCCCCCGCCCCACCGTTGGCAATCCGCTCACAGGCCCGCACCGCGGCCGCTGACATGATCGGCGCAAGGTTCATCACGTTGCGATGCGAAAACACCGGCGCGGCTGCCTGCCGCTGCCACCGCCAATGCGCGCCCTCGGCGATGAACATCGACTCGCCAATGGCGGGGCGCAACAGGTTCTTGGTGACCAGCGACTTTGGATAATCCTCCAGCCGCTCCTGCAAAATCCGGCGAATCGCGCCCGGGTCCATGACCATATGCCAGCGGACGCCGGTGCGCCCCGACACCATCGGCTGGGTCGTGGCGATCTGCGGAATAATGGACAGAAGATTGCGCCGCGCCGCCGAAAGACTGGCCAAAAGCCCAAGTGGCCGGGTGCCCAACGGCACATGCACCGGCACTTGCGCAGGCTCTTGTACCGGCTCTTGTACGGTCACATCAGAGGCAGCGGATGTCAGAACACTGGCAGGCATGGGCAGGCTCCTTTTGACTCAGCATATAGGGCGATAATGGCCCCGTGCAATTGCGCCGCACAGCCGCATGGGCTAGTCAGGGGGACGCACGACCTTGAGAAGGACCATTGCCTGATGCGCGCCCTGCTTGCCCTAGTTGCTTTCCTAACACTTGTTGCCTGTTCCGACGGACGTGATCTTGATCAGGCGCCAGAGCCGCTGGGGGACTTCAAACTGGGCCATTCGATCGTGATTGCGCCGAACCTGACCAAAGGTCCGCTGTCACGTGACGCCACCGAGGAACGATGGATCGCCGCCGTGGACAAGGCGGTCGAAGACCGCTTTCGCCGCTACGAAGACGAAGGCGAAAAACTCTATCATTTCGGAATCTCGGTCGAAGGATATGTGCTGGCCCAGGTCGGTGTGCCGTTGGTCCTGCAACCAAAATCCGTGCTTATTTTCCGCGTGACGGTCTGGGATGATGTCAAAGGCATCAAATTGAACGAAGAACCGCATGAAATCACCGTGCTGGAGGCCGTCTCGGCCGAAACCGTGGCCGGATCGGGGCTGACCCAAACGGCCGAGGAACAATTGGAAAATCTGGCGATCAAAGGGGCCAAACAGCTTGAAACATGGCTGGCCGTGCAGAAAACCCGGCACGATTGGTTCACCCCGGACGCCCGTGTCGTCAAGGCCAAGACAGACCCAAAGAAAAAGAAGGCGACCCCAACCGCCAACTGACGCTTGATTTTCCCTGCCAAAGCCAATATCTCGCGCGCGATGAGAAACGGGCCAATTCCGGTCCCCCAACCACGAGGCGCCTGAGTACCATGGCAAAGGAAAAGTTTGAGCGTTCCAAACCGCATTGCAACATCGGCACGATTGGCCATGTTGACCACGGCA